>JBHPFV010000007.1:0-59097 GCA_042571705.1 Candidatus Omnitrophota bacterium
AAAATTGCAGGCCGCGAGACGCACACCAGCATTCAACAAAGAACAAAAACACTGAGCACGGAAACAAGGGTGCAGTTCTCCGATTGATTCTAGGACACTTCTCCGATTGGTTTGAGAACCGGTCTTATGTATATTAAGTTAAAACGAATGTTCGTCTTTGTCTTCATAGGCTTCCAGTTCCGGATCGGTAACGTAACCGTGTCTGGCCGGCTCTGGATAGCCCTCATAAGCAAGCGGGCCTTGTTCGTAAGAATACTGATTCGGAAAAACCGGATCAAGCCCTTTGCCCGGTCCAGACAAAACAGTTGTTCTTTCTACAGGCGTTTTGCTTTTAGTTACGGTTAGCTGGCGCGGAAAGTTCTCCCCATCTTGCCGTAAATATTCAATTTTAACGGTATCGCCGACTTTTAGATTTTTTAGGGCCTCTAAACTGTTCAATTTTCTAAAATCAACGGTATAAAATATATCTTTTTCCAAATAACTAGCTTCGTCAAGCTGACTGAGCACCAATTCACATGTTAGTTTCTTGACTCGACCCTCGGCCAGCTTAGGTTTGACTTTCTGTTCGGCAAAAGCATTTTTAGCGGTCAGAATTAAACAAATTCCGGTGATCAGGATGATTAACGCCCAAATCCTAAAAATTAGCAAGGATTGCTTGCTGCCCCATTCGGCTATTTTTTGTGAGGTCCGGCCGCTAAACTGCAGGATGATTCTGACCAGGGCAAAGATCCCGATTAAGCCAATAACTTTAAGCCACGCCCCTTGGGCCTTAAACACCACGCCCAGCAGAGAAAATACAAGCATCAGGGTAAAGCCATAGACCGCCCACTTAATCTTGCGATTAGTCTTTTTAATCAGGCGCCGCTTAAGCATCTCCGGTTTAATTAACCAGAGCAGCCCCAAAATTATCCAGAGCGTCCCTAATATTTTAGCTAACATGTTTTAACCCTCCTTCAACGCTTAAACTCACTCAAACTCACCCACCAGGCATTGGGGTCGCTGGTCTTTGCCTGTCGCCAAAGTCTTTTTGCGCTTTTGGTAACTAAATGGCCCGGGGCTTTGCGCATAAATTTGGCGGCCTGCTTAAATCCCTGCTGATAATATTCCTGGGCCTGAATTAAACACTCCAGGATATCAGCGTCTCTGGCGATAATCGCCGCCTTTGAGCTTTGCCTCCGGTACTTCCGACGAGATGCCTTTAATTCCTGTTTGATTGCTTTGGGCAATTTATCGATTTGCTCGGCAAAAGAGTGATCCTCAGCAGCCTGGATATTCAGATAACGCTGGGCCATCTTATGCAAATCGCCAATCCTGGCCTCGTGCAGATCATTGAATAATGTCATCAAGAGCACCTCTTCGGACTGCTCCCCTTCCATCCGGGCTAGCAGATATCCGATCACAGCGCAGCGAAAACTATGCCCGGCTACGGATTCGGCGCGCTTAATTCCCAAAACCGACCAGCCTGAACGCGGCACCTGTTTAAGCATGCCGGCTTCTAAGATAAAATTCAATATACTTTTCACGCCACACCTCTTTGTTTGGCAATTTCATAGCAAAATATCACCGTGGCCATGGCGACATTAAAGGAAAGTTCAGCTCCCGGCATCGGGATGTTAATCTTAGCGTCAAGCTGTTTTTTTAGGCCTGGACGGATCCCCGGCCCTTCTGAACCCAAAACCAGGCCTAAAGGAAATGGTAAAGTTGCCTGATTTAAGGCTTGGGCCTGCTCGCCCAGGACGCTGCCAACGATCCAATAGCCCTGCTTCTTAGCGCTAATAATCGCGTTGGTTAAATTGGTGACTAAAGAAACCGGGATGTAATTTTCTCCTCCGGAGGCTACATGTAAAACCGCCTCGGTCACAGCGCAAGCGCTAAACCGCGGAATTATTACGGCAAATTTTCCGAAACAGGCCGCAGTACGGATGATCACACCTAAGTTCTGCGGGTCGTTAATCCTATCCAGGAATAAAAGCGTCAGCGGGTCTTTGCCGCAGCCGGCGAGTAAATCATCAAAAGGCGTATATTCAAACTGTTCTACCTCAGCCACCACGCCCTGTAAGTCTTTGCTGTGCTTAACCCGGGCCAATTGTTTAGCCGCCAGGCGTTCTGCGGGAAGATGGTTTTTTTTGATTAAACTTTCTATCTGGGGCAGGGCGGTATTTTCCTGCAGGAGTATTTTTTGAATACTCTTGGGATTACTTTTTAGTCTTTCCAGAATAGAATTTCTACCGTATAAGAACATTGAGCATTTTATTATGGATTTTGCCGTTGGAGGCGACAATATAGGACCTTTTTAAGCTAATCTCCTCGCCCCGTCTGCCGCTGACCCGGCCGCCTGCTTCTTTGATGATTAGGACACCGGCGGCAAAATCCCAAGGGTTAAGCAGATACTCCCAAAATCCGGAAATCCGCCCGCAGGCAAGATAACTTAGGTCTAGCGCCGCCGAACCCAGCCGCCTGATCCCCACGACATCCTGATAAAAGAATCTTTTTATATTTTTTAAGGTCTCAACCATCGGCCGGCCTCTATTGTAGTAAAAACCGGTAACCAGCAAGGACTCCTTCAGTGTTTTGGTAGCGTTGACCTGAATTTTTTTGCCGTTTAAGTAGGCCCCGCGGCCTGTTTCAGCGTAAAATAACTCCTCGCGCACCGGATCATAGATCACCGCAGAAAACACCTGGTTATCCTTAGCGCAAGCGATCGAGACGCAAAAGATCGGCAGGCCAAAAGCGAAATTATTTGTCCCGTCCAGAGGATCAATAATCCATCGATATCGCGAATTTGTCTTTTTGTATTTGTTTTCTTCAGCCAAAAAGTTGTGCCCGGGAAAGTGCTTTTTAATTGTGGAGACGATTTTTTTCTCCGCGGCCAGATCAGCGCTAGTCAGCAAATCAAAGGCTGACTTTTTATGCTCAACCCGCAACTTTTTACTATGGAAATACCTCAGGTGAATCCTGCCGGCTTCTTTGGCGGCGGCAATAGCGACTTTGGTGTATTGGTTTGGCTTCATCTTTTAGTTTAGCTTTTCGATCAACGCCTTGATGCCTTGCTCGATCCGTGAATATTCTTTTTTTTCCAGCCATTCTTTCTTAAACACACTGCCGCCAAAAGCAACTGCTGAGGCGCCGGATGAGAAAAATGACTGGATATTATCGGCAGTTACGCCTCCGCAGGCCAAAAGCTCAATATCCGCGAAAGGCCCCTTGATTTCTTTAATGTAACCGGGTCCGAAGAATTTAGCCGGAAAGACCTTGACCATGGTCGCCCCCGCGCTCCAGGCGTGGTAGATCTCCTGGGGGCTAAAAGCCCCGGGAAATACAGGAATTGTTTGCTTTACGCAGTACTCTACAACTTCAGTCACTAAAGTAGGCAAAACAATAAAGCTGGCTCCGGCATCCAGGGCCGCGCGTAACTCATCGCTAGTCAATACGGTCCCCGCTCCGATAGTTAAGCGATTGTTAGCTACCCTGACCATCCGCTGAATCAATTCCGCGGCTCCGGAGGTGTTCATGGTAATCTCAATAGTTTCCAATCCCGCGAGCACTACCGCCTCGATGAGCGGCTCAATCATCTCCAGCTTCGCTGCGCGCAGGATGCCCATAATTGGGCGTTGTTTAAACCGGTTCGGATCCATGGTCGTTACCTTTTAATCAGGTTCGATCTCCTTCAAGCTCTCATAAAATTCGCGGTAATTTTCCTTTTCCATGCTGTTACGCAAGGCCATTGCCGCCCGGGGGTGCTCGTTCATTATCCCGGATATCGCGTAAGGAATTATATAACCCCATTCAATTTTTTTCCTCAATGGGATAAACTCGTGGGAGATTAAATCCAAGATCGGGCGGATGTCAAATTTGGGGTTCTTCAAGAATCCGATTAATAGTTCCAGCGGACAATTTCCAGCGGCCCGGCCGATACCATAAACAGTGCCGTCCAGATAATTGGCATTATGGATAATCGCCTCAATGGTATTGCTAAACGCCAGCTGCTGATGATTGTGCCCGTGGAAGCCCACCTCTTTGGTCTTGAGTATACTTTTAGCCTTTTTGATTAAAAACTCCACCGGCTCCTGATAAAGCGCGCCGTAACTATCCACAATGTAAGCCACCTGAACCTTACTCTCTTGCTCTATCTGCTCCAGGGCCTCATCCAACTCCGGACCCATGTCCTTGGAGATGGCCATAATGTTGATCGTAGTCTCATATCCTTTCTGGCCGAAATGATTGGTCAGATAGATGGCCTTATCGATGTCTTTGACATAGGCGGCCACCCGAATCATATCCACCGGACTTTCCGCGGCCGGTTTGACCTCATCGATATTGACTCGCCCGACATCAACCATCACCGAAATCTTTGTCTGGGACTCGATGCCCTCAATTACCCGCTGGATCTGGTCGTCATCGCAAAACTTCCATAAACCGAATTCTTTGGGCGAAAACAGCTTCTTGGAATTTTTGTAGCCTAATTCGATGTAGTCCACAGCGGCTTGGGAGAGCCCCTTGTAGACCTCACGGACAAAACGATGGTCAAAATCATGGTTATTGATTAAACCGCCGTCACGAATAGTACAGTCTAAGACCTTAATCTTCTCTCTAAACATAATGCCCTCCTTATATAGACTAGTAATTATACTACTAAAAGCAAAAAATCCCAAGTAAATTCTTACTTGGGATTTTGTTCAGCCTGATTATTACAAGCGGGGATTATTCCTTCTTGCGCATACCCGGAAGCACGCCTTTAATCGTGCCCCAGGTAACGAAACTTAAGCAAACCAGAAAAACCATCGGGGCTACTTTCTTGGTGATGATTGTCGCTTCGGACACTCTCACGCCGGCTACGCCCATTCCCAATCCTAGCAGAAAAAAGATTAGCTGTAGGGAAACAACGAACCAAATTATCCCAAAGATCACCCTGCGCATTGATCTCTCCTTTGCAAAAAAAAGGCCCGGTGAATTTTTGACCGGGCCTTATTCAGCTCTAACGTTATATCTTTACTACATTGGTGGCTTGTTCACCCTTAGGGCCCTGCTGGACTTCGAACTCGACCTGCTGACCTTCATCTAAAGACTTATAGCCATCACCCTGAATTGCGCTGTGATGCACGAAAACATCCTTGCCTTCTTCAGAAGTAATAAATCCGTAACCCTTTTGGTTGCTGAACCACTTAACTGTTCCTTTTGTCATTACTTACTACACCTCCTTCTTGTTAAATTATAGTAAATAATGACGAACTACAAAAAAAACCGCAAGGCGAACCTTCTTTTACCTGGCGGTTTAAGACTTCTACTCCTTATTTACTACTGAAGATATTATACCTCGTTTGCCCCTATTTGTCAACAAAATTGTGAAAATAAGTACTAGGCCTTTTCCTTGATTTCTAAGTCTAATTTGTGGGTCCTGGCCTTGGCCAGCTCCCAGGCGTATTCATAGAGATGCAGCCCTTTGGAACAGGCGACTATCTCTCCGTTTCCCACGCCAATCTCATCGGCCATATACTGTTTGACTAACTCCAGGCCGCCCAGATTGGAAGGAAATCCGCCCCAGAGGTCCCAGGAACGAAAATATAACATGAAATGCAATTTGCCGTAACGTACGCGGGTATCGATCAGGCGCAAACAAGGCGGATCGTTCAGCTTGATATCCGAAGGCATGCCGATTTCCATAATCGCCTGGTTGGTCCCGAATTCTTGAGTCTTGTAGATCTTAATCACTTCTTCAATTTGGTTGCACTGCAGAGGCATTTCTTTGACCAAATCTGCGCCTTCGGCCTTGGTATTCAGCTTGACTTTGGGATTGACCAGACGTTCGCCGTATGTGTAGTCTTCGGTTGCGGTCTTCTGGCAGGTCAGCAGATACTGCAAATATTGCTGGATATACTCCATCGTGGTCGGCGGAGGAATGCTTGAGCCCTCCGGCATAATCGGAATAATCTGGTGGTCCGGATTTTTGACGTGGATAGTAACAAAATCGAACTCCAGCCGGCACTGTCCGGCATAACTGCCCCGGTCGATCTTATAGACGTGGCCGTGCTCTAAAATCTTGGTCAGGCACTTAAACCAGGCATCGTCTAGATCAAAGGCCTCAATTGAAACCGGTTTTAACTTCCTGCTTTCCGCCATCGCGCTGCTCCTCTTACTGTGGATGTATTTTAATACAACTGCCGGCAAATTGCAACTAAAGATTTATTTGTGGCCGTGGCCGCATTTTGTCTTTTTCTTAAGCTACTAATCTTAATAGTGGTAGGAATGTCTTTTGTCTTTGCCTGAATGCTGCCAATGCCCTCCTTTCTGAACTTGATACTTGATGTAATGCCCTTCTACAATTACTTGGCCTAGCCGCGGATCGTATTCTCTATGTTCGGGGACCCACTTCCTCTTTGGTTTCATCTATTAGACACAGCAGGAGGTAAAAATATTCCCTGATTTTTAAACTTTTTATTTGGCGCCGACTAATAGCGGCGCGGGGCTGTGCTCCATCTCTGTGGGCAGGCCCATTTTACCGAGCAAGTCCAGGAAAGGATCGGGATCAAGCTCTTCGACATTGACCATGGTCCGGACATCCCAGATACCTTGGGCGATGAGAATAGCCGCGGCCGCCGGTGGAACTCCGGCGGTATAGCAAATGGCCTGTGACTCTACTTCCTGGTAACACTCGGCGTGGTCGCAGACATTATAAATAAACAGCTCCTTGGGGCTGTTGCCTTTTAACCCTTTGACATGAATGCCAATGCAAGTCTTTCCTGTATAATTGGGGGCCAGCGCTAACGGATCAGGCAGGATCGCCTTCAGCATCTTTAAGGGGACAACTTTTACGCCTTCGGCAGTCTGAACCGGTTTTTCCGAAGTTAGCCCTAAGTTGGTCAACACCGAAAATACATTAATATAATGATCGCTAAACCCCATCCAGAAACGGATACTGTTGGCATCGATGTTTTTGGATAAAGAATGCAGTTCGTCGTGGCCATTGAGATAAATCGGCTGTCGGCCCACTACCGGGAAATCATAAATCATTTTTACGGAGTGGACCTGATTCAGCACCCATTTACGGTCAATCCAGTTCCAAATCTTCCTAAACTCCCGGAAATTTATCTCCGGATCAAAATTGGTGGCGAAATACTTACCGTGGTTGCCGGCATTGACATCCATAATGTCAATGGTATCGATCATATCAAAGTGGTGTTTTACCGCCAATGCCGCATAGGCATTAACCACTCCCGGGTCAAACCCGGCGCCCAAAATAGCGGTCAGGCCATTTTTTTTACACTCGTCTTTGCGCGGCCAATCGTAGTTGGCATACCAGGGTGGTTTTTCTTCGCCTTTGTGTGGTTCTTCATGTACAGCGGTATCCAGATAAGCCGCGCCGGTCCTAACGCAAGCCGTCAAAAGCGACATATTAACATAAGGCTGAGCCAGGTTCAGTACAATTTGCGAGTTAGTTTCTTTAATCAGCTTGACTGTGGCCGGGATATCCAGGCAATCAATTTGCCGCGCATATATTTTTTTGGCAGCATCCTTAATATTATTTTTCTTCTTGATACTCTCGATAATCTGATCGCATTTGCTCCTTGTCCGGGAGGCAATGCAGATATCACCCAAGCGATCGTTATTCTGCGCGCATTTATGCGCGGTGACATGGCCGACACCGCCGGCGCCGATAATCAACACATTCCTTTTCATAGTTATTTTACTCTTTCACTAGCGGGAAGCGCCGTTGGCTGATGCTCAACCTTTGTGGGTAAGCCCATTTTACCGAGCAATTCCAGGAAAGGATCAGGATCAAGCTCTTCGACATTGACCATGGTCCGGACATCCCAGATACCTTGGGCGATGAGAATAGCCGCGGCCGCCGGTGGAACTCCGGCAGTATAGCAAATGGCCTGTGACTCTACTTCCTGGTAACACTCGGCGTGGTCGCAAGTGTTATAAATAAACAGCTCCTTGGGGCTGTTGCCTTTTAACCCTTTGACATAGTCACCGATGCAGGTCTTTCCTGTGTAGTTGGGGGCCAGCGATAACGGATCGGGCAGGATCGCCTTCAGCAGCTTTAAGGGGACAACTTTTACGCCTTCGGCAGTCTGAACCGGTTTTTCCGAAGTTAGCCCTAAGTTGGTCAACACCGAAAATACATTAATATAATGATCGCCAAACCCCATCCAGAAACGGATACTGTTGGCATCGATGTTTTTGGATAAAGAATGCAGTTCGTCGTGGCCATTGAGATAAATCGGCTGTCGGCCCACTACCGGGAAATCATAAATCATTTTTATTGAGTGGACCGGCTCTTGCACCCATTTGCGGTCAATCCAGGTCCAGACCTTTTTAAATTCCCGGAAATTTATCTCCGGATCAAAATTGGTGGCGAAATATTTACCGTGGTTGCCGGCATTAACATCCATAATGTCAATGGTATCAATCGTATCAAAGTGGTGCTTTACCGCGCTTGCCGCGTAGGCATTAACCACTCCCGGGTCAAACCCGGCGCCCAAGATAGCGGTCAGGCCTTTTTCTTGACAGCGCTGCTTGCGTTTCCATTCATAGTTGCCATACCAGGGCGGGTCTTCGCAGACCTTATCCGGCTCTTCATGTATCGCGGTATCCAGATAAGCCGCGCCGGTTTCAAGACAAGCTTCCAATAAAGACATATTCACATAGGCCTGAGCCAGGTTCAGCACAATCTGCGAGTTAGTTTCTTTGATCAGCTTGACTGTGGCCGGGATATCTAAGGCATTAATTTGCCGCGAATATATTTTTTTAGCGGCATCCTTAATATTATTTTTCTTCTTGATGCTCTCGATAATCTGATCGCATTTGCTCTTTGTCCGGGAGGCAATGCAGATATCGCCCAAGCGATCATTATTCTGCGCGCATTTATGCGCGGTGACATGGGCTACGCCTCCGGCTCCGACAATCAACACATTCTTCTTCATCTTTCAACTTCTCCCTTACAGTATCTTTTTGCTTCATGGTCTTTGCTCGCTCGCTCTGCAAAGACCATTCGCACAGATAAGCATGAATTAAACGATGATTGCAATCTATATTTTGCGGGTGGCAAAGGTTCTAGCCTTCGGCGCGCAGCAAAAGAAAACACAGATAGTATAAGTTTCTTCCACTGTAATTTTGCGAGCACCGAAGGCGAACCTTTGACAGGACCCGCAAAATATACGAGCGAAAGCCGCAAAATTATTTCCTTGCATCTTAATTAAGACATGGCGTTTAGGAAATCGCGATAATTAAAGCGGCGGACGACATCGACCTTGCCGTTGAGTCTTTTTATTACGATCGCCGGCATCTGCAATCCATTAAACCAGTTCTTTTTCACCATGGTATAGCCGGCGGCATCAGCAAATTTAATCGTGCTGCCCACTTTCAACCGTGACTTAAACCTAAACGTCCCGAATATATCACCGGCTAAGCAAGAACGGCCGGCGACCATATATTTGAATCGGCCGCGGGCGCAGTTCGCTATTTTGGCCTGTTCACGGTAAACCAACAAATCCAGCATATGCGCCTCAATTGAGGCGTCGACAATAGCGATATCAATTTTGTTGCGGACGATATCTAAAACCTTAGTGACCAATTCGGCTGATTCGGTGATCACGCTTTCCCCGGGCTCTAAATACACCTGCAGTTTAAAGCGCCGGGCGAACTGTTTTAGTTTCCGGCAGAATTTATCCAGCGGATAACCCGGCTTGGTAAAATAAAGCCCGCCGCCTAAACTGACCCATTGCAGGCGGCTAAGTAGATCAGCATAGTTACGGCTGATATAATCAAGACTAGCGGAAAAACTCTTAAAATCAGCATTTTCGCAATTAAAGTGGAACATCACCCCATTGATAAAAGGCAGGGCCTCACGCAGGGACTTTTTCCCAATCACCCCCAGCCGGGAAAACTTACGCGCCGGGTCGGCTAAATCAAAGTCGGAATAGCTGACTTGAGGATTCAGCCGCAGGCCAACTTGCAAACCGCTGGTATAGGGGCGAAACTGCTTTAATTGAGCTACCGAGTTGAAAATAATTTTATCCACGAACCCGCTTAACTCTTTAATCTCTTCCTGAGCATAGCCAACCGAGTAGACTTGAGTTTCTTTGCCGAATTTCTGATATCCTAAGCGGGCTTCATAAACAGAGCTGGAAGTTGTCCCGTCCATGTATTCTCTGATCAGCCCAAAGACGCTCCAGGTGGAAAAACATTTAAGCGCTAATATGGATTTTGCCCCGGAAGCTCGCCTGATCCGCTTGATGACTTTCAGGTTCTTTAACAACCGGCGTTCATCGATTAAATAGTAAGGTGTCTCTTGGGCCATCTTTTATTTTAATTCCACCTTTGCCCCGGCGTCAAAAGGGTTGGTCCTGATCGCCAGAGAAAACAGATACGGATAATTAACCTTTAAATGTTCCATGTAGTTCAGCCATTCGGCAATCAAAAAATGATAAACTCTTTTGATGTCTGCTTCCAGATGCTGATAATCCGCATCCGCCAGCCCGCTCAATTTCCTTCTGTGGATCAACTCCTCGGTTAAATGAAATACCGCCCAGAGCAGGTTGGTGAATGACTCATGCTCCAGCAGATTAGGATTTTCCAGGAGATTCAATAAAAACTGCCTTTTTTCTCTTAAGAAAATTTTAATCTCCTCTAAGTCTCCTCTTTTGCTGTCAATCTTATACTGGTGGCGCTTGATGTTTTTGCTGATTTTTAAAAACTCTTTTTCAGACCAGTCATTAGCAATCACCAGTTTTTGGGTAATTTTATAAGCCTCAACATCAAAAACGGAAAAGGTCTTCAGTAACTCTGTGCCCACTTCGCTAAAAAAAGCCCCGATCACCATGTTTAATTTGTTCAGCAGCGCCTTCTTTTCCCGGTAATGCAGCAGCTGGTGCAAGACCAAAGTCACTAACAGGACCTCAAAGAAAACAAAGGCGATATCCCCGATCAGATAGATAAAGATATGATGGATGTCCCTGAAAATAACGTAATGGATATAATAAACCAACACCGAGAGCGCAACTAGAATTAACCCCAGAGCTATCTGCCAGCTGGAACTACGTTTGATCATCAAACAATCCTTTCATGTGCGCAATTGCCGTTCTAAGCTATTGCCCTAGACAAATGATTTTACCCTAAACTCAAACGGCTTGCAACTTCTTTTTATTATCCGTCATTTTTCCTTTTGTTTTTCATGAACTTGTGTTACAATCTCTTAACAAGCATAGAGTTAGGAGAATTGGATGCTGTTAGTAATCTTTTTGCTGATTGTGGCCACAGTGGGCGCGATTGTTTATGGTTTAAGTCTGATTGATCAGCCGGATCAAGATGAACAGCAAACAGTTAAAGGCCGAAAACCTAAAACTGGCGCCTCAATCCAAGCCAAATATGATCAGTTAAAAATAGAATTTGAGGATCTGCGGAAGGAGTTATCCGCTAACTCCGGCGTCAATGATGAGTTAGAAAAGTTAAAACAGCAGCAGCAAAAAGATCAGGAAGAATTAGTTACTCTACAAAAAGATAACTCTAACTTGAAAAGGCTGAAACAAAAAGAGCATGGAAAAGTAGAGTTTCAGCTAAACGAAAACGCCAGGATCAATAAAGAACTTTTAAAGAACGAGCAAGCCCGGGAAGAGCAGGCCGCAAAGAACTCTGAGTTACAGAACAAGATACAAGAGTTAACTAAAGAATTAGAGTTGCTGCAGGAAAAACTGACCAAGAAAAAGCCTTCCAAGAAAACTGCCGCGAAAAAAGAAACAACTCAAGAACAACCACCGCCAGAGCCTGAAAAGCCGGACCCCATCCCGGAACAACCCCAACCGGAAAAAGAAGTCAGCACCCCGCTTGAGTCTACCATTACAGAACCGCACCCGTTAAAACCGCAAGAACCAAAACCAGAGCAGCAACCTGTTGTCGAAGTAGACTTAACTAAGATCCGGAATATCGGCATCGTGGCGCATATCGATGCCGGCAAGACCACCACCACGGAAAGAATCCTCTATTTTACCGGCAAATCCCATAAAATTGGCGAAGTTCATGACGGCAAGGCCCAAATGGATTGGATGAAACAAGAACAGGAACGCGGGATTACCATCACCTCCGCGGCCACCACCTGCTACTGGAATGAAAACAGAATTAATATTATTGATACGCCCGGACATGTTGACTTTACCGCCGAAGTTGAGCGCAGCCTGCGCGTGCTTGACGGCGCGGTGGTGCTCTTCTGCGCTGTGGCCGGAGTGGAACCGCAATCCGAGACGGTCTGGCATCAGTCTAACAAATACCATGTCCCCAAGATCGCGTTTGTGAACAAAATGGACCGCACCAGCGCGGATTATTTTGCGGCCTTAAAGGACATCGAGGATAAGCTCGGGGCCAATGCTGTGCCATTAGTCATACCTTTAGGCAAAGAACGCGATTTCCGCGGCTGCATTGACCTGATCGAACTTAAGGCCTATGCCTATGATGACCCTCAAGGAAAAGATGTTACCATCATGGAGATACCTCAGGAATATCAGGAGAGCGCGGCAAAATACCGTAATATAATGATTGAGCGGGTTGCCGCGGAAGATGAGGCATTAATGAAAAAGTTCCTGGATTCTCCCGATTCCATAACCGCGGATGAATTGCATCAGGCGATCCGCAAACGCACCATTGCTAATTCAATAGTGCCGGTGCTCTGCGGCTCCTCCTTCAAGAACAAGGGCGTGCAAAAATTACTCGACGCGGTTGCGCTATATCTACCCTCCCCTCTGGACTTACCTGCCATCAAGGGGCACGACCCCGACAATCCGCAAAACATAGTGGAGATAAAACAAGATATCGACCAGCCGCTTTGCGCCTTGGCCTTTAAAGTTCAGTCTGACCCACATATCGGTAAGCTTGTATACACCAGGATTTATGCCGGAGTGCTCCAGGCAGGTTCTTACGTGCTCAACCTGACCACGCAAAAAAAAGAACGGGTAGGTAGAATTCTTCAGATGCACGCCAACCAAAGAGAAATTCGCGAACAGGCCTACGCCGGTGAAATTGTCGCCCTGGTCGGCCTGACCAAGACCAAGACCGCAGACACAATCTGTGACCCTGATCATCCGGTGTTGCTGGAAAGCATGAAGTTCTCCAAGCCGGTAATCTCGGTAAGCATTGCTCCGGAAAGCAGGTCCGACCGGGACAAACTTGGTAAAGGATTGGCCCGGCTTTTAGAAGAAGACCCGACCCTAATGGTCAAGCAAGATAAAGAAACAGAAGAAACTATTCTCTCCGGGATGGGAGAACTGCATTTGCAAATCATTGTCTCCAGATTGAAAGAAGAGTTTAAAGTGGCCGCTATCACCGGACAGCCAAAAGTCGCTTACAAAGAGACAATTTTAGAATCGGCCAGCGGTGAATATAAACATGCCAAACAGACCGGCGGTCGAGGCCAATATGGCCACGTCGTGTTTGAAATGGCGCCTCTGGAACGCGGTCAGGAATTTGAGTTTACCGATAGTATCAAAGGCGGGGCGATCCCTAAATCATATATCCCGGCGGTAAAGAAGGGCATTCTTGAGATAATGCAAAAAGGGGTCTACGCCAAATATCCTGTAGTCGATGTCAGCGTCAATCTCGTTGATGGCTCATTTCATGAAGTCGACTCATCAGAAATAGCGTTTAAACTGGCCTCGATCGCTTGCTTTAAGCAAACCTTCCTCAAGGCCAAGCCGATACTGCTTGAGCCCTACATGACGCTGGAGGTCAACACCCCGGAAGATTATTTAAACAGCATTGTTGGTTATATCTGCTCGAAAAGAGGAAAGATCTTAGGCATGGACGCCAAGGGTAAGAACAAAGTAATTTCCGCGGAGGCCCCGCTGGCTGAGATGTTTGGATACGCGACCACATTTCGCTCATTGAGTAACGGCCGGGCAAACGCGACCATGGAATTTAAAAAATATGAGCCGGTACCGAGTGAAATTATCGCAACGATTTTAGAAGAAAGCAAAAAGGAAAAGAAAGACGAAAGTTGAGGTTGTTTTACTCGTTCAAACTCCCATCATAGCCTGGAAAGCAAGCTGCTCTCTTCAAAAAGAATATTCAAACGAAGATATTAACCGCAAATCATTTTCCTCGGCTCCCAGAGCGGGACTCGAGTTATAATCATCGATTAAACTAAGATTCAACGATAGTTTATCAGACAGCGGATTAGTGAATGTTGTTTCTGAACGCAGTCTATAGTCAGTTAGGTCATCTAAGGTAAGATAAAAATATAAGTTTTGCAAAATCTTGGCATTCCCAAAGAGATTTTTTTCAAAAAATATCCTGGGAACGACAATTGCCTCATCGCTATCATCTGCTGGGCTTCGATAAACCGCGTGCTCCAATCCAAACCCTACCTCAGCCAAAAGCTTAAGATCGGCTAAATCATAAAACCAATAACCAACCCCTGCTGCGGGAATGAGCCTGTAGTCAAGATTGGCGAATCTATCGTGGCTGGCTTCGAACTTATAGAAATTATACCATTTTTTCTCTTGCCCAAAACTAAACGCGTAGCGGGCCATGGCGTACCATTTTTGCGCGTCCATTTGCTCATTTGATGAAGAATAAAAGGCATTAGCTTCTAAAGTAAATTCGTTGAGCTGTTCTATTTTTCTATTAGCCAATAGATTCATAAATAATTGGCTGGCCTTGGTATTGCCGCTGGATTTATTGTATCCTAAAGAAACTTTTCTTTGCCAGATTACTTCTTTTTCCACTTCAGCTAGAGCGGTGGTTTCCTGTAAGATTAAAAAAGTAACAAGAATTATGGGCAAACCATACTTAATCGCCATGATAATTAATTTTTTTATTAAACATACTCTGGCCCAGGAAGGAATTGGGAAAATTAACTCCAGGTTTATCGGGACAGCGTCTTGTTATTAGCGGCTGCTATCCTTTGCGCTTCGAAAAGCACTCTTTGCAGTATACCGGACGGTCTCCGCTGGGCTTAAAAGGGACTTCGCATTCTTTTTTACATTCTGCGCATGTCGCCTTGTGCATCTCTCGCGGATTCCCGCCATACCCACCACTTTGTCCAAACGCCATGTTGCCTCCTCCTTTTTTAGTTTCCGATCCAAATATTTAAGCGCGTTTTTTTCTACGCGCGAAGAATGGCTCCTTTTTTTTAACGGGCTTTTGTCTTTTCTGAGGCTGCCTTTTATTTGAAAAACATTCCTTGCAATATACCGGACGGTCTGCGCTGGGCTTGAACGGAATTTCGCATTCTTTGTTGCAGTCCGCGCAAATAGCCCGAGTATAAGTTCTTTCCCTGGGACCGCTGCCTGGCCTTTCTCTGTCCTGGCGATGAGAGTGATTGAAGCGCCGGAAAGGCTTTGGGGAATAGCTTTTCTCAAAAGGCCTTTTTGAAGACTGGCTGATTAAGACATCCAGCTTCACCTCCATGGCGCTCAACTGCCGCTGCACTTTATTGATCAGGCCAGCCAGGCCCGATTCATCCCGGGCGGCTGCGGCTAATGAACTTTTACGTTTAAAACTTTTTTTCATCTTGTCCCTCTCTTTTTACTCTAAGGTAAACCGGCCAAAAAGATCCAGGCCTAATTTTTCAAAAAGCTGATCAAGTTTGATCATCGGCAAGCCTAATATATTATAGAATGAGCCCGCGATATTATCAAATATAAATGTCCCCGGGCCTTCTATTGAAAAACCGCCGGCCTTATCATAAGGACCGGATATCTTGATAAATTTATCTTGTTTTTCGCGCGAGAGCCTCCTGACGCGGACCTTGGATACGTCAATCCCGCAGGCTGATTTTCCTGATTTTGCGTCTATTACGCAAAGGCCGGTATAGACCAGGATTGTCTTTCCGGAGAAGGCCTTAAGCAGTGATCTGGCCTCTTTTTTCGTCTTTGGTTTTCCGATCAGACGATTTTTTACGAGAACAACGGTATCGGCGCCGATAACAAAACCTTGCCTGTATCTATCCGCTATTCTTTCGGCCTTAACCCTGGCATTATGCAGGACGTTGAACCTCACCCCCCTTTTATGGTCCATCTTCTCCGGGACGTTACTGACAACCACCCGGTGTGGTATCCCGCATTCCTTAAGTATCTTGGAGCGCCTCTTTGACGCCGAAGCTAATATTATTTTGTCTTTCATATATTATCTCCGCAAACCCATCCCGTGGAAAATGCCGCCTGCATGTTGTATCCGCCTGTTTTGGCGTCTATGTCTATTACCTCACCCGCGAAAAAAAGTCCCTTGACCAGCCTTGATTCCATGGTCTTGGGGTTGAGCTCTTTTGTATTCACGCCGCCTCTTGTAACGATACCGTCTTTAATCGGCAGCACACCTTTTACGGTTAACCTTAAGTCAAATAAGCCCGCAATCAGCCTTTTTCTTTCTTCGGCTGTGATTTGGCTGCTGTTCTTATTTTCGTTTATACTACAATATTCAAGGAATCGTCCTATTATACCCTGGGGCAGGAGATTTTTAAATATATTTTTTATACTTTTTCTGGGGCCGGCCTTAAATTCGCGGAGCAGCCTGCGCTCGAGTTTTTTGTGGTCCAGGGCAGGTTTAAAGTTAATCGCTATCGTCGCCTGATTCTTGATTTTTAAGGCGTCATAGACTAAGGCGCTCAGATCAAGGACAACCGGACCCGACAAACCAAAATGAGTGAAGACCAGCTCTCCGAACCTTTGATCTATTTTTTCGCCTCCGGAAAAAAGTGTTAAGCGCGCATTCTTCAGTGAGATGCCCTGCCAGTCCCTGATAAATCTCTCTTTGATCAGGATCGGAGCCAGGGCCGGCTTTAAGGGTACGATCTGATGACCGAGCTGCTCAGCGATCCTATATCCATCGCCGGTTGAACCTGTTCCAGGGTAGCAGAGACCTCCTGTGGTAATAGCAATACGCCTGGCCAAAATTTGCTTGCCGGAATATGTCCGCACGCCTTTTATTTTCTCATCTATTATAATGACCTCGCGCACGCGTTCGCTCAAGAGGCATTTAACATTTTTAGCCTTCAACTTTAATTTTAAAACATTCAGAATATCACTTGATCTATCGCTTGCCGGAAATACTCGAGAGCCGCGCTCCGTCTTAAGTTTAAGCCGGGCAGCTGCAAAGAATGAGATCAGCTCAGTGTTAAAAAACTGCGCGAAAGTGTTTCTCAGGAAATTGCGCGATTCAGAAAACTTCTCGAGAAAATCTCCAATGTCGCAGGAATTCGTAAGGTTGCAGCGGCCTTTGCCGGAAATCAGGAGTTTTTTGCCGGGGGTATCGTTGCGCTCAATGAGCAGGACTTTTCTTTTTCTTTCCGCGGCGCGGATCGCGGCCATCATCCCGGCCGGACCGGCCCCGATTATAATTGCCTCGAATTGCTCCATAGCAAGATATCCCTTATTTGACAATATAGCACATTATAGTATAATAATCCTCATGAATCCAAAAATATATTTGGCCCCGATGTCTGGCATAACTGACCTGGCCTTTAGGCTGATCAGCCGCAAATTAGGCGCCGGACATTGCTTTTTCGAGATGCTCGATGCAAAATCCGTAATTTATGGCCATCCGAAAAACCAGCGCCTGCTCAAGACCCTTAAGCAAGACGCGCCGTTGGCCGGGCAATTGGTCGGCGCCGACCCCGCCGTAATGCTGGATGCCGCCGAAAAGCTGTTCAGCCTTGTTGATCTATCCTTTTTGGATATAAACAGCGCCTGTCCGGCAAAGAAAATAATAAAAAAAGGCGCCGGGGCGGCCCTATTAAAAGATCCAGCCAGGCTGGGGAAAATCATTAAGAAATTGACTCAGAAACTGCAGCTGCCGGTCACAGTTAAGTTAAGGACCGGCTTTAATAAAAGAGATCTCCGGGAAAGCGTGCGCACCGCTAAAATCTGCCAGGCCAACGGCGCGGCCACCGTCTTTATACACGGCCGGACCAGGTCGCAAGGGTATTCCGGAGATATCGACTATAAAACGATCAAGGCTGTGAAAACGGCCTTAAACATACCTGTATTCGGCAGCGGAAATATCTTTAACCCTTTGTTGGCTAAAAGAATGCTTGATGAAACAGGATGCGACGGGATTCTGGTAGCCCGGGGCGCGCTGGGCAATCCCTGGATATTCAAAAATATTGAGCGCTATCTGAAAAATGGTCAGCACCCTCCCTCACTGAGTCTACCCATAAAGAAAAAGGTCCTCAAGGCCCACCTGAGCTTAATAGAAAAATATAAGGATATCCGAGACACTAATAAGATCGGTTTTATGGGCAAGGTCACGATGTGGTATTTAAAAGGCCTTTATCATGCCACAAGAATCCGCGAACAGATCTGCAAGGTCAGCTCATATCAGGAATTGATTAATTTGATTGACCGCGTAGATAGGCCTTAAATAAAAGCTCTATTTCCTGGAGGGCGCCCTGGTCTATTGAAAAACTCGCCGACTGGGCAAAAGAATCAAGGTTGATCAGCGCGTTAAGCGTAGCGTCTTGAATCTTAATATTTGCCAGTCTGTTGAAAAAATTTTTATTTACTATTATCACCTCTGCGTAAATTTTAACCAGATCTTTCAATTCCCAGTCCGCAGGTTTACTTTGTTTGCGCAAAAAATACTGGGCCAGCAAATACATCGAGATCACGCGATATCTTGTCTCCCCAGGTGTGGCAAAGGGCAAATGATACCGGACCATTGGTTTGAATTTCTCCATAATCGGGCATCCGCTGGCAGCCATATAGATACCCATCAAAGAACTCAAGCCCTTCTGCAATGAGACGCGCTTGGCATACCTTCTGCCCCCGGCGTCTACTTCTACATCAACCTCTGTATAGGATATCAAATTTTTGCAAAAAGTTATCAGATCGATCAGGGCCACCGCGGCCGGGCAAAATTTATGTTTTTGTTCATCTAAGGGGCAGTTGGGACATTGAGAACATTTTAGTTCTGACCACTGAGGATACGTTTCTTGGGCCGGCTGGATTAAATCGAGGGTTTTATTATCGAGCTGGACATTAAACTCTTTTTCCGTGCCGTCGTCGAATGTAAATTTATAATTATAGGTAATTATGTTGGCGGAGTTCTGGCTCATCGCTGCTTCTTTTTGATCGGAAACCTGATCACAAAGGTAGTATTAAAAGACCCTTCCTTGGGTGGGGGGCTCTCGATTTCCACGCAGCCGTTGTGTTCGCCGACGACCTTCTTAACTATGGCCAGACCTAATCCGGTGCCGCTGCTCTTGCCATAGGTGGCAAAAGGCTCAAAGATGTTCGCTTTTATTTCTTCAGGAATACCGCCTCCTGTATCGGCCAGCCTGATCTCCACATCCTCACCGAGAGCATTTGTCTCTATCTTCAGGGTTCCGCCTGTTTTAGACATGGCATCCCTGGCATTGTAGGCAATATTCAGGATCACCCTCTGGATCTTGCCCTTATCCATATAAACCGGGCCGGTATAATTCAAGTTGGCAACCAGATCAATAGCCTTGTCCTTAAAATCTCTTTCTAAGCAGCCGCAGATATCATCCATCAGATCCTGCAACGAGGCCTCGGCAAGCGATAAAGTCGACTTGCCCTTGGCAAAGTCTAAGATTTCGACCGTCATACCCATCAGGCGGTCTACGTCACCGACGATAATCTTATGAAACTCCTCGATGTCTTTGGTCCCCACGGTCTCCTTTTTCATCATCAACAGATCGGCAAAACCCTTGATCGTGGTCAAAGGGTTGCGGAAATCATGGACAATCCGGCTGGCCATGTTGCCGATGGCGGAGAGCTTGCCCATCGTCACCAGTTTCTGCTGGGCCTCGATCAATTGTTCGTGTTTTGTTTTAAGCGACTGGTGTTTCTTTAAGATCTTCTCGTAGAGCATGGCATTTTCAATGGCGATAGCGGCTTGACCGGCAATGATCTCTAAAAGTCTGATGTCTTCAGACGAAAAGCTCAGCCCACCTTGTTTGTTGATCACCTCTAAGGCGCCAATCAGCTCTTTTTTATGCACTATCGGCACGGCCAAGATGGACTTACTTTTAAACCCTGTCTTCTTATCCAGTCCGGAACTAAACCTTTTATCTTTGGCCACATCAGCTATATTCAAATATTTTCTTTCCTTGGCCACGGTGCCGATGATGCCCTGGCCAAGTTTTATCCGAAACTGCTTAATCTGCGCGCCCTGTTCCCCCAACGCCACAGTAAAATATAAATCCTTCTTACGTTTATCATAAAGGGCGATAGAGGATACCTCGGCATCAACAGTCTTGGTCGCCTCTTCCATGATCAAATTCAAAAGACGGTCTAAGCTGCCTATGGCCGCGGAGCTTAAGAACTCATTGACCCTATAGATGGTGGTTATTTCCTTATTCTGATCGATTGATTTATTCATTTAATCCTCCTCGATAATCTTTGACAGAATATCTTTTAAGGAATTAAATACAAAGTTATACCCACGGCTAAAACAATCGCCCCGCTAAAGGCGACCTCAAAAAAAGAGATAAATTCTTGACTTATACTAACCTTATATTTCAATGCGGCCTTGTAAATAGGCAGTCTCAGGCAGAATATAAACGGAATAATCAGTAAAAAGGCGATCGCGGTTTTAGCAGGTAGAAATATTAGCACGGTGACCGCCCGCTCGAATATCCCATACCACTTCTCAAATGGGGTATAGCGGTGCTTGTTTTTGAGAAAGCTGGCTTTGAAGGTCTCAATCAAGTAAGTCCCGCTGTAACTGCCGGCGATCAGCAATGTCAGATAGATGATAATCTTATCGTTGTTGTAAAAGCTAAGCAGCGGACTGGCTATCCCCTCTACGGGTTTTAAGCCTTTGAGCCCGGTAAAAAATACCGTGGCGATAATGGCGATATGCAGGAGTTGATCGGATAGATACGGCCAAAAGCCCTCTTTTTGATCTTTGGTCCGGGCGATCTTGACCCAATCCTGCAAAAGATGGGTTATGCTGACCAGGCCGATAAACGCCCAAATACCCGGCAGATGAAGATAAGGCCAGGAGCAAAGGATCAGACAGCCGGTAATTATAAGTACATGAGGTATAGTACCTCTTATACCTTTATATCTAAGCTTATAGATCTCGGCAAATTGGAGTGGAAAGTCGCCCACGAAATGGGCTAGTAATAATCGTAGAAAGATGAACATATCTCATAATATACCTGTGAGTTACGGATTTGTCAAGTCCAATCTCACATGGTTGCTAAATCTCCGCCTCAACGGAACTGGTTCCACCGGATTATTAGCATAAGCTGGGAACCTGTTCCGAGCAGCACAAAGGTGCTTTGCCAGGTTAGTCGTGCCAAAAAGGAAATACATGTTGGGCAATTTATCAATACTTATCAATAGCTATCAAAATATAACAGATACATAAAATATGTAAAATGAGCTTGCATCTAACAACTTTGTGTGATATACTCTTATCATAGTAAACGGGAATGGGCAGATGGTGAAAAAAATGGGATTAGAAGAAAAACAAGCTTACCCAAAGCGTACGCAGATAATGACACTCCAGGAACTAGCTAAGTATTTAGGAGTGCATCCGATAACCATCTATCGCCTACTTAAGGAAACAGATATCCCGGCATTTAAAATAGGAGGACAGTGGAGGTTTAAGAAAGACATCTTAGACCTCTGGCTAATGTCCAGGATGGATAAAAGAAACAATCGCCTCCTGAAGTAATATAATTAGAAGCTAGTCTGTCTTTTGAAAAAGGCAAGTTCGCATCAAAAGTGCGATAACGCAAAGCTCGAGAGTCCCGATTGAAACAGGCGGGACAGTCAGCTGCCAAAAGGCAATGAAAAAACGTAGATTAATCCATATATTTTTCTTCTTGCTCTCACTCTCCTCCCTACTACTCTATCCTTCATCAGCCATATTGCTGGCCCAAGGTAATCCTCAACCACAAAAAGAAAATTTGATCACGATTAAAAATATTGAGGGCATGGTCCAGATCAAAAAAGCCGACCAGGCCGGCTGGAGCAAGGCCGCGGCCGGGGATATCCTCTCGACCAACCACAGGATCCGCACGCTGTTAGAATCACGCGCGGAGCTGGAATACTCAGACGGCTCAATCCTGACTTTAAGAGAAAACAGCATCCTGGATATCAAAGACATCTCCTACGACAAAAAGACCGGAAAACATAAAAGAGAGATAAAATTAAATTTGGGCGGGATGAAATACAAGGTCACGCCTTTGCGCGAAAAAGGCTCGGAATTTAAAATCCACTCCTCCACTGCTATCGTCGGAGTCACCGGTACCGAAGGGATCATCGCTACTGATGGTGAGGGTAAGCCAACCAGCAATATCCTGGTCGAAGGCACGACTTACAATACTGATGAAGATGGATCAGGCGGACGCCCGTTAAAGGCCGGCAATACCTGGCTGATCGACGAAGCCGCCGAATCCGAAAAATACATGTCCACAGACGATGAAACAGACGCAGCTGAGTATGATCAGGCCGACCCGGAGCTGGCTGCCAGGTTTAATGCCTTCCTCGCCTTATTTAACCAAAAGCAGGCCCAAGGCTACATCGTCGATGAAGCTATCCTGGAAACACTGACCCAGGCGATGCTCAACCGGGATTACCTCAGGGCCAAACAACTGCTTGATCAAGCGGAATTAAAATTAGCCGAGGCCAAAAAACCTACTGATCCCCAGGCCCAGGAACTCAGCCAAGCGCTGGAGCTGATCAGGACAGAGTTAGCGGCAAAAGAAACCGCAGGTTATGATTTACAGGGTATCTACCTGATCTTCTATCAAAGCGAAGAAGCTTACCGGCAAGAAAAATATGCGGCTGGATTAGATCTACTCGAACAGATTAAACTCGGATTATTAAATTTAGTTAAAGCCGAAGATGATTTTCCGCAAAGACTAAACCAATTAATGGACCGGATCAGTGAAAAAGCAAAACTAGGGTTTATGGTCGAAGAGCCGATCGAACTAGCCAAAAAATCAGATCTAGCCTATCGTAATGGAGCGCGGGCTGAGGCCGAGGCACTGCTGCTTGAAGCCCGCCAAATGCTATTTCAGGCTAGACGAATAATCCCGCCGGAGCTATTAGCGGGGCTAACTAGATTAAAGGAAGAGATCTTAACTAAGAAAGCGGATGGCTTTGATATCTTAGAAATCGAAGAGCTTTTAGCCCAAGTTGATCAATTGCTGGCTCAAGGCAAATATATCGAGGCCGGGCAAATACTACGGGGAATAGAAGCAACCTTGCCTTCGTTAACCAAGACCCTGCCTAAAGAACTGGCTTATCTATTCAAGACCTTTGAGGAAAAACTGGCTAAAAAAGAGGCCATTGGATTTGATCTGACTGAATTGCAAAATTTAATTAAGTCTGTTTATGAAGCTAAACAAGCCGGTGACCTGGAAACAATGAATGCCTTATTAACAGAAGTCTTTACTGTATTAAAACAGCTGGGACCGCCGATTGGATTAACCAACCGGCTTAAAGAGTTTAAAGAAAAAGTTGAAGAATTAAAGGCAGCGGGTCTCTCAGCCACAGATATTGACAATCTAGCCATGCAGATCGAGGCGGCCTTAGCAAAACAAGATCTGAACCTGGTGCGCCAATTGTTAGATCAGGCCGAAGGTCTGCTAGCCTCACTTAAAGACACGGAACCGCCAACAGTTCAGGTATCCGATTTAGAGTACAGCGAAGATTCAGTGCAGATCTCTGGTGTAGCCAGCGATAATGTCCAGGTCGACCAAGTCACTGTCAATGGCGCGCTGGCTGTATTGGACGATACCGGATCCTTTAATAAGGAATTATTACTCACCTCTTTGCTGGCCGAGGTAATCGTCATCGCCAAAGACGCCGAAGGCAACAGCTCGCCTGAGATAATTATCGCTATAGCTGAAGAAAAACTAAGCGCACTCACCACAGAAGATAGCGCTGCAATTCCTGAGCTTAACGCTGATCTTAGTTACAGCGAAACCGGCGTGGTAGTTACAGGAAAAACAGATCCCGGAGCGGTAGTTACTGCCGGTGAATTAAATGTAACCGCGGATAGCGCCGGGGCCTTTTCCCTGAGCCTGAACGGATCGCCTGAATTAGTGGAAAATGGCTTAAGCTTAATCGCTTCCGCCGCAAACGGCAATAGCTCCGCTGAACTAAAACTAGATGTGGAAGATAAATGGCTACCGGAACTAGAAGTAACAGACGTCCAGCTATATGACAATATGCCGCCTAGCTTAACCAGTGATCCCTTAAGCTACCAAGGCGAGTTAATCGAAGTAAAAGGCAAATCTGTTGACACGGCTAATATCACCATCCTGGGAAATGTGGAAGATATCGGCTCAGGAGTAGCCAGCCTGACGATCAATGGCCAAAACGCTAGCTTAGAGGCCACAGGACAATTTAAACACACCGTATTGCTCACGGCGGAATTAAAATCGATCGCGGTAGAGCTTTTGGATAAAGCCGGGAATAAAAATATCTTTTCCCGCCCGCTGGACCTATTCCTCTACCCTGCGCTGGTGACTGTAAATGACCGTGAAATTAATGTCGATGAAAATGGAAACTTTTCCAC
This sequence comes from Candidatus Omnitrophota bacterium, assembly GCA_042571705.1. Taxonomy (GTDB): domain Bacteria; phylum Omnitrophota; class Gorgyraeia; order JAFGHF01; family JAFGHF01; genus JBHPFV01. The sequence continues at coordinate 24,490 of JBHPFV010000007.1, forward strand.
TCAGCTCACGGCTACTGTTGAGCTAACCGAAGTTCTGATCCAGTCTAAAGATAAATTAGGAAACGAAACTACTCCGCTTAAGCTAATGGTTGTTGATAGGATTGCTCCGGAAATAAGCTTAGGCGATATCCAATACGAAATTGATTCTGTGCAGATTAGCGGTCAAACTGAACCGGACTCGCTTTTATCGGATACCAGCGGGGCTTTATTCCAAGATAATCTCCCTGTAGAGGCATCCGGTTTATTTACCATAACAATCCCCCGGCCAAAAAGCAATTTGACCGGGACATTGGTAGCCCAGGATGCTTCCGGAAATACCTCTGCAGGCATCGCGGTTACCATCGAGGCCTTAACAGATGAAAAACCGCCTCAACTGAGCGTAGCTAATCTGATTCTTAGAGCGGGTTTGGTAATTGTCTCGGGCGTAGTCGAAGATGATACGGGAATCGAATCTGTAACAGTCAATAACCAAGCAGTCGAGCTCACCGGCAACGCCTTTTACAAAGAACTTACGCTTTCAGCCGATTTGGTAAAAGTAGTGGTAGTAGCCACTGATTTATCCGGTAAAACCGCGACTGTTGAGCAGGTGACCAAAGATGATCTCCCTCCTACTCTGACCTTGGCCGACTTAAGCTATGAAGAGGGTTATTGTCTGGTTCAGGGAACGGCAACCGACAACCTGGGCTTAAAAGAAGTAAGAGTAAATAATATACCTATAGATATAGCCCTGCCGGCTGGAGGAGAGTTTGAATATAAGTTGGCCCTAACCGCGGGGTTAGAAAATGTGGTTGTTTCGGCTATTGATTTATATGGTAACTATCAGGAAACCGAACCAAAAGAGATAGTCCCGCCGCTGGATCGTGTTGCTCCTATCCTCACTCTTAACGAACTAACTTATGGCAGCCCCACGGCAATTGTATCCGGAACAGTTACTGACAACATCGGACTAAGATCAGTGCTGATTAATGATCAGCCGATTGATTTTTATGAGGACGGCTCGTTTAAACTAGAGTTGGATATCACCATTGGATTACCCGAGGCCACACTAAATAACGCTATTTACGACGCTGAGTTCGTAATCATCTCCGGCACAGTAAATCTGCCCAGCCAAACCCCTAGTCAAGTAAAAGCCATAGCCGAAGACTTAGCCGGAAATAAAAGCATGGAAATAAAAAGGGAGGTCAACGCCCTGAACCTTGAGGAATATAAAGTTACAGTTAATGGCTCAGCGGTTGATTTAGAAAATGGGGCTTTTAGAAGTGAATTAATCCTGGAACAAGGCCTGGATACTGTAGCGGTCCTGGTCTATGATTCTCTGGGCCGCGTTTCTGAAGAGCTCAAGGTTCCTATAGAAACCACCCCTCCTATTCTTGAGGTAAATCAAGAAACTTACGCCGGAGATACCGTGACCGTGTCCGGAAAAGCCAGCGATGAGCTTTCCGGTTTAGACGAAATATTAATTAATAATACCTCTATTGATTTTTCCGGCGACGGCGCATTTTCACAAACATTACCGATCTCCGAATCCACGGTCACTATAGTGGCCTTGGATAGAGCAGGTAACATGACCGGCTCGATACCGATAACAGTCTCGCCGCCCGATACAGCGCCGCCACTATTTGTGGTCGGACTGAATCCGGTACCGGCTACTATTGGGAATGATCTGAGCGTAACTATTGATGTCTTAGACAGCAAGACCCGGCAGCCGGAAATGTTAGACGGTACACCTGTAGTCAACGCTGTTCTTTCTGACGGTCAAGTTAAGCCCATCGAGATCTCCGGTTCCGGCGCATCATTCTATGGCGCTCTTTCAACAACCGGCCTGCCTACAGGACTGATTACTTTAACAGTCGAAGGTAAAGATACATCCGGCAACCTGGGTAATGTAAAAGAAGGGCTGGATAATGTCTTATTAAATACAATTGATACCAGCGCGCCCAGCTTTAGCGTCAGTCTAACTCCCGCTCCACCTGCTTTCGTAGGGGCCGAGGTTACAGTAAATGCCGCCTCCAGTGAAACCCTGAAATCCTTACCCAACGGTACGCTGACATTACCGGATGGGATCAGTTTTGAATTCGCCCTGGAAGGCGCTCTCAGCGGCACAAGCTTTACCTCCAATTTATCCATCCCGGCTGAGACCATCCCCGGGACAGCTACGCTTAACCTGACTGAGGCGGTGGACCTGGCGGATAATGCGCAAACTTCGCCTACTGTTTTTAGTTTTGAGATCGAGCCGGAAGAGGTTGCCGCCAGTCTTCCTTTAAGAATAGAATTCTCTGAAATCACTAATGATCGCATAGCAGTTAAAGGTCTGAGCAGCCCGCAGGCAATCATCCATATCACGCTGGGAGAAATCAAGGCCGACATCCCCGCTGATGACAATGGGTTGTTCCATTTTATAAAACCTCTCTTAAGTGAAGACTTAGAATTGATGAGGACATTAGGCGCTTCGATCTTGCTTGATTGTCATGCCACTAACTATGCCGGGCTGATCTCCGAAAAGATCAGTCTGAATATACCCTTGCCTGCCGCTATTGCGGAGACTAGAGGCGGTGAGAATTTCCTCATCGATATCTCTCCTTACCCGATCGAACAAGGACAAACTGCCCAGTTTGACATCACTTCACGCCGAGGGCTTCGGGAAGCGCCGAACGTAAGTATCAGATTGAGTAATGGCCGCACAGAGCTGGTGAATATTACCGGTTCAGGCCGACAATTCCAGGGAATCTATCAATCAACACCGGCCACAGCAATCGGCCCGGCTATTATCCAGATCAAAAGTGAGGATATTTTTGAATCCCGTCCTGGCCTGATTGTTCCTTCTTCCGAAACCTATGCGGCCATGGCCGGTTCAGGATTTTTTACAATCATCGCCAATCCGGATCCTTTGCCGATGGGAAAAGAATTGGATGTTTCCATCACCGCGGAGCGCGCGATAAAGAAAACTCCCAGCTTAGAGATCAGACTGCCCAATGGCAGATTAGACCAGATCATTGTATCAGGAGAAGGCTCGCAGTTTAACGGAAAATATCTCTGTCCTCAAGATATCCATCCCGGACCGGCGGAGCTAATCGTAAATATGGGTCAACGCAGCGAATCCCGGCGTCCTTTTGGTATCGCTCCTCCTTATGGTAGAAGGACTCGCGAAGGTGATGTGTTCACATTTTCCAATCCCCGGCCTATGGCTACAGGCAGCTCAGCCACAGTCACTGTAAAATCCCGGCACCCCTTAGAAGAAATACCTGGCGCGCAGCTGCTCACCAGCGCTGGCAAGCTTATTCCTATCGAACTCAGCGGCAGCACTCCGGGTCATCTATTCAATGCCACAATAGAAATATCCAGTGAGGTAAGTTTGGGGCCGGCGGTAATCATTATCAAAGATCAGGAAGGCAATATCCTTGATGAACATCCTACAGAAATCACTCCCGGGTTTGGCGCGGCGGATATGGAAGTAGAGGCATTGATGGTCCCTTCACCGGCTACGCCCAATCAAGTAGTAATGATCAATGTAAACTCTTTGGGTAAAGAACTTAATTTTAGGCCGCGGGGAAAACTGATTTTCTCAGACGGTTTAATCACGCCTTTGAATCTGGAAGGGCCGATACCGGCAATGCAATTCAGGACCCCAATAACAATACCGCAAACCGCATCCTTGGGTCCGGTAAACATAATGATTCTCGATGCAGCCGGCCTGCCTATTGGCGGAGGTCAAGCTTACATCTCCAGGACTCAGCGCGGTGGCGGTTCCGGTGAGCTAAAGGTGTCAGTGATGCCTCCCAATCCTCTGCCGGGTGACCCCTTAGAGGTTTCCATATCTTCAGATGCCAGCTTGCAATCTATCAGATGCGCTTTAGAAGTACCTGGGAAAGGGCCTCAGGATATTCGCTTAGAGGGTCCGATACCCGGAAATAGATTTAGAGCGAATATCTCGTTCCCTCGCGATGCCCAACCTCGAGGTTCAAGAATAGACGTGTTCTTTGATCGCGGGGCCGGCGAAGAAACACAAAGCTTCTTCCTCGAAGGCCGACATCACGAAGGAGGAGGTCACCGGCCGCCTGAACTAAACCCCTTCCCTCCTATGCCCGGAAAGCCCCTGGTGATCACTCTACATGCGCCTTTCATAATGGACTTCGCGCCCAGCGTCAGAGTAAATTACATAACCGGCAATGAGTCATTAGCTACTAACGGCCCGATACCCGGAGACAGATTTACCGGAACTTTACCTAATGTAGCCATGGCGGTAACATCGATCGATGTCTTAGGTCCCGGAGGTGAATTGTTAGTCAATCTACCTATTGAAATGCTGGGCGGCAGGCATGATGCGCCGCATATACAAATTATGCCCTTACCTTTAATGCCTGGCTCCCCGGCAAACCTGAGGCTGGAATTCCCTAGGCAGGTTTACAGTCTGCCAACAGCAAGCATAAAATTAGAAACCGGCCGGATGGTCCCGATAACTTTAACCGGTCCGATCCCCGGCAGCATGTTTACGGGCATGTTCAGCATTCCCCACGATACTTCGTTCGGTCCGGCAAACTTAGAAGTTTATATCGATAACCAGCTTGTGCCCGGCGGCACCATGCCGGTCAATATCGGAGACAGCGGCCCTGTTAGCGGTGATCTTTTGGCCTTAATGATCTTCCCGGGAGCGCCGGGAGAATTAAATATAGATTGGCACCTCTTGCCTAGGGCAGAAAGACATAAAATAGAATGTCAGGCCCCGGGATTACCTAAAAAGACATTTGACGCCGGCAGGAGGAGTCATTATTTTGTAACAGGCTTGGAGGCCGACAGCGAATATAAAGTAACAGTCATCGCCTTTGACAGCAGGCGTAGAGAAATTACCCGTTCAGAGTATTATATCCGAACCATCAGCTCAGCCTATGGCGGCCAGGGTTTTCCCCTTTATGTTCACCCTTCCGGACCGGGAAACCTGCAAATAAACTGGGACCATCAACCAGGCGTGCTAAGTTATAATCTCTTCTACGTCCAGGGAGCTAATGACCCATTAACTCAAACACCGCACCCGGCAGGTAATGCCACAAGTTATCATTTATATGAGTTGGCTGCCGGGCAATATCAAATTCAGGTAGAAGCAATGCTCTCAACAGGCGAGACAATGCTCAGTGAAATCAGAACAGAATATGTCAGCAGTGATTTTGATTATGGCCGGCCTCCTGTAGAGCTACATCCCTATCCGCCTATAACCGGACAACCTTTAGATATTGATGTGCTGCTTCCGATGACAATTCCTGTTCTGCCCAGTGTAAAAGCCCAATACGCCACTGCCGGTGAAGACGCCTTTACCATGTCCGGGCCCCTGCCGGGCTCTAGCTTCCACGGGACCCTGGCCTCAGTAAAAGATACGATTACCGCGATAAATTTCTATGACCCGATCAGCGGCGGAATGAAACATTCCCATCCGATTGGCGGGGATTTGTATTATGATATTACACCATATGACCTCTGGGTCAGAATCAGCGTAGATCCTGAGCCAGCTGTAGGCACTGAGACAAGTATTAATCTTGATTTCAACCAAGAAGTTGATTTTCAACACGCGGGGTTAAGACTGCTGGTAGGTTTTGTGGGTGGCCGAGAAATTGAGATACCTGTATCTAGTTCCGGCCCGCAAATGAGCTATCAGGCTATGCTAAGCGCGACCCAGCATAGCGAAACCATAGAAACGATCGGCATAGAAGGTTCCCGAGGCATGGTCCCTGAAGAATATATCAACACCCAGGCCAGCGGTGGAATTACCGCCACGCTCTCGATCACGCCTGATCCGCCAATAATGGGTACAAATACACAAATTCAAGTCAGTATAGCTGACGCTGGCACGTATCAACCGCGCAATATAGATTCGCTTCCTGCGGTCGGCGTAGATCTTGCTAGCGGCACGATGTGGGAATTAACTGCCAATGGATCATTGCCGGGTTCTGAGTTTTCCGCTGAACTAACTCAAGCTATGTTCACTGCCCCTATTGAGTTAATTGACGTAGAGTATAATGGCGTGCTTATTGCCAGCAAGACTTTTGTTGTCGAAGGTGGCCCGGTTACATTTGGCCCGATGTTCTATCCCGATCCTCCGCAAACCGGACAGCCGTTAAACTTGAATCTGGATATTCCTCCCGATGAACCACCCATGTCTGGATTCCCTGAGGTCAAGATTAATTACGCCTCAGGCACAACTCCAGCAAGTGAATATATGGAAATCAGCGGCGCGCTTCCCGGCCGGCATTTCAATGGATTACTGCCTGAGGTCAAAGGGCCAATTGTATCCGCGGACTTCATTAATCCCCTGACCGGTACCATAGAACACACTTATTATTTTACCGCTGGATCTACGGATTACGCTGGCGGCACAATTGATGTCGCGCCTAATGATCCGCCATTAGCCGATACTGCAATTGAGATAACTTACCATGCTGATCGCACAGTCTATCAACGGCCGATCATCGAGATCCACTACCTCGACAATTCAATGGAAGTTTTTGATGGCCTGGGTCCTGTTCCGGGCATGACCTTCAATGTATCTCAATATATTACAAAACAAGTCACGCGCATCGAGGCCTGGAACCTCCAACATTCCTTAATATTCGCTAGTAGACATTTTGCGCATCCCGGAGGCGAGGGCGCAGGTGCAATTGCCGTTGCCCCTGATCCACATTATCCGCCTACAACAGTAGCTATACAGGCAACTACAGACTATGTTCAATCAAATTTCCCATTCTTAAAGATATTCTACTGGGACAATAGCTTAGAAACTGTGACCCTTGCAGGAGATCTACCCGGTACTTCATTTAGCGTAGAACATTACATTACAAAGGATATAGAAAGAATCGAGCTTTTGAGTTCCGGCCAGGCCCAGCTTGCTGTGCGTTACTTTCATGATGGGCCAGATGCAGGTGAAGGCACAATTGCCATTAGTCCTGATCCTGCTTACGCAAATACTACAGTTACTATTAATGTAACTACTGATAATTCGCAACCAGGCCTGCCGATACTCAAAATATTTTATTCTGATAACACTGTGGAAAGTACTCCTCCTGTTCTTACGGGAGAACTACCAGGGACTTTTTTCACTGTAGATTATTACACCTTAAAAACCATAGTCCGAATCGAAGCCTTGACCCCAAGCTTAACTAATGTAATTGCCGCCCGCGATTTTTATGATGACGATGGTGGTCAAGATTTCGGACCTACGTTTACTCCTGACCCACCTGTGGTTGGTGAACCATTATCGATGGTATTAGAGCTAGACCCTAACGAACCGCCGATATACGGTTATCCAATAGTGCGGATAAATTATGTTTCCGGAACATCTCCGGAGAGCGAAGACATGCAAGTCTCCGGCGCTGTACCGGGACGGTACTTTGAGGGTTATTTATCCGAGGTAAAAGGCCTGGTGGAAACTGCTGAATTTATCGACCCAATCTCAGGATCCACAGAACATACGCATTACTTTGTCGAAGGAATTATGTCGTCGTTGGTAGATGCTTCTGTGACACTCACTATTTCTCCTGATCCGCCGATATTCGGAGATAGTCTGGAGGTCACCGTAACTACTACACCTGCCGTACGCACACCGATTATAGAAATAATTTATCTAGATGGAGATGTGTTTGAGCCGGTTGTTTCCGGAGCAGATCCGGGAATGAACTTTACTGCCACATTAAGTGAACTGACCAAACCCATAGACAAAATTGAACTTCTCTCAGGAATGAATGATCCTCAACCGGATGAACTTGTGGAAACATTTTACCTCAATCTGGGCAGCCTGCCCTATCCAACAAATGTTTGGTTAGAAGCAGGTGGTCTACCTACTGAGGTATTTGTAAACTGGGATAGTGTTTCTGAAGCCGATGGTTATTTTATATATTATAGCCTTTCCGAAGATCCCTTCCACTCATCCGACTACGTACAGGTGTTTGAAAAGAACATTACCAGAGAGATAGTCAGCGGGCTTTCCAGTGGTGAGACTTATTATTTTGTTGTTAGCGCCTACGCCAATGACGGCCGGGAAAGCGGCTTTGACATGGAAGAATCATGGGTGATTGGTTCAGGAACCGCGGGTGAAGGCTCACTCACCCTGCTGAGCCCCGCTCCTTTGGGCGACTTTGGCGAGATTGACTTTGACAATGTCACGCAAGGCACGACATCAGACAGCGAGACTATTACAATTCAAAATACAGGCACCAGCACCGCTACAATTAGAGCCTTCGGCGGAACATTGCTCAATGTCTTAAATCCCGAAGACACTATCCCGGCCAGCAACGTCAATTTTACAGATGGTTACACCATCGCCCCATCCGGCAGCGAATCCCGGTCAATCACTGTCAGCGTACCATCAGGGACTCCTTCGGGAGATTATCTGAGTGTCCCCGGAAACAGGTTAATACTCTATGATGATATCAATGGAAACGGTTCCTTAGATAGCGGTGAGAGTTTTGTCAAGATTGAGCTGCGAGTTACTGTTGGTGTTGAAGGGTTGGATGCGCAGGAGTCCGGCGTAATGTTTGATGTCACCGCTCCGGGCACAACCACCGCTACCAAGACAATCCATGTAGAGAATACCTCCGGCGGCACCTTAGCGAATATCCAGCTAGAAACCAACACGTTATATAAACAAGGGAATTTTTCACAGACTATTTCCTCTTCCAACATAATATTTAGTCTTAATTCCGCGGTTGCCGGGACCTTGGGGGTCGGTGAAACCACAAGTTCATCGATTTATGTCTCTGTCCCCGCGAATACTATAGCCGGTGACTACGGCGGGGCAATGGTAATCTATAATGATACTAACTACAATTCTTCGCGTGATAACGATGAGCCTTTTGTCAGTGTTTTAATGATGGTACCTGTAAGCGGCTCACCCGATATTGGCAATCTCAGCGCCGTTAACCGCGGCACCGGCGGCACCGTCGATCTGACCTGGACTGATTCAGATACAACTACCGACCACTATCATGTTTATTATAGAACCTCTGCTGAATCACATGTCTGGGGCTCACCGGATGAGCATACATTTGACAAGGCCTTTCAAGTTACCGGATTAACTGATAATACTGCTTATTATTTTGTAGTCCGGGCCGCGAATAGCACTTGTACTGAAGATACAAATACAACCGAGGTCTCGGCCACCCCGACAACATCAGGAGCTGATATTACGCCTCCTACATTCGCTGGAATCGCTTCCGCCTTTGGTAATGGCGAATATGGCCAGGTAGTGATAGAATTTTTCTCAGCCTCGGACGCCAGCACCCCCATTTCCTACTCGGCTTACTACGGAACGGATCCTAATACTATTTTCGATAATACCCCGGTTAGCGTAACGCCGTCCTCCCACTTAATACTTTCCTTACAGGATGGCACGACCTACTATTTTGCGGTCCGGGCCAAAGATTATTATAACAACGAAGAAAAAAATACGCGCATTGAAACAGCCATACCTTATGGTTCAGCCGACCATATTGCCATCACCTCTGAAGCTTCCTCAAGCGCTGTAGGCAGCCCGGTCTTGGTAAAAGTTACGGCCTATTCTTCCGCTGATAACTCAACGGTAGATACCTCTTTTACGGATTCTGTTAAGGTCTATATAGAAGAGGCCATAGATTATGGACAACCCCGCTGCATAGTCTCTCTGCAGGATAGAGTCAGCGATGATCAGGCTGAAGTGGCCATGGTTGCCGGCGAGGGGTATTTCACAATAGATGCGGTGGAGACAACAACGGTCGAAATATTTGCAATAGGACTGCCCACTAACACGCTAAGCATAGATTTTACCGGCGCTGCAGGATCAGGCATCGATCAGTTCGCGATAGAAGGAGCCTCTTCAGCTATGACCGGCACCGACACTAATGATGGCGCCCTAATCTGGATCAGCGCGCTTGATTCAACAGGAAAAGTACTCGATCAATATTTAGGGGAAATCGACATTACTGTAAGTGGCGCTGGATCACCGCAGCTATGGAGAGACGGTTCTCAAGTATCTGGCAGTTCTCCATATCGAGTAACTTACACTACAGGTGAAAACAGCGAAATGAAGTTATACCTAAAGAATGCTGTATCCGGATCGTTCACAGTCAGCGCCGAAGAAGTTATTAACACTGATCACGACTCAAACGATTTCTCGGTAAGTTTTTATGGAGTTGATGGTTATCTTTTGGAGTCAGCCGGACAATACACCATCAGCGCTGAGACCATCGGCAGCCGGATCAAGTGGACCGCCTATTCAGTAAATAATAGTGACACACCGCTCAGTGGTTACAATGGCCAGGCCGAGATGGTCACACTCAGTGGTGACGATAACAATAGCGCTATGGTCATACCTTCGACAATACAATTTGTCAACGGTATCGCTGAATTCTATGTCGAAAATTCTGAATATGAGACCGTAACCTTCAAAATACAAGATATCAGCGATAATCTTATAGATAGCGACAATGCTTATGCTACCTTTACCTCGACTGATACTGAGGGACCTGACTTAATTAGAGTGGAAGCGGAAACGCCGTTTTTGCTCCATCTCTATTTCTCTGAAGCGATAGACTCCGATAGCGCCTTTAACAAAAATAACTACGGTAATGCCGTAACAGCTGGAAATATAGATAAGATCTGCTGGTATGAAGATGAAGTAACACTACACTTAGGCGCCAGCCTAAATTTAGGTCAAGGTTATACTCTAACCGTTTATGGTACATCTGGTGACGAGATCAAAGACGGAGAAGGCAATTATATGGGAGGAGATCAAAGTAAGGATTTCACCGTCCCCAATGTTGACTATCAGGGCTCAAGTTACGGTGGAGGAGATTGGCTAGAGATCCAGGTCTCTCCTGCCAACCTGCCCACTGGATCTGAACAAACTGTTCATGTCATCGTCTATCATAAGAATGCCTGTGGATACTTAACCGGCGCCAACGCGATTAACCGCTCGGAGGATGTCTCCGGCATCACTCTCGTTTATGGCGGCGACGACCAGAGAATCATCACTAAACCTTCCAGTAGCTCAATGGGCAATGGAGTTTGCGAATTTGATATCACTATCGACTTCGATAACTCGGATGAATCTGTCACTATCACCGCCGAAGCAGGAAATGTCACTTCAGGCGAAGCCACTATCGAGGCCAACTAAAACCTCCCCCTTGTAATTATCCACAAATTGTGATAAAATTCTTCTAACTATAGTTTTTATATTTAGTTAGGAGGGGACCAGATTTCTCTATCCAAATTTTTTTGCGATAAGAGACAGGGGATGTTTTTAATCTTTTTCGCTCTCTTTGTCATCTTACTTAATTGCCTACTTTTTGCCGCAGAAGAAGATAGCGAGCTATTCCAACAAGGGGTCCAGGCCTATCAAGAAAAGGATTTTGACCCGGCAATAGAGATCTTCGAAAAGCTATCCCAGAAAATCTTTGGACATGAGCCCAGTTTCTACAACTTGGGGCTAGCCTATGTGCAAAAGACCAAATACCCTCAGGCCATTGAGGCCTTTGAGCAAGCTAGCCTGTATAATCCCTATAACCTGTTCAGCTATAAATTCCTGGCCGACCTTTTTATCCTGACTAAAAAATATGAAGACGCCCTAACTAAAATTAAAGATGTGCTCAAGCGCAATCCTCAAGACAGCGATGCCCACTTAAAAAACGGTTTTTTGGCTCTTAAGAAAAACGACCTGGATGCAGCGACAAAAGAATTTACCTTTGTCAGAAACCTCGATCCTGATGACCTGGCCAGCCGAATCAATCTAGCCGGATTATTCCTGCAAAGCAAAAATTTCGACAAAGCCAAAAGCTATCTATCTGAAATCGAAAACAAGACCCTAGGCGATGCCAAAACCAATGCCTTTCGCTGGGCATTAGTCAGTTATCTGTATAGAGTGGAAAAGCAAACCCAAAAGGCTGAAAACACCCGAAAAACCGCAGTTGCCCTGGCGCCGGCATGGAGAAGAATAAAGGATCCGAACTTTGCGGTTGCCCCGTTACAGCTTGAGTTTACTCATCACCTGCTTCATCAGCGTTCACTCTCCACGCTCGGTGAGGCTAATCTCCTGGAGTTTCAGCAAAGCGAGGCCTCGAAACGAGTGGTGGAGCGGATACAAACAGAAAAAGCGGAAGAAAAGAAAAAGGCTACCGTAGCGGTAGCCAAGAAAAAAGATACTCAAGGCCCGTTTGATTTAACCGGAGAATGGGAACACACGGTTGAATACTATGACCGCAACCCGATTACCTCTAATCCAATCAATGACGTGAACATGACCAGCAACCTGGAATTAGACGCCAAATTTAAGAATGGCCTGAAGTTTTCCTCGGAATTCGAAGCCTACCTTAACCGCTGGGACCATGTCCAGTTAGATTTCTTCAAGATCAACTTAAAGAAAGATAACGATGAGCTGGATATAGGTAAATTCTCGGCTAAAAATTTCCCCAGCGCGCTTACTCACCCTACCTTAGAGCAGGGCATTCGCTGGTGGCATCGTTTCGAACGTAATGTCCAAACACAATTATTTGACCAATTGCCGCAAGACTTAGAGGCATTCGACCAAGACCAATCAGATTTAAAGCAGATTCCTAATGTCAGTCAACTCTATGGCCTAGCCGAACGCGCCCGTGAGTTCTTCGCTACCTGGGAGGTAACGGTATTGCATGGCCGGTCTAAAAAACCAAAAAATTTAGACGCCCGTAAAGAAAAGAATGAGAACACTTATGAAACCAGCGGCCAATTTGAGCAGTGGGTCAGCGCCTTTCATATTATGGCCGAGCCCTCAGATAACACTGAGATAGGATTTTCTTATTCCCGAGTCAAAGACGATAATACCGAGGCCTCGGTCAGCGCAACTACCCTGGCCATAGAAAGCGAGGCCTATGGAGTAGATTGGTCAGCGGAATTTTTGGACGGCAAACTAAAAACCGATGGCGAGCATGTCCGGGCAAATTATGATGAGAATATCGCATTGGACGACGGTATAAAAAATAAATCTGACCTGATCACAACCGTGGGCGTAGATTATGAACTGACTGACAATTGGGATTTATCCTACGACCTAAAGCGGGTTGGGGCAAATTACGAAGTTGAAGGCGGCTACCAGACGCCGGATAAGCTGACCCAGACCTGGACCGGTAAATATGCTGCACCCCAAACTAAACCCTGGACGGTCAGATCAATAAACCTCAAAGTCGAACCGGCCCGGGTCAATCTCTCAAAAAGCAATGAGACTAGCAAGGACTATCTGACCTTTCAGCCCAAGATATCCTTTACCCTGCCTCAGGACGCCAAGCTCTCTTTTGATTATAAATTCTACCATGAGCAACAGTCCTGCGTCTGTACCGAATATAAGACCCGGACCTTAAAAACAGAGTTGGAATATGAACACGAAGCCTCTAAAACTACCTTCAAACCCAGCTTTACCTTTGAGCGTAAAGATGACCGCGTGGCCGCGCCGACAGATGAAAAAAAGAGGGACTTTACCTTAAGTGTTGAGAATAAATTTGTAGATAACCTGACCTTGAAGGCCTCCGCGGAAAGAGAGAGAAAAGGTTATGTGGGCGCGACTACAAAGTCTTATAATCAACATAAGTATTCCTTTGAGGCAAAGTATGTCTTCGTCCCCGGCCGCTGTGATAGCAGCCTGAAGGTGTCTATCGACGATAAGGACCAAACTGACACTAATGATATCGAAATAGACACGCTGAAATTTACATTTAATTATACCTCTGAAGACAAAAATGATAAGCTGACTATAGAGTATGAACGAAAATCAAATATCTACGATCCCTGGTCGGATACATCGGCTTACCGGCAAAATTACGCCAAGATGAAATTCACAAATAAATTTTAGGGGGAACCAATGAGGTGCCTATATATCAGTATAACCCTTTGCCTGATACTCTCTGGCTGTGCCATGGGGCCAACACCGATAAAAAAATTCGTCTCCCCTGCTGCGGCTCTTTATGATCAGGCCGGCGTACATTTTGAACAGCAAGATTATGATGCGGCCATCGCTAAATACGAAGAATTCATCGCCGCCCACCCCAGACACAACCTAATTCCCGGGGCCCATTTGGGAGTGGCCTGGTCATATTATCTAAAGGGGAATTACGAAGAATCTCTAGCGGCGCAGAAAAAGGTCAGGACAAAAGATCAGACCTTAAAGGCCTGGCTGGATCAACTGGCCGGTAATTGTAAAACTAAACTGGCCAGCGCCCCAGCTGCGGCCAGCGCTCCCAGACTGTTCGATATCCCCATATTTACTAACCAAAAGATTCTCAAGATCGAGGGCACAGTGCCGCCAGAGAGTTCAATCTCCATCAATGCCATCGAAGCAGCTGTTCAAGACGGATTATTCGCTCAAGATATCTCTCTGGAAGTAGGAGAAAATCTAATCAAAATCGAGATCATTGATAAAGATGGTAATATCGAAACCAAAGAATCTAAAGTGACACTGGATATAACCGTACCGGAGCTGGAAGTAACTGACGCCGAATTGGACGATCATGGTTATGTGACTATCTCGGGACTGAGCGAGCCTCACGCAACTGTTACGGCCAATAACGAAGAATTCCTGGTCTCATCTGTTGGTAAATTTACAGGGGAAGTAAAACTGCCTCATAACCTAAAAATCGAACTGAGCGCTGAAGACCGCGCCGGTAATATTGCCAAGCTGACTTTCGCTGACGCCGAGCAGCCTGAGGAGCCCACGGGTCTGGTGATCAGATCTATATATGGAACCAGCGTGGATCTGGAGTGGGATCAGAATCCAGAACAAGACATCAAAGGCTATAATATCTATTATTCTCAAGTCGGCGGGTGGTCAGATCAACAATATAACCCGGAGTTAATTGAGGAGACCACCCAGACCATGACCGGTTTAGAATCAGGCAATACCTACACCATCTATCTGCGGGCAGTAGATAAAATGGGCAATCAAGGCGAACCTTCAGAGGTGACCGTCAACGCCGTGATCCCATAATCTTAAAAAAGGAAGCTTAAATGGGACAAACAACAAAAAAGAAGTGTCTAGTCAGTATATCTATCGCCGTCCTGACCGCATCAATAATCACCATGATTGCTCTTCTGCTTCCCAATTTCTACAATTCATTCGAGTCAAAAACCATTGATTTAAGATTCCAGCTGCGTGGACCAATCCCACAAAGAGAAGATATCTTATTCGTGGAAATGGATGAACGAGCCGTTGAAGATCTGGGCCGCTGGCCCTGGCCGCGGGATATGTTCGCTCATATTATCGATACGCTTAACGCCTTAAAGGCAAAGACAATTCTCTTTGATGTCACCTTTGCTGAACCTACACAACTTATCGTTGATAGAGAAAAATTAAGCGCTGGTTTAAGGCTCAAAGAAAATAAAAAAATTATCCAGAATTTCATTGCCGCTACAGATGAAGCATTTACTCAAGGTACAGTTACTCCGGCTGAGGCCAAGGATTCCCTAAACCAAATTAATCAAGGCATTGAATTGTGGGCAACAGAAATACAAAACACATTTTATGAAACCATCAAAGACAATGATCTGATCTTAGCCGAAGCAATTAAAAAAGCTCAAAATGTATATCTTGGTTATCAACTGGAAGTAATCCATACCCCTAAAGACATAATTAGAAATGATGCCTACCTGGAATTGAAAAAACAACTTATTGGCTGGGCCGGAAAAAATCCCCATGGAAGTTTTAAACAGCTGCCTTCTTCTTTAAAAAATACTCCATTTAGCCCTAAAGAAATGGGCCTTTTTTTGAAAAGGGCTCAGATCCAGGCTTTATTAGATAAAAACCTGGAACTAAACTTAGAAGATGTCGCTGGCGCGCTAGGAGAAAGCAACCCCAGTAATCTACGCACCAACTACAATGATGTTAAAAGTTCGCTATTCAGAGAGCGATTAGAAGAATTGGCTCAACATAAACCGGAAATCTCTTTTAGGGAATTGGTCTGGGCTTTAGGGTTATTTAAAAATTCGGATATAGAACTACTCAAAGAAGAATATCAATCCTATATACTTGAACATTTCTTTTCAGAAAAAATAGGTATAGATTATTTCGGCGAAGAAAATCTTTTGCCGGCGATAAAGATCTCACCTCCCATACTCCCCCTGGCCAAAGCAGTAAAGGGCGCAGGATTCCTAAATGCCATACCGGATCAGGACGGCACAATAAGAAAGATCCCTCTTGTGGTGCGTTACAAAGATAAAATCTATGCCCATATCGCGCTCAGAACTGTCCTTGATCAGCAGGGCATCGACTCTCAGTCACAGCTGAAAATTACTCCGCAGTTTTTAGAGCTCCCGGGAAGGCGCATTCCCATTGACGAGAATGGATTTCTTTTTGTAAACTGGGCGGATAAATGGCAGGATTCTTTTGCCCATCTCTCTTGTAGCGAAGTGTACAGACTTTGGCAGTTAAAAAGAAATGTAGCGCAAAATTTAAAATTATCCAAGGAAGAATTAGAAGCGGCAAACCTAACCGAGACATTGGCTGAGGATACAAATAAACTCAAAGAAGCCGATCAGAAACTAGGGCGCCTGGTCAAAGATAAGATCTGTATCATCGGCCTGACTGCCCCGGGGACACACGACTACTCCCCGATCCCCTTACAGCCGGATTATCCAGCGGTCGGCACCCATGCCAATGTGCTCAATACTATACTAGAAAACAACTATCTTTATAAAGCAGGCTTACCGATTAACTTGACAACAATATTCATCTTAGCCATAATCACCGGTATCTCCGTAGCCTTACTTTCTCCAATGTATAGTTTTATCTTTAATTTCTTGATCTTCAGTATCTACTCGCTTTTGTGTATCTTTCTGTTTAAAGAAAGAGGCCTTTGGATAGATATGGTCGGTCCTTTGGGCACAGTGATCTTAAGCTATCTGGGAATTGTCAGCTACAACTTCACCTCTGAAGAAAAAGAAAAGAAATGGATCAGAAAGGCCTTTGGACATTATGTCTCTAAGAATGTCATGGAGGAGATCCTTAAAGACCCGGCCAAGTTAAAATTGGGCGGAGAAAGAAAGGAGCTCAGCGTCCTTTTTTCGGATATCCGCAGTTTTACCACTTATTCTGAAAACCACCAGCCCGAAGAAGTAGTCGGTATCTTAAACGAATATTTAGATACGATGACCAAGGTAATCTTAAAACACAACGGTACTCTGGATAAATACGTCGGTGATGAGATCGTGGCTGTTTTTGGCGCCCCGTCGGCCAGCGTAGAAACCGACCACGCTCAGCGGGCGGTAGCAGCCGCGGTGGATATGCTTAAAGAATTAAAACAGCTGCAGGAAAAATGGCACAGCGAAGGCAAACAGCCGCTCGATATCGGGATCGGCATCAACACCGGACCAATGCTGGTAGGAAACATCGGTTCCACCGAAAGAATGGATTATACTGTTATTGGTGACGCGGTCAATTTAGGCTCCAGGATCGAGGGCTTGACCCGAGAATATAAGAACCATCTGATTATCAGCGAATTTACCTATGCCTACGTCAAGGATATGGTCGAGGCCAAACAGCTCGAAGCGGTCAAGGTAAAAGGTAAACAAAAACCAGTGATGATCTATGAGGTGTTAAACCTAAAAGAAAGAGGCTAAAAATGCTTAAGGCTAAAACGCTAATTTGGTTGTTTGTAATCTTATTCAATGTCAGCGCCGCGCCATCAGGCCTGGCCGAGGAACAGGTTTGTGGAGAGAAAACTTACATAGAAGTTAACGACGATAACTATAAGTCTGAAGTGCTTGAATCTACTCAAGCCCTGATTGTCTTCTTTTATGCTGCTTGGTGTCCTTACTCAGACTCATTGCTTCCGATCTATAAGCAAATAGAAAATAGCTATTCTAGGCAAGTGAAATTCTGCCGTTTTTTATTAGGCGATGAATACAAAGATTTTTCCAGTCCGGAAGGTAAAGCGCTTTGGGCGAGACTTAAGGAAAATTACGGCGTCAACATGCTCCCGACATTGGCCATGTTTAACGAAGGAAAAGAATTGGATAGGATGCGCGGCCGGCCGGAAAAAGAATTGGTCAGCGGTTACGCTGAGTTCTTAAAAAAATGGATCGATTCCAACCTGATCGACCCTCAAGAAAATCCCTACCTTTTTGAAAGCACTTTGATGCTTCGCAAAAAATAGCAAAGCGACTAATTAAACTGCAAGTTTATGGTTTCTTGGTCTACTTCCCCGTGAGGATCACTAACGGTAATCGTCAGGGCCTCAGCAGTAGAATTGGAGATTGTGAATTGGCCTTGGCCATTAGCCATCTGAGCGCCTGGCGAGGATAGAGTAAAGCTATTATCAGCCACTGCCTCATTAACATCGAGATCAAACTGGGCGTTGACAAATTGCGCTATCCTGCCTGAGGTACAGCGGGTTGTAATTGTAACAGTAACAGAAGTATTCACGCCGGCTGGATTGTTGGTTGCAGATAGCTCAATGCTCAAGGGCACATAAGGCACTGAGTAATCCGGGCTCCTGGTATCGCGCTCGATCTCGTTGCCGGCTAAATCCTTTAAGTCTCTGACCTCCACATACATCTCGGTATAAGAACGCAACAGATCATCTAGCTCCAAGATTACTCTATCGCCATGAAACTCGACACTCCGGGGGGTTTGCTGATCACCAGAGAACACTTCGTAATTGCTGGTGTCGGTGGCCGCCCCATCATCGAGCTCCTCGCTAAAGGTCATTTCCACAAAGGCCAGCGTCTCCATCTTGATATCTATGATCTGAGGAGGTTCTTGATCAGGGATACTAAACGTGATGCTGGCCTCTATTGGCTTAAAAGCCCCTTGAGGATCGATTAGCTGCAGCAGAAGCTCTTCTTCCTCCTCAGAATTTGTAATCGAAAAACTTGCCTCACCCTCCGATATATCTAACTTTTGAGGATTCAAGGTAAAACTCTTATCTGACAGGCCCAATTCCTCAACCGTGATGTTTAAGCCCCGCTGGTTATAATCAATAGCTAGATTGCCCTCTTTATCCAAGACCAGGACAGTAGCTTTCTGTGGTTCATTGACATTGCCCCGGGAAACCAAATCTATTTCCAAATGATCGGGAACAGATTTTTCTTTGAAGGTTATCCTGGCCGGAAACGGACTTTTATTCTTTCCTGAAACAATGCTCAATTCCAGCGTTTCCAGCTCGGAATCTTCGATAAAGAAAAAGGCCCTACCCTTTTTAAACTCTAACTCCTCAGGCAAACTGTTAAAGCTCTTAGCCCGCTTGCCCCCAATTTCTTTGACACCAATGCTGACTTTTTTCAAACCCTCAAAACTTTCATCAATTAAACCATAGGAATCCAGGGAAAAGACAGCCACCTCTTTGGGGCTGTTACGAATTCCGGCCTGATCCAATTTTATAAAAAACTGGGTTGCCTGCCCTGGGAGCTGTTCCTCGGCAAAGGAGGGATTAAACACACCAAGAATGATCCCCGCGGAGAAAAGAAAAATTTTCCACATTTTAATTAGACGTTCCACCATAACCAACCCCTATTTTTTAAAGAACATGCTCCGTTGATCTTGCCCTCTAAGCGCAGACTGTTTAATGTCCGGCTGGTAGAATCCGGGCACTGCAGATCCTTGGCCAAGGCCTCTAACTCGACCTGACGGGTAGAGAGCCGCCCCTTGCTCTTCAATAAATCTATGATGAAATCCTCTGCTTCTTTTTTAGACAGGATGCGCAACATAAAGCTTCTTAGCCGCTCAGTTTCTTTAGAGCTAGAAGGACTGCGTCTATCTCTGCTTCTGTATTATATAAATGAAGGCTGATCCTCACATTTCCTCCATAATTATCTAAGATATTTAAGAACCGCATTGCCGGTATACAGCAGTGATGTCCGGCCCGAGTCAATATCTTCCACTGCTCATCTAAAGTTAGGCTGATATCGTGACTGAGCCAGTCTTTGAGGTTAAAACTGACAATACCGCATCTGTTCTCTACCCCTTGCGGCCCATAGATTTCTATATTATCAATACTTTTGAGCCCCGCTAAGAGCTGATCTAATAAAGATAATTCATGCTCTCTTATTTTTTCCATACCTAAATTATTTGCTAAAAATTCAGCGGCAGTCCCCAGGCCAATTACTCCGGGGATATAAGGCGTGCCGCCATCAAACAGCCGCTGGTCATTTTTAAGTTTGTAGTCTCTTAAGGTTACGTCCAGAATAGTCCCGCCTCCCAGATGGAATGGATGAAAACGCTCAAGAAGTTCTTTCCTGACGACCAGGGCACCGGTACCCTTTGGACCTAGCGGACCTTTATGTCCGGAAAATCCATAAAAATCGCACCCTAATTCACTGAAATCCACCGGCAGATGGCCAACCGCCTGAGCGCCATCAACAAATATCAGCGCCCGGGGATTGATTTGTTTAATCGTATCGACTATTTGCTTGACTGGTTGTACCGTGCCTATTGAATTAGAGACATGCTGAAAGGCTACAAATACGGTGTTTTTATCGACCTGGGATCTGAAGGCCTCAGGGCTGAGCAATCCTTCCTCATTAGGGCTAACAGTTCTAAATTCGACTCCTCGGGCCTTGGCCAGCCTAATCCAGGGCATCAGGTTTGAGTGATGCTCGATGGCCGTGGCCACAATGTTAGCCGACTGACCAATATCTATTAACGGCGGGGCACAGCCAAAACCTCGCTCTGTGCGGTCAAGCAGCGGATGCTCTAAGGCAAAGGCAACCATATTGGCCGCCTCGGTGAAATTCCTGGTAAAGATTAACTCCCGGGGCTGGCAATTAACTAAGTATTTGGCTATTTTCTCACGGGCCAGATCGTACTCTTGAGTCGCTCTCTGGGCCAGACGATAGGCCCCTCTTTCGACATTTACGCAGTATTTTGTATAATAGGCATTCATGCTCTCGATAACTACTTGAGGAGTAAAGCTGGTAGCGCTATTATCAAAATAGATATAATCCTTGAGCAATGGAAATTGCCCGCGCAGATCTTCCCGGGAAAACATCTTCTTCCTTGAATTTTTTGGATTATTTAGATCGTGAGGATTTTTTAACTGCCTTCGGCGATAGCAAGCTTGGACATGACTACAAGTTCAAGATATGAAAAATCAAAAGGTTTGAGCACATAGCCACAGGCCCCCAACTCCATTGCTTTTTTGACTTTTTCATCTTCCTGGTTTCCTGTAACCATTACCACTCCAAGTTTGGGGTCAATTTCTAAAAGTTTGGGCAGTGTGTCGATGCCGGTCATTACGGGCATATCAATATCCAGCAGAACCACTGAAAATTCTTGAGCCCGGGCTAACTCCAGGGCCTGTTCACCATTTTCCGCTTCCGATATCTTATAGTGCTTGGTCTCAAAGAACCCCTTTAAGACGCGGCGGATGTTTTCTTCATCATCAACAATTAGCATTAATTTTTCTTTTCTCGCTGCCGGCTCGGCAAAGATATTGTCTTTGGCCTTAACGATTTTGCCTATTTGTTCCGCAATTTGCGGGATACCGATATCTTTGCTCAAGACCTCGTTGGCCCCGGCGGCCATGGCCTCTTTTTCGAGTTCAGCTGAAAGGCTCGCTGAATAGATTACTATCGGCAGGTCTTTTTTGCTCTCTCTTACTTTTTTCAAAACAGAAATTCCCGCGCCCCCGCCCAAATTAATATCCAGAAGGATCAGCTCAAACATCTCTTGGAAAATAATTGCCAGTGCCTGTTCAGCGCTGGGTACTGTTTTGACCTCATGCCCCTTGGCGCTGAGCGCGCTCTGGATCTGCTCCCTTAAGGCAACTTCATCATTGACAACAAGAATCTTGGCCATATCGATACCTCATTATTACTTAGTATAAATTGAAATCGTTACCGGGCCGGCGGCCAATTTCTTCTTTTTTAAAGCTGTTCGGCCGAATTCAGAAATCCCCAACCCCATCGCTTTAATTCGTGACTTCAGCGCCGCTACTTCTGTTATTTGAATCGAAAACACTACCAGGCTTTTCGAATCATAGTCTATTTGTCCGCCCTTGCCCCTAATCGCATCCAATAACCTGACCTTTTGATCCTCCGCCGTAAGGCTAATATGCCAATGCAACGCCGAGGCATCCTTCTTTTCAAAATAGAGCGAGACATCATATTCTTGATCCGCAAGAATCGGCGCCGTGGAAGTGAGATTACGCAAACGCGAAGTGGCGGTATCGCCAGAAATAAGCAGAATCTCCTCAAGTGTATTTTCTATTTCAGCGCTCTCCAGGACAAAGTCATAAATATCATTGGCCTGGTAATTAAATCTAGTGGCCGCGGAGACAAGTATCCTTCTGAGCTCACCCTTACGGCTGTCTTCTTTACGCTTAATCTCACGCAGGATATTCTCGGTCCTGCTTTTTTCCGCTCTTGAACTCTTCAGCGCCGTTTCCGCTTGGGCCTTTAGTTTGATCTGACTTTGCAGTTTCTGGCTGGCCGCGGTCTTTGCTGTCTGCAGATCTGTCTTATCATCGCTGGAAAAAGAATTTATTTTGAAATCTAACCCCGCTATCTCTGTTTCCAAGCGCTCTATTGCGGACTGGTGCGTTTTTATTTCTTTGAGTTTTGTCTCTAGGGTGCTCTCTAATTGCAGGATTGTTTTTTCTGTTGCTGTTTGGCCTTTTTCGGCATATTGAAAATGCCAGTGTAAAGGTTGAGCTTCTTCAACCCGCTCAACAAAGAGTTCTTCCGGGATCGTTGTCACTGGGGCATCTTCCGCTCCATAAATCATCACCGCATCTTCGTTAGTGAAGCGTTTCTCTCTCTTGCGTTCACTCAGCGGTTCTTCTGCTTTAATCTCCTGCACCTGCGCAGGCGCATCCTTAATTTCCTGAACCCGGCCGCGGCCTTTAAGATACTTAATTCCGAAGAAAAGCATTGCCGCCAAGAGGACTGAAACAATAACTCTGAGAATCAGCTTTTCCGACAGCGCAAATTTTTTAGCTGTTTGAGCTTCCGGTTCGGGGGCTTGGGAAAGTTTAAACAGTATCGTCGAGGCTAAATCAGAGGGGACCTTGATATCGCCTAATTTCGATAATTGGTTAGATAGGAAGTCGATTGAGCCGATGTACTCCTTACACTTTGCGCATTGGTCCAGATGGGCAACATAGGCTGTATATTCCTTTTCGGCGAGTAAATCTTGCTGGAAAGGCTTTAATCTTTTCCTGATATCGTCGCAATTTAGTATCAGATCATCCGCCACGGCTTAATACTTCCTTTATTTGTTCTTTGAGCTGTTCCCGGGCCTTGAGTGTCTGAATTCGGGCCTCACTCTCAGAGATTCCCAGCACGGTGGAAATGCCTTTATAGGTAAGGTGGGCCTGGTCGCGTAAGAGGAGTACGGCCTTAATCTCAAAGGGAAGGGCTTGGAGGCTTAAGGTAATAATCTTAAAGAATGGCCGGCGTGCCGGAGAAATATGCTCAAGACTGGATTCATCAACAGACGGCATTGCTTTTACATCCCGGCTCTGATCAATAGCAACGCCAAGGACCCTGATCAGAAAAGCTTCCCCCTCTTCATATACAGAGGCGCTGCGCAGGGCCTTAACAAAACTGGAAGCGGTGAGCTCATAGGTCTTGTTTTTATCATTTCCAATCATATAGAGGACCAGCGCGAAAACTCTTTGTTGATAACGCTCAATGAGAAATTTTAAATGTGCTTCGTCTTGGCTCATCTATTTTATCCGTGCTGTTGCGATTTACTGTTTAGATCTTTCTTAATAGTTTACTCATTTACCAAGGATAAGTCAATCTTAAAAATTGTATTTTTCATTTTTTTTGTGGTGCCCTTCTTCCTCTTCCTCGAGCATCTGCATGTGCTGCCGTTGTTCTTGCTCCTGTTCTATGCGCAGCGCCTGCTCTTCTTCCTCCGTCATCATCATCTGGTGCTCTTCTTCCATCTGTTGTTGGCGCAGCCACTCTTCTTCCTCTTCCTCGAACATCTGCATCTGGCGCAGCTGTTCTTGCTCCTGTTGTATCTGCATCGCCTGTTCTTCTTCTTCCGTCATCATTATCTGGTGCTCTTCTTCCATCTGTTGTTGGCGCAGCAACTCTTCTTCCTCTTCCTCGAACATCTGCATCTGGCGCAGCTGTTCTTGCTCCTGTTGTATCTGCATCGCCTGTTCTTCTTCCTCAAGTTGCTGTTGGCTTGCTGTCGCCGCACTAGATACGATAAGCACCAATATCAAGATCAACAATTTCCACATTTTCATCCCCCAATATTTTCTTCTACTAAATTAAGAAGTTCTTCTATGCTCATATCTTTGCTTAAGAAACGGCGCCCGCCGATCATGCCTGCTTGATCAGCTATTTCTTCCTTAGTTACGGTGCCGGTCAAAAAGACGATGGGAATGGCCTTAAGCTTCTGATCTGATTCTATTCTATGAGCTATTTCACCTCCATCCGTAGCTGGGAACATGATATCCAATAGAATAAGATCGGGGTTAGCTTTTTGGACAGCAGCAAGAGCCTGTTTTTCATCGTTCTCTGTTGTGACTTCATATTTACCGGTTCGCTCAAGGTGCATTTTAATCATCTTCGTATAGCTTTCGTCATCGTCAATTAGTAATATCTTTTTCTTAGCCATGCCCCCCTCCTTTTGATATTATTCTACCCCAAATAAAAACCCTCTGCAACATATTATATCACAGAGGGTTAGGAAGTGAAACTCCCTTAAAAACTTTTACTGCTCTTTCGCAATATTCACATTAATGGCGCGAGGCCCTTTGGGAGAATTCTCAACTTCGAACTCAACTTGCTCATCTCCGCGCAAAGCATCAAAACTAGTCCCTTCAATACTGCTCTGGTGGAAGAATACCTGCCTGCCGTCTGTATCATCAATAAAGCCAAAGCCTCTATCGCGAACCAGTTTATTTATTTTTCCTTTATGCATCTCGTATCTCCTTAATACCCTTGCGGGGCACAAGTGCAAATAAGGCCCGGAGATTTTTACCGGGCCTTATTTGCATCTACGCTATATCTTCACTACATTGGTGGCTTGTTCACCTTTAGGGCCCTGTTGAACTTCAAATTCAACTTGCTGACCTTCGTCTAAAGACTTATAACCGTCACCCTGAATGACGCTGTGATGCACGAAAACATCTTTGCCTGATTCAGAACTAATAAATCCGTAGCCTTTTTGGTTACTAAACCATTTGACTGTTCCTTTTTCCATTACTTACTACACCTCCTTTTCAACAAATTATAGTAAATAATGGCAGAAACAAAAAAGCCGTAAGGCGACTTTTTCTTTACCTTACGGTCCAAGACTTCAATCCCTCTATTTACTACTGAGTTTAGTCTACTACACTTTACTCACTTTGTCAACTAAAAATGTAAAAAAGTGTAATTCCGCATAATTCCGGGGACAGATCACTTAAACTTTCGATCTGCGTAATCTCAGGGCATTGCCAATCACCGATACCGAACTAAAGCTCATTGCCGCTCCGGCAATCATCGGATTAAGCAATACTCCTAAGAAAGGATACAGCGCCCCTGCGGCAATAGGGATGCCAATGGCATTATAAACAAAAGCGAAGAAAAGGTTCTGTTTAATATTTTTCATTACCGCTTTACTTAAACGCAGGGCTTTGACTATTCCCTCAAGATCACCTTTGACTAATGTTATTCCCGCGCTTTCAATAGCCACATCTGTTCCTGTGCCCATGGCGATGCCAACTGCGGCTTCGGCTAATGCGGGCGCATCATTGATGCCGTCGCCGGCAACCATAACCATAGCACCTTCACGCCTAAGCTGTTTAACGATTTCTTGTTTATCTTGAGGCTCCAATTCAGCCCGGACATCATCAATCTCCAACTCCTTGGCAATTGCCTCAGCAGTGTGACGATTATCGCCGGTAAGCATAATAATCTTTAAGCCCATATTATGTAGTGCTTTTATAGCAGCATGGGTAGTTTCTTTTATGGGGTCAGAAATACCGAGTATGCCTATTAGCTCTTGATCGTGCGCTACCCAAACCACTGTTTGTGCTTTTTGATACAGTAGAGCAGCTTTATTGATCAGCTCAACAGACGGTTTAATATTAAAACTTTCAATAAACTTTTGCTTTCCAAGTAATGCTGTCTTTCCCTGCAGCGTCCCTTTAACGCCGCCCCCGGTTACTGATTGAAAATCACTCACAGGCTCAAAATCAACATTTTTTTCTTCTGCATAGTCAGTGATAGCCTGGGCTAAGGGATGTTCGCTGTTTTGTTCAAGCGCGGCGGCTATATTTATTAAAGACTTTTCATCGCCATAAGTTGCGCTGATGCAGGCGGTTACCTGCGG
This sequence comes from Candidatus Omnitrophota bacterium, assembly GCA_042571705.1. GTDB lineage: Bacteria > Omnitrophota > Gorgyraeia > JAFGHF01 > JAFGHF01 > JBHPFV01. The sequence continues at coordinate 50,741 of JBHPFV010000007.1, forward strand.
TTTTCCCGCTGTCAAAGTCCCGGTCTTATCAGTGAGTAGATGGGTAATTTTCTCTGCCTTCTCTATTGCTTCGGCATTCTTAATCAAAATGCCGGTTTGCGCCCCTTTACCCACACCTACCATTACTGACATTGGCGTGGCCAAACCCAATGCGCAGGGACAGGCAATAATTAAAACAGAGATCGCGCTGACTAACGCATAGGCTAAGGCCGGTTCCGGGCCCCAAATAGTCCAAGCAATAAAGGCGCCCAGCGCGCAAACCACAACTGCCGGCACAAAATAACCTGAAACTTGATCAGCAAGTTTTTGTATCGGAGCCCGGCTGCGCTGAGCCTCAGCGACCATCCGCACAATCTGAGCCAGAAGCGTTTCTTGGCCGATTTTCTCAGTGCGCATGATGAAAGCGCCGGTTTGATTAACTGTGGCGCCGATAACACGATCACCAACTTTTTTTGATACAGGCATGGGTTCGCCTGAGATCATCGACTCATCAACAGTGCTCCTGCCCTCAATAATAATGCCGTCTAGAGGTATTTTCTCTCCGGGCCGAACACGCAAAAGATCGCCCTTTTTAACCAAATCTATGCTTATTTCTTCCTCAACACTATTTATAATACGGTGAGCATTCTTAGCCGCAAGACCAAGCAAGGCCCTGATGGCATAACCTGTTCTGCGCCGCGCTTTGGCCTCTAATAATTGGCCTAACATCACCAACACAGTAATTACTGTCGCCGCCTCAAAATAGAGGCCGATTTCTCCTCCCCGTTTTAGTGATTCCGGAAATACTCCTGGAAAAATAACCGCTATGGCACTAAATCCAAAGGCCGCGCCCACTCCCAAAGCTATGAGAGTAAACATATTCGGACTTTTATTCAGAATAGAATTCCAGGCCCTGACAAAAAATATTCCACCTACCCAAAAAACAACAGCTGTGGATAATATTAACTGCGCCCAACGCGAAACAGCAACAGGCACCAATACCGAAAGATCAAGCCCCGGGATCATTTCACCCAAGGCTAAAATAAAAACCGGGATTGTCAGGATTAAACCAAGCCAGAACTTTTTAGATAAAGCACGCTCCTCGCCATCGTCTACTTCAGAGCTAATGTGCTTGGGCTCAAGCGGCATTCCGCATTTTGAGCAGTCTCCTGGTTGATCCTGCTCAATTTCAGGATGCATCGGGCAGGTATAAGAGGTGGGAACAGGATACTTAATTACCATACAATGACCTTAGAGCATTGATTGAATCAGATTAAACAAATAACCTGTGATGATAATAGCTAATGTTGTTACACCAAAAAAGATCGCTATTAACTGCAATTTCATTGCCCGCCTTAAGATTACAGCTTCGGGAAAGCTCAAAGCGGCTGTGGCCATCATAAAAGCCAATGCCGTTCCCAGCGGAAGGCCTTTTCTGAACAAGACAACAGCTATCGGCACAATTGCCGCACAACTACCATACATCGGCACGCCAAGTATGGTCGCGATAGGAACCGAAAAAGGCCCGGTTTTACTTATTATGCTTTGTATTGTTTCTTGAGGAATGTAGTTATGGATAAATGAACCTATCCCTACTCCCAACAACACCCACATCCATAGCTTCTTTGTAATCGACTTGGCTTCATCTATCCCAAAGATAATTCTTTCTTTTATTCCGTTGTAAACCTTTTCTTTGGCTTGCTGTTTATCTTCTGAAACAAGACCCTGAACAAGATATCTCTCCAAATGCATCCGGCCCAAGATCAGACCTGAGCTAACTCCTATTGTAATTCCACTCAATACATAGAGAAGAGTAATTTTCCACCCAAAAAAACCAAGCATTACTATTACTAAATACTCGTTAATTAAAGGTGAAGTTATTAAGAATGAAAAGGTCACCCCTAACGGCATACCCACTTCTAAGAAACTTAAAAAAATAGGTATCGATGAACACGAACAGAATGGGGTAATAGAACCAAAAATCGAAGCAAGAAGATTCCCTAATGCCTTTTTCTTACTAATCCAAACCTTGACTTTATTTTGGGATATATAACTTCTGATAAAACCAATGACTGCTATCATAGAAAATAGCAGCAATAGTATTTTTATAGAATCATATAAAAAGAAATTGACTACTCCACCCAGCTTGGATTCCGGGTGAAATCCAAAAACAGAATAAACTAACCAGTCGATTATTAGCTGCAACACGACTTACCTTTATTTTCGTCTTTAGCACCACAACAAGGTTTTGTTTTAGCCTTTTCTTCCATCTTTTTATCCAATCTTTCTATCAGCTTGCCTAAAAAGCTTTTTTTCTTAGTCTCTTTTGAGCTTTCCATTTTTCTCTCCTTGTTTTACTTGCTACTGAAGATACAAACCCCTCTGCGACATATTATATCACAGAGGGTCAAAAATTTAAACTCCCCGGGCTTGAGTCGATGTTGATAACATAAATTAACCCGTCTCTATCTAATTAATAATTTCGGCGGGCAGCATAGGTAAAACATGCAAAGTACTTTTTCCACAACACTTCGCTAGATTTAAACTGATTCGCTCCAAAGAAGTAATCCACTACCGCTTCTCGCAAACGAGCAACCTCTTTACGACGGGCAAAACCCTTAACGCTATCTAAAGTTAAGCTGATTAGCTCCAGGATCCGTTCAGCAGCCCGCTGGCAATAAGCGCTATTACCTTTCAATCGCCAGTTAACGGCGCGCTCCACTTCACTGCCAATGTTTGCCATCTGTTCAACAAACGATAACTGGTTCCAACGGCCTTTGGCTAGTTCTTTATGCTGATAACTCATTGTTCAATCTTCTTTGCTACGATCTCTATTATTCTTTTAGATAGTTCTTTATTTTCTATACCGCGGCTTCTGTTGCCTTGCGACGGACGCATATTAATCATGGAATCAAACTCAACAAAGTCATCTCCCGGCATCTCCGGGTAAAAGTTAATTCCCCAAAGGCTGTTTTGCTTGGATCCATCCTCCAGGAGCAATGCCTCTAAATCGGAGTGAAGTTCAGCATCAACCGCAATGAGCTCCCGGTCAACATCGATCACGGCTTTAACTAAATCTCCAAACCTATCGACAGCCATCTGTTTCAGCCTTGCCAGCGCCAATTTATCTGATATTATTTCCATTTTGATCAACCTTCTTTTCAATTTGCCTTAGCCCAAAGTAACACATTTTTTGCTAATTTACAAGGGCAAATTGGTCAAAAAATAACCCACTGCAACTTGTTTATTTACGGTTGGTTATGTAGCTATTGAGACCTATTTTAGAAAACCAACACGACCATTGTACGGTCTGCCGTTTCTGATCACCGTTACTCCCCGTAATGGCTTCTTTTGTTTTTTTAAACCATCCCGGCTATTAACTACTTTACTTTTTGGAGGAGTTTAAATTCGCCCTTTTAGATACGCCTGCCTCTTTGGTCCCGGAAATCGCTCAATAGCGTATCGCAGCATTGTTCGCGGCATCGTTTTATAATGCTTTTTCAAAAACGTTTCTTCGGTCGTTAAATCTCGTTTGCCTACTTCGCGCAACATCCAGCCTACAGCTTTATGAATCAAATCGTGAGTATCATGCAATAAAAGCCGTGCAACCTTGCAGGCATCGTGAAAATCATTGTGTTTAATATACTGGTAGGTTGCAATCATCGCAATTCTTCTCTCCCATAAAACATTTGATTGTGCCAAATCACAAAGCGGCTTTCTGCTTTTATCCACTAAGAATGCACCGACTATATGATACGCTGACAAATCTACCAAATCCCAGTTATTTATGTATTTAGTATGTTTTAAATACAACGTGTATATTTTCACTTTATCAGAATCGTTTGCCTTAGCGTATTTTGCAACTAAAATTAAAAGAGCTGCTAATCTTTCTTCGTGTATCTTGGACTTTAAAAGTTTGGCCGTTTCAACCAAACTGATATCTGCGCACCTTTTGGCTGCTGCTCTTATATGAGGAACTTTAACGCCGATAAATTTGTCGCCTTCTGCATATTCGCCCGGCCCCGTCTTGAAAAACCACTGTAGTGTTTCCGCCTGTTTTTTACTACTACACCTTCTTAACTCGCTACGTAGTTTATTTAATGCCATTTTATCTACACTGTGTATAATTCGGGCTGATGAACTCCGTGACTCATATATTCTATAGAGCTAGGCGTAATTTTAACCACTACGTAATTTGGGTCTTCAGGTCCCTTGAAGAACTGGCTCAACATATCACACCAGCATTTTTTCTTAGTTTCCAAATCAGTTAAAATTTCCGCTGTAGCTTCTACATTTATATAAGGAAGCTCCCAATTTTTGCTATCTGCACCGAAAGCAACATGGACGTTATTATCTTTTTTTATTTGACTTATCTTTCTTGATGACACAAAAGCTGTAGTGTAAAGAGTTAAATCATTTTCTGGCTGCATAGCCATATAGCGTGCCCAAGGCTTTCCATCTTTTATGGTTGCGACTGACCCTATCGGATATTCCTTTATAACTTTGATAATCTTAGTTTTCAATTCATCTTTCTGCATAATCTTCCTCCTTCTTTTTTATCATTGTACAACAAGCAAAACCACCTTGCAACTTATTTTATTGCAAGTGGTTAAAGACTATTACACAAAAAGACACTGCCCCAGTATCAATCGGGACAGTGTCTCCTATTTTTAGCTTGCCACTGCAAAATATTCATCTGCCCGGGCAGTAATCTCTTGTAAACTCTTTTCCAAATCCAACATTTTTTTAACACGCGTTTTTCCATTTGCATCTTGAGGCACATAAATCGGCTCGCCCAGAATAACAATTCCCCGGCTAAAAGGAGCAGGGAGAATAAACCTATCCCAAGTATTCAATATTTTCTTCCTGCTCACGCTAAATGTAATAGGGATAATGGGGCATTTAGTCTTCTGAGCAAGATAAATTACTCCCCTCTTTACTTTATATCTTGGGCCTCGAGAGCCGTCTGGAGCAATCCAAGCGTTATACCCGGAATTTATCTTCTGAATTAACCTACGCAATCCTTCCTTACCATCTTTCTTGTTTGAACCACGGATAATTTCAAGGTTTAAGTCTCTTATAACTCTAGTTACATACTCTCCGGCATGATTATTACTTATCAGGACACAAGTTTTCTCTTCCGTAAGAAAACTACGGTAATAAAAGAAGACGAGCATTAAGCAGTTGTGCCAGAACACATAGATTACATTTTGTCCTTTTGGGACAACAGGATTATGGGGCTGACTGATAATCTTAAATTTTATTGTTTTACCCCAAAGCATAATTAGCCTTCCGGTCAAGAAAGACCCCGATCGTACCAACAAAAAATTTTTAACTCTTTTCACCGCTTTAGGCAACTTCATAATTTAAGGCTCGACCACAATAAAATCTGTGATTTTCTTTCCTTTACCATTCGTATAATAGACGTTATCCGAACTGTTCGCAACACTGCCCTATTTTTAATCGGGACAGCGCATTTACATATTATATCCCGCTAAACCAAAAAAAGCCAATTAAAAAGAAAAAGCGCCGCTTTTATCGACGCTTCTTCAAATATAGAGAAATAACTATCGTTTAACCAATGATGCTTGGCTTGAAGTTTTCATCTAGCCATAGCGCAACTATCTTCTTTACTGGAAACCCCCACGAAACAATAACATTGACAGCCTTTCGTAAATGTTCCTTTTGTAGATCTTCATTTTCATGTAATCCTGCGCAACCATAGTGCGCAGGATTACCTGCGCAACCATAGTGCGCAGGATTACCTGCGCAATCATAATGTGCCACAACAGCTATAATCTGTGAATTGTGTTTCTTTACGGAAACTTTTACTTTTTCCCTTATAAATTCAATAATATTTACGTTCTTACCTTCCGATAATATTTTATTAGGTCCCGGCTCTGTAATCATATCAACATAATCAACGCCAAAACGCTTTTGCATATATTCTGTAACTGGTTTTTGAGCGCGCCCATCTATACAATTTATGGCGGTAGCAAATTCTTTAGCCATATATTCACCTCTCTCTACATTGCCTCGGCAAACTCAGGACGATACTTAGCCACACCTGAAATTGTCTGTACTTTTGTTTTAAAAAGAATCTGCCCTAAGATTTTATTATTTTCCCAGTTTTATCCAATAATTCGTAACGCAAAATACGGGACAATGTTGAACATAAACACGGCTATCTTGAAGAACATTGCGCCAGCATAGTGAATCTCATCAAATCTCTCAACCGACAACTTAAGAAACTTGCTATGGAATTTATAGACAAAATCATGCAATACTGTAATAGCGAAAAACCACCAAAGAAGTATTCCTATATTGATTATTGAGCACCAGCCTAACACTGCACGTATCGTTTCAATTGTCATGCAACACCTCCTCTTTTAAAATATTATATTCCAAACAAAAACACCAAATTGGACGAATTTCGCAACTGGTTATCTACTGCAAAACATCAGATACTAAATCTAAATAGTCTCGTAAAAGCCTTGTAGTAAGAAAATTCTCTCTTACGTATTCCTTGGCCTTCCTTCCCATTTCTTGAGCTAATTTTTTATCCTGAAGCAACTTTACAATTCTATCAGCACACATGTTATAATTATGAGGGTCAACCAAAAATCCATTTTTACCGTCTTTAATTTGATATGGAATACCGCCAACATTTCCGGCAACAACCGGCTTCCCTTTCCAGAGTGCTTCTGTTACAGTAAGAGCAAATCCCTCTTTCACTGACTTTTGGATTATTACATCAGAAAACCGTTGAACCGCATTTACCAGAATGTCATTATTTCCCACAACAAATAATACATCTCCCTTTTCTACAAGATTTCTGGCTTTTTTATGCATTCTGTCATATATATTCATACCTTCGGGATCATCCGTAGCTAAGTTATAGCAATATAAAAGCCGGCAATCTACCTTTTCCTTTACTAACTTATATACCTCCAATACGCCCTCCGGGTCTTTCCATAGATCCATCCTAGAAATCTGGGTAATGATTGGCTTATCTGTAGGGATTTTTGCTTTCTTAATGTATTTTAAAATTTCCTGTTCCGACAAATCTCTGTTTTTTAGAGAAAGCGGATCAATGGCAGGATGAATAACTCTTTGCTCAACTGGCAAATCTCTCTTTATATACTTCTCGCTAGAGACAATTATTAGATCATATCTGATAATAAATTTCTTAAGAAAATCCCATAATTCCTGGTTCGGATTGGAAAGATCAATATGGCATCTCCATATCCAAGGCTGCTGTTTTTTGTAGAATTTTATAAGCGGGAGTGGTTGCGGATCATGCACAATTATACAATCGTATTTGAGATGGGTATATCCCGCAAATTCCTGGTTTACATCCGTATAAACCATCTTTTTCATATCAGAGAGTTCAATTGAACCACTTTGCAGCGCATTGTGAAATCCTTTTGTTACATCAAAGAATGCTGGATTCCCATGAATAATACGCCAGTCTGCATCAGTAACTTCGTTCATCAGCGGCACCAGCCGGCTTAATATTTCAGCCACACCTCCTCCTAAAAATGTGGAGTTTATATGGCAGATGTGTTTGTTGTAAATTTTTTGTGCCTTTTTATAAATATCAGATATAACCTTTTCTCCAACTATGTCTATATAATCTCCCAGACTCCTTATCATGGAATCCTCCTTTTTGCTAACGCCTTACTATCAATATCCTAAATATGTTCCTGATATTATATCCTAAACAAAAGCCCCTTGCAACTTATTTTGTTACAAGGGGTTAAAAGTAGCAGCCCTGGTTCTAAGCAGTGGTAAAATTTGGCTCCCCGGGCGGGTCTTTGTTGATAACAGGAAATAGGTATGACCCCTTTTTCCCTGTTTAATCCTTTATCGCAGTGTGGTCATCCATTACACAGCAGACCATTCGATCAGTATAGCGAAAAAGGAAATCTTCAGAGTAGCTTGCACTTTTGTCCTTTTAGATGTATAATGCTTTGATATTAAAAACTAACACTAAACCGGGAGAAAAACATGTTTTTAAATGAAGAAATATGCAGCCAAGTCAAAGAAAGATTTAATGATTTAAAAGATGACGTAAAGCTTGTGGTCTTCACACAGCAAAGTGAATGCCAGCATTGCGAAGAAAACCAAAAACTTGCAGAAGAGGTATCAGCATTATCGGATAAGATCTCTACAACAGTTTTCGATTTCCGCTCAGATAAAGAACAGGTCAAAAAGTATGGTATCGATAAAGTGCCGGCCATAGCTATTATAGGAAAAGCCGATTACGGCATACGCTTATATGGCATGCCAACCGGATATGACTTTATATCATTGATCGAGGGCATTCGAATCGTTTCAACGGGAGAAACGCAGCTAACAAGTGAAGACAATGAATA
>JBHPFV010000008.1:0-53894 GCA_042571705.1 Candidatus Omnitrophota bacterium
TCCGCGAAGGCGGACACACAGTCGGCGCAGGAGTAATTAGCGAAATCATCACCTAATGAGGTGTGAGAATAAAAATGGCGAAAAAAGTTAAAAAGAAAGAGAAGTCAGAGCAGAAGGCCCCGGCGCAAAAGATTAGAATCAAACTGCAGGCCTACGATCACCGTCTGTTGGACCAGTCCACAGAAGAGATCGTCAATACCGCCAAACGTACGGGGGCCCGGGTCTGCGGTCCTGTGCCTTTGCCGACAAAAAGAGAAGTATTCACTGTTCTGCGCGGACCGGTAATTGACAAGAAGTCACGTGAGCAATTTCAGATCAAAACACACAAAAGATTGCTGGATATAATTTCGCCTACAGCAAAGACAATTGATGCCTTGCGTAAGCTGGACCTACCTTCTGGAGTGGGCGTAGAGATAAAATAAAATGGCTGGAATACTCGGAAAAAAAATAGGGATGACACAAATCTTTACAGAAGACGGAACTATGATTCCGGTAACTGTAATTCAAAGCGGCAATTGCTCAATCCTGCAAGTCAAGACCGAACAGAGTGATGGTTACAACGCTATCCAGCTGGGTTTTGACGAAATTAAAGACAGTAAAGTCAAGAAACCTCAGCGGGAAAAATTCAAAAAGACCAAGGTGGCTGCCCGGAAATTACTGAAAGAGCTGCGCGTAGATGATCCGCAGAATTATAAGGTTGGCCAGGACATCACTGTTGAGCAACTAGCTCCGGGAGATTTTGTCGATATCGCCGGGGTATCTAAGGGCAAGGGTTTTCAGGGCGGGATCAAGCGTTGGGGCTGGAGTGGCGGTCCCAGCGGTCATGGATCAATGTCGCACCGCGCGCCTGGCTCTATCGGCGCCAGCGCCTATCCTTCGCGGGTAATCAAGGGTCACCACTTACCGGGCCATATGGGCCATCAGGAAGTTACGGTTGAAGGCTTGGAAGTGGTAAAAATTGACAAAGACAACAGCATCATTACCATCAAAGGCTCAGTACCGGGCCCTAAAAACAACTACCTGGTGATTGAAAAGTCAAAAAAGAAAAAACCTAAAGTTAGCGGGCTGGCTGAAAAAAAAGAGCCAGAAAAGAGCGAAAAAGCAAAACCGACTAAAAAGTCTTAAGGAAGTAAAACAGTGAAGAGTGTTTCTTTGTACGACATAAAAGGAAAAACCGCCGGCAAGGTGACCTTAGACCAGAGCTATTTTGATCAAAGCGTCAATAAAACGTTTTTGCATCGAGTCAGCGTGCAATATTTAACAAATCAGCGGCAAGGTAACGCCGCCACCAAGACCAGAAAAGATATCCGCGGAGGCGGGCGTAAACCTTGGCGGCAAAAGGGTACCGGCCGAGCCAGGTTCGGCTCGATCAGAAACCCGGTCTGGAGAGGCGGAGGAGTAGTCTTTGGCCCGCATCCAAAAAATTACAGAACCCATCTGCCGAAAAACGCCAGAGATCTGGCCCTTTGCCAGAGCCTTAATGCCAAATTTAATGATCATCAGCTAATCGTAGTGGATCAGTTACCTCAAGGCACACCGCCAAAAACTAAAGCGTTCGCAGGCTTCTTGAAGGCTTTAAAGGCTGAAAGCAAGTCTTTAGTTATTACGGAACAGCATAATCAAAATATTGTCCAGTCCGCGCGAAATATCCCGGGGACAAGTGTAAAGGCATTTAATAATGTTAACGCGATGGATGTATTGCAGCATAAAAAAGTAATTTTCTCGAAACAGGCCTTAGAAAACCTGATTAAGCTGAGGAAACGGTGAAAACACCTTACGATACTGTGATTAGCCTGTTAAGGACTGAAAAAGGCACCGAGCTTTTGCCTTTAAATAAGTACATTTTTTTAATTAACAAAGAAGCCAATAAAACGCAAGTCCGGCAGGCCATTGAACAGATTTACAAGGTCCAGGTGAGTAAGGTCCATACACAGATAGTTGCCGGTAAGCGCAAAAGGGTCCGGTTTAAAGTTGGCCATACCCCTGATTGGAAAAAAGCTATCGTGACGCTGAAACAAGGACATAAAATCGAGGTCACCTAAAATGGCGAAAAAATTTAAAGCGATAACTCCCGGCAGAAGATGGATGAGTGTGTCTGATTTCTCTGAGTTAAGCGCCAAGAAACCAGAAAAATCATTGACCCGGGCTTTAAGGAAACGCGGAGGCCGAAACCAGCAGGGCCGGCTAACTATGCGCCACCGCGGCGGCGGGCATAAGCGCAGATTAAGGATTATTGATTTTAAGCGTGACAAAGTAGAAATCTCGGCACGCGTGCTCTCGATTGAATATGATCCTAATCGTTCGAGCAGAATTGCCCTGGTGCAATATCAGGATGGTGAAAAAAGATATATTATCAGTCCGCTTGGTTTGAAGGTTAACGATGAGATTATCTCCGGAAATAATGTGGAAATGAAAACCGGCAACGCCCTGCCTTTAAAAAATATTTACCCCGGTACGCCGATTCACAATATCGAGCTAATGAAAGGCAAGGGCGCACAGATAGTCCGTTCGGCTGGCGGGGCGGCGATCATCATGTCTAAAGAAGGCGATTACGCCCAGATTAAACTACCTTCAGGAGAAATACGCAAAATCGCGCTGGAGTGCCGGGCAACTATTGGCCAGGTGGGCAACATTGAACGGGAAGGACTAATTATCGGTAAGGCCGGTAGAAATCGCTGGCTGGGTAAAAGACCAAAGGTGCGCGGCGTGGCAATGAACCCAATTGATCACCCTATGGGCGGCGGCGAAGGCAAGTCCTCCGGCGGACGTCATCCGGTCAGTCCTTGGGGTAAAGGCGCAAAAGGCTTAAAAACCAGAAGAAAGAAAAAACAATCTAATAGATATATCCTAAAAAGGAGAAAGTAGAAGATGGGGCGTTCGCTTAAAAAAGGTCCTTTCGTTGATGAAAAACTATTAAAGAAGCTGGCACGGGTCTCGGCCGCTGGAGCCGAAAAAAAGCCGATCAAAACTTGGTCGCGCCGTTCTACGATTACTCCGGACTTTGTGGGTGTTACATTTTTGGTTCATAACGGAAACAAATTTTTGCCTGTATTCGTCACTGAAAATATGGTCGGCCACAAGCTGGGTGAGTTTTCTCCTTCCAGGATATTCAGAAAACACAGTGGCGTAACTAAGATGTCGGCCGAAAAAACGTAACAGCAGCAGGTAGCACGAAGTAGATAGGGAAATGACTAAAATCAAACCTAAGCAAAAAAAGATAAAGCAAGAGTTGGTAGCCAAGGCCAAGGCCAGATTCTTGAGAGTTTCTCCGCGCAAGGTCAGAGCGGTGATTGATTTAATCCGCGGATTAAAGGTTGATCAGGCTTTTGTCACTTTGGCCAATACTAATAAAAAGGCAAAAAAGCCGGTCGAAAAAGGCTTAGCTTCGGCACTCAGCAATGCCAGGATTAACCCAGCGATTGACCCCAGCAGCCTGTTTATTTCCAAAATCCATGCTGATCAAGGTCCGACGCTGAAGCGATTTCAAGCCGCGGCCATGGGCCGGGCCACGATGATTCGCCACCGGACCACCCATTTGACTGTTGAGCTCTCGAGGACAAAACAGCGGCAGGCTTCAGTAAAGGAAAAATCAATCAAGGCCAAACCTAAATTTAAATTCAATAAAGCCAAAAAAGCAAAGAGGTAAAATGGGACAAAAAGTTCATCCTTACGGAATCAGATTAGGCTACATTAAGACTTGGAAGTCTTCTTGGTTCGCCAAGAAAAAAGAGTTTCCGCAGTTACTCGCTGAAGATCTGCGCATTCGTCGGCATATTAAAACTAACTTTCATACTGCCGGAGTGGCTTCGATTGACATTGAACGGGCTCAAGGGCGGGCCCGAATCATCCTGCACACCTCAAGACCAGGCGTAATTATTGGGCGGCGCGGTGCCGATATTGATCGTTTACGTGACGATTTGCAAGATCTAACCGGCAAGCAGATTTTTATCGATATAAAGGAAATCAAGAATCCTCAGATTGAAGCCCAGCTGGTAGCTGAAAACGTAGCTTTCCAATTAGAAAAAAGGATCGCCTTTAGAAGGGCGATGAAGAAGTCGCTGCAATTAGCAATGGATTCCGGGGCCGGAGGCATAAAAATCGCTTGTGCCGGAAGATTAGGCGGGGCGGAAATGTCGCGGAGGGAAAAATATCGCCAAGGCAAGATTCCTCTACAAACCTTTCGCTCAGATATCGATTATGGTTTTAGTGAGGCTAGAACCACCTATGGAGCGATCGGGGTTAAGGTCTGGATTTATAAGGGTGAAGTGCTGAAGCAGAAACACCAGAAAAAGGAAAAACTACCCGCAGCACAGGAAGCTAAGTGAGGAATAACTGTGGTCTTAATGCCTAAAAGAGTTAAATATCGGAAATCCCAGCGGGGGAAAAGGCGCGGTCTGGCGATTAAAGGCGCGGCAGTTGCTTTTGGTGAATATGGCTTACAAGCCACGCAAAATGGCTGGGTGACTAATACTCAAATTGAAGCGGCCCGGGTGGCGATTACCAGACACTTAGGTGAAGCCGGTAAAATTTGGATTAGGGTGTTTCCGGATAAGTCAGTAACAAAGAAACCGGCCGAAACCAGGATGGGTAAAGGCAAAGGCATGCCCGAATATTGGGTCAGTGTGATCAAACGCGGTCGGATCCTTTTTGAGTTGGAAGGTGTGCTCCAGGACCAGGCCCGGGAGGCCTTAAGGCTGGCGGCGCATAAAGTTTCCCTGGGCACTAAATTTGTCGCTCGAAAAAAACATTAAAGATAATTACGATGAAAGCAAAAGATCTAAGAGAAAAAACTACTGAAGAGCTGAAGCAAAAACAGCTCGCTCTAAAAGAAGAATTATTTAATTTAAGGTATCAGGCTCATACCGGCAGGCTGGAGAAACCTAGCCAAATTAACAGCATCAGAAAAGACATCGCCCGGATTAATACCATTTTAAAACAAAAACAAACCAGCGAACAAGCTTCGGTTTAAGTGAGGACTAAAGATGGAGAAACCGCGCCACATTAAGAGGATTAGAGAGGGTGTCGTAGTTAAGGATAAGATGGATAAGACCATTGTGGTCAAGATTAACCGCCTGACTAAACATCCTCAATATGGGCGGGTAATCAAAGCAGCCACTAAATTTAAGGTTGATGATCGGCAAAACCAGGCTAAGATCGGCGACAAAGTGCGGATTATGGAAACCCGGCCACTTTCTAAAGAAAAAAGATGGCGTCTGATTGAGGTGCTCAAATGATCAGAATGCGGACCATCCTCGATGTGGCCGATAATACCGGGGCTAAACGGGCTTCCTGTATTGGCGTAATTGGCCGCTCTAGTAAAAGATATGCTGACATTGGAGATATTATCAGCTGCAACATCAAAGAGTCGACACCGGATGCGGCAGTCAAAAAAGGGGAAGTAGCTAAGGCGGTAATAGTGCGCACCGCTAATCCGATTCGCCGGTTCGATGGTTCCTACTTAAAATTTGACCGCAATGCCTGCGTAATTATTGATCCCCAGATGAATCCCCGGGGAACGAGGATTTTTGGGCCGGTGGCTCGGGAGCTGCGTGAGAAAAATTTTATGAAAATTATTTCTCTGGCACCGGAGGTTATATAACTAGATGGCCAAAATTAAAAAGGATGATACGGTAATCTGCCGCTCAGGAAGAGACAAGGGTAAAAAAGGCAAAGTCTTATCTGTTGCCCCCAAGCGCAATCGGGCAATAGTAGAAGGCCTGAATATGATTAAACGCCATACCCGAAAAACCCGCGAAGATCAGCAGGGCGGGATCATTAAAAAAGAGGCCTCAATCCATGTTTCTAACTTGATGCTTTTTTGCAACAAATGCAGCAAGCCAGTGCGTGTGGGCTTTACTACGCTAAAAGACAACACAAAAAGTAGAATTTGCAAAAGGTGCAGTGAGGTAATTGGATAAATGAAACCCAGACTTATAGAAAAATACAAAACTGAGATTACCGATAGTTTGATGCAGAAACTGGGGTTTAAAAATAAATTTCAGGTGCCCCGCTTGGAAAAGATTGTAGTTAATATGGGGGTCGGCGTGGGCGCGCAGGATATTAAGGTCCTGGAAGAGGCCAGCAAACAATTAGCTTTAATTACCGGACAGCGTCCGACGATTACACGGTCGAAAAAGGCCATTTCTAATTTTAAGATCAGGAAAAACGCCTCCGTTGGATGCCGGGTAACCTTGCGTGGATATATAATGTATGAATTTTTTGATCGATTAATCTCCGCGGCCCTGCCCAGAATTAGAGATTTTCGCGGATTTCCCAAGAGTTCATTTGACTCCAGCGGCAATTACTCGCTGGGCATCGTCGAACAAACTATCTTTCCGGAAATAGATATCGATAAGGTGCAAAGGATGCAAGGGATGGATATTATAATTGTGACTACAGCCGAAAACCGCGAACTTTGCTACGAACTGCTGCGGGCCTTTGGTTTTCCATTCCGAGCTTAAAAGATAAGGTGAATAAATTATGGCTAAGAAATCACTAATTGCCAAAGCCAAACGCGAACCAAAATTTAAAGTAAGGAAGTATTGTCGTTGTGTGGCCTGCGGCAGACGCCGGGCTTATATGCGCAGGTTCGGGCTGTGTAGAATTTGTTTTAGAGAGCTGGCTTCCAGTGGGAAAATACCCGGAGTGACCAAAGCCAGTTGGTAAGCATACTTAATCTGAGGTAAAAATGACTATAACCGATCCGTTAGCTGATATGTTTACAGTAATACGTAATGCCGCCAGAACAAAAAAAGAGATGGTCGAATTTCCGGCCTCGACTGTGCGCCTGAGTGTACTTGAGGTCTTAAAAACAGAGGGCTATATCAAAAACTTTAAGTCGATTAAGGACGAAAAACAAGGATTAATCCGGGTTTATTTCAGGTTTACTAAGCATAAGTTACCTACGCTAAATAATATTAAGCGCATTTCTAAGCCGGGGTTAAGAGTTTACGCCGCTAAGGACAAGATACCTAGAGTAATGCGTGGAATGGGCACAGCAATAATATCGACATCGTCCGGAGTAATGACCGATCAGAAGGCCCGCCAGCTGGGTGTTGGCGGTGAAGTTATTTGCCAGGTTTGGTAAAATTTAAAGGTATGAGATAATGTCCAGGATAGGAAAAAAGCCGATTGCAATTACGGCAAATACCAAAGTTGAAATAAAAGACGGACTGATTAGCGTCGAAGGCCCTAAGGGTAAGCTGACTCAAGTCTTGGACCGGCGGATAAAAGCCGAGCTTAAGAATGCGCAAATTTTAGTCTCCCGGCTCAGCGATTCAAACCAAGATAAGGCTTTGCATGGATTAAGCAGAAATTTGATCTTTAATATGGTTACCGGTGTAAATCAGGGCTTTAGCAAGGAATTGGAGATTAGGGGAGTCGGGTTTAAGGCTCAATCCAGCGGCCAGAGCTTGACTCTGCAATTAGGATTTTCTCATCCTGTTGTTTACGAAATCCCGGAAGGCATTACTGTTGAGGCCCCTAAGCCTACACAACTTGTTGTTAAAGGAACAGACAAACAAAAAGTAGGCAGCGTGGCCGCAAAGATCAGGTCGTTTTATAAACCTGAGCCTTATAAAGGCAAGGGGATTAGGTATAAAGACGAGTACGTCCGGCATAAAGTAGGTAAGGCCGTTGCTTAAAGCGCAAAAGGTATAACCGATGAAAGAAAAACAAGTTAAAAGGATTAGAAGGCACAAAAGACTGCGTAAAAAGATTTTTGGCACTCAGCAGAAGCCCCGACTCTGTATTTATAAAGGCCTGGCTAACACCCATGCCCAGCTGATCGATGACCTTAACGAGAAGACCTTGCTTTCGGTCTCCACGCAAGATAAAGACATTAAAAAGACTATTGGCTACGGAGGAAACATCAAGGCCGCCCGCCAATTAGGCGAAATTTTAGCTCAGCGGGCCAAAGATAAAGGCATTAGCGAAGTTGTCTTTGACCGGGGCGGATTTCTTTTTCACGGAAGAATCAAGGCCTTAGCCGAAGCAGCTCGTAAACAGAGTTTAAAATTTTAGAAGGGGAGTTCAGAATTGGCAAAAACTAAAGAGAGACAAAGACAGGTGGATCAAGACCAACCGCAGATTATTGAAAAAGTAATCGCGGTTAACCGCACAGCCAAAGTAGTCAAGGGCGGCAGGAGATTTGCGTTTAGCGCCCTAGTGGTTGTCGGTGATGGTTCCGGAAATATGGGTTTTGGATTCGGCAAGGCCCGAGAAGTGGCCGAGGCCATCCGTAAAGGCCTCTCAGCAGCCAAAAAACATATGTTTGCGATACCGCTTACGGGTAGCACAATTCCGCATGAAACAATAGGAAAATTTGGCGCAGCCCGTGTAATGCTTAAACCTGCGGTCAAAGGTACAGGTGTAATCGCCGGCGGCGCAGTCCGGGCAATCTGTGAAGTGTCCGGCATCAAAGACATCTTGACCAAAAGCTTACGTTCCGACAACCCCACCAACGTCGCCCATGCGGCGATCTCCGGTTTATTATCTTTGAAGACTGAAAGGATCGCAGAGGAACAGCTAAACGACGAGGAAGAGAATCAAGATGAGACTGAATGATTTATCTCCCGCAAAAGGAGCTAACAAAAAACCTAAACGTGTCGGCCGGGGCGTAGGATCAGGACATGGCAAGACCTCCTGCCGCGGCCACAAAGGGCAAAAGTCGCGTTCGGGATATAGCGCCCAGCCCGGTTTTGAAGGAGGGCAAATGCCTTTAGCCCGGCGTTTACCCAAAAGGGGTTTTACTAATATTTTTAAAAAGCAGGTGCAAATAGTTAACGTTGAACGGTTAAACCGGTTCAAAAAAGATTCTACTGTTACGCGCACTCAACTACAGGAACAGCGGATGATTAACCAGGTTAACTTACCGGTTAAGGTGCTAGGTAAGGGCAAGGTCACTAAACCGCTGCATCTGCAGGTGCAGGCAATCTCAAAACAAGCTAAAGACAAAATAGAACAAGCCGGCGGTAAAGTAGAGATAATTAAGTAAAAAAATAATCAATGTTTAATGCTCTAGCGAATATCTTCAGAATTCCTGACCTGAGAAAAAAGATTTTCTTTACTCTGGGGTTGGTAATTGTCTATAGAATCGGCGCTTACATTCCCACTCCCGGAATTGACAGCGCGGCATTGGCGCAGTTCTTTGATAACCTGGCTAAGGCTCAAGGCCGAACATTGTTCGGGATTATGAATATGTTCAGTGGCGGCGCCTTACGCCGGCTGACTGTATTTGCGTTAGGCATTATGCCTTATATTTCAGCCTCGATCATTCTGCAGCTTTTAACTACTGTAGTGCCATTCTTAGAGAAGTTAAGCAAAGAAGGCGAGGCTGGGCGCAGAAAAATAATTCAATATACACGCTACGGGACGATAGTCTTAGCCGTGGTCCAATCTTTCTTTATCAGTCTTTGGCTGGAAAATCCGGCTCATTTCCAGGGCCTGCAAATAGTTCAATTTCCCGGGATGGCGTTTCGGCTGTTAACAGTCTTGACCCTGACTACCGGCACCGCTTTCATTATGTGGCTGGGCGAGCAGATTCAAGAATATGGGATCGGAAACGGCATTTCCTTAATAATTACCGTGGGTATTATTTCCCGGCTGCCTACCGCGATATACCAGGTCAACTTTTATTTAAGAAAAGGGCAAATGCAGCCTTTTACCTTGTTACTCATGGCCATAATTATGGTCTTAGTCATTGTAGCCGTAATCCTGATCACCCAAGGTCAGCGCCGGATCCCAGTGCAATATGCCCGCCGAATCATTGGCCGCAGGGTCTATGGCGGACAGAGTACCTATATCCCGCTGCGGGTCAATCAGGCTGGAGTAATCCCGATTATTTTTGCCCAGTCAATTATCCTTTTCCCGGCGACTTTGGCGGGATTAATGCCGTTTCGCCCCCTGCAAGCCTTGGCCAGTTCATTGACCGAAGGCGGGGCGTTGTATCTGATACTCTACACAGTTTTAATTATTTTCTTTAGTTATTTCTATACCGCGGTGACCTTTAATCCGATTGATGTAGCCGAAAATATGCGCAAATATGGAGGCTTTGTTCCGGGCATCAGGCCGGGCAAACCTACCGCACAGTATTTTGACTTTATTCTAACTAGAATCACCCTGCCGGGTGCGGTGTTTTTGGCAACCATAGCTGTCTTTCCTCAGTTACTGGGCAGCTGGCTAAAAGTGCCGTATCTTGTGGCCTCATTCTTTGGTGGCACGGGCCTTTTGATTGTTGTCGGTGTGATGCTGGATACCATGCGTCAGATCGAGTCTCATCTTTTAATGCGCCACTATGAAGGATTTATGAAAAAAGGAAGGATAAAAGGTCGCCGCTAATGCGCTTAGTACTTTTAGGCCCTCCGGGGGCCGGCAAAGGGACTCAGGCCAAGCTGCTGGCGGAAGATTTTAAATTACCGCATATCTCAACTGGAGATATCTTGCGCGTTGAGGTCGGGCTTAAGTCTGAGCTGGGAAAAAAGGTAGCCGGATTCGTTAGAAGCGGAGAGCTGGTACCGGATGAAATCGTAACCGCGGTAGTGAAAAAAAGGCTATTAAAAGAAGACGCCAAAGGCGGGTTCATCCTGGACGGTTTTCCGCGGACAATTACTCAAGCTGAACAATTGAATACGGCATTAAAAAAGTTAAATACGCCGATTGACCTGGTAATTTACTTCCAGACCCAACCGCAGGTCAGCATCAAGCGCCTTTCCGGACGCCGGGTCTGTAAAAAGTGCGGCGCTAATTTTCATCTTGTGAATATGCCGACAAAAGTTTTCGGTATCTGCGATTTTTGCCAGGCCGAGCTGTTTCATCGAGAAGACGACCAGGAAAATACGGTTAAAAAAAGATTGGAAATTTATAACCAGCAAACCTCCAGTTTGATTGATTATTATACCCGCGCGGGAAAACTAGAAAAAGTTTCAGGGGACCTGGAAGCCAAACAACTTAATCAGATACTGCTGGATTTGTTTACACAGAGTAATTTAATTACGTCCGACAATGATTAAACTCAAGAGCGCCGAAGAAATCAAGCTGATCCGAGATGCTGCGCAAGTCGCGGTGGAAGTATTGATGCGCTTAAGAGAAAAAACGCAACCGGGGATCACCACCAACGAACTGGATCAGCTGGCCGAAAAACTGTTTAAGCAGTCGGGGGCGGTTTCGGCGTTTAAAGGATACCGCGGGTATCCGGCCAATATTTGCACCTCAGTGAACGAGGAAATTGTCCATGGAATACCAGGAAAACGTAAGCTCCTCGACGGCGATATTATCAGTTTAGATGTCGGGGCAAAATTAAACGGGTATTTCGGGGATGTAGCCAGCACTTTTGCTGTAGGCAAAACTACACCGGCGATGGAAAAACTCTTAAATTGCGCCCAAAAGGCCTTGGCTGCGGGAATCGCTCAGGCCCGCGCGGGAAATCGCCTCTTAGATATTTCCAATGCAGTGCAATCTTATGTTGAGGCCCAGGGGTATTCGGTGGTGCGTAAATTTGTCGGTCATGGAATCGGGACGCAAATGCATGAAGAGCCCGAAATCCCTAATTTTGGCGAACCCGGCCTGGGTCCGGAGTTAAAAGCCGGGATGGTTTTGGCTATCGAGCCGATGGTCAACGAAGGTACCCACGAAGTAATAATTCTGAAAGATAAATGGACCGCGGTAACGAAGGACAGCAGGCTTTCCGCGCACTTTGAGCATACTGTTTGTATAACTGAAGCCGGTGTTGAAATCTTAACCCCCTGGGAGTAAGTTATGGCAAAGGAAGAGCCGATTCAGGTTGAAGGTACAGTCTTAGAATCTCTGCCAAATGCTACTTTTCGCGTGGAATTGGAGAACGGCCATAAGATCCTGGCTCATATTTCGGGAAAGATGAGAATGCATTTCATTCGGATATTGCCGGGAGATAAGGTATCGATCGAGATGTCACCTTACGATTTAACCAAAGGCCGGATAACCTACCGTAATAAATAAGAGAGAATAATGAAAGTAAGGGCTTCGATAAAGAGAATTTGTGAAAAGTGCCGGATCATCAAAAGAAAAGGCGTCTTAAGGGTAATTTGCCAAAATCCTAAACATAAACAGAGACAAGGATAAAAATATGCCAAGAATTGTCGGAGTCGATTTACCTAAAGAAAAAAGAATAGAAGTGGCCTTAACCTACATTTATGGCATCGGCCGCAAGACCTCAAATAGAATCTTGTCTATAGCCGGGATTAATCCCGATGCCCGGGGTAAAGACCTCAGTGAAGAAGAGGTGTCTAAGCTGACTAATGTGCTGCAGAAAGAAGTTAAGGTTGAGGGTGATTTAAGAAGAGAAACCGGTCAAAACATTAAACGCTTGATCGACATTGGCAGCTGGCGGGGGTTAAGACATAAACGGTCTTTACCGGTCAGGGGACAGAGAACCAAGACTAACGCCAGGACCAGAAAAGGACCGCGCCGGACCGTCGGCGCTTTAAAGGCAAAAGCTAAAGCAGCGATGAGTAAACCGGGTCAATAGCCCCTTGCCTTAAAGGATGGCAAGGCCCACCCTTGTGGGATAGAATAGAGGATATAAATGATGGCTGAAGCTAAAAAAACGAAAAAGAAAAAGATACTTACAGATGTCAGTTCCGGAATTGCCCATATCCAGGCCACCTTTAATAATACCATAGTCACGATCACGGACAAAAAAGGTAATGTGCTGGCCTGGGCCAGCAGCGGGGCGGTGGGTTTTAAAGGCTCTAAGAAATCAACTCCCTTTGCCGCCCAAAAAGCCTCTGAGCGCGTATCCCGCCTGGCTAAAGAACTGGGAGTACGCGAGGTCGAAGTCTATGTCAAAGGTCCGGGTTCAGGACGCGAATCGGCAATCCGAGCAATTCAAGCTGCGGGTCTAACTGTCACCGCAATTAGGGATGTGACGCCCATTCCGCATAATGGCTGCCGGGCACCGAAACGCAGGAGAGTTTAACTATGGTCAGGTATAGAGGTCCGGTTTGTAGATTATGTAGGAGAGAAGGTATCAAGTTATTCTTAAAAGGCGCCCGTTGCATGACTGACAAATGCACCTTCTCCAAAAGGTCTTATGCGCCTGGTGAACACGGAAAGTCCCGGGTCAAGCTCTCTAATTATGCGCTGCAGTTACGGGAAAAACAAAAAGTAAAAAGAATCTATGGTCTGGCGGAAAAACAGTTTAGACTGTATTTTGAGCGAGCGGAAAAAACAAAAGAGGTTACCGGAACTGCGCTGCTGCAGTTCTTAGAGCGCAGGCTGGATAGCGTCGTGTTTAGCTTAGGGCTGGCTACTTCGCGTACACAAGCCAGGCAAATTGTCAAACACAGATTTATTTTTGTAAATTCAAGAGCGGTCAACATCCCCTCCTTTATAGTTAAGCCGCAGGATATCATCTCCGTAAAGGCCGATGAAAAGAAAAGAAAACGCATCCGTGAGATTGTAAAAGAAACCAAAGAAAGAACTGTGCCGGAATGGCTGGCCGTGGATTTTGAAAACCTCCAAGGCATTGTCAAGAAACTTCCGAGCAGAAAAGATATTCAATTCCCGATTCACGAGCAGTTAATAGTTGAGTTGTATTCCAAATAATAACTGCTTATTTAAGGAGGAAAAATGGGTGTCAAATGGAGAAATTTCGAAATGCCCAAAAAGTTGGAATGTGATGAATCCTGCTATTCCGATTTTTACGGCAAATTTATCGCCGAACCTTTTGAGCGGGGTTACGGTATTACCGTAGGCAACTCACTAAGAAGAATATTGATCTCCTCCATAGAAGGCAGCGCGGTCACATCCATAAAGATCGACGGGGTAATGCATGAGTTTTCCGGCATTCCCGGCGTGGTCGAAGATGTCCCGCAAATTGTGCTGAACATTAAAAAGCTGATTATCCGCACGCACACCAAGAACCCCAAGACCATCTTTATTAAAGTGGACAAAAAGGGAGAGGTCAAAGCCGGTAACATCATTACCGATGAGACGGTGGAGGTGATCAATCCGGATCTGCATATCGCCACGCTGACCAAAAATACCAAATTCTACGTAGAAATGGAGATCGGTCGCGGACGCGGATATGTGCCCGCGGAAAGAAACAAAAAAGAGTCACATGGTATCGGAGTAATTCCGATTGATTCGATATTTTCCCCAGTCACAAAAGTCAATTTTGCTACTGAGAATACCCGGGTCGGACAAATGACCGATTACGATCGTTTGATTCTTGAGATCTGGACCAACAAAAGCATTAGTCCCAAAGATTCCCTGATTTATGCGGCTAATATTCTGAACCGACACCTGGATGTCTTCCTTAATTACGGCAAACTCCCGGAGGAAGAAGAGGCCCAGACTCAGGAGACTTCTGAAGATCAGGAATTATACGATAAATTAGGTCAGCCAATTACCGAGCTGGAACTCTCGGTCAGAAGCGCTAATTGCTTAAAAGAGGCTAAGATCAAATCGATCGGCGATCTGGTCCAAAAAACAGAAATGGAAATGCTTAAGTACAGGAATTTCGGCAAAAAATCACTGGCCGAAATCAACAGCATTTTGGATACTATGTCACTTTCATTAGGAATGAAGGTTGACTCTAAAAAATTGAAGAAGAAATAAAAGGTCGAGGAAAATGCGTCATCAAAAACGTTCCAAGCGACTAGGGCGGCAGCGCGGACACAGGGTGGCCACGTTACGTAATTTAGTAATCAGTCTGTTTAAATACCAGCGGATCAAAACCACCAAGACTAAGGCCCAGCTGGCCCGCTCCTTCGCTGAGCGGCTGATCACACTAGGGAAAAAAGGCACTTTACATTCTCGACGTCAAGCCCAGAGACTGTTGGTTAATAAGTCGGCAGTGCGCGAGTTGTTTTCACAAATCGTGCCGTTATTTAAGGCCAAGACCTCGGGTTTTACGCGGATTATCCGTTATACTAACCGCAGTGGCGATGGCGCCGAATTGGTCTTTTTGGAACTAACTCAAAGATCAACGCCGGCCAAGCCAACCAAAAAGGCTAAGCCTAAGTCGGCAAAGGAAGCAACTCCAGCCGCCGAACAACAAGAGCCCGTGAAGCCAGCGGAAAAACCAAGGTCTGACGCAGCGCCAAAGTTAGCGGAGCGGGCGAAGCCGGCTAAAGAGCCTCAGGCCACTAAGCCTAAGCCAAAGGAAAAACCAGGGCCACCACAAAAGAAGAGTAAACCTACCAAAGAATTAAAACCTAAGAAATTCCTCGGCGGCTTACGCAAACTATTCAAGAAGGAGAGAGACTCTTTGTGAGAATCAATAGAAAAATCACAGCAGTCTCGCCATCTTTGACCCTTGAAATTACTGCGCTAGCTAAAAAAATGAAGCAGCAGGGTCAGGATGTATTGAATTTTGCCGCCGGAGAACCTGATTTTGATACCCCTAACTATATCAAACAAGCAGCGCTGCAAGCGATTCGCTCAGGGTTTACGAAGTACACCCCGGCCAGCGGCTCACTAGAGCTTAAGCAGGCAATTGCGCGCAAATTCGCCCGGGATAATCAGCTTAACTACCTGCCGGAGCAGATCATTGTTAGCTGCGGGGCAAAACATGCCCTGTACAATATCTTACAAGTACTTTGTCAAACAGGGGATGAGGTAATCATCTTCTCGCCATACTGGGTAAGCTATCCTGAGATGATCCGTTTGGCCGGCGCCCGAGCTAAGATTATTCATACTCACGCCAAAGACGGATTCAAACCCAATATAAAAGACCTCGCCTTAAGTATTACCAAGCGGACAAAAGCCATAATTCTGAACAGCCCGGCCAACCCCACTGGTTGCGTATTTTCCCGAGCTCAGCTACTGCAGATCAGCCAACTGGCCAGCAAAAAAGGCCTGCTTGTCATTAGCGATGAAATATATGAAAAGATAATTTTTGATAATAAGAGGCACTTCTCTTACGCCGGCTTAAATAGGAATACCTATCAACACACGATTGTGGTCAATGGCCTCTCTAAGGCATTTTCCATGACCGGATGGAGAATCGGTTATTTAGCCAGCGTGCAGTCCAATATAATCTCAGGGATTAATAAACTGCAAAGTCACTCCACTTCTAATCCCTGCTCGATTAGTCAAAAGGCAGCCGCCTGCGCCCTGACAAAATCTAAAACCGGCCAAATTCGTAAGATGGCCAAAGAATTCGAATTAAAACGCGACATTATGTTCCAGGGGTTAAATCAAATTCCCGGTTTTAAGCCTTTTAATCCTCAAGGGGCCTTTTACATGTTTTGCAATATTGCTGAATTTGGCCTGAATTCGCTTAAGTTTTCTCGACGTCTGCTTCAAGAAGCCAAAGTCGCTGTAGTGCCGGGCGTGGCCTTTGGTAGAGACGATTACATTCGCTTAAGTTTTGCTACCGGAGCAGCACAAATTAAAAGCGGTTTGGCGAGGATAAAAGACTGGGCCGCCAAACAGGATTAGGTAGACTGGTTTTGATTAATGGGCTATACAATTGCAGAAAAAATATTAAGTGCGCATTGCGGCAAAACTGTAACCGCTAACGATGTAGCGGTTTGTAAGGTAGATTTTTGCTTCGGACAAGATGGCACCTCAGAGCTGATTATCAATAGCTTCCATTCCTTAGGCAAACCTTCAGTCTTTGATCGGCGAAAATTCGGCATTGTCATCGACCACAGTACCCCCAGCCCAAAACAAACCATTTCTAATATCCACCAAAAATTAAGATCGTTTAGCAAAAAGCACCGCACTCTGCTTTTTGATGTCGGTTGCGGGGTCTGTCATCAAGTCATCCCTGAGGCCGGGTTAGTTTTACCCGGCAATCTAGTTGTCGGAGCAGATTCGCATACCTGCACCTACGGCGCCCTGAATGCCTTTAGCTGCGGATTTGGTTCTACAGACCTAGCCTTGGTGCTCAGCAGCGGAAAGAACTGGTTTAGAGTACCGGAAACAATTAAAATTGTCGTAACAGGGAAACTGCCTCAAGGCACAACGGCCAAAGACATCATTTTGCGCATTATCGGAACTGTGGGCGCCAATGGCTGCACATATCAGGCTGTTGAATTTACCGGCCCGGCAATGAGCAATTTAAGCATGGATGGCCGGTTTACAATTAGCAATATGGCAGTTGAAATGGGGGCCAAAACCGGGCTTTTTTGCGCTGACAACAAGACCCGGGCCTGGCTGAGAGCGCATCGCACAAGAAGGTTCCGTGCGGTAGCCGCGGATAAAGACGCCAAGTACAAACAGGTCTGGGAATTCGACGTTTCCAAACTGGCTCCACAGGTAGCCAAACCACATACTGTGGACAATGTAGTCAACATTGGCCAGGTATTAGGCACCAGGATCGATCTGGCTTATCTGGGCACATGCACCAACGGCCGTTTAGAGGATTTGAAACTGGCCGGACAAATCTTAAAAAACAGGACAATTAGATCCTCGACTACTTTGGTCATCGCCCCGGCTTCACGAGAAATTTACCTGGCCGCGGCAAAGCTGGGAATTTTAGAAATTTTTGCCCGCGCGGGCGCGTTGATACTTCCGCCAGGATGCGGTCCTTGTGTGGGCACGCACGCCGGAATCCCCGCCGACTCTCAGACCGTAATTTCTTCAGCTAATCGGAATTTTAAGGGCCGGATGGGCAACCCGCGAGCGGCAATCTTTCTGGGTTCGCCGGCAACTGTGGCCGCTGCGGCAATTGAGGGTAAGATCGCCGACCCCAGAAAATATTTAAAGTTAAGAAAAAAACATGAATTTAAGTGACCTGATTCGTCTAGCCATAGAAAGAAACGCCTCCGACATCCATCTTACGGAAAACGCACCACCCGTATTACGCATCGATGGAAAATTAGTGTTTACGGATTATAAAAATCTCAGCCGGGAAGAAACAAAAAATCTGGTCTACAGCGTACTCTCTGATGATCAAAAAAGGATTTTTGAGAAGGACCTGGAGCTGGATTTTTCCTTAAGTCTGCCGGGCTTACAACGGGTCAGGGTAAACGTGCATTCGCAACGCAACAACGTGGAAGCGGCCCTGAGGATGGTCGGTTTAAAAATCCGCTCAATTAGAGAATTGGGCTTACCCTTAATTGTCGAGGATTTGGCGCGTAAAACGGACGGGTTAGTATTAATCACCGGACCCACCGGAGTAGGCAAGACCTCTACCTTAGCGGCGATGGTGGATTTACTGAACAACGAGAAAGAACAATTAGTTGTAATTATAGAAGATCCTATTGAGTACGTTCATGTTAATAAAAGAAGCGTGATTAAGCAACGCGAGGTATTTACGGACACGCATTCTTTTGCCCAGGCCTTAAAACACACCTTACGTCAAGACCCTGACGCGATTGTGGTCGGTGAGATGCGCGATCTAGAGACGATCTCCACTGTTTTAACCGCCGCGGAGACCGGACATCTGGTCTTAGCCACATTGCATACTCCGGACGCCGCCCAAACAGTGGATAGAATTATCGATGTCTTTCCCCCTTATCAACAGAAACAAATTATGGTCCAGCTGGCCAATGTCTTACGCGGAGTAGTCTCGCAACGGCTTTTACCTAAAGAACAGGGCTCAGGCCGAGTAGTGGCTACTGAGGTGATGGTGGCGACTACGGCCATCCGCAATCTGATCCGTGAACACGAAACGGAACAGCTCTTGACCCTGATTCAAACCGGTTCACAATATGGGATGCACACTATGGATAAGTCCCTTTTAGAGCTATACACCAAAGGGTTAATTTCATATAATACAGCTATCGCTTACGCCAAAGACCCGTCCGAATTTAAAAACATTGATCGATGATAAAAAAAGGCCAGGCCCAAAAATTCGGCGATAACATCAGCACAGATTTAATTATCTCAGGACGATATAAATTTGCCATTCGAGATATGCGGGAATTGGCCCGGCACGTTATGGAGGACGCCGACCCTAAGTTTGATCAAAAGATCCACAACAATCCCAGCTTTATTGTCGCTGGTCAGAACTTTGGCTTGGGTTCATCGCGGGAACAGGCCCCCTGGGCGATCAAAGAGGCCGGGATTTTAGCCGTGCTGGCCAAAAGCTTTGCCCGGATTTTTTATCGCAATGCCTTTAACATCGGCTTGCTTTTAGTTGAATGCGATACCGCAAAAATTTCAGATCAGGATATGCTGGAATTAGATCCGCAGAAAAATTCTCTTAAAAACAAGACTAAAAATAAGGAAATCGCAATTGCGCCCTTACATCCGGTGATGAAAAAATTATATGCCGCAGGCGGTATAGTTAAATATTATAAAAAACACAGGGGGTTAAACTTTGGCTTATAAAATAACCTTGATCCCTGGAGACGGTATCGGTCCGGAAGTCAGTCGGGCCGCCCAAAGATGCGTGGAAGCAACAGGCGTCAAGATCGATTGGGAACAGGCGATAGCCGGGGAAGAGGCCTTAAAGAAATTCGACCAATTACTCCCTCAGGCGACGATCGAGTCAATAAAAAAGAATAAAATCGCGCTTAAGGGTCCGGTAATTACGCCGATCGGCGGTGGATTTCGTTCCGTAAACGTGCAACTGCGGCAACTATTCGAGCTTTATGCCTGTGTGCGTCCGTGCAAGTGGTATCAGGGCGTCAAGGCCCCTTATCAAGGCGTTGATTTAATTGTCTTCAGAGAAAATATTGAAGACCTCTACGCCGGCATCGAATTTGAGCAGGGCAAACCCCAGACTAAAAAACTGATTGCCGAATTAAAAGACTTAAGCAAAAAGGAGATCAACCCCGAGAGCGCAATCAGCATTAAGCCAATTTCTGAAACCGGCACAAAAAGGATCGTCCGTTTTGCCTTTGAATATGCCTTGGCCAACGCCAGAAGAAAGGTCACTGCTATTCACAAAGCCAACATTATGAAGTTTACCGACGGCCTATTCATGAAGGTGGCCCGACAGGTGGCCGGTGATTATCAGGGTCGGGTCGAATTCGAAGATAAGCTAATTGATAATATGAGCATGCAGCTGGTGCAAAGGCCCCACGAATACGACTGTCTGGTGCTGCCGAACCTTTACGGAGATATTATCTCTGACTTATGCGCCGGGTTGGTCGGCGGCCTGGGAGTAACCCCGGGCGCGAATATTGGCGATGACTGCGCGATTTTTGAGGCTACCCATGGCAGCGCGCCAAAATATCGCGGTCAAAACAAAGTCAATCCCACCGCGATGATTCTCTCAGGAGTAATGATGTTAAAATATTTGGGAGAGCAACAGGCGGCGGAAAAATTAGAGCAGGCAGTAAAGCAGGTGATTGCTGAGGGCGAAGCGGTAACTTATGATTTAAAACCCGAGCGTAACGACCCCAGCGCTGTAGGCACAAGTCAAATGACCGATGCGATTATCGCTCGGATCAACTAAACAGCGGAGCAGGAAATCAGTGAAAGTAGCGATTATTGGCTCAGGAGATGTAGGCACTGCTGCGGCCCAACGGATTGTGGAAGCAGATTTGGCCGATGTGGTCCTGATTGACATAGTCCAGGGCCGGGCCCAGGCCCGGGCACTGGACTTAAGCAGCGCCGCTTCCATAGTCGGGTATTCACGAAAAATTAAAGGTAGTGGCGATTATCAAGACATTAGCGCCGCGGATATAGTGGTGGTTACTGCCGGTAAAACCCGCTCGGCCGGTGAAAGCCGCGCGGATTTATTACAAAAAAACGCCAAAATTATTAAGCGGGTCTGCGAAAAAATTGTCCAATATTGCCCGCAGGCAATCGTGATTGTAGTCACCAATCCTCTGGATGTAATGACCTACTTGGTCTATCAGACTACAAAATTTCCGGCAAAACGCATTATCGGCATGGGCGGGGTCTCAGACTGCGCCCGGTTCAATATGCTCAGCAGTCTGGAATTAAATACCACTGCTAATCAAGTGCGTTCTGTAATTATCGGACCTCATTCTGATAACATGGTTATTTTATCCAGATTAACTACCGTTTCCGGGAAGGCGATTACCGATCTACTGGCTGAAGAAAAAATTAAAAGAATAGTTGACGCCACCCGCGGGTTTGGTGTTAAAATGGTATCTCTGCTGGAAAAGGGCAGTGCCTACATCGGCCCGGCAGCGGGAATATTTCAGCTGGTCGAGAGTATTATCAATGATCGCCAAGAAACTTTATGTGTTTGCGCATATCTATCCGGACACTACGGGATCAAAGATTTAAGCATTGGGGTGCCGGCAAAAATCGGCAGAACCGGAATAGCGGAAATCGTTGAACTTAAGTTAAACGAAAAGGAAAAAGCCGAGTTTCAAGATGCGGCTAAGAAAACCCAAGAACTACTTAAGTTGCTCGGAAAATAAGGACTTAAGTAGCTAGGAGAATAAAGATGCATGAAGCAAACCGGATGAAAAGATTACCATTGTACTTGTTCACGATTATTGACAGGCTCAAAGATGAAGCCAAACAAAAAGGGATTGATGTGGTCGACTTAGGGATGGGCAATCCGGATATGTGCACACCTCCACATATTGTCGCTGAATTGTGCAAGCGGGCTAAACATCCTGAAAATCATCGCTATCCCCGTCCTAACGAACCGGCGGAAATGAAGTTAAAGCAAGCGATTTCCGATTGGTATAAGGACAGATTTAACGTGGACCTCGATCCTAAGCATGAAGTATTGCCATTGATTGGCTCAAAAGAGGGGGTAGCCCACCTATCTTTAGCTTTTTTAAATCACGATGATCTGGCTTTAGTGCCCAGCCCGGCCTACCCGGTTCATTTCAACGGCGTAATTATGGCTGGGGGCATTCTCTATAATATACCGATGACCGAGGAAAACGGCTTCCGGCCGGACTTAAAAAGCATTAATAACAGCATTATCAAAATGTCGAAGATGCTGTTCTTAAGCTACCCGCATAACCCCACTACCAGCGTGGTGGACATAGATTTTTATCGGGACGTAGCGCGCTGGGTAAAAAAGAAAGACATTATTATAGCCAGCGACCTGGCTTATTCCGATATCGTATTTGATGGTTATAAGACCCCGAGTATTTTACAGGTCAAGGGCACCAAGGAAAAAACCATTGAATTCCACACTTTGTCAAAGTCGTATAGCATGCCCGGGTGGAGGATAGGCTATGCCGTAGGCTCACGTAAGATTCTGGCCTCGCTGGCAAAAACAAAGAGCTATATTGACTTTGGGATCTTCCGCCCGATCCAATACGCAGCGGTTAAGGCCCTGACCGGTTCGCAACACTGCGTTAAAAAGGCGGTGAAGACTTACAAAAAGAGGCAAGACATCTTTGTTGATGGGTTAAACAGTATCGGCTGGAAGATAAAAAAACCTAAGGCTACCTTTTATATCTGGGCCCGAATTCCCTTAAAATACGACGCCTTAACTTCAATGGAATTCGCCGAGCTTTTAGTTAATGAGGCCGGAGTAGTTGTGGCCCCGGGTACCG
Source organism: Candidatus Omnitrophota bacterium (assembly GCA_042571705.1). Classification (GTDB taxonomy): domain Bacteria; phylum Omnitrophota; class Gorgyraeia; order JAFGHF01; family JAFGHF01; genus JBHPFV01. The sequence continues at coordinate 22,377 of JBHPFV010000008.1, forward strand.
GATTCGGAGAATATGGCGAAGGCTATGTCCGTTTTGCTTTAGTCGAAGACGAAAAAAGGCTGAAGCTGGCCCTGGGCCGGATCAAAAAAGTCCTGGCCATGAAGAGTTAAACATGAATCCAACGGTAAGAAAAATGTTAAAACTTGATTGCCAGATTTGCCCCAAAAAATCAGCCTGCTGCCAAGAAGGCGTCTGGGTGGATTTAGCCGAGGCCAAGAAGATCGCCAGTTTAGGCCTAGGCAGGCAATTCTATCAACTTGAACAGGATCCTGAATTCCCTTCAGGCTATAAGCTCTCGACCAGCCTGAATGATCAACCTTGCTCGTTCCTGTGTCCCAGCGGTCTTTGCCGGATCCACAAAATCGATTATTCTTTAAAACCCAGTTATTGCAAAGAATTTCCCTATGAAGACGGAAAACTATCTGCCGAGGCAGAATATTTGTGCGCTTTATATGAAGAAAATAAACCTTAACCAGGAGGGCTAAAATGCCGTATGACTCAACGCGTGATGAATGTCTGTTCACAAAAGCTTGGGAAACAGATTCGGGCCGTTTAAGTGTAAGTGTGCATTCTTATAACCAAGGCCCGAAGAAATTACAGCTGGCCAGAGAAAACAGAAGCAATGAAGGCGAGCTGAGATTCGCTAAACTAGGCCGGCTGACCAAGGAAGAAATCGAGTCCTTACTGCCTTTAATCCAAGAGGCAATCAGTCACTTAGGCTAAGCGAGGCCTATGTTGGATGTAAGCCGATTTCAAAAAGATCTGATGACCGGGGCATACGCAAGAGAAAACTTGCGCCCGGCGCTGAAGAAACGGATCATTGACGCAAAATTACGCCAAGAAAAGGTAACTATCCTTTTACTTGACAATGACCGTTTTAAGGCAATTAATGAGAAATATGGGCATCTCTGGGGCGACCAATTTCTAAAGTTCGAATCAAGTTCGCTGCGGGCAACATTCGAGGAAAAAGGCCTGATCTTCCGCTTCGGCGGAGATGAATTTGTAATTATCTTCCATCGGCTTAATCCTAAACAAGCTTACCTTTTATCCCGTCAGTTTAACCGGGTGCTGGAAAATCGCCCCTTTCTTTTCAATGGCCGATTATTTAAGATGACGATCAGCTGCGGCCTGGCTACTTTTCCGGATGATGCCCAAAATGCCGAAGACTTGCTTAAGGCGGCCGATAAGGCCCTGCATATTTCTAAAAAATACGGCCGAAATACGGTTACCCAAGCCTCGCAGATAAAATGGCGCAGTTTAAAAAGGAAGCTAATTTTATTCTCGGAGTTAGCGGTTGTTGCTATTTTACTCTATTTGGCCCTGCAGCTTTTGCCCGAGCAAGACTTGGGTAAAAACATAAAACAACACCTTTTACTGAAACTCTCTACGATATTAAAGCCGAACACGAAGATTATATTAAAGGATGACCGGATGCTGGAAGGGCATCTAATTTCTGAAGATAAAGAAAAACTTACAATTTTTACAACCTTAGATAAAAAAGACGCTAAATTTATTTTAAAGCAGTAGCAAGCAAAAAGGCAGGTAGAATGGAGAAAGTCCCGGTTAAGATAGATATTCGTAAGACTAGCAATCCTAACATCTTCGAATTTACCATTGCCTCCCCAGTAATAAGGACCCAATTCCGCATTCCCCGAGCCATCTTGAATCAATTGAGAATCCTAATCGAAAAAAGGCTGATCAGCAAGTAGGGGCCCTTGCCTTAACAGATGGCAAGGCCTATCCTTGTGGATTACCTTGGCTGAAAGGATGGCCAGGCCTAACCTTGTGGTTTTGGCCCTGGCCTTAAAGGATGGCCAGGCCTAACCTTGTGGTTTAACTTGCCCTAATTTCCAATTTATGCTATAGTATCAAGATATGAAAAAGAATGTCTTGCTGTTACATATCTCTAATATCTCTGGACACCGCAGCGCAAGTATGGCCATTGAAGCGGCTTTGGCGCAACTGGATCAGAGCTTAAACATCAGAAGCATAGATAGCTTTAATTACACCAGCCCTCTGGCCGAGAAGGTAGTCAATGCCTTTTACATGTTTGTGGTTAAGACCATCCCCGGGCTTTGGGATTATCTTTATGATAATCAGGATGTTTTAGAGCGTTCGCGGCAATTTAGATCGCTGGTGCACCGGCTCAAAGATAGAAAAATAAAAAAGCTCCTGGACCAATTCCGTCCGGATGTTATTGTCTGCACGCAGGCATTTCCTTGCGGCATGATCGCCGATTACAAGCGCAAATTCAAATTGCCCTTACCGCTGGTGGGGATCTTAACTGATTATGCCCCGCACGGTTACTGGGTGAATGAATTGGTAGATATTTATGTAGTCCCGGCCGAAAAAGTTAAGGAAAGACTGATCCTAAAAGGTATCCCGGAGCAAAGGATAAAAGTCTTTGGCATACCGATCGATACAAAATTCGCGGCTTGCGGCTTTGACCAAGACATTTATCGGAAGTTACGGCTTAATCCTAAGCTGCCGACAATCTTAGTCATGGGTGGCGGCCAAGGGTTAGGGCCAATCAAAGAAATTGTCCGGGCTTTGGACAGCCTGCGCTTAGCTGTGCAAATAATTGTAGTCTGCGGGACAAATAAAAGGCTTTATCGCTGGCTGAACAGTAAGTCGGCGACATTTGGCAAGACCGTGCGGGTAATCGGCTACACCAATCAGATTAAAGGTTTGATGGGGATATCCAGTTTTATTGTCACCAAGCCGGGGGGGCTAACTTCTGCGGAGGCCTTAAGTCAATCTCTGCCCATTGTTATTGTCAACCCGCTTCCTGGGCAAGAGAGTCAAAACACCAATTTTCTTTTGGACTCGGGGGCTGCGCTGAAGGCGGATAGTTTTGTAGAACTGCATCTTTTGGCTGAGCGATTATTGAGCCGTCCGGAACAGCTGATCAAATTACGCCAAAAGGCCCAGGTCTTATCTTACCCTGACTCAGCCACAAAGGCCTCAGAGTTAGTGCTGCAGATGCTGAACAATAAACACAACAGCAACCATGTACCTACTTTATAAAATAGGCGCATTTTTAACTTGGATCCTGCCGCTATCAGTCTGCTACAGGTTAGCCGACCGCGCGGGAAGCATATATTATCACTGTGCCAAAAAAGACCGGCAAATTGTGAACAACAATTTGCGGGTTATCTTAAGCCATACAAAAGCTGCCGGCAATGTTAATCAATTGAGCCGCTCAGTTTTTACTAATTTCGCCCGTTATTTGGTGGATTTTTTCCGGACACCAAAAATAGACTTAAACTATGTCCGAGAACATGTAAAATTAGATGGGCTGGATAACTTAGATCAGGCCCGAAGCTTAAAAAAAGGCGTCTTGTTAGTCGGCGCCCATATAGGGAATTGGGAATTAGGCGCGCTGGCATTAGCGATTTTAGGCTATAAAATCAAAATCATTGCCTGGACTCACAAAAATAAATTTGTCAATGATTTCTTTAATCGGCGTCGAGAAAGCAAAGGCGTAGGGGTGATTCCATTGGGCATAGCATTAAAGAGCGTGTTTACTGCTTTAAAAAATGAAGAAAACGTGGCGATCTTGGGTGACGTTGATTATACTCAGCCGGCATCAGGAATGGCAGTGAAATTGTTCGGCCAAATGACCATTATGCCTAAGGGTCCGGCTTTATTTAGCCTGCGCACCGGGGCGCCGATAGTGCCGGCATTTCTGCTCAGAGAAAACGGAAATAATTTTAGATTTATTTTTGGCAAACCGATAGTTTCTCAACCAACGGGAAATCAGGATGCTGACCTTTATGCCTTAACCCAAAAGTTGACTGAAATCATCGCCGGCCATATTGCTTTAGATCCGGGGCAATGGTTTATGATTAAACAGCGCTGGGAGAACTGAACAAGTCACTTAAAAACAAGGGCACGTTTTTGAATACTTGCGCATTGGTTCCTTCATGCAACGAAGCTGAGACAATCGGTCGGCTAGTTACGGCAATCAAGGCCCAGCAGCTGGATATAATTGTGATTGATGATGGCTCCACTGACCAGACCGCAGTAATTGCCCAACAGGCCGGAGCCGATGTCTTAAGGCATCAAACTAACCAGGGCAAGGGCGCGGCCCTGAAAACCGGATTTGCTCATGCCTTAGCGTGCGGTTATCAAGCGATAATTACCATGGATGGCGACGGACAACACAGCACGCAGGATTTGCCAAAATTTGTCGAGATGGCAAAAAATGAGAATGTCGACATCGTCCTAGGCAACCGCATGGATGCGGCTAAAAATATGCCGCTGATTCGTTGGTTGACTAATATCTTTATGTCTTTTCTGATTTCGCTAATTTGCGCCCGCAAAATCCGGGATAGTCAATGCGGTTTCCGCCTGATTAAAGCCAGAGTGCTTAAAAAGTTAGAATTGACTTGTTCAAATTATGAAATCGAATCGGAAATGCTGATTGCCGCAACCAGAAGCGGATTTCGGATTAGGTCTGTGCCAATACAAACAATTTACGCCCAACAAACAAGCCAAATTAACCCAATTGTGGACACCTTTCGCTTCTTTAAATACATCCTCAAATCATTCCTGTCGCATGGAAAAGATTAATTATCCGGTTTTAAGAGATAAAATGGTCGCCGAGCAACTCCGGCCCCGCGGGATCACGGACATCCACGCCTTACAGGCCTTCCAGAAGGTCCCCCGGCATAACTTTGTACCTGATCAGCAGCTCAGTTCGGCTTACTCTGATCAGCCGCTGCCAATCGGTGCCGGGCAAACTATTTCTCAGCCGTACATGGTAGCTTTAATGACCCAATGTTTAGAATTAACTAAGCGGCAAACGGTTCTTGAGATTGGCACTGGTTCCGGTTATCAGGCCGCGATATTGGCCGAGCTGGCCAAGCAGGTCTATACGATAGAAAGGCTGGCTAATTTATCTGAACAGGCCCGGCTCAGTTTACAAAAATTAGGTTATCAAAATGTGCAGACTAGAACAACCGACGGTATTGGCGGCTGGCCGGAGTTTGCGCCTTACGATAAAATCATGGTCACGGCCGCGGCTAGCGCTATCCCTGAGGCCTTATTAGCCCAGCTAAAACCTGGCGGAAAATTGATCATTCCGCTAAATAGCGGATTACATCAAATATTGACGCTGATTACTAAATTTAAAACCACGATTGAGACCGAGCAAATTTGTGACTGCGTGTTTGTCCCGCTGATCACAGGAGGGGATCAAAAAGTAAGATGATTGAAACCATACTGCAATTATTAAATGGCCTGCCTAAAGAAATAATTACCGTAATCGTGGCGGGATTGCCAATTGCTGAGCTCAGAGGGGCGCTGCCGTTGGCCTTACTTACTTTTAAAATCCCCCTGGTTCAGGCGTTCTGGTTAGCTTACTTTGGAAATTTACTGCCAGTTCTGCCGCTACTTTTATTTTTGGGCCCACTCTCAGAACGGTTGCGTCATTTTAGGATCTGGCGTGTGTTTTTTGACCGCCTATTTGAACGCACTAAAAAACGGGCCGGTTTAGTTGAAAGGTACGAGGCCCTCGGCCTTATTTTATTTGTGGCTATCCCGCTTCCTGTAACCGGGGCCTGGACCGGATGCATTGCTGCCGCTTTATTTAAAATCCGGCTGCGCTATGCCTTCTGCGCCATCAGTATTGGTGTCTTTTGCGCCGGGATCATTGTCAGCCTGATCACTCTAATCGGACGGGGGATATTCCATCAGCTATTCTTAATGCGATGAATGCACGCTTACTGAGTCTGTTAATTTTAGGACCGTGGTTTTTTCATCCCTTTCTATACTGCCCTTTTAAGCTACCCTTTCTATATTGTTATATTTGTCCGGTGCGCTGCGTTTGGTATCGGATCAGGGGCCTGGTGCTTTTATTTGCCTTAATGGTAAATTTAAAAAAAGACTTTTTTTGTAGATATCTCTGTCCATTTGGCTCAAGCCAAGTACTGCTGGCAAAGATACCGGCTAAGCGGATTCGGCTACCTAGCGCTTTAGGCAATCTAAAATACTTAGGCCTGGCTTTATTGCTGGTAATAGTGACCTCAATAGGCGTGCCTGCAGGCACGCCCGGGCTATTCAGCTATCATGCCCTGGGTCTGGCGATGATCAAAATAAAAGTTTGGCTTTTTGGTATCTTTGTTTTTGCTTTTGTCTTGAGCTTATTTAATTTTCGTTTCTTTTGTTTTCATCTCTGTCCGGTCAAAGCGCTAGACCTTAGTTTCCTAAAAAGGAAGTTTAAAGCCGATGCCTACAGATAAAAGCTTACGTATTGCTTTTGTAATTTCCCTGCTTTTTCATCTCTCACTTTTTTTACCTTTACCAAATCTTAAAAACCAAGCCCTAAACAACCCAGCGCCAATGTTGCAAGTTACTTATTTGATCAATAATAAAATCCCGGTTAAAATAGAGCGGATCGCCCCGCCGAAACCTGTAATAAAACCCGCAGCAGCAGTTAAAGAAATGGCCAGTATTCCTCAGCTCAAGCAAAAGGCGGTGACAGCCTTAAAGCCCCGGAGCGAACAAAAGACGCAGATTTTGATTCCGGAAGATTTACCTAAAGAACAAGAGGCATTATACCTCGATTACTATCAGTCTATTCGGCAAAAAATTCGTCAGTTTGTGATCCGAAATTATCCCCGGTATATCGACCGCGGCGAGGTCTGCTTGTATTTCGTGCTGTTACCAAACGGAAAATTAGATCAGATTAGAGTGCTCAGCGAACGCTCCTGCGAAAACACCCAGCTGCAACAAATTGCCGAGAAGAGCGTGCGCCAGGCGGCGCCGTTTATTGCCTTTCCGCAACAGCTGGATCAGCCCCAACTGTCGTTTAATGTGGTGATTTCCTTTGAAGTGGAACCGTAGCTTTTTAAACTAAAATTTAAGTTGCTATTTCACTGAAACAATGTTATACTGCAATGGTTTAGGAGATTCGAAAAGAAAGGAAAATATATGTCCAGAGTAGAGGTAAAAGGCAACGAACCCTTGGAGCGGGCTTTAAAGAGATTCAAGCGTAAAATTGAGCGGGAGGGGATTCTTAAACAGATTAAGGCCCGTAAACATTATGAAAAACCGAGCGAGCGTAAAAGAAGAAGAAAAAGGAAATAAGACCATCGCTAACCACGGAGAATTAAACCTTAAGTTTCGCTCTCTGTGGTTTATTTTTTTGATCGGTCTTTTTTGCTGCCTGGCTATTTTTCCAGCGCAAGCCGAACAAAAAAACCAGAGCTTCTCACAAGGCGAGGTCAGCCGGACTAAGTTGGATAATGGGATGGTCGTCCTGTTTAAAGAAAATCCCGATTCAGCTATAGTCGACTTTTTTTTATGTCTGCGCTCCGGCAGCGCTCAGGAAGGACCAGCGCTCGGTTCCGGAGCGGCGCATTTTCTCGAACACATGCTGTTTAAAGGGACACTGACTCGGCCCGCCGGCCAAGTATTTAAAGAAATTGAGTCTTCCGGGGGCAGGATTAATGCCAGCACCGGATATGATTATACCGGCTACACTATTACCGCGCCCGCCGAATCCGCTGATCTGGCCCTGGAGATCCTGGCCGACATGATTATCAATTCGACTCTGCCTATTGAAGAACTGGAAAAAGAAAGAGCTGTAGTCTTAAAAGAAATTCACTTAAGCGCCGACAACCCTCAAAAATACCTCAGCCGGCTGCTTTGGCAGACGGCTTACACCCAGCATCCCTACAAGTATCCAATTTTAGGTGAGGAAGAATTATTTGCTAAACTGAGCCGGGATCAGCTGCTTAATTTCTATCATAAAAATTATAGGCCTGAAAATATAGTTTTGGCCGTAGTCGGAGATATAGCTACTGATCAGTTGCTCGCTAAAACTAAACAGATTTTTGAAGATTTTTCTCCGGGCCCCGGCGGACTAACCGGTGCCAGCACTACTGAACCGCAACAGCATAGTCTGCGCCAACAAGTGCGGGAGTTTACTTCCGGTGAGACTTACCTTTTACTTGGATTCCACAGTGTGGCTTTGACCGATCAGGATTTATTTGCCCTGGATCTGCTCAGTGCTATTTTAGGTGAAGGGGACAGCTCCCGGCTATACAAAACCATCTGCGCCGAAAAAGGCTGGGCCTATAGTATCTCGGCTGTAAATTATACGCCTCGGGATCCCGGCCTATTTATTATTTCCTGCTTTTTGGAAGAAAAGCTGCGTCAGCGCGTGTTAGCGGAAATACTGAACCAGGTTGAACTAACAAAAAAGCAAAAGGTAAGCCCGGAAGAACTGGCTGCGGCCAAGAATAAACTTGTCAGTCAAATCCTATTTAGTTATCAAACCCAACAGGCCCAAGCCCGAGATTTAGCTTTAAATGAGGTCTACACTAATGACTTTAGGTTTACCGAGAAATACATTCAGGGGATCGAGCAGGTGAGCGCAGATGATATTATCCGTGTAGCTAATCTATACCTGAAACAAAATAACCTGAATATAGCCGCCTTGACGCCCAAAACAGGCTCCAGCAGCCTGAGTTTAGATAAAAAAAGGCCGCCGGCAGCCCTGTCTTTCGGAGTGGAACACCTGACAAAAGATTCACCACAAACATCCACTCAGGTAACCAAGCAAATACTGAATAACGGCTTAACATTATTAGTCAAAGAAGATCACCGCTTACCCCTGGTCTCGATTAAGGCCGTCTTCCAGGGGGGATTGCGGGCTGAAGAAAAAACGCTCAACGGCGTTTCTAACCTTACCGCGCAAATGCTAGATAAAGGGACTAAAGCTCACACAGCCGCAGAGATCGCTGAATTTATTGAGTCCAAAGGCGCAGAGATTTCTTATTTCAGCGGCAACAACAGCTTTGGCCTGGCCTTAAACTCACTTAGTAAAGACCTGGACCCATTGCTTGAGCTTTTGGCTGACTTAATCATCAATTCAAATTTCCCCCGCAGAGAGTTTAATCGAGAAAAAGAAAAAAACCTGGCTGAACTAAACTCATTAGCGGATAACATCTTCGAAATAGGGAACAAGCACTTAAAATCCAGCCTCTATCAAGAACATCCTTATGGCCTGTTGACTGTTGGCAGCGAAACCTCGCTGAAGAAATTAAGCCGGCGGCAGGTATTAAATTTTTACCAAAAGTTTTGCGTCAACGAAAACTTAGTTTTAGCGATTTTCGGCGATGTAGACGCAAACATACTTCCTCAACGGGTAGATCAGCTTTTTTCTAAACTGAAAACTGGCAGGCATCCGGTTATTGCGCCGGCAAAAGAATCAGACAAAAAACAGCCGCAAATCGTGACAAAACATCTGTCCAAGCAGCAGAGTTTATTGTTAACCGGCTTTCCGGGCGCTACGGTTTTCGATAGCGATCGCTATGCCCTGGAATTAATTTCGGCTTTACTTTCTCAGTCTTCAGGCCGGCTATTTTCGAGCATCAGAGAGCAGGCGGGCTTAGCCTATACTTTAGGCGCCTATTCCGTGGTCGGGCTAGATCCCGGCTATCTGGCTGTTTATGTGGCTACAACCCCTGAAAATACTGAGGCTGTAAAAGAAAAAGTATTGCAACAATTATCAATATTAAAGAATGGGCTAATTGAGGACCATGAATTAAAGCAGGCCAAAAAGAGGCTGGTGGCTGAAAAAGTAATCTCGCGCCAAACGCTTTCTTCCTGCGCCCTGGAAAGCGCTTTGGATGAACTATACGGATTAGGTCACAATAATTATCTTAACTATGTGGAACAGATTAATAGATTGACCGCTGAAGACATTAAGCGCTGCGCTAATCGATTTTTTAATTTCAACAATTATGCCCTAGTGATCATCAATCCCGGTAAAATGAAAGATTAAAACAACGATGTTTGCGCTTTCGACCTCCTGGAATGCCTGGCAACACAAGCATGCTAAAGACATGATCGCTGAGATTAAAAGGCTGGGCTTTGACCAAGTAGAGCTCAGTTTCAGCCTGAGCGCTACAATTGTCAAGGAGATGTTGGCCTTAAAAAGGCGCGGGCAAATATCGGTACTCTCGGTGCATAACTTTTGCCCAATCCCCAAAGGGGTGCGACGACGCCTGGCTTCTCCGGACATGTTCTCGCTATCTGCGCTTGATGAAAATGAGCGTAAACAAGCCCTGCGGCATACTCAAAATACAATTGATACAGCGCGTAACATTGGCGCCGCAGTCGTAGTCCTGCATGTGGGCAAAGTGAAAATAGAGGAGCAGATTAAACAATTGGCTGGATATTACCTATCCGGAGAGCAAAATAAATTCCGACAGCTTAAGTCAAAGATGCGGCTGGAAAGAGCGGCGAAAGCGAAAGAGCATTTTTCACAAGCGCTCAGGAGCCTGGATCAACTCTGTGGCTATGCCCAAAAACAAAAAATAAAGTTAGGCGTGGAAAACAGGTATTATTTCAGCGAGATCCCTTCGCTGGAAGAAATGGAAACTATTCTGAATAAATTTCCCGGGCCGCCGCTTTACTATTGGCACGATGTCGGTCATGCCCAAGTCTACGATAACCTCGGGTTTGTCGGACACCGCACGATTTTGAAAAAATTTAGCCGGCGGATGATCGGCATCCACCTGCATGATATTAACGGCATTACCGATCACCTGGCTCCATTGCAAGGTAAGTTTGACTTTAGCGTATTGAATTCTCACTTAAGCAACGCTGTGTTTAAGGTGCTGGAGCCGCATTATCCAGCGACTGCAGCAGAGATTACTCGAGGCAGGATTTATTTGGAGAAGCTTTTTTCCCAGTAGCAGGAGGCATGGTCCTTGATTCGTAAACCGCAAGTCGCTGGCCAATTTTATCCGCAGAGTCCGGCCGGATTAAAGAAACAACTGGATCAATTGATCGCATCTAATCAACCTCAGCAGCAGGCCTTAGGGTTAGTGGCTCCACATGCCGGATATGTGTATTCAGGCGCGGTGGCGGGCTTGTGCTTTGCCAAAACAAAATTAACCAAAACCGTGATCATCTTAGGCCCCAACCATACCGGATTAGGTCCGGCTTTTAGTATTATGTCTGGCGGGATCTGGAAGATGCCTTTGGGAGACGTAGCCATTGATACAGCTTTGGCCAAAAGAATTCTGGGTCAATCTAAATATCTGAACGATGACACGCAGGCCCACCTTTATGAGCATTCTATTGAAGTACAATTGCCTTTTTTACAATATTTTTTAACTGATGTTAAGATCGTGCCGATCGTCTTAGCCCATGCCGCTTACGAGACTTACGATTCCATTGGTACCGGCATTGCCAATGCGTTGAAAGAGCAAGGGCAAAAGAGCTTAATCATCGCCAGCAGTGATATGTCACATTATCAACCTCAAGAACAAACCCAAACCAACGACAACCTGGCCCTGGAGGCTATTCTTGATTTAGATGGGGAAGAGCTATTGCAACGGGTCAAAGCGCACAGGATGAGCATCTGCGGCTACGGACCGATTGCCTGTATGCTTTCGGCAGCCAAACAGCTCGGCGCCCAAAAAGCGGAGTTGCTTAAATACCAGACCAGCGGTGATGTTTCCGGAGATTATTCTTCAGTTGTTGGTTATGCGGGGGTAAGGATTACGTAAAATGGATCTCAAGCTAGTGATTCTAATTGTAGCGATCTTTTTGGCCTTGATTATTTGGGGAATAATCTTGTTAGTAAAAATGCTTAAAAATAACCAGCCGGTTTCAGCTTCAGAAGAATTATTGAAGACCTTATCTAACATCGGCGCTGTGCAGGCCACGTTACAATCCGTGGCCGGGGAACAAAAGGATTTGTCTCGAGTAATGAAAGAGACCCAGCGCGTAGTCGATAAAGTAAAGACTGATTACGACACCCGTCAGAATTTCTTTGATAAATTGGGTGATTCCGTGGAGACAATGGAGCAGACTATCTCGGGCACAAAAAGACGCGGCGAAGCCGGGGAAAACATACTTCAGGATATCTTTAAATCATTTCCGCCCAATATGGTGGCTAAAAACTTTCGCCTGGCCGGCAAAGAAGTGGAATTCGCCTTAATCTTAAGTAACGATAAGGTTGTGCCGATTGACTCAAAGTGGCCGGCCCAAGAGTTGATCAAGCAGCTGGCTGGCGAACAAGAGCAATCAAAGCGGACCAGCTTAATTAATAAAATTGAAAATGAAATCAACAAAAGAGTAGCTGAGGTAGCTACGTATATCGACCCGGCCCGGACCGTACCTTGGGCCGTAGCGGCAGTTCCTGATGCGGTGTTTGCGATCTGCCGCAAGGCCCACCTGGAAGCCTACAAAAAAGGCGTAATTTTAGTCCCTTACTGCTTAGTGCTGCCTTATCTGTTAACTTTATTTAACCTGCATCTGCAATATGCCGGTTCGATTGATGTGGAGAACCTGCAGCATTACATCATTGACATTAAAAGACACCTTGAGGAAATGGAGGCTACTCTGGAAAATAATATTTTTCGAGCGGCTAAAATGATTAGTAACGCGGCAAACGAATACAAGCAGTCGCTGGGCTCAATCCGCAGTTCGGTAAATAATTTGCAGACTAATACAGCGAATACTCGAGAAACAAAATGATCAATAAAACAAGAAATCTATTGCTCAGAATGTTTTTTAGCCTGTTTTTGCTGGCCCTGTTATTGTGGCTGGGGCGTAAGAACTTCGCTACAATCGGTCAGTTGTTAAGCACGATAAATATCTTTAAGTTTGCGCTTGCCGTGGCGGTGCTTCTAGCGGGGATGATGTTTATGGCTATGAGATTAAAAATCATTCTGTCTGTGCAAGAGGTCAATTTTAAGATTAAAGAGTTGTTTTCCTTAACCTTGATCGGCTATTTCTTTTCCAATTTCATGCCCACTTCCGTAGGCGGTGATTTAATCAAGGGCTATTACATTTCCAAAAGGGCCAAGACTAAATCGGCTGCCTATGCCTCGATCTTTATTGATCGGCTGATCGGGATGAGCTCACTGGCGCTGATCGCCGCTTTCGCCTTAATAGTGAGTAGAAAACAAGTCGGACACGGTCTGATATTTTGGGCGGTGGGCTTACTTTGCGGTTTATGCCTGCTGTTTGCGCTGCTGTTAAGCAATCGAGGGTTGACAAAAAAGGCCTTCGGTATGCTGGGTCTGCTGCGGCTGTTGCAGGCCTTAAAGTTAGATCAGGGCCTGAGGCGGGTCTATGGCTATGTCAATATCTACGTAGGGCATAAAAAGAAACTGTTGCGGGCTTTTGTGCTATCGGCAATTGCCCAATTTGTTAGTTTTACCTCAGTTTATCTTCTATCTGTGAGCCTGGCAACGGAGATGCCTTTTATCAAAATTATTCTATTTATGCCGTTGATCGCGGTCTTATGCATGCTGCCGATTACAATGAACGGACTGGGCTTGCGTGAATGGGGCTTTGTCTTCTTTTTAAGCCCGCAAATTGGTCCGGCCGCGGCCTTCTCAATGTCAATTCTTTATTTAGCCACGTTTCTAGTACTTAGTATAATTGGGGGAGTAGTTTACTTATTACGGAGGTGAAGAATGGATCAGGAATTACTGAAAATACTGGCCTGTCCGGCATGTAAGGTCGATGTAGAGTTAAAGGATGAGAAGATTGTCTGCACTAAATGCCGACGAAAATATCCGATCAGAGATGGGATCCCGATCATGCTGATCGACGAAGCTGAACAGTAAAGAGACAAGGAGGCAAAGATGCCCAGAATCCTGATTATTCATGGCCCTAATCTTAACCTTTTAGGTCAACGCCAACCTAAGGTTTACGGCAAGTTCAGTTTGGCGCAGATCAATAAGCAACTGCGGAACTTAGCCCGCAAAGAAAAGGTAACACTTGAAATCATCCAATCTAACCATGAGGGTGAAATTGTCCAGGCTATCGGCGCAACCAAGAACAACTACGATGCCCTGCTGATCAATCCGGCTGCCTATACCCACACCAGTGTCGCGATTCGCGACGCTATCGAAGCGGTTAAGCTGCCTACCGTTGAAGTGCATCTATCAAATATTTTCGCCCGTGAGAAATTCCGGCAGACTTCATTAATTGCCCCGGTTGCGGCCGGACAAGTATCCGGTTTTGGCATCGATAGTTATCTTTTGGGTTTACAAGCGCTGCTGGGGCTAGTCAGACCGAGACGTAAAAAGAAATGAATAAAACCGCGGTGATTAAACTACGCCGGCAATTAAACAGGCTGGATCTGGAATCCTTTTTAATCACAAAACAAACCAATGTTACCTATCTCAGTGGATTCCGGGGCGAGGGGCAGCTTTTAATTACGCCGACGAAGAATTTCTTAATTACCGATCTCAGATTCATTGAGCAGGCTAAAAAAATACCTTCGGCTGATGTTTTCCCAAGAAAAAGTCACTGCCCCTTGGAAGAAAGCATCCGCCGCTTAAGCGAAAAATTAAAACTAAGGCGAATGGGGTTTGAATCGGATGGGATCTCTTTTAATTTTCATCGCCGGTTAAAAAAATCCAACACCGGCCGGCAACTTATCCCCCAAACCTGTATTATCGAAAAAATCAGATCAATCAAGAGCGCGGCGGAAATTGAACTTTTAAGGCAAGCGGCAAAGTTGGCCCTGGCCAGCTTTAAATACGCCCAAAAGATCATCCGGCCGGGCCAGAAAGAAAGCGCAGTGGCTGATGAGCTGCAATATTTTATGCGTCAACAAGGCGCCGAAGATAGCGCCTTTGATCCAATTGTGGCCTCTGGAATTAGAAGCTCCCTGCCGCATGCCCCGATTTCCAGCAAGATTATCAGAAATAATCAGCCGGTTTTAGTTGATTTAGGTTGCCGGCTCTCCGGGTATAATTCCGACTTGACAAGGATGGTCTTTTTAGGTAAAATTGGGGGCAAACTTAAGAGGATTTACCAGGCTGTTCGCCAAGCTCAGCAGCTGGCAATTAGCGTGGTCAAAGCAGGCGTTGAGGCCAGTCAAGTAGACTTAACTGCGCGCAACTATTTAAGAAAAGAAAAATTAGCTCCTTTCTTTGTGCACGCCTTAGGACACGGGATAGGTAGAGACATTCATGAGGCCCCATCGATTTCTTCCCAAAATAAGTCTGTTTTAGCTCCCGGGATGGTATTTACGGTGGAACCCGGGATTTATTTGCCCGGTTGGGGTGGAGTCAGAGTTGAAGATATGGTGCTAGTGAAAAAGAACGGCGCTGAGGTACTGACCAAATGATTGCCACCAATCAATTTAAAAACGGAATGACCATTATGCTGGACGGGCAAATCTACCAACTGATTTATTTCCAGCATGTTAAACCCGGAAAGGGCGGGGCCTTTGTGCGCACTAAATTGAAGAACCTGACTTCCGGAAATCTCACTGAACGGACCTTCCGCTCCGGCGAAAAGGTGGAACAGGCCTTTTTGGAGCAAAAGAAAATCCAATTTATGTATCAGCAGGGGAAGAGCTTTCATTTTATGGATTTACAGACTTACGAGCAATTTGAGCTGGCCCAGGAGCGCTTAGGCGATCATCTGGATCTGCTTAAAGAAAACACTGAATTGACGATGTCTATCTGTAAAGGCAAAATTTTGGAGATCAATTTACCGAACTTTATGATATTGAAGATTAAGCATGCCGAACCCGGCATGCGTGCCGATACCGTAAAACAAGCGATGAAGACCGCCACCTTGGAGACTGGAGCCAAGATCAGCGTGCCTTTGTTCATTGAAGTTGGCGACATGGTCAAGGTAGACACCCGGACCGGACAATATGTTAGCCGTATCTAAAAAGGACGGTTTAAGATGAATTTAAAAGAAATCAAAGAAATGATTAATTTGATGAACGAAAATGAGCTCAGCGAACTGGAATTGGAAAGAGACGGCTTGAAGATCAAATTAAAGAAGAACGCCGGAGAAATCCAGCAAATCATTACGGCTCCCGGAGCTGCCGCCGGCACTGCGCCGCAAACGCAGCAATCAGAACACCCCGGAGCTGCCGAACAAGAATTATTCGAAATCAAGTCGCCAATGGTCGGTACGTTCTATCGGGCCTCCGCTCCGGAAAGCCCGGCTTATGTTGATTTCGGCGATCAGATTGAACCAGGCCAGGTAATCTGCATCATTGAGGCGATGAAATTAATGAATGAGATCAAAGCGGAAGTAAAGGGCAAAATTAAAGAAATCCTGGTGGAAAACGGCAGCCCGATCGAATTCGGTCAGGTATTATTCAAAGTAGAACCTCTGCCTTAAGGAAAAAAATGTTTTCAAAAATTCTAATCGCTAATCGAGGTGAAATAGCATTACGGATTATTCGCGCCTGTAAAGAGATGGGAGTGCGTACTGTAGCAGTCTATTCTGAGCCTGACCTGGACTCATTGCATGTGCGTCTGGCTGACGAGGCCATTTGTATTGGGCAGGCCGCGGCACACCAAAGTTACCTGAACATCCCCAGTATTATCAGTGCCGCTGAAATCGCCGATGTTGAAGCGATCCATCCCGGTTATGGGTTTTTAGCTGAAAACGCGCATTTCGCCGAAATCTGCCAATCCTGCAACATTAGTTTTATCGGACCAAATCCGGAACCGATGCGTTTGATGGGCGATAAGCTGCAAGCAAAAACTACCATGCGTAAATCCGGAATACCAGTGGTCCCGGGCAATGAAACAGCGGTAAAAGATAAAGAGGAAGCCATAAAAATAGCCCGTAAATTGAAATACCCGGTCATTATCAAGGCCGCAGCTGGAGGCGGAGGAAAAGGCATGCGTATCTGTCACAATGACGGTCGCCTGGTCAGCGCACTACTCACCGCCCAATCTGAAGCCGAAGCCGCCTTCGGCAATTCTAGTGTCTACATTGAAAAATATTTCCCTAAACCCCGGCATATCGAATTTCAAATCTTGGCTGATAATTTCGGGCACATTATCCATTTAGGTGAACGCGATTGTACTATTCAAAGGCGGCATCAAAAATTAATTGAAGAGGCGCCTTCGCCGGTACTTAATGCCAAACTTCGCAAGCGGATGGGTGAGACGGCGGTCAAAGCAGCAAAGTCAGTCGGCTACAATAATGTCGGGACTGTGGAATTTTTACTCGATGAAAAGGGTGACTATTATTTCCTGGAAATGAACACCCGCATTCAGGTCGAGCATGGGGTCACCGAGATGATTACCGGAGTGGACTTGATTAAACAGCAGATCCGCACTGCAGCAGGAGAGAAACTAGCCCTCAACCAAGACGACATTAAATTCAACGGCTGGGCGATGGAATGCCGAATTAATGCCGAAGACCCTGATCATGACTTTATACCCTCACCGGGAAAAATCAAGTTCTACAATGCGCCCGGAGGTCCGGGTGTGCGCGTAGACAGCTCGGTCTATCAAGATTACGAAGTCTTGCCCTATTACGATTCGTTAATCGCCAAATTGCTGACACACGGAAAGAAGCGCAGTCAGGCCATCCAAATTATGCTCCGGGCCCTGGAAGAATATAAAATTGAACCGATAAAAACTACCACTCAATTTTTGCGGGACATCCTCAATGACGGACGGTTTATAAAAGCAAAGGTCTACACGGATTTTGTAGACATTTTATTGTCGGAAAGACAAAAAGAAACAGAAAGAAGGTGAACGTTGTGAAATTAATCGGATTGGTGATAGTCTTCATTTGTTCTTTTGTTTTTGCTGTGTTAGGCGGAGTATTACTCTCATATTCATTTGGCTTGTTTTCGCTGGAGGATCTATCGGTTGTGCTGCAGCAAATTTTTCCAATCGGCAATACCGGCTTGATTGTGGGCGCAGCCGGGCTGTTCTTAGTCATTTCCAGTATCTCGATTGCCCAAATAATTTTTGGCGGCCGACAAAGAGAAAAAACAATTGCCTTCAATAACCCCAGCGGAGAGGTTACGGTTTCTTTGGCGGCAATTGAAGATTTTATTAAACGCCTCGCTTCCAGCGTCGGCGAAATTAGAGACCTGCGCAGCAGCGTGCTGGCCGGAAAAAAGGGCATTGAAATAAAGACCAGGGTTAGTCTCTGGGCCAACGTAAATATCCCGGAGACAACAGAAAATGTGCAGTCCCTAATTAGAACCAAGATTCAGGAAATGCTGGGTATCGAAGAAGCGATTACGGTCAAAGTCCATGTCGGGAAAATTGTCCATAAAGAGAAAAAGAAGGAAAAGAAAAAACCTAAAGAACAGGCCCAAGAGGAACAGATTCCTTTTACGGGCAACATCGAATACGGAAAGGATTAAATCTATGAAAAAGAAGAAGACTCAAACAAAAAAATCTACGCGGAAGAAAAGGGTGGCAATATTAAGCGGTGGCGGCGACTGCCCGGGAATCAATCCGGTAATCAGGGCCATTGTCAGAAAAGGTCTGCAAGCGGGCTATGAGCTAATCGGGATCAAGAACGGCTGGAAAGGTTTAGTGGAAAAAGAATTTATCGAGCTGGACCTGGAGTCGGTCTCGGGCATCCTGCCTAGAGGCGGTACAATCCTAGGTACTTCCCGGACTAATCCATACAAAAGTAAGAATCAGGTCCAAAAGGCCAAGGCCAACTATAAGTCGCTGGGCATTGAGGCCTTGATTGCCATTGGCGGAGAAGATACCTTAGGCGTAGCCAATAGCTTGCACAAGGAAGGCTTAAATCTTGTCGGCGTGCCCAAGACCATCGACAATGACCTCTCGGCAACTGATCGGACTTTCGGTTTTGATACTGCCGTTAATATCGCTACTGAGGCAATTGACAGAATTCACACTACGGCGGAATCACACCACCGGGTAATGGTGGTCGAGGTGATGGGACGGCATTCGGGCTGGATTGGTTTGGAGGCCGGACTCGCCGGCGGCGCGGATACAATCCTGATCCCTGAATTCCCCATTGACCTGGATGAGGTCTGCGCATTAATAAAACAACGTCACTCACGCGGCAAGAACTTCAGCATTATTGTTATTGCCGAAGGCGCCAGGTTTAAAGAAGGGACCGAGGTCTTACAGGATACCGAACTCGATGCGTTTGGACATGTAAAATTAGGCGGTATCGGTCAGATCTTGGCAAAAGAAGTGCAAAAACGGACCTGGTTTGAGACCCGGGTCACCGTACTTGGTCACATTCAAAGAGGCGGTTCACCCACGGCCTATGACCGCGTCTTAGGCACCCGTTACGGAGTCAAGGCGATGGAATTAGTGATTCAGAAAAAATTCGGCCAAATGGTTAGCTTACAAGGCAATACTATCGTTTCTGTCCCGCTTAGAGAGGCGGTGGGAACCCTCAAAACTGTGCCGAGAGAACTTTATGAAATAGCTAGATTATTTTTTGGATAAAGTGAGCGATAAAAATGAAAGAAAAGATTAGAGCGCTTATCACAGAAAGCATTTTGGTCAAGGAAGGCCTGATCCGCGATCAGCGGCTAATTAGCGCAATTGAAGCATTGGCTAAGCTCTGTATCAGCTGCCTGAAAAAAGGAGGCAAGATCATCCTTTTTGGTAACGGGGGCAGCGCCGCCGATGCCCAACATATCGCCGCTGAATTAGTCGGCCGATTTAATCGAGAGAGAAAGGCCTTGGCCGCCCTGGCTTTAAGCGGCAACAGTTCAAATTTGACTTGTCTGGGTAACGACTACGGCTTCGGGGATATCTTTTCCCGTCAGATTGAAGGACTGGGCAAAAGAGGTGATTTAGCCATCGGCATCTCCACCAGCGGGACTTCGCCCAATGTCCTGGCGGCAATTAAGCAGGCCAAAGCGCAGGGCTTAAAAACTGCCTCCTTAACCAGCGAAAAAGGTAAAAATAAATTGGCCCGGATGACTGAGGTGGCAATTTGCGTACCCAGTCGTAATACCGCCCGAATCCAGGAAGCCCACATAGTGATCGGCCATATTATTTGTGAGTTGACCGAACAAGCCTTCTAAACATCGAACACTGGCTTTAACAAATGATAAACAACAAGATCAAGACCTTAAAGGAATTGAAAAGAATCGCGGCATTGGCTAAAAGAAAAAAGCAGCGGCTGGTGTTTACCAACGGTTGCTTCGATATCATTCACCCCGGACACATTAAATACTTAGAAAAAGCCAAGAGTTTAGGGGATGAGCTGATTGTCGCCGTTAATAGTAACGCCTCAGTGCGTAAGATTAAAGGGCGCAAGCGGCCAATATTTGGCGCCAAACAAAGAGCGTTTTTGGTAGCCGCCTGCCAATGCGTAGATTTTGTAACCATCTTTTCTGAGTTGACTCCCCTGAAGCTAATCCGGTCATTAAGGCCACAAGTATTGGCCAAGGGCGCCGACTGGAAAAAAGGAAAAATTGTCGGTAAAGATTTTGTCGAGTCCTACGGCGGCTGTGTGCGCAGGATCAAGTTCGAGCCGGGCTATTCTACCAGCGCGATAATCGCTAAGATTAAAGAGAGCGGCTAGTGAAAAAAGATCTGTTTAGAATTATTGACGCTAATCTCAATCGTGCCCGGGAAGGTTTGCGAGTCTGTGAAGAAGTGGTCAGGTTTATCTTTAATGACGCTGAGTTAACCGGCGAATTTAAAAAGATCAGGCATAAAGTCTCAGGCAATATTGCCAGATTTCCGGGCTCAACATCCGCCTTGCTCAAAAACCGATCCAGCCGGGAAGATGTCGGCCGGGATCTTGCGCCTGAGTCGGCTAAAAAGAGCTGCCAAGATGTATTTACCGCTAATTCCCAAAGGGTTAAGGAATCCCTGCGTGTTTTGGAAGAATTCTCTGGTATTTTTGACGCCGGCTTAAGCAGTGACTTTGCTAAATTGCGTTTTAGAATTTACGAATTAGAAAAAAAGACTATTGCAAGATTTTAGACTGTATGTAATCGTTGATGCGGATATTTGCGCGGGGGCTGGCGGTAACATCTTAAAGATAGCGCGCCGAGTTGTTTCAGCCGGGGCGGATTTATTGCAACTCCGGGCCAAGAACGCCCCCGACCGCAAGATTCTAGCGCTGGGCCGTAAGATAAAAAAAATAACTAAAGATACGGCTACCAGGTTGATTATTAATGACCGCGCGGATCTGGCTAAGATAATCGGAGCTGATGGCGTGCATTTAGGGCAGGGGGACTTGCCGGTAAAAGAAGCGCGCAAAATTTTAGGTAAAGATCAGATCATTGGCCTTTCTACGCATGGGCTTAAACAGGCAGTAGCAGCTGAGCAACAAGGGGCCGACTACATTGGCCTGGGACCAATATTCACAACTGCCACTAAGCCCGGTGTCCGGTGCCTAACACCGAAAATAATTACTCAAATCAAAGCTAAGATCAAGATCCCTTTCGTAGCCATCGGAGGGATTACCCTAAAAAATATCGGGCAAATCACCGCGCGCGGCGCCCAGCGCGTTGCTGTCTGTCGAGCAATTGTGGAAGCTAAAGATGTTGGTAAAACCGCCAAGGCCTTCAAACAAAGATTAAACCAATCAGCAAAACAATGACCCAACTAGAAGCGGCAAGAAAAAAAATAATCACAGCTCAAATCAGGAAGATCGCCCGCCTGGAAGAACAAGCTTTAATTCCTTTTTGCGCCAAGATCGCCCAAGGCGAGGTGGTGATCCCCTTTAGCAAGATTCACCGACCATCCCGTCCTTGTGGTATTGGCGCCGGCTTAACTACTAAAGTCAACGCTAATATCGGCACCTCATCCGAACGCTCAAAGATAGATCACGAATTAAAAAAAATGCGGGTATCAGTCGCCAGCGGGGCTGATACAGTAATGGATTTAAGTACCGGCGGTGATCTGGCCAGGATCCGCCGGAGCATCTTAGAATCTTCTCCGGTGCCGGTAGGAACAGTGCCAATTTATCAGGCGGCGGTTAAGGCCGTGGAACGCTGCGGAGAAATCGGGCAAATGACCGAAGCCGATATTTTAACAGCCGTGGAAGATCATGCCCGGGACGGAGTAGACTTCTTTACTTTGCATTGCGGAGTAACTATTGAGGCGATCGCGCGATTAAAACAGCAAAAAAGGATTACAGATATTGTCAGCCGGGGCGGTGCGATTCTAATCGAGTGGATGACGAAAAACAAAAAAGAGAACCCGCTATATAAATATTTTGACCGGGTACTGGATATCGCCAAAAGGTTCGATGTGACGATTAGCTTAGGGGACGGCATGCGCCCGGGCTGTTTGGCTGATGCTACCGATCGGACCCAAGTTCAAGAGCTGATCCTTTTGGGCGAGTTGGCCAAACAGGCGAAACTTAAGGGCGTCCAGGTAATCATTGAAGGTCCGGGCCATGTCCCGCTTAATCAAATCGAGACTAACGTGGTCTTGCAAAAAAAGGTTTGTCAGAATGCGCCATTCTATGTACTGGGACCGTTGGTAACTGACATTGCTCCCGGATATGACCATATTACCTCAGCCATTGGAGGTGCCCTGGCTGCCTCTTACGGAGCCGATTTTCTTTGTTATGTGACCGCTTCTGAGCATTTGCGCCTGCCGACTATTAAAGATGTAAAAGAAGGAGTGATCACCGCGCGCATTGCCGCCCATGCGGCGGATATCGCTAAAGGCATAAAAAGGGCTCAACGCTGGGATGTCCAGATGTCTCAAGCGCGCAAAAGAAGAGACTGGAAAAAACAAATAGAGCTGGCGGTTGATCCGGAACAAGCCCAAGAAATGCGCCGGAATTCTAAATCCCGCGCCAGCGATGTCTGCACGATGTGCAGTCAATACTGTTCAATGAAAATAATGGAAACAGCACAAAAGAGGTTAAAAAAATGAGCATCTTGGTGGTCGGAACTGTGGCACTGGACACAGTGCAAACTCCTTTTGGAAAAGTAAACCAGGCCTTAGGCGGCTCAGGGACTTATTCATCGGTCAGCGCCAGTTTCTTTAGCCAGGTCAAATTAGTTTCCATAGTCGGGGGAGATTTTCCGAAAAAATCGATCGCTTTTTTACATTCTCAAGGGATCGACACCTCAGGTCTTCAGATTGTTCAAAATGGGCGGACCTTTAAATGGAGCGGCGCCTATACAACTGAACTTAATTGCGCCCAGACGCTCAAAACAGAACTGAATCTTTTGTCCGGCTTTAAGCCTTGTTTGCCACAAGGATATAAAAATGAAAAGCTGATCTTTCTGGCAAATATTGATCCTGAGGTACAATTGGCGGTCCTGGAGCAGCTCAATAAACCAGGCCTGGTTGTCCTGGATACAATGAATTATTGGATTGAGCATAACCCTGGGGCATTAAGGCAGGTCGCCAAAAAAAGCCAGATCTTAACAATTAACGATGCTGAGGCCCGTCAATTCAGCAAACAGTCAAATTTACTTAAAGCAGCCGGGAAGCTCTTAGAGCTGGGCCCCCGGGTAGTGATCATTAAAAGAGGCGAATACGGCTGCTTGCTTTTTTCGCGTTCTTTTTCATTCTGCATTCCAGCTTATTTATTAGAGAGGCCGATTGACCCTACCGGGGCCGGGGATACCTTTGCCGGAGGCTTCTTGGGCTATCTGGCGGGGGCCGGTAAAATTAACCAAGCCACACTTAAAACAGCGGTGGTCTTTGGCAGCATCATGGCCTCTTTTGTGGTCGAAGACTTCAGCCTGAATCGGTTAAGAAAATTAACTAAAGCGCAAATTCAACAACGGTTTCGGGAATTTCAACGGCTGACCAGGTTTTAGGATTTTTGCGCGGGTGTAGTTCAGTGGTAGAATGATAGCTTCCCAAGCTATACACGGCGGTTCGATTCCGCTCACCCGCTCCAAGATAGTTTATAGAAAAATGAAGATAACCTATTGTCTATTATTCGCTATTTTCTTAGCCGGTTGCGCTACGGTTTCGACCAGGCCGCCACTGCCAATAAAGGATGCCTCCGGTGTATATCACCGGGTTAAAAAAGGGCAAACGCTCTGGAGGATCGCCAAGGCTTATAACATCGATCTGGAGAAAATAGCCCGGATCAATAGATTAGCCGACACTTCCAGGATTTACACTGGTCAACTTATCTTTATTCCCGATGCCCAGCAGGCCATGGATCAGCTGATCCTGGAAACTGATTTTAAAGACCGGGCCGGTGACTTTATCTGGCCGGTCAAGGGCAAGGTAATTTCTTTCTTTGGCATGAAAAAAGATAACGTCAAGAATAAGGGCATCTACATCCAAACCAAAAAGGGCACCGATATCTACGCCACCCGCTCGGGAAAGATAGCTTTTTGCAGTGAACAGTTTAAAAGTTACGGTAAAATTGTAATCATTGACCATCTCGATGGCTATTCTACAGTTTACGCCCAAAACTCAAAAAATTCAGTCAAATTAAACCAATTGGTCCGGCGCGGTGAGGTTATCGCTCAAACGGGTTTAAGTAATCGCAGCGTCAGCCCCGAACTATACTTTGAAATCAGAAAAGGGCATAAACCACAGAATCCTTTTTTCTATTTGCCTTAATAACTGTTAAAAAAAATGTTCAGTGACCCGGTTGTTGGAGAAAAATTTTTTGGTCGGCAAGCGATTTTAAGTCTGCTAGCTAAAAGGGCCGGCGGGTTAAAAGACGGCTTTCGGCAAAATATCGCCATTTTAGGGCCTAAGCTGATCGGCAAATCCTCGCTGATCCTGCATTTTTTCTCTCATTTTCAGCACCCGCAAATTATCCCAATTTATATTGACCTCAGGGCAAACTCGTTCCACCACTTTGTTTATAAATTCATCGGCACGCTGCTCTATCAGTGCCTGAAGAATAAAGGCCTGGAGGGCACTGATGAGTTTATTACTCTCAAGAAAAACGCCCAAAAGCATATCCCTAAAACGCTAGAGGCAATTAGCGCCATCGAAAACAATATGAAAAACGCCCAGTCCGACAAGGCCTTCGCCGCGCTAATTAACCTGACCACAACATTGAAGCAAGAAAGCGGCATCTCGGCCATAGTTATGCTTGATGAGTTCCATTTTTTGGATAGCTACAAACTGCGCGCGCCTTATGCTAATCTGGCTAAGGAAATTATGGTCCAAAAGGACACCATGTACATCCTGCTTAGTTCGCAGGTAAATTACGCCAAAAAGGTCTTGATTGGCGAACTGTCGCTATTGTTTGGTAATTTCGAGACCCTTTATTTAGAGCATTTTGATTACCCGACCAGCTGTAAATTTTTGCAGAAACGTTTTCAACATCTCGGCCTACCTGATAACCTGCAGGATTTCCTGATCGATTTCTGCAAAGGCCATCCTTTTTATCTGGATAGCTTAAGCACCCTGTTGGTAGAAAAGGCCCGCAGCCTAAAGGAAAAGAAAGCGGCGATCTCGCCCCGGCTAATTGCCGAGGCCTTCAATTCCTTAATCTATCACTCTACCGGCATTCTCAATCAATATTTCACCAGCCGGCTCAGCCATAATCTCAACGGAGCCGATTATTCAAATTTTATACCGATTTTATTATCGGCCACGGAATCAGGGGCCCAGCTCAGGCAGATTGCTCAAGTTTCCGGCCGCCAGCCGAAAAAGATAACTAAGCAAATCAATTACCTGCTGGAGAAAGACCTGCTGACTAAAGTCGGCGCATTTTACAGAATTCAAGACCGTTTGTTTAGGTTCTGGCTAAAGTCTGTGTACCAAAGAAAGAGCGGATCATTAGCCCAGGATCCTAACGCGGAATCGGAAGAATTCTTAAAGGAAATTGAGGACTTAATCGCTATATTTACCCAACAGAATCAACTCAACCTGGCGGAAAAGGTAAGTAATTTGTTGAAGTCTTGCAATAATGAAATTGTGATGCTGCATAATAAGCTGTTTCGGTTTTGGCGGTTTGAGGAAGTACGCCCTTGGCCTAAACCAAATTCTCAAGAGTACATCCTGGCTCGTTATAAAGAAGGATGTTGGTTATTTTGGATTAAGAATGAAGGGGTCGATGAAACTCGCCTGCAGGAATTTATCAATTTATCTAAAAAATCCAAGCTCAAGATACGTAAACTGATTTTGATCACGCTCAAAAAGCTGGACCTAAATGTCAAATTGCTGGCCTTAGAAAAGAGGGTTTGGATTTGGACTAAAAGTGAGCTGAATCTAATTTTAGATCTATATGGAAAGCAGCAGGTGGTCACTTGAGTAATAAGCTAGTAAAGGTCGCTGTGATTTCGGATACTCATCTGATGAGTTTTCGCGATCTGCCGCAGATACTGATCAGCAGATTAAAACCCGCGGATATAATTTTGCATGCCGGTGACTTAGGTAGTGTCGATCTGTTGAACGGTTTAAAAACATTGGGCCCGCAAGTATATGCTGTCTGCGGGAATATGGATCCTCCCGAACTCAGGCGGATCTTGCCGGATCAGCAGCTGATCACAGTAAATCAGCTGCGGATCGGTTTGTTTCACGGCCGGGGAGCGCCGATTAATTTAATTAATACCGTTAAAGAGCGATTCGCCAACGATAAAGTTGACTGCATAGTCTACGGACATTCCCATTGCCCGTTTAACCAGACCCAGCAGGGCGTGCTTTTTTTCAATCCCGGCAGCCCGACAGATAAATTCTTCGCGCCTTTCAATTCCTATGGATTATTAGAGATAAGAAATACAATAAAAGCCAAGATAATAAAACTATGATATCGGGGTGTTAAAAGATGCTCAGCCGGGAACAGCTTGAACAATTAGAACAGCAGACTTTAGCCAGCTACGCCATGAAGAGCAGCGACTCTAAAGGCCGGGAGCATCCGCAGCCGGAACATCCTTACCGGGTCGCCTTCCAACGCGATCGAGACCGGATCATCCATTCTACCGCATTTCGCCGGCTCGAATATAAAACTCAAGTTTTTGTTAATTACGAAGGCGATTATTACCGCACTCGCTTAACCCATACATTAGAAGTAGCCCAAATTGCCAGGACCCTGGCCCGGACCTTAAGACTGAATGAAGACCTAGCGGAAGCAATATCCCTGGCCCATGATCTTGGCCACACCCCTTTCGGACATGCCGGAGAAGAAGTGCTGCATAAATTAATGGCCGGCCACGGAGGTTTTGAGCATAACCAGCAGGGTTTAAGAGTAGTTGATTACTTGGAGCAAAGATATCCGGAGTTTAAGGGCTTGAACTTAAGCTGGGAAGTCAGGGAGGGGATCCTCAAACATAGCACCAGCTTCGACCATCCCAAACTTAATGATTTTTCAAATACCAAATTCCCTACTTTAGAGGCCCAAGTTGTCGATGCCGCCGATGAAATTGCTTACGACAGTCACGATTTAGACGATGGGATTACTTCCGGGCTAATTGATCTGAGGGAACTAAAAGAAGTTGAGCTTTGGCTCCGGGCCCAAGAAGAAATTCTCTCCAAACACGGGCAGTTAGCCGATGAAATCCAAAAATATCAAATTGTCAAATTTCTGATTAATATCCAAGTTCAAGACATGCTCCAGCAGACTGAAAATAATTTAAGTAAGCTCGATATAGACAGCGTAGAAAAAGTAAGGAACCACAACCAGAAATTATTGGTGTTTAGCCCCGAAATAGCTAAGCAGCGCGCAGAACTCGGCCGGTTCTTAAACCAAAAACTGTATCAGCATTATAAAGTAGTGCGGATGTCTAATAAAGCCAGGAGATTCGTGCAAGAACTTTTCCAGTGCTACGCTGCCCACCCGGAAGAGCTGCCGCCAACAAGCAAGGGCCGGATTAAACAGGACGGAGCGCAGCGGGTAGTTTGTGATTATATTGCCGGCATGACCGACAGATACGCCCAGAATGAATATCGCCGACTGTTCCAACCATACGAAGTGAAGTAATATCATTGCAAAAAGAGAGAAAATTAGCTATAATATAGAGTTATGGGAACAAATAATAAAACCTATCAAGAATTTCTGATCAAGAAATTAGCAACTAGTCCGGACTTAAAAAGAGAAAGGCAGCTGCTGAAACAATTATTCCAGCATCCTGCCTTCTGGATAGTTACGCATACAAATAAGGTCCTGTCCGCGAGCAATTACAATATCTGCCCAGCAGGCAAGGCCAAGGCCTGCTTCAGCCGCCTGAATCCTATTTTCAATCAAGTTCGGAAAACCGGTAAGAAAAAAACATTTTTCTGTCCGGGGCGCGATTTCGGTATCTGTATGCCTTTAGCGCAGGGTGACGCTTTTTACGGTTTTGCAGTCCTTTGCAATTTAAAAAGTCTGCCTTCCCGAGCGGCAATTGGGTTATTGGAGGCCTTGAATATAGAAATTTTAGAAAAAGTACAGAAAGACCTGGAGCTCTCCAAGCTCTGTCAAACTATCCGGCCGCGGGCCCTGGCCCTTTCTACTATTCACACAGTGCATAGATTAATCAGCTCCAGCCTTGATTTAGATGAGCTGCTGCCGCGGATTGCCCGGCTTTCCTTGCAGGTATTACGAGCCAAGCGCTGTTTAATCAGCTTAATCGATAATAAGAACTCGCGCTTAGTACCTAAGGCCTACGTTGATCTATCAAAAAAGAAGACAAACTTGCGGCTTTCGGCAAAGATGAAAAGAATAGAAAATGAAGCCAGGCAAACCGGCAACATCCTGCTGAAGACATCATATCTCTCAGTACCGCTAATCGATGAAGAGTCCATCGGCGTGATTACAATTTTTGATAAAATTAACAAAAGCCCCTTTGATAATTTTGACCAGGAAATCTTAACTGCCCTGGCCGAACAAGCAGTAGGGGCAATCAAGAACGCCCAACTGTATAAAGAGCAAGAAAATATACTCTTAGGCACGATTAAATCCCTGACTACTTTGTTGCGCGCTAAATCCGCCCATCCTTATGCGCATTCCCAGGCATTCATCGATGTTGTCTTGGCCATTGCCAAGGAACTGCATCTTCCCGAAGAAAAGCTAAGAGACTTACGCTTTGCGGCGATGCTCCATGATGCCGGAGAGATTGGCATTCCTGAGGAAATATTAAAGAAACCGGCGCATCTGACTGACCGTGAATTTAAGATTGTCAAGGCCCATCCTAAAAAAAGCGCTAAGATCTTGAGTCCCTTACAGCGGCTCAAAGGGGCGATTGCCATCATCATGCACCATCATGAAAAATTTGACGGTAGCGGTTATCCCAACAAACTAAAAGCGGATAAAATTCCTCTGGGGGCCAGAATCATGTCTGTGGCCGATAGCTTTGAGGCGATGATCTCAAGGCGTCCTTACCGCAAATCGGCCAGCATCGCCGAAGCGGTAAAAGAAATGAAAAGACAGACTGGGTCTCAATTTGACCCCCAAGTAATCCAGGCCTTTTTGAAGTTGACTAAAAGAAAGTCGTTTAAAAAACTATTTAAGGAAATTTACCGTGGCCGACCTTAAAAAGATTTGTCGCTTAAGAATGCATCTGAAGCTGGTCAGTTTTTTCCATGAGAATCAATCTACCGTGGATACCGCCCAAGCTATAGCTGCCTGGCTCAATCAAAGCCATAAAGAAATAGAAACCAGTTTAGACTATTTAGTGAATCAAAAAATATTAAACATCCATCGCACCGGCTCCACCGTGGCCTACGGCTATACTCAAGACAAGAAAACAATTGATGAAATAGAAAATTTTATAAAAAAAGGTTAGCCGCTAGAAAAGAAGGGGAGGGTAAAAGGCATGCTTAATAATGATCTGTCTGATCAGCAAGCGGAATTCTTTGAGAACTTTCCCAATTCAACCCACAAACAGCATAAGAAAAGATTTACTTTAGGTAAAGTTAATCTCTCTTGCTCTTACGAAAATCTGATTATTGTATCCATCGGTCTGATTATGACGCTTTTGGTCTGCTACTCTTTAGGCGTGGAAAAAGGCAAGCGTCTAGCGCAGGCCAAAGATTTGCTGATTCCCGAAGTAGCCGAGCAGACTAAACCCGCTGTTGAGCATAAAACTACCGAGCCTAAAAAGGTCAAGCCAAAGGTGAAAGTAGCGCAAGCAAAAGAAAAGATTAATCAGGACTTACCTTATATACAGGTAGCCAGTTTTCGCACTGATAAGTACGCCCAAAAAGAAATGCAAAGGTTGAAGGAAAAAGGTTTCTCAGCCTACGCGCTGGATTGGGGCACCTATAAAGTGGTCTGTGTGGGAGGCTACGACAATAAGAACCAGGCTAATCTGGCATTAAAACAACTAAAAACAATGTATGCTGACTGTATCTTGCGGAATAGATAGGCTCAGCGCAAATTAAGGAGAGTAGCTAAAAATGACCGTACACCCTAGTTTAAGCTCTAAAGGTAAAGGTAAACGCACCCGCAGTGTGCTCAAGCGCTACGAAAAGTTCCAACATCTTAAAGAAAAGGAAAAATGGAACAACGGCGACTCTATATTTGGCCTGCCCAAAATAAAGACAACGCGCAAAAAATTAAAGAAGGCCAAAAAAGCAACTGAGGCCGATAAAGAACAAGCTGCTGAAGGCGCAACGCCAGCCGCCGCAGGCGCAGGCAAAGAAGCGCCGCTGAAGAAAAAAGAAGAAACCGCAAAAAAATAACCTAAAAATCACTAATTATGGGTTGGTCAAAACTTAAGTTATTCACTTGGATCTCAGCGTTGCTGATTTTAAGCTGCGCGCTCTGCACGCCTGGGGCGCTATTTGCCGAGGTCAAACAACTGCCGGCGGTCTATGCTACGGCGGTAACCAGCAAAGTGAATATCCGCTCCGGTCAGGGATTAAATTTCGAGATACTGGGTCAATTGAACAAATACGCCAGGGTTATAGTCACTGGAGAAGAATTCGGCTGGTACCGGGTCAAATTACCTCAACAGGCAAAATGCTTTGTCCGCCAGGATTACTTAAACGCAAATGTAGTTGCGACGGATCTGTTACGTGTCCGGGCCGGGGCCGGGACAAACTTTAATGTATTAGGCCTGCTCAAAAAGGGCCAAACGGTAAGAATTATTAAACCGGTCGGGGATTGGCAGATGATCTTACCGCCTGAGGGCTGCGTGGGCTGGATAAAAAAAGATTATCTGCGTCTTTCTAATCAAACAGTTGACGCTTTGGCGCCTCAAGCCGCTGAGCCGGCCCGCAAGCAGAATAAGAAACTTGAGATTTCCGGAGTCATCGATGATGTCGGCAAAATCCATAACCGTCCCGGGACGCATAAATTAATTATCGGAAAAAATAATTTTTATTATTTAAATAGTAAAGTAATCAACCTCAACCAATACGTCTATCAGCAGGTCAGCGTGATTGGCACCAGCGTCGACTTAAAAGACTCAAGCCACCCGGTGTTAAACGTAGAGCAGGTAAAGGTCAAGCAATGATCCTGATTTCAATCCCGCTTCTTCTCTTCTCAATAGTAATCCACGGATGGGTGGCCAACAGGCTGGGCGACCCCACCGCCAAACAGGCCGGCCGGCTAACCCTTAATCCACTGGCGCACATTGATCCGGTCGGTACGGTAATGCTGCCGTTAATCGTGATTATGCTTAGTCTCTTTTCAGGGGTCCGGCTGATTCCCTTTGGCTGGGCCAAACCCGTGCCGATAAACTTTGCGCGCTTGCGCAACCCCAAAAAAGGCATAATGCTGGTCTCAGCCGCCGGTATCGCCGCTAATCTTTTATTGGCCTTTTGTTTTGCTCAATTATTGAGAATCGGGGTTTTCCCCGCTGATAGTTACGGCATGCTTTTTTTAAGCTACGGAATCCTAATTAATTTGGTGCTCGCTGTTTTAAACGCCATCCCGATACCGCCCTTAGACGGCTCGAAGATTGTCTTGAACCTGCTGCCCAGG
>JBHPFV010000009.1:0-44095 GCA_042571705.1 Candidatus Omnitrophota bacterium
GGCGGTTATCCGGGCAGGATATTCCTGAATGTCAGGGGGCGGGAAAGAGACGGGCTGATCAGCCGGCAAGATTATGAGATCAAGAGGGATGAGCTGGCCGAGAAGATTAAGGCCATCCGCACCCCCGAGGGCGAGCCAATGCAGACCGAGATCTACTTTACCAAAGACAGTAATGACAGCAATCAGGCCGATTTAACTGTTTATTTTGATAATTTAAATTTTCGCTCCGCCGGGACCGTGGGCCACAACAGTTTATTTTTAAGGGAAAATGATACCGGTCCGGACGACGCCGTGCACGCCAAAGAGGGTATCTTTATTCTCTTTGATCCCGGCTCAAGACAAAAGGGTCAGCGGGAAAACTTAAGAATTTTCGACGTCGCCCCGACCATATTAAACAAGATGGGAGTACAAATTCCAGAGGGCATACAAGGAAAGGTGATCGAATAATGGAACATCGAGGCTTAACCGTATGGTTTACCGGGCTACCCGGCTCGGGCAAATCCACAGTGGCTAATCTGGTCGCTGAGAAATTAAAGGCCAAGGGATTTAAGGTCGAACGCTTAGACGGGGATATTGTCAGAAAAGGCCTGACCCGGGATTTAGGCTTTTCCAAGGAAGACCGCAACAAAAATATCGAGCGGGTGACCTTTGTGGCCAAGTTGCTGACCAGAAACGGGGTGATTGTTTTATCTTCCTTTGTCTCCCCATATCGCGCCGCCCGGGAAAATGCCCGTCAGCAAATCCATTCTTTTTGCGAGGTTTATGTGAAGTGCTCTTTAGAGGAATGCATCCGCCGCGATGTCAAGGGGATGTACAAGAAGGCGATAGCCGGCGAAATCAAGGAATTCACCGGCATTTCGGATCCTTATCAGGAGCCGGATCAGCCGGAGCTGATCGTGGAGACCGATAAACAGACTCCCGCCGAAAGCGCAAAAAGAGTTTTGGCCTTCCTGGAACAAAAAGACTTATCTGGCCCTCAAGCCCAGGTTGAGGCGCAGGCCCCAGCCTGCACTGAAGAAGAAAAAGAACAGGTGATTAAAAGACTAAAGTCTCTAGGCTATCTTTAAATGAACATTCTGGGGATTTCCGCGTTTTATCATGACAGTGCCGCCTGTTTAGTGAAAGATGGTAGAATAGTTTCCGCGGCTCAAGAGGAACGGTTTACCCGGAAAAAGCACGACTATGCCTTTCCCAGTAAGGCGATTAATTTTTGCTTAGAAGATGCCGGCTTAAAAGCTGCAGATTTAGATTTCGTTGCCTTTTATGACAAGCCGTTTATTAAATTTGAGCGGATTCTCCAGACCCATCTGGCCCGCGCCCCTTTTGGCATTCGGGCCTTTATCAAGGCCATGCCTCCTTGGATCAAACAGAAGCTTTGGACCAGAGAGCTGATTGCCAAAGAACTCGGGTTTTCAGGCAAAATTATCTTTCCCGAACATCACCAATCACATGCCGCCAGCGCCTTTTTTCCTTCGCCATATCCGCAAGCGGCCTTTCTGACTATCGACGGAGTAGGCGAGTGGACTTGCGCCAGTTACGGAGTAGGCCAAGGCAACCAGGTCCGGATCCTGGCTGAGATTCATTTTCCGCATTCTTTAGGCTTGCTATACTCCGCATTTACCTATTACACCGGTTTTAGAGTTAATTCCGGCGAATATAAACTGATGGGTTTGGCGCCGTACGGAGAGCCGAAATATAAAGATTTGATCCTGAGCGAACTGATCGATTTGAAGGCCGACGGCTCTTTTAAGTTAAACATGAGGTATTTTGGGTATTGCGCGGGCTTGCGGATGATTAACCGCAGGTTTGAACGACTATTTGGCGCTCCAGCGCGTAAGCCGGAGACTCGGTTGACTCAGCGGGACATGGATTTGGCCCGCTCCATACAAGCGGTAACAGAAGAGGTGATGCTGCGGATGGCTCGGCATGTGCATCAGGCGACCGGCCAAAAGAATCTTTGCCTGGCTGGCGGGGTGGCCTTAAATTGCGTGGGCAATGGCCGGATCATGCGCGAAGGCCCGTTTGAAAATATCTGGATTCAGCCGGCGGCCAGTGATGCCGGCGGGGCCTTAGGAGCGGCCCTGTTTACCTGGTACCAGTATTTAGACAATAGAAGAGTTGCCGATGGAAAGCAGGATGCCCAGCAGGCCTCCTTATTGGGGCCGAAGTTTGAAAATGATCAGATCAGCGCGTATTTAGATGAGAATAATATTCCTTATACGCAACTTGAGCAAAAAGTGATTCCGGAGCGGATTGCCGATTTGATTGCTGAACAAAAGGTAGTCGGCTGGTTTTGCGGCCGGATGGAATTTGGCCCCCGGGCCTTAGGAAGCCGTTCGATTATTGGCGATGCCCGCTCGCCCAAGATGCAGGAGCAGATGAACCTGAAGATAAAATTCCGGGAAAGTTTCCGCCCGTTTGCCCCTTCGGTACTAGAGGAAAAAGCAAAAGATTTCTTTGAGCTGGATCAGCCCAGCCCGTACATGCTGTTGGTGGCCCCGGTCAACCAAGAGCTGCGCAAATCCGTATCTGGTGAAGAGCAGCGGCTGTTCGGCTTAGAAAAGCTGCAGCTGGTGCGTTCCAACATTCCCGCAGTGACTCATGTAGATTATTCGGCCCGGGTCCAGACGGTTGCGCTTAAGGATAATCCGTTGTATTATCAGATGATCAAAAGATTTAATCAGAAGTACGGTTGTCCGGTAATTATTAATACCTCTTTCAATGTCCGCGGCGAGCCGATCGTCTGCACGCCGGCGGATGCCTATTTGTGTTTTATGCGCACCAACATGGACTATTTGCTGTTAGGTAATTACTTGATCGAGAAGAAAGAGCAAAAACCGCTGGATAAAGATATTGACTGGTTAAGAGAGTTCGAGTTGGATTGAGCGATGAGCTTTATTGAAGAATTAAAGAATATCAAATCCGGAAAAGAAAAATTACGTCAATTTGGTAAGGGCGGATTCATCTTTTTTGGTTTAGTCGGGATTTTGCTTTTAATTTTCGGCAAGACGCATTGGCCCGCTTTCTTTGCTTTATCGATAGCTTTTCTTTTACTTGGTGCATGCATTCCGATTATGCTCAAGCCCGTCTATATTGTGCTTGTGCCTGTAGCGATGTGCATTGGTTGGGTGGTAACCAGGATCATTTTGACTATTTTATTTTATTTCGTTGTTACCCCGACAGGCATCGCCGCTCGGCTGGTGGGCAAGGATTTGTTAGATGAGAAATTAGAAAAAGAGAAGCCGAGTTATTGGCTGGCCAGAAAAGATGCCAGCTTCGATAAAAATAGCTGCGAAAACCAATTTTGAAGGAGAAGGGCAATGGGTAAGCTGGCAATTATCAAAGAATTTTGGCAATTTTTAATGGTCCGTAAAAAATGGTGGCTGTTTCCGATCATCGCGATGTTGCTGCTCTTGGGGGCATTAATCATCTTCACTGAGAGTTCAGCCGTAGCCCCGTTTATCTATACGCTATTCTAGGAATATATTACGTAACTCATTTTATAACAACAAGTTATGTAATACCCACCTCAGCGATTTTTTTTATTTTCCTTTGACAGGCGCCTAATAAGAGGATATAATATTATCGTTCATTTTTAGAACGCTAACCCGGTAATTTCCTCCTTTTTAGGTTTTACTAAATGCCAAAATTACAAAACAGGTTCCTGAAGCCCACCGAACATCTGCGCAATCTCCAGGTATTGGAAGAAATTTCCAAAAATTCCGATATTTCGCAACGTAAACTGGCCCAGCGTCTGGGCGTGGCCTTAGGTGTAACTAATGCCTGCCTTAAAAAGATGATCAATAAGGGGCTGGTTAAGGTCAAGGGCCTAAATCACAAAAGAATCGCCTATTATCTCACCCCCAAGGGCTTCGGCGAAAAGACCAAACTCACCTATCATTTTCTCCAGCATACTATTCATTACTATTCTGATCTCAAGGATAGTATCAGCGCTAAACTTTCAACGCTTTCTGAGGCCGGCCACAGACGGATAGTCTGCTATGGCGCCGGAGAGGTAATGGAGGTAGCCTTTATTATTTTAAATGAGTCTAATTTTAATTTTTTTGTCTTAGCTATAGTAGACGACAATGTCAATAAACACGGCAAGAAGATGTTCGGATTTCAGGTCCAGCCTCCGCAAGCTATAAAAGATTTAAAACCGGATGCGGTGCTGATTACCTCAATCAGATATAAAAATAGAATTATGCGTAACTTAACTAATAACAAGGAGCTGGCCGGGATCGGTCTTTATTCACTGTGAGCTGTAATGAAAATGATTAGATTAGCCCATCCTGATTTAGAATTTAGCGAAGTCAAAAACCAGTTAAAGCGGGTGATCGACTCCGGCTGGTTAACCAAGGGTCCTCAGACAGAGGAATTGGAGCAGGGCCTTTGCCGATATCTTGGCGTTAAATATGCAGTGGCGGTCAGCTCCGGGACCGCGGCTTTGCATCTTTCTCTTTTAAGTTTAGGTATCGGCCCGGGAGATGAAGTAATCGTCCCGGACTTTACATTTGCCGCCACCGCTAATGCCGTAGAATTGTGCGGCGCAAAAGCAGTCCTGGCCGATATCGAACTGGATAATTTTAACATCGACCCGGCTGAAATTAGAAAACGGATCAATAGCCGGACCCGGGCTGTAATTGTTGTGCATCAGTTTGGCACTCCGGCCCGGATGGACGAAATCCTCAAGATTACCAAACAACATAATCTTTATCTGGTTGAAGACGCGGCCTGTGCCTTAGGAGCAAGATATAAAGGTAAGATCTGCGGGGCAATAGGGGATTTGGGCTGTTTCAGTTTTCATCCCCGTAAGATTATTACCTCCGGCGAAGGGGGAATGATTACGACTAATAGCCTGCGGCTGGCTAAACGCTTAAGGTTGTTCAGAGAGCATGGCATGATCCAGAATGGCGCCAGCAGGAGCTTTATCGCGCTCGGATTTAACTACAGAATCTCCGAGGTTGCTTCTGTTTTGGCGCTGGCCCAACTCAAGAAGATAGAGCGGATTATCAGCCAAAGGTCGCGGCTGAATAATCTGTTTCGTCGGATTATTTCCCGCCTGAAGGTGCTCGCGCCGGTCCCTGATCGCATAGATAAAGGCAGTCGCAAGGCTCACCAGGCCTTCGTGGTGAAAATAAATAGCAGAGTCAATATTTTTGCACTGATTTCTTTTCTAAGAGATAAAGGCATTGAAGCCACAATCGCTAACACAGCACTGCATATCCAGCCCTATTATCGGAAAAAATACGGTTTTAAAACAGGCCAACTGAAGAATTCGCTGTTTGCTTCCAGAAACAGCCTGGCTTTAGCTTTTCATTGCCGGATGAAGGAAAAGGATTTTATTGAAATTGCCAGCGCACTGGAAGAATATTTTGTCACTAGAAAGGAGAACAAAAGGTGATTGCTATCGGCGCAGTCGGCGCGGGGGTCTGGGGACAAAATCATATTAGGACCTTTTCCAGTTTAAAGGATTGCAGGCTCAAGATTTGCTGCGACAAAAGTAAACAGGCGCTGGAAAAGATGCGGACTATCTATGGTCAAAAGTTGAAATTAACTGAAAATTTTGAAGATATATTGCAGGATCAAGAGATCGAGGCGGTAGTGATTGCCGCGCCGGCAGCGACGCATGCGGAATTGGCGATTCAGGCATTGTCCTGCGGAAAACATGTCTTTGTGGAAAAGCCATTGGCCTTAAACTTAGCCGATGGAGAGAAGATGGTCGCGGCCGCCGGCAAGCATAAGCGAATTTTAATGGTCGGCCATCTGCTGGTGTATCATCCCGCAGTGTTAAGGCTTAAGGATTATATTAAGAACGGTGAGCTCGGAGAGATTCTTTATCTTTATTCTGTGCGGGTCAATTTAGGCCGGGTCAGAGACGAAGAGAATGCCCTCTGGAGCTTGAGCGCGCACGATATTTCCGTAGCCCTATTTTTACTCGAACAGACACCTGAGGAGGTAACCGCTAAGGGCCAGAGTTACTTGAGAAAAAATATTGAAGATGTTGTTTTCATCACTCTTAAATTTAATCATAGTATCCTGGCTCAGATACACGCCAGCTGGCTGGACCCGCATAAGATGAGAAAGTTTACGGTGGTGGGTTCAAAGAAGATGGCCGTATTTGACGATATGCAGGCTTCCGAAAAGATCCGTCTCTACGACAAGGGGATTGACCGTAAAGTAGATTACGGGAATTATGCCGAATATCTGACCTTGCGCAACGGCGATATTAATATTCCGCGTATTGATATGCGGGAGCCTTTGCAGATTGAATGCCAGCATTTTCTTGATTGTATAAAAAATAACCTGCAGCCCACCAGCGCTGGCCAGCAGGGCGTAGAGACACTGAGAGTCTTAGAGGCGGCCCAACTTTCTTTAAATAAAGGCGGAATGCCGGTTAAGCTAATTTAAAAATGAAAAAATCTAAGGCAAAATTAGACTACTTTTTTCACCCTTCAGCATATATAGATCAAGGTGTACGGATTGGCCGGGGCACTCAGATCTGGCATTCTTGCCACATTATGCAAGGGGCCAGACTGGGCAGAAATTGTAAACTTGGGCAGAACGTCCACATTGCCTCCGGTGTGCGAATCGGCAATAATGTAAAGATTCAAAATAACGTTTCGGTTTACGCGGGAGTCATCTTAGAAGACGATGTCTTTTGCGGCCCCTCAATGGTCTTTACCAATATTATCAATCCCCGCGCGGCCATCCCGAGAAACAGCGCAGAATTTTACAAAAGGACACTGGCCAAAAAAGGCGCCAGCATTGGCGCCAACGCCACAATTGTTTGTGGTAATATTTTAGGCAGCTGGAGTTTCGTCGGGGCCGGGGCTGTAGTTACTAAAGATGTCCCCGATTACGCCCTGGTTTACGGAAACCCTGCCCGGATTCGAGGCTGGGTCTGTGAATGCGGGGTAAAATTGGAGTTTAAAAATAAGCGGGCAGTTTGCCGGGAGTGTAATAAAAATTATGTCCATCAGGGCAGAGATAAGGTGCGGCCGCGAAAATGAAGATTAGCGTTGATGCGTTAAACTCGGTTGATAAAGATAAAGTTTATGCGCTGCTCTTACACGCGCAATATGGAAAATTTAATCTTTGGCCAAACGCAACAGATAAGAATATTGCCGATTTTCTATTGGATGAAATCTATAAAATGCAGGCCCAGGGAGGAGGGGTCTTGCTCGCCAGGCGCGGTAGAGAAATAACAGCGATCGCGGCTTTTAGGGACTTGGAATGGGATACTCAGCATTTTGGCTTCAAATGCGCGAAGATTGAATATATTCTAACGGATCAGAGGTTAGAAATTTTTACCATTGGACAATCATTAGATAAAATTTTAAGTGAATTTCAAAAATTCTGTATAAAATCCAGGACTAAATTTGTCTGCGTAAGCGTCGATAGCCGGGATGCTAATATAAATTCCGCGCTCCAAAGAGTTAATTACCACTATATCTTAACTTGGATTGATGGCGTGTTCAACTCTTCGGGCAGCATTCCCAAGATTAAAGATAATACAAAAATTAGCACCGCAATTAAACCAGAAGAGATAGAATTCTTTAAAAGAATCTCTACCCGCTCTTACTTTAAAGGCGGAAGATTTTATCTGGATAGTAACTTTAATCGCCAGCGCGTCGACGATATGTATGCAAATCAAATTAACTTTGCTGGTAAAAATAATGATCTCGCCTTCGTCTATAGAGTCAAGAATCATCCTGCCGGGCTGTTTACTTATAGAAAGATAGCCTCGTACAAACATTTTTCAAATTTACAAGTCGCCACCGGCAGATTTTTGGTGGTCGATCCTAAATTCAGGACTAAGAATGTCGGATATAACCTGTTTGCTAAGACACTGGAATATTTTCAAGACAAAACCGATTTAGTGGCCACGGGATTGGAAGTGCACAATCTGCCGTCTTTAAACCTGCACGCAAAATTAGGATTTAAGTTTAATTATTCTCACAATGTCTACCATTGGTGGAGGGGTAAGTGACCAAAGCGCCTAAGAAGATATTTATTACCGGTGGAGCCGGTTTTATCGGCACGGCTTTAATCGAGAGGTTAATTGAAAATAATCAGATTGTGATCTACGATAATTTTCATCGTAATTCAATTAAAGATTCAGCGCGAATTAATCACCCCAATCTGACTATGGTAGAAGGCGATGTGCTTGATTTGCCTGCATTAAAGCGCAACATCCAAGGTAGTGATTATGTGCTTCATCTTGCGGCCATCGCCGGAGTGGACACTGTAATCCAGGACCAAGTCAAGACAATGAAGGTAAATTTAATCGGCACTACTAATGTTTTAGAAGCAGCCGCTACTCTTAAAGATTGCCGGCGCTTTATTGATTTTTCTACAAGTGAGGTCTTTGGCTCATATGCCTATAAATCCGGCGAAGAAGATAGCACTGTAATGGGAGCTGCCGGAGAGGCCCGCTGGACTTATGCCGTCAGCAAGCTGGCCGGAGAACATCTGACCCACAGTTATTACAAACAATTTGGGCTTCCGGCCCTCTCGATCAGGCCATTTAATATCTATGGCCCCGGTCAGGTGGGCGAAGGGGCAATTCACAAATTTGTTCGCCAGGCAATTCAAGACGAGAAAATTGAGATTCGCGGTACGGGAGACCAGATTCGCTCCTGGTGCTATATTGATGATATTATCGATGCAATTCTATTATGTCTGGAAAACGATCAAGCGGTGGGCAACATTTTTAATATCGGCAATCCTCAAGGGACGATTACTGTCCATGGTTTAGCGCTGGCTGTGGTCCGTGTGCTGAATTCCAAATCCTCCATTCGCTTTGTGCCCAAAACTTCTGTCGATGTAGAATTACGCATACCCAGCATTGAAAAGGCCAGGCAGATACTGGGTTTTGAGCCCAAGGTTGATTTAGAACAGGGAATTAAAAGAACTGCCGATTGGTATCGAAAACAGATAAACAATCAACAGCCGGCGGAGGTTTAGACAGCTTGAGAATCAATTTAGTAGGTAATATTCTAAATCTGGCGTTTACATTTGGGAGGCTGCTGCACGAAAAGGGTTATCCGGTCAAAGTTTTCATAAATAAAAAGACTACTACTATTAATAAGGAGTATCAACCCCAATGGGAGCTGCCTGAACTCAAACAGCTGCCGGAATGGGTAGAGGTGGTGGATGTGCGTTTGAGCACCCTCTCGTATCGAAAGGGGGCCAAAGAGGCGAGTTTTATTAAGAAGCTGGGGGATTGCGACATTATTCAGGCCTTTGGCGAATCAGCGGTAATCTGGGCCAAGCAAACCAAGAAACCCTACGTATTTTTGAGCTACGGAGGAGATCTGGATATTTTGCCCTTTAACAGAAGCGGGCCAAAGAACTTTATCTTAGCCCATCTTTTAAGAGGCGCCTTAAAGCAGGCCGCGGTTACGCTCTATTCTATGCCGCGGCAGAAAAAGTCGGTAACGGAATTGAACTTAACTAACAGTAGATTTTTTCCTTACGGCGTGCCCATCGACGTAGACAGATACAGGCCTTTTAGCCCTGATCAGAAGAGAAGCTTAAGAGCAAGATATGACGCTGATTTTGTATTCTTCCACCCGGCTCGTCAGGATTGGACCGGTCAGGATTGGACAAAACGCGATACTAACGATAAAGGCAATGATAAGTTATTCCGGGCCTTTGCCAGATTCATTAAGAGCAGTCAAAAAAGAGCAATCCTGATAGTAGTGGAAAAGGGCATAGATATAGAAAAAAGCAAAGCGCTGGTTAATCAATTAGGCATTGCCGGATATGTGCAATGGATTAAGCCCGTAGATAAAAGGGCGATGGTCGAGATATTAAATACGGTAGATTTG
This sequence comes from Candidatus Omnitrophota bacterium, assembly GCA_042571705.1. GTDB lineage: Bacteria > Omnitrophota > Gorgyraeia > JAFGHF01 > JAFGHF01 > JBHPFV01. The sequence continues at coordinate 9,837 of JBHPFV010000009.1, forward strand.
TGCTTTGATCAGTTCGGTTACGGATTTTATGGTTTTGTGGCCTTGGAGGCGCTTTCCGTAGGGATACCTACATTTTTACATTTAGACGGTCCGGCAGCTCTTGATCAGCAGGCGCCGCCGATTGTCAACGTCTTTTCTGAAGACGAGATCTATCAGAAGATCACAGAACTCACAGCTGATAGGGGCAAATTGCTTGATCTCGGGAAGAGTTCACGTGAATGGGTCCTGAAATACCATCAAAGCGACAAGGTCATCGAGAGGTATCTGGATTTATATAAAGAGGTTTTAAATACACGCTCAAAGGCAGCCGGATGAAATTTTATATAAAGAAGATATTAAGGCATTCAACATTCTACGCGATTTCGAATCTGTTTATCGGTTTGACCGCTTTTATCCTTATCCCCCTGTATACCCAGAAGTTAAGGCCGCAAGAGTACGGCGCTTATTCAATCATCGCCCTTTTCGGTACGATTCTCCTTTATGTCTGTGATCTGGGAATGATTAATGCCCTGGTTAAGCATTATTTTGAGTTTGGCGAGGATGATCTGGCGAACAGACAACGCCTGAGCTCCACGGCCCTTTGGTTCTTTGTAAGCGTCCCTTGTGTATTTTTGGGTATTTTTCTTTTGACTGCCGGGAAAATCAGCGCTTTGATATTAGGCGGCAGCCAATACGCCCGTTTCCTGCAGTTAATGCTGGCCATCATTTTCTTCAAGCACGTTTCCGCTGTCCCGATGACGGTGTTAAGAATGAAAGAAAAATCAATTTTATTTATGTGTCTTTATGCCTTAGAGAACCTGGGAATCGTTGTTTTGGCTTATCTATTTTTATCAGTTTTTAATCGCGGGCTTTTGGGTGTTTTCGAAAGTATACTCTTGCCCGCGGCTATAGTTGCAGTTTTGTCATTTGTGTTTACTCGGCGAAATTATAGCTTTAAGTTCTCCTTTGAATACGCAGCTAAGATGCTTAAATACGGCATACCGTTATGGCTGCCGGTATTTTGCCTCTGGATAATTGATTTTTCCGATCGCTATCTTATCCGCTATTTTCTTTCGCTCAGCGATGTGGGGGTGTATTCTTTGGGTTATAAATTCGGACTGCTGGCTCATATGGCGGTGGTCTCCTTTTTGATGTGCTGGGGGCCGCTTATTTTTGCCAGCGCTAAAGAACAGCATCATCGCCGGACGTTAGCCAGGTTGTCAACTTACGTAGCGGCGGCATTTATGTTTATTTGTCTGATTATATCTTTCTTTGGCCGGGAAATTGTAATTTTGCTGGCCGAAAGCGCTTATCATAGCGCTTATAAAGTCATTCCCTTAATCAGCTTTTCTTATTACTTATATGGAATATACATGTTGTTTCTCTCCGGCATTCTGCTCTCCAAACCGGTTTTCAAACAGACTGTTATTTTAGGCGCAGCGGCAGTTATAAATATTTTATTAAATAGTGTCTTAATCCCGGTCCAAGGAATTATGGGGGCGGCCATAGCTACTATCATAACTTATCTTTTTGTTGTAGGTTACACTTACCCCTTAGCCCAGCGGAGTTACCGGATTCCCTACGAACTTAAACGTTTAACCCTGATGACCTTAAGCGGCATCGCGATTTTTGCGGTCAGTCTACTTGTTCCAAGACATAGCCTGATTCAGGCCGCGGTGATAAAGTTCTTTATGCTCTGGCTGTTTCCGCTCAGTCTTTTTGCGCTGGGGATCTTTAATAAGGCGCAATTGCTAAAAGGCAAGGAGATATTGGTTAGGGCAGTTTCAAGAATATCTTAACTAAAGCTATGAAGAAACCATCCCTGGATATACGCGCCGTGCTGCAAAACGCGCAATTTTATCGATTGCTGCGCCGGATAGTAGGTTCTCAGCGGGTCAATTTTGCATTTGTAGAGAAATATGTCCGGCCAAAGAACGGGGACAAAATCTTAGATATTGGCTGCGGCCCAGGAGATATTCTGGAATGTTTGCCCGACAATATTAATTATTATGGTTTTGATATGAGTCAAAAATATATTAATGCCGCCAGAAGACGTTTTGGCAACCGCGGTTCCTTTGTCTGCAAGAGACTAAGCCCGGAAGCAGTGGGCCAGCTGGCAACATACGATATTGTTATAGCCAGCGGCATAATGCACCATCTTAATGACGATGAAGCGATACAGTTGCTTGAGCTGGCCCGCGCGGCTTTGAAGCCGTCCGGAAGGCTGATAACCAGGGATGGTTGTTATGCCGATGGGCAGCATAAGATCGCGCGTTATATATTATCAAAAGACCGTGGCCGGTATGTGCGAACAATGGCAGATTACAAGAATCTTGCCTCCAGGATGTTTCCCAGCGTTAGGGCGGATCTACACCATGACCTTTCACGCCTGCCCTATACACACATTTTTATGGAGTGTATTCAGAGGGGGAAAAGTTAATGAATCTACAGAAAGCAACGACTAAATACAGCGTGGTCATTCCTGTGTTTAACAGTAGCGGGATAGTAGCTGAGACCATAGACCGTACGGTGGCCTTTTTCGAGAAACAGGCCTGGGATTACGAGCTGATTTTAGTTAATGACGCAAGTTCTGACGGTAGTTGGCAGGTGCTGCGCAACAAGGCACTGGCTAATCCGCAGATTATCGCTATCAATCTGCTGCGAAATTACGGCCAGCATATTGCGGTTTTTTGTGGGTTTCAAAAAAGCACCGGGGATTACGTGATTACCTTAGACGATGACTTACAGAATCCGCCCGAGGAGATCATTCATCTTATTGAGAAAGCAAAACAGGGCCACGATGCCGTTTTTGGCCGTTTTCATACCAAAAGGCATACCGGATATCGCCGCCTGGGCAGCATCTTGATCGGCGCGGTGAATAAGCGCATTTTTTATAAACCCAAAAACCTGGTGTTAACTAATTTTCGAATTATCAGGCGGGATGTGGTGAATAGGATTTGTTCATACCGCACTAATTATCCTTATATCACCGGCCTGACATTAATCTTTTCATCTAATCGGGCTAATGTTTGGGTAGAACATAAGAAACGGCCAAAGGGCAGGAGTAACTATACCTTCTTTACAATTGCCAAGTTGGTGATGCTGATTCTTTTTAACTATTCAGCCTATCCTCTGCATTTAGTCAGTATGGGCGGGCTGGTAATTACCGCAATTAGTTTAATCTTAGGTCTGGCTTACTTAAGCAGGGCATTATTTTTTGGTACAACTGTTCCAGGATGGGCAACTGTTGTTGTGCTGCTCTCCTTTTTTAACGGCGTAATAATATTTATTTTGAGTATGCTTGGCGAATATACGGCCAGACTGCTAAAACAGGTAAGTTCTACGGATACCTACCATATCAACGAGGTTATTCAGCGCAATGTTTGAGCACTTCTTTATTGTCGGCGCCCAGCGCTCGGGCACGAGTTATCTATATCATTTACTGGAAGAGCATCCGGAAATTGAGATGGCCAAGCCGATTCAGCCTGAGCCGAAATTTTTCCTTACCGACAGCCTTTTTGAACGCGGTTTAGAGTATTACCAAAGCCACTTTTTTAACTCCAAGGCCGGTGCTCGCTTAAGAGGAGAGAAAAGCACCAGCTATATTGAATCGGAAAAGGTGGCCCGGCGAATAGCGCATTGTTTCCCTGAGGCCAGGATCCTTTTTCTGCTGCGCGACCCAATTGAACGGGCTATTTCCAATTACTATTTCAGTGTTAACTATGGGTTGGAAAAGATGTCCATAGAAGAAGCATTTTTGCAAGAGGAGAACAGGTGGCTTAATTATGACCCCGAACAGACCTCCGCTTCTCCCTTTGCTTATTTAAGGCGGGGACGCTATATCGATTATCTGACGATGTATGAGAGCTATTTTGCAGCCGAGCGTCTAAAGGTTGTCGTCTACGAGCAGTTGGTTAAGTCTTTGAGTCTGGTCCAGGAAATTTATGCTTTCTTAGGGGTGGCCGCTGACTTCGCGCCTGCGGCATACCAGAAGGTGATCAACAAAACCGATAAACCTGATTTTTCTCTTTCGCCTGAACTAACGCGTTACCTGATAAATTATTTTAGTGAATCCAATCAACATTTAACAAAGCGTTTTAAACTTGATCTATCTGAATGGCGGACGGCTGGTTAGTCGGGAAGGTTAAAATATGAGTTTGAATAATTTCCTGTTTCGCAATGAAGTTCGTAAGAGAATTGCTAATCAGCTCTACGTATATATTATTCACCTTGTCCATCTGATCCTCAATGTGATGCCGGGTTTTATTAGAAATGTTTGTTTTTGCGCATTGCTGCGCAAGGCCGGGCGTCATGTATTTTTTGATTACAATATTTATATCAAATTCCCTTGGCTTGTTGAAATGGGGGATAATGTCAGCATCAATCGCGGGGTTGAGTTTTATCCAGATTATGCCGGACGGCACAAGATTGTGCTTGGTTCGGGTGTTTACGTTGCTCCCCATGTTCGTTTTTATGCCGCCGGTCATGACCTCTCAGATTTTTCGCAGCATCAGGGAGGCGAGATTAAAGTGGGTAATCAGGTCTGGATTGGCGCCGGGGCGATTATTTTACCCGGAGTTTATATCGCCGACGGAAGCGTTGTCGGCGCCGGAAGCGTCGTGACTAAAGATGTTCCGCCAAACACCGTTGTTGCCGGTATTCCTGGTCGGGAGATAAAGTCCCGACCAGAGTGATCAAGGAGTAAGATCCGATGAAGATCCCTTTTAATAAACTGTATATGACTGGTAAAGAGTTAGAGTATGTCCGGGAAGCCTATGCCAGTGGACATATCTCAGGTGACGGCCCATTTACTAAGAAGTGTCAGCTTTGGCTGGAGCAGAGGACCGGGACCAGTAAGGTATTGTTAACCCATTCCTGTACGGCAGCGCTGGAGATGGCGGCTATTTTAGCCGGGATAGAGCCTGGCGATGAAGTGATTCTTCCTTCTTTTACCTTTGTTTCGACTGCTAATGCATTTGTTGTACGGGGGGCGACTCCGGTATTTGTTGATATTCGCGGCGATACGCTTAATGTTGATCAAGACCAGATCGAAGCCGTAATTTCCGATAAGACTAAAGTAATTGTTCCAGTGCATTATGCCGGCGTAGCCTGTAACATGGATGCGATCATGCAAATAGCGGATAGGCATAATTTAATCGTTGTGGAAGATGCGGCACAAGGTGTCAACGCAATGTATCAAGGCAGGCCTTTAGGCTCGATCGGCCATTTAGGGGCGTTTAGTTTTCATGTTACAAAAGATTATACCTGCGGTGAAGGCGGGGCATTATTAATTAACGATCAGAGATTGATTGAAAGGGCGGAGATCATCAGAGAAAAGGGGACCAATCGCAGCCGATTTTTCCGTGGAGAAATTGATAAATATACCTGGGTTGATCTGGGCTCTTCTTATCTGCCCTCGGATATTTTAGCGGCTTGTCTTTATGCCCAGTTAAAACATTCAGATGAAATAAAAAACAGGCGCCGGACAATATTTGAGTTTTATTATAACAATCTAAAAAGCCTTCAGGATCAAGGCATACTTAGGTTACCGATCATTCCGGATGAGTGCAGCCTGAATTACCATATGTTTTATTTGATACTTCCTACCGAATCAGAAAGAGATAGATTGTTGAATTACCTTAAGGAAAATGGAATTTCAGCGGCATTTCATTTTATCCCTTTGCATGCATCGCCAATGGGAATAGGATTCAGCGGGAAGAAGGACTTGCCTGTGACTGAGCAGATGAGCAGACGAATATTGAGATTACCATTTTATACCGGTCTGAATGTTGAAGAACAGCAGTATATAGTTGATAAAATAAAAAAAGGGACGGAGCAAAGAGATGACAAAATTACCTCAGTTTCAAGAATTGCGCCAACTCCAATTTGAACCGACGCGTTGTCCGGTCTGTCAGGCGGAGCGTTTTAGGGAAAAGTATAGCAAAAAGGTGCAGGACTATTCTATGCGCTATGTGTCCTGTCTTGAATGCGGGACGCTTTACACTAATCCCCGTCTGACTGTGGAGTCGCTTAAAAATCTATATGCCTCAGAGCTATTTTTTGAGGGAAAGGAAAAAAATTATAATTATTATTCGTTCTTATCGGGAGAGAAGTATTTAACTAAGACCGCCGCATCGCGCCTGATGCGGATTATGAAATATGCCAAGAAAGGTAAGCTGTTGGAGGTTGCCTCAGCCGCCGGCTTTTTCCTCAGAGAAGCAAAAAAGAGGGGCTTTGATGTCACTGGTATAGAGATTTCGGCGCCGATGGCAGAATATGTAACAGCCCAACACGGAATTAAGGTCTTTCCTAAATCTATTGAGGAGATCGAGCTTGCGCGCCATGAATACGATGTGATTGCCTCCTGGGGGGTATTTACCATTCTTCGCGATCCCCGGGCGGTATTGCGGAAATTTAACCAGGCGTTAAAACCAGGCGGATGCCTGGCATTAAATACATATTATACCGGCTCCTTATGGGAGCGTATTTTTAGGCAAAACTGGTATATTCTGGTGGCGAATATGAGCCAAATCTTTTCCCAGCAGACCTTAATCCAATGTATTCAGGAATCCGGATTTGAGCTGGTTTCCAGAAGACGCGATTGTCCATACGCAAGTATTGAACGATTAATATTTGGCTTATTTTCTCACTTTCCAGGAGGAGTGCGCAACAGGCTGTTTGAGCAGCTAAAATTCTTGAATAAAATCATTATCAGAGTTCCCTTACCCGATGTTTATGAGTATATCTGCGTCAAAAAGAAAGAGATTGATTAAATGCAAAAGGAATTATTGGAAATCCTGTGTTGTCCTGACTGCAAAGGAGAACTAAGGCTTAAGGTAAATCAGGGCCAAGACGGGCGGATTAAACAAGGCAGCCTGGCTTGCGATTGCGGTAACAATTTTAAGATTACGGAATATATTCCGCGTTTTGTCAAGTCAGATAAATATGTGGATTCCTTTAGCTTTGAGTGGACAAAACACAGGACCACTCAGCTGGATAGCGCCAATCAGACGCTGGAATCAGAAGATAGATTCAAGAAGAGCGCAAACTTTCCTCTAGAGGATTTAAAGGATAAGGTTGTTCTTGATGTTGGCTGCGGCATGGGCCGATTCTCTGAGATTGCCCTGAAATATGGAGCCAGGGTGATCGGTATCGATTTAAGCTTTGCCGTGGATGCGGCATTCAAAAATATGGGTGATAATAAAAATATAGATTTCGTCCAGGCCGATGTTTTTAGATTGCCGTTTAAAGGAAATTCATTTGACTTTATTTATAGCCTGGGGGTTCTCCACCATACCCCCAATCCTAAAGGGGCCTTTATGGTATTGCCCAGGCTGTTAAAATCAGGCGGGAAGATCTCGATTACATTATATAGCGCCTATGAGAAGATTTTTGTCTGGAATACAAAATTTTGGCGGTTTTTTACTACCAGGTTGCCCAAGAAGCTGCTTTATTATTTATGTTTTCTCGCCGGTCCTTTATATTATCTGTATCAGATACCTGTATTCGGCCGGGCCTTAAAGTTATTTTTTATAATCAGCATGCAGCCTCGCTGGAGGTGGAGGGTGCTGGATACATTTGACTGGTATTCACCGACCTATCAATTCTGGTTTACCCACTTTGAGGTGTTTCAGTGGTTTAAAGAGAGTAATTTAAATGAGATTGAGGTATTGGAATGCGGGATATCTTTAGTAGGAGGTAAATAGGCAAGATGAGCGCAATAGCTGGGGTGTTCAACTTAGATGGAGCTAAAGTATCCGGCGAGTTGCTTTCCAGGATGACAGATACACTGCAACACCGCGGCCCAGATGGCAGCGGAATGGTATTTTCTTCATCAGTTGATCTGGGCCTTGGGCACAGGCGGTTAAAAATTGTAGATTTAATGGACAGCCAGCAACCCCTGGGCAATGAGGATCAGTCCGTTTGGGTGATCTGTGATGGGGAGATATATAATTATAGCCAACTAAAAGAAATGCTCCAGACCAAAGGACATAAATTCAAGAGCCAGAGTAGCGCCGAGGCAATAATTCATCTCTATGAAGAAAAGGGCGTTGAGTGCGTTCGGGACTTAAGGGGGTGTTTTGCTTTCGCGATTTGGGATAATCGGAACAGGCGTTTACTTTTAGCTAGAGATAGAATCGGCCAGAGGCCTTTATGTTATTTTCTTGATCACAAAAGACTAATCTTTGGCTCTGAAATAAAGTCTATCCTCCAGGACCAAGATGTTGATCGGAAGCTGAATATAGAGTCGCTCCATGACTATTTAACCTTAGGATATACCCCGGCTCCGAATACGATGTTTAAAGGTATTTCTAAACTTCCCCCCGGACATATTCTGGTTTGTGAAAAAGGCCAGGTCAAGATCGAGCGTTATTGGAGTCTCAACTACGCCGAAAAAGAAAAGATGTCTTTGCCGGAGTATGAGGAGCGGATATTGAGCTTACTCAAAGAGGCAGTAAGGGTAAGATTGGTTGCCGGGGCTGCGCCTTGCGCCTTTTTAAGCGGCGGGACCGATTCCAGCGCTATTGTTGCCCTAATCAGTCAACTTGGCCAAACTAACATAAAGACATTTTCAATAGGATTACAAGAACAGGAGTTCAGCGAATTGAAATTTGCCAGAGAAATTTCCGCACTTTTTGGCACAAAACATCAGGAATATATTGTCCGGCCGGATGATGTGATCAAGACCCTGCCGCATTTAATATGGTACTACAATGAACCATTCGGCGATTCCTCATGCATTCCTACATATTATGCCTCAAAGATGGCCGCTAAATTTACAAGATCTGTCTTGACCGGAGATGGGGGTGATGAGTCTTTTGGCGGATACGAGAGGTTTATTGGTTTAAACTTAAGCCGATTTATAGAGCGACTCCCCCAGTCTTTTTATAGATTTAGCGCTAACTTTCTGAAGGCGATAGAGTCTAAAGCTTTGGGAAGAAAAAGTGATTTTCAGAAAATCAGCCGGTTTTTGGAGGCGGTATCTAAATACAGAGACCCGGTAAAAAGGTATCAACGCTGGGTTAGTTATTTTGACGATCAGCAGAAGAATTCCCTGTACACCGATATTGCCAGAGAGACTTTGGCCAATAAGGACACCTTTGATTATTTTAAACAGGTTTTTTCTGAGGCCCAAGCCAAGAGCTTTATGGACAAGATTCTATATTTAGAATTCAAAACCGGCTTTCCCGGAGATTCACTGGTGAAGATAGACATCGCCGCTATGGCCAATTCTTTGCAGGTGCGTTCTCCATTCCTGGACCAATCGCTGTTGGAGTTTACCGCCCGGATTCCCGCTAACCTGAAACTAAAAAACTTTACCACAAAATATATTTTTAAAAAAGCGCTATTAAAGATCTTGCCGAAACAGATAATTTATAGAAGAAAGCAGGGGTTTGGGATCCCGATTAGTCAATGGTTTAGAGGTGAAATGAAGGAATTTGTCCAGGATATCTTATTGGATAACGCCGTATCCAATAAGGGTTATTTAAGAAAAGATGTCATTGCCGCTATGCTCAAGGAGCATATAACTGGAGGCGCGGATCATACCTATCGCATCTGGGCACTGTTGAATCTGGAACTCTGGCATCGGGAGTTTAAGGTATCATGAGATTACTATTTGTTCAGGCCAACGGCCTTTCGGAAATGATCGGGTTTGCTAATATCTCCGCATACTTGAAACACCATGGGCATCAGGTAGATTTGTTACTGCTATCCCATGCCAAAGATTGGCTCAAGGAAATTAAGGAGTTTCAGCCTGATTTACTTGGTTTTTCCGCATTCACCGGAATGCATAAATCAGTTTTTGAGACCGCGGCAATGATGAAGAAAAGATTGGGCGTCCCGGTTATCATCGGCGGGCCCCATCCTACATTTTATCCTGAGTGTATTGAGCAATATCCCGGGATTGATTTTATCTGCTCCGGCGAAGGCGAGCAGGTTTTATTGGATCTTTTTAAAGCGATGCAGTCCGGCTCTGATTATACTTCTATTCCCGGATTGGCGGTCCGGACCGATCAGCAGGTAATTTATAATGGGGCCGCGGCGATTAATTATGATATTGAGCGCGTCCCTCTTCCGGACCGGGACATTTATTTTAGCAAGTATAAGTTTCTTGCCGATATACCCATGAAAAGGTTTATCGCCGGCTATGGCTGTCCGTTTGATTGCACCTTTTGCCATCAACCGATCATGAGAGGGGCCCTGGGGGTGGCAAAATCTAAATTTATGCGTCAGAAGAGCGTAACCCGGGTGATTCAAGAAATAGAATACCTAAGAGACAAATACCCGCTTAAAAGGGTGCATTTTTCGGATGATTTATTTGCTTTAAACAGCGGCTGGCTGGAGCAGTTTGCCAGGGAATATAAACAGCGCATTAATATACCCTATTCCTGCAACATCAGATTCGATATGCTCACAGAGAATACGGTTAAATTGCTCAAGGGATCTAATTGCGTTGCCGCTCAGGTGGGATTAGAAAGCGGCAATGAAGACCTGCGCAATCTCGTACTTAAAAAGAAGGTCTCCAATGAACAGGCGATCAAGGGCGCGGGGATGTTGAAACGGCACGGAATCAAATTGTTTACTACAAATATAATTGGCTTACCGGGTGAGACCCTGGAGAACTCATTTGAGACAGTTAAATTAAATCACAAGATTAAGGCAAATTATATCAGGATCAATACACTGATGGCCTATCCGCGCACAGAGATCTATGAGCAGGCCTTAAAGCAAGGCTATATTGAACCCTACTCCTGGGATGATATGACCAGTGACGCCTTGAAGTTGCATTGTAAGACCCCTTATCAAAATGAATTCAAAAATATCACCACACTATTTTATTATATGATTAAATTTCCCAAAATGCTGCCGCTATTCAAAAAACTAATCAAGCTAAAACATAATTGGATATATAAATGGCTCGGTATTATCAATATCGTTCAGGAGACTTTATATTTTGATATTCCTCTCTACCGGGGATTCATATTTTTTAAAAATACGATTCTTAAATCAAGCATTGAAACAAATCTACACTGGGTGCCGTTTAATCTCTCGTATCTGAGTAAAAAACCAAAGGCCAAAGAGTTCTAATTCATGGAAATCATTCCTTGCAATCTTTGTCAAGGCCAGGACCTTAAATTCCTGTATAAGATTAACAATCTTCGGGTAGTCAAATGCCTCAGCTGCGGGTTAATCTTTGTCAATCCGCGATTAAAAGAGGAGAGGTTCCTGGAGATGTACGAAAACAATTACTTTCAGAGAAATGTCTACGCCCCCGATCAGAGTGATTTCTACGGGTACGTGGATTATCTGGCGGATAGCAAGAACATCATCAGGACCTTTGAGCATGTCTTTGGCCAGATCAAGGTCTATAAACAGCAAGGCAGGCTTTTTGATGTCGGCTGCGCCTTTGGATTCTTCTTAGACTTAGCCCGAAAGGATGGTTGGCAGGCGTGTGGTCTGGAGCCCTCGTCTCAGGCCTGCGCTTATGCCCGCGAGAAATTAGACCTAGCAGTCGATCAAGGGACCCTGGCCGAGGCAACTCTGCCAGCAAAAACCTTTGATTTGGTTACTATGTTTGATGTAATTGAGCATCTCTGTGATCCTTTAGCCGGTCTGGTGAAGGTCAACCGCAGCCTCAAAGACGACGGTCTGCTAGTGGTCAGCACCCCCAATGCCGATAGTTTATTGGCCAAAATACTGGGGAAAAAACTTGAAGACGCCAGGAGGACTAACGAACATTTATACATGTTTTCCCGAAAGACAATCGCGGCGATGTTAAAAAAATGCGGTTTTGCAGTCCTGAAAATAAGGCCATATGGTAAGTTTTTTAGTTTGGGCGACCTTTTGGAGAGATCGACATTGTATCATCAGGGGCTGTTTAAAGGTTTAAAATTTGTCTTGGAAAAGATAAAAATGGATAATTTGACCGTCTACGTAAATCCCAGGGTCAAGATGACGGTTTTTGCTAAAAAGGTTAAAGAGGTAACTCAAAAATCCAGCCGGTGAAAGATCTAGCTAAACAAGAGATTTTGTTTTTGGTGGTTATTGTCACCTTGTCTTTTTTGCTGGCCCTATTTTTTTACAAGGGCTCTGGCCATCCTATAAAAGGAGATGCCCAGCAGTACAATATTATCGCTCAAAATTTATTGCGGCATCGCGCTTATTCTTTATCGCCCGGGCCTCCGTATTTACCGACTACGCTGCGCGAGCCCGGCTATGCGTTTTTTTTGGCTTTTCTGATTTGGCTGTTTAAAGGCAACTATGTCGCTATCTATGGGACGCAGGTTGTTCTCTACCTTTTGACTGTAGTTTTGGTTTATTATTTGAGTGCGAAGATTCTTGGCAAGGGGATAGCCAGATGGGTGACTCTGCTGACTGGTTTATGTCCGACGCTGGCGAATTATCCCGGTTATCTACTTTCGGAGACCCTGTTTACTTTTTTAATTATTTTATTCATGCTGGCCATTTTGCGCGCGGTTGAGGTTAACAGAACAGCTTGGTATATCTGCTCCGGATTGTTGTTAGGTTTATGCGCTTTAACTAAATGCATCACTGTTCTTTTATTCGTACCGATCGCATTTTGCGGGGTGCTTTATTCCGGGAATATTAATTTATTCTTCAGGAAATATGCGAAGAATTTTGTTATCTTCGTTGTCACCTTTTTAGTAATTGTCGCCCCCTGGTCGATCAGAAACTATGCCGCTTTCGGCAAGTTTAGCTTGAGCCTGCATTTAGGCAGGGTGCTATTGGTTAGAGGCGCTAAACTCGATTACAGTCTGAGAGACACAAAAAAGGAAATATTATTTATTCTGTCCGAATATTTGGGGAAAAAATTCTATCCTGATGTCGAAGAACCCAATAACTTTTTGCTCAAGGAGGCAATCGAGAACGAGCAGCAGATTAAAAAAATGATTGGCCAAGGTTATAACGAGGTGGAGATAAACCAGATCCAGATTAAACAGGCCTTGGTTAAAATTAAGCGCCGTCCTTTAAAATATCTATCCCAGAATTTCCTGGAATGGTTCAAGATGACTGCCTTTTTGCATATCCCGCTGTTAAGTGAATCTGATACGATAGAAAGATTTAAGGATATTAAAAATGGCCAGCTTATATTGTCGGCCGTGCGGGGAGTGTTTAGATTAGCGGCCTATCTGACTTTATTTTTTGCATTTTTTGGTTTCCTTAGCCAGGGCAAGAAATGGCGTCAATGGGTATTTATCGCCGCTTTAATTATCTACACTAATTTAACCTACAGCTTTCTTTTTGGTTCGGGCAGGTATAACGTGCCCTTGATTCCGTTTTACTTTATGTTCGCTGTGGCCGGATTTAATTTTATCAAGAACAAGAATAAGTTCGTAAGCTAACAACAGGAGGAGAGAAATGAAAACGAAAGGGATACCGGTAGTCATTCTTTGCGGCGGCAAAGGCACGCGGCTCAGGGAACATACAGAATATTTCCCCAAACCCTTAGTGGAAGTCGGTGGCCGGCCAATCCTTTGGCATGTGATGAAGACTTTCTCTCATTATGGTTATAAAGATTTCATCTTGTGTCTGGGATATAAGTCCGAGGCGATAAAACAATTCTTTGTCAACTACTCTGACTGGCGGGATGTTGATTTTAAACTGCAAAGAGGAGATATTGTTAACAATAAAAGGCTGCATGACGACGTCAAGGATTGGAATATTACCTTTGTCGACACAGGCTTAGAGACAAATACCGGCGGCAGGGTCAAGAAGGCCAGGCCCTACATTGATGGAGACGTCTTTTTTGCTACCTATGCCGACGCCGTCTCCGACATTGACTTAAACTTACTCTTAGATTTCCATAAGAAAAAAGGTAAAATTGCTACCGTAACCTGCATTAATCCGATCAGCCAATTCGGCATTGTCGCCTCCGACAAGAAAGGGTTTATTTCAGAATTTAAAGAAAAGCCCAGGTTAAACCAGTGGATTAACGGCGGATTTTTCGTGTTCAAAAAGGGCATCTTTAAATACCTGCAAGAAAGGGATGTCTTAGAAAGAGATACCTTTAATCGGCTGGTCGCTCAGCAAGAAGCAGTGGCTTACAAATTTAAAGGCTTTTGGGCTTGTATGGATACATACAAAGACACGATGATGTTAGATGGACTATTTAAGAAGGGGGAGAGTCCGTGGATAAAATGGGACCATACTTGGAAGAAAAAATAGATTATTGGAAAGACAAGAAAGTATTTGTTACCGGCTGCAATGGTTTTTTGGGCTCCTGGCTGGCCAAGACCCTGGTTGACCGCGGCGCAAGAGTAACCGGTTTAATTAGAGATGAAATTCACGATTCGTTCTTAGTTTCTAGCGGGTCTGTTGATAAAATAAACCTGGTTTATGGAGTAGTTCAGGACTATGAATTAATAGAAAGGGTGCTCAACGAACATGATATTGATACCTGTTTTCATCTGGCCGCCCAGGCTATTGTCGAAGTAGCCAATCGAGGTCCTTTGTCGACTTTTAAAACAAATATTCAAGGGGGTTGGAATATCCTGGAGGCCGCGCGAAGATGCCCTGATGTAAAAAGAATAGCGATCGCCTCAAGCGATAAGGCCTATGGTTCACATAACCGGCTTCCTTATACGGAAGAATTCAATTTGCAAGGGAGACATCCCTATGATGCCTCAAAGAGCTGCCTGGATATCCTGGCCCAAATGTATTTCCATACTTACGGTCTGCCGTTAGCTATATCCAGATCGGCCAATATCTATGGACCGGGCGATTTAAACTTCAGTCGCATTATTCCTGATACGATCCGGGCCCTGATATTAGATCAAAGACCGATTATCAGAAGCGACGGTAAGTTTATTCGCGACTATATATTTGTCCAAGACGCCGTAGAGTCCTATTTAACTCTAGCCGAACATCTGGACCGAAAACAGATTCAAGGTCAGGCCTTTAACTTCGGCAATCAGCAGCCGATCAATGTCTTAGACCTGGTAGAGAAGATTATAGCTATTTCGGGGAAGCAGAATCTTAAGCCGCAGATATTGTCCACAGCTAAATACGAGATTAAGGAGCAGCATCTTGACACTAAGAAGGCCCAGGATGTCCTAAAATGGCGGCCGCAATACAGCCTCGATCAAGGATTGCGCAAGACCTATGCTTGGTATGAACGGTATCTAAACGGAGAGGCCAAATGAGGACACTAGTCTGTTTACCCACCAAAAATGAGAAAGAAAGCATCCAGATGATGATTGATAAAATAAAACAATTAAATTTGGACTTAATTATCTGTGATGAGCAGTCCAATGATGGGACGGTAGAGATTGCTTCTAAAAATTCAGTGTCAGTTTATCAGCGAGTCGGCAAAGGCAAAGGATATGGTATCATTAAGGCCCTGGGAGTAGCCCGCGAACTAAACTATGACTTTTTAGTCTTGATCGATTGCGACAACTCTTATCCTTCGGAATATATTCCCGAATTGTTAAGCTTCTTGCCCGAGTACGATATGGTTGTGGGCGCCAGAAGAATGGGCGGCATTCAATTTTCTCACCGCATAGTCAATATTTTACATACCGGTTTAATTAACCTGCTTTTTATGGCCAGACTGAAAGATATAAATTCCGGCTTACGGGTTTTAAGGGTAGATAAGCTTGTTGAGCTGATCGATGCCAAGGGTTTTGATATCGAGGCCCAGATCACCGTCAAGGGCTTAAAGAATAAACTGAAAATTAAAGAGATTCCTATTGATTATAAAAAGAGAGACGGTAAATCCAAAATCAGGGCCTGGGATACCTTTGTTATTTTAAGAACAATCCTCAAGGAGCGTTTCCTGTTGAAAAGATGAAAACCTCAGCGAAATTTAACACGGCCTTATTTTTAATTATCTTGGTCGCCACGCTGTTCAGGCTGTTGGCTGTTAATTGGGGTTTACCCTATAGATTTCATGATGATGAGACAAACTATACTGAAATGGCCTTACGCTTTGGGATCGGCAAATTTGATCCGGCACATTTTACTCATGGTACATTATATCCGGGCATTTTGTTTTTTGTGTATGGATTATATTTTTTAGTAGGTAAAACAGTGGGCCTATTTTCTTCTTTAGATGGCTTTATGCTGGCCTATTTAAGGGATCCTTCTATTTTTTCCATATTAGCCAGATTAATTGTCAATATTTTTTCCATCGGTACGCTTTATCTGACCTACTTAATAGGAAAGGAGCTGTTTAATAGAAAAGTGGGCCTGCTGGCCAGTTTGTTCTTAAGCTTTTCTATAATTCATTACATGATGTCTGTTACCGGCCTGGCGGATATACCGGCTGTGTTTCTGTTGCTGCTATCTTCTTACCTACTATTGAAATATTATTTTTCAAACCAGCTCAGTGCCGGTTTAAGATACTTTTGGTTTTCCGGTTTTACACTTGGCTTGGCTATGGCCGCCAAATTGTTAACGGCACCGGGTGTATTTATTTATTTATTTATTTATCTTTACAAGGAGAAAAAATTATCTAAAATCTTAAATCTTAACCTTCTTATAGGTTTAGCTCTTGTAATCTTAGGCTTTTTTATCGCTGAGCCTTTTCCCTTTATTAATCCAGGAGTGTTTTTTAAGACTATAAATAATGCGTCCAGGTATTTTAGCGGCTTTGAAAAAATTTACACCCCTGCTTTTACCTATTTCTTTGAATGCTTACCAAATGCCTTGGGATCTATTTCAACTTGTGTTTTCTTCACCGGTATTCTTTACTTTTTACATAAAAGGACAAAAAACGCATTGTTAATCTTGGTTTTTCCTTTAGCGCATTTTTTACCTTTTATAAAAGGAGTAGGTTTTTCTTATTATTTATTGCCAAGCCTGGCCTTTATTTGCCTAATTATTAGCGCATTTTTGTATGAAATTAGTTTAAAGTTTAAAAGATGTAGAGTTATTCTTCTTTATACTTTTACTTTCATTTGCCTGCTCAGCCCGGCATTGAACAGTTTTCGTTATTATTTGGTGATCACCAGCAAAGACACACGGGTAATAGCCAAAGAGTGGATTGAGCAGAATATCAAAAAGGGAAAAAGTATTATTCTGGAGGGGGCTTTGGGTAATGAGCTGATCTTGGGCCCAAAATTGAATGAGGACCTGGAGTCTTTGCAAGATTCACTCAGCTGGACTGTAGACCAGGGCGGCAGCGGCAGATTTCAAAAAGCTTTAATAGAGAATTATGATGATCGCGGGCAGTCCTATCGACTTTATAAAGTTTCGCTGAACTTTATCGAAGAAGAAAGAAAAGATATTTCAAATACCAATGCCGATTATTTAGTTACCTGCGGATTCTTTGATTTAGGTCTGGGGCACCTGGAACGCTTTCGCGGCAAAGGTAAATTAAGACCCGAGACATATTACCAAACGCGCCAGGAGCGTCGGGACGTTTTGGCGGCGATAGAAAAGAAATTCTTGCTGATCAAGGAAATTAAACCTTTTCCTGAATTCAGGCTTTTTTATCCGCTTTTCTTTACAGCTGACTATCGGGCCTTAAGGGGAATAGATATTTTCAAGGACCGCTCCAGGATTTCCCCCGGGCCGGAGATCAAAATTTATGAAAGAAAAAAATAGCTTATTTCTGATATTGCTTGGGGTAGCTGCGGGGGTAACTTCTATTTTTATTCCCGGCACTCTGTTTATATTCTTGTGCATTTTTATAATATCGGTTTTGATAAAATCGTTTGCCAAGGAGGAAGACAAATCTTTTATTTTATCCATTTTCTTAATCGGCATGGGCGTACGGGTTCTGTTAGCACTTATTCTTTATTTCTTAAGTATCTATTTACATATCGGTTACGAATATTGTGACGGCCGCGCCTGCGACCCTCTAATTGTAGACAGATATGCATTAGGTGTTATTGGCGACAGCGCATTTACCTCTTTAAGGGGGTGGTGGTTAGCGCAAGTCTGGCACGGCAATATAGAGCGCAGTTGGTTCCGGTTAGAAGATATGGTCTATGCCCCCAGGGACCATCATTTTCGTATTTACGCCGCCTTTTACTATCTATTTGGTTTCAGTCAATTTGCGGCAAAGTTGATTAACAGCCTGTTTAGCGTAGGAGCAGCCGTACTGATCTATTATATCGCCAAGGATATTTTTGAACAGCGGGTAGCTAAGCTGGCGGCTATCTTGGCAGCTTTTTTCCCGACAATAGTCTTATGGTCGGTGACACATTTAAAGGAGCCGATTAATAGTTTTTTTATTTGTTTAACAATTTTTTCAATTCATAGGCTAATTTTTCTAAAAAAGAAAAGCTATTTATTGCTTTTAATCATTTCATTTGCAAACATTTTTGTCAGATATTCCTTAGGCATTTTTACTTTATGCTTCGCCCTGTTGAGTCTGATTATCGGCCTATCCAGAAACAAATACTTCCGGCTGGCAATCGTATTGCTTATCTGCTCGGTTATGATGACTTCGTTAGGAAGGGAAAAAGTTAAGTCAGCGGAAACTAAATTAATATCAGAAATCAATGGGCTGATCTACGCTCAGCGAGGCGTTGTTTCAGCAGGCGGCGCTGTGTATCAAATTTATCCCGAAGATTTTGAGGGACTATCTTCAATAAAACAGTTATTTTCTTTAGATTTTATGGCTGCGGCAGCCAAGGGCGTGATATTTTTCTTATTGACTCCTTTTCCCTGGCAAATTTCTTCAAAATTACAGCTTTTATCTTATCCTCAAGTGATTTTATGGTATTTGCTTTTTGCCTTTGCCCTGGTGGGAATTATATTTAGTTTAAGGTACTATTTTAAAGAATCTTGTCTGATATTAGTGTTTTTGTTTTTCTCTGTGCTTTTAAGCAGCCTAGTTTCTGGTAACATCGGTTCGGCAATGCGTCATCGAGACATAACTACACCGCTGATTCTGCTTTTTAGCGCCGCTGGTTTAGTGTCGCATTTTTCGTCAAGGAAAGAGAATGAATATTGTTTTGATTGACCCGCAGAGCACTATTGCCAATGGAGTCAGGTGTCTTTCCACAAGACTGAGAGAAAACAATTATCCGGTCCGCCTAATCTTTGAGCAAGGCAACACCAATAGAATGATTTGCGACTCTAATTATATCTATCGATACAAGCAGTCGGTTTTAGATGAGATTATTGAGTTTTGTCAGGGCGCCGACCTGGTCGGATTTAGCCTGATGACGAATTTCTTCGACCGGGCCAGACAACTGACGGTTGAAATAAAGAAAAGGCTTTCGGTTCCTGTGGTTTGGGGTGGGATCCATCCCACAATGTGTCCTGAAGAAAGTCTTGAATATGCGGATATTGTTTGCATCGGCGAAGCCGAAAACTCACTGATCGAGCTGATAAAAAAGATGGAACAAGGAAGGGATTACTTTGACACCAGGGGATTTGCCTTTAAAAAGAACGGGCAGATCATAAAGAATGACCCCAGCCAGCTGGTCAAGGCGGATGAAATTCCCCCGCCTGATTACAACTACCAGGAGCATTGGATTATTTCTGAAGGCAGACTGATCAAGCTGAGCGAGAAAGGCTTTTTGAAGCTCAACGGTAATCAGTTAAGTTACGCCACTTCCCGGGGCTGTCCTTATAAGTGTTCCTATTGCGGCAATAATGTTTTGTTAAAACTTTATCCTGATGGATTTTTGAGGGCCAGAAGCCTTACCGGTGTGGTTAATGAGTTAGAGCGGATAGTAAACAAAATTCCCGGAATCAATAAAATATTCTTCAATGACGATAACTTTATGTCTCATACTATTGATGAGTTCAGAGAGTTTGCGGCAATGTACAAAAGAAAAGTAAACCTTCCTTTTTCTTGTATTACTACACCTGCCTCTAATGAGCAGAAGTTTAAAATCCTATCTGGCGTAGGACTGCAGGCTGTCTACTTTGGCCTGCAAACTGTCAATGAGAATGTCTTAAGAGAATATAACCGGCCGGTAAGTAATAGCAAGGTCAGACAGGCGGCAATGGATTTAGCCAAATATGAATCTAAGATAAAAATTAACTTTGATGTAATATTAGACAGCCCATTTGAGACCGACTACGAAAGGTTAAATACTATCAGATTCTTGCTGGACCTGCCGCTTAAGTTTTCGCTTTGGTTCTTCTCGCTTACGTTTTATCCGGGAACTGCCCTGACGGCAAAAGCGGTCAAAGAGGGTATTATTAAAAAATCCACTTACCAAAAGTGCGAACAGGGCCCGAGATCAAATCTGATCAATCTGCTTTTTTATTTTACTCATCTGGCCGGTCAAGGCAGGTTCCCCAGGTGGGTGGTGAGGTTGCTCTGTTCAAAATTAATTTTTTTAGTCCTCAATCGCAAAATACTTAATGTTATCCTATATCATTTTGGTCAATATAGAAATAGAAGAAGATATTATGATTCGGGAGCGGAGAATTATCAATAGTTTAGTTTAAACAAAGGTGGTGCTAGTGGGATACGAATTTAAGAAAGTCAATTGTATGGTTTGCGGAAAAGATCAGACAGCATATTTAGGTAAACGCTCACCCAAGAGCTTTACTTTACCGGATGAGTTAATAGCTAAAGTCGTAAAATGCACAAATTGCGGCTTAATTTTTCCCAATCCGATGCCTTTTCCGGATCAGCAGCAATTGAAACAAAACTATTCCGGTCCCAATGGGTACTTTCCGACAACTATTACGGAAAAAAGATTGAGGTTTTATAAAACCATATTAGAGGGAATAGAAAGATTCACCAAAAAGGGAAAGCTCCTCGATGTCGGTTGCGGCCGGGGGGAACTGCTGCACTTGGCCCAAAAACGCGGCTGGCAGGCATGCGGGGCTGAGATTTCGCCAAGTTTTGCCGAATATGCCAGAGGCCGGTTTGGGCTCAACGTGAGAGTCGGAGAGGTCAAAGACTTAAGGTTTCCAGATCAGGAGTTTGATGCGATATCTCTGGTGGGAGTTTTGCAACATACGTATAATCCTAAGGATTTACTCTCTGAATTAAACAGAATTCTCAAAAAAGACGGCGTGCTTTTTATTGAAGCGATGAATGGCGACAGCCTGCTATATAAGTGGGGAGACCTTTATTACAAATTAAAGGGGGTGGACAAGACCACCAACCTTTCTCCGACCTTCCCTTCTTACCAAATTTATGGTTTTTCCGTAGTGTCGCTGGCCAGGCTTTTACAGTGTACAGGCTTTAAGATAGCCAAGATGCAGGTCAAGGGAGGAATCAGCCGAACGGAAAAACACAAAGCCGAGGGTTTTTTAGATAAGCTGCTGTTGTGGGCCAGAGCAATGGTGATGGTGGCGGCTGAACTATTGCATCAGGGTCAGGTCCTTGTTATCTATGCGCGAAAGCAAGGGGACCTGAGCCGATGAATATATTATTAGCAAATATGCCGATTAAATTTAATTCGCGGGAGAATTTAGAGCCGCCTCTGGGGATAGTGTATATTGCCGGGGTTCTGGAAAAAAACGCTAAGAATGTCTATTTAAAAGATTTTGAGGTGGAAGATTTTTCTGAATCAATATTGGCCGAGACACTCAAGAAATACAATATTGATTTGGTGGGTGTCTCTTTCAGGACAGCGTCCTACTGCTCGGCCAAACACTTTGTCAATCTGGCGAAAAAGATAAACCGAGACTTAAAAATTGTTATCGGCGGACATCACGCTACCGCTTTTCCGGAGTCGGCCTTGAAAGATATCGAGTGCGATATCGCTGTGCGCGGTGAAGGAGAATATGCGTTTTTAGATGTTGTCGAGGCTTTAGAGAAAGATAAATCTTTGCAAGAGATTACCGGCATCTCTTTCAAAGATAACGGCCGGATTTTGCATAATCCCGGGCGCAAACCTATTGAGAATCTCGACCTGGTGCCTTATCCGGCCAGGCACTTACTGCCCGTTGATAAATATACAATAATGACAATATTGACCAGCCGGGGGTGCCCGTTTTCCTGTATCTACTGCGATAAAGGCGTATCCGGAAAAAAAGTGAATTTGCGCTCTCCCGAGAATGTTTATCAGGAGATTTTAGATATAGATAAAAGATTCGGGAAGAAAAGGCTCTACGTGGTAGACGACTTTTTCTTTTTACATAAACAAAGGTTAAATAAACTTTTGGATATGATGATCAGTAACGAGAATTTAAACATTAGTTGGATCTGCCAGGCCAGGGTAGACGGAGTAGATGAAGAATTACTGAACAAGGCCAAAAGATCGGGCTGTGCTCAAATAATGTACGGAGTGGAAACAGGAGACAAGAGTGAACTTGCGTATATCAGGAAAGAGAGTACTCTGGAGCAGGCCGCGGAGGCAATTAGATTAACAAAAAAGACAGGAATAGTAACCAGGACAAATTTCATGCTGGGTTTTCCCATCTCCACACGCAAATCTATGGAAAATACCATAAAATTTGCCAAGCAGGCATCGCCGGATATAGTCAGGTTCTTTTCGGTTTCTCCTTTGCCGAACACGGAATTATGGAACAATATTTACGGAGAAAGCGTGGATTTGGAAAATTTCCGTTGGGATGAATTTGATTTTTATAATCCGGACTTTAGTCCCGCTGAGTTAACCAAAGACGATATAACGAGTTACGCAATCTTTGGCTATTTTTATATCTTAGGCCAGAGGGTCAGGTCGGAAATAATTATCGGGCTAGTGCCTAATTTAATCAAACTATTCTCAGTAATTCTAAAAACCGGCAGGGTTAGGGGCAATATCTCTTTGCGCTTTCCGGCCACCGTTAATCTATCTTTGGACTTTTGGCATTTGATAAAAAATAAGAAATTTAGCAAGAAGTTAAACCTGATTCACCGGGCAATTTCCATCAGAAAACGGATCAAGGAGAAACAAAAATCGCCAAATTAAACAGCCTGTATATAACCAATTTAGGGATTCTGGAGGCCTTAGGCCAAACACAAATAATTCCCTATCTTTTGGGCTGCGCAGAAGACGGAATAAAGATCTATCTATTATCGTTCGAAAAGAAACAGAATCTGCGCGATAATAAAAGAGTGGCCTGGCAAAATCAGGAATTGCAAAAACATAACATTCACTGGGTGCGCTTAAAATACCATAGCCGCTGGGCCAACGTGTTCGATTTATTCATGGGCCTGGCGATAACCAATTATTTGGTTTTAACAAAGAAAATCAAAGTAATTCATGCCCGGGCCAGTATTCCGGCGCTAATCGGGTTTTTAACTTCGAGGTTATGGCCGGTAAAATTTATTTACGACCGCAGGGGGACAATGGTCGGTGATTTCGTCGATGATGTCAACAAAGTCAATATCTTCAGACATAGAATTTTTTCTAAATTGCTGAATAATTTAGAGCAAAGGATTCTTTATTCCGCCGATTCTATTATAGTGCTCTCAGAAATGATGGCTGGTATTTTGAGGCAAGGGCGTTTAGGCAAAAATGGCCAGGGGCATAATATTAAGGTCATTCCCTGCTGCGTAGATTTAGACAGGTTTAATCTTAGCTTAAACAAAGACCAGGGTTTATTGAGGAAACATGGTTTGCAGGGTAAATTTATCTTTCTCTATTTGGGTTCTTTGGGCACCTGTTACAAATTTAGGGAAATGCTTGAATTCTTTAAATTAGCCAAGACACAAATTGATAATGCCCATTTTTTAATTTTGACCCAAACCAAGAAGCAGATTGCCGAGGGCCTGATTGCAAAATACGATTTTGACTCCAGGGACTCTACCATTTTAAATGTTGAGCCCAAAGAGGTCTCTAAATATATCGCCTTAAGCAAGGCGGCGCTGATATTTATCAAACAGGCCTATTCCAACCTGGCCTCTTGCCCGACAAAAGTTGCCGAGTGCTTAGCTTGTGGGGTTCCGGTGATTGTCAGTTCTGTGATGGGTGATGTTGGGGCTATTGTCAATGAAAACAGAATCGGTGTTGTTGTAGATGACTTTTCGGACTCGGAATATGAAATAAAGATTAAGCAGTATTTGGAGATCATCAGCCAAGACGATAATTTAGCGCAGAGATGTTTCCAGGTAGCCCGAGAAAAATTCCCTTTAAAGATGGGCATAGGGAGATATCGCGAGGTTTATAATCAGATTATGGAGGCAAAAGCTTAAAAACCATGAATATACCCTTATTTAAACCCAGTATGGATGAACAAGAGATTAATGCCGTCAGGCGAGTGACCCAAACCGGCTGGATAGGCCTAGGGCCGAAGACCCGCGAATTTGAGCTGGCCTTTGCCAAATATACGGGTGCGGATTTTGCAGTTGGCTTAAATTCCTGCACCGCCGCGTTGCACCTGGCATTAAAGGTCCTTGATTTTAATCCCGGAGATGAGGTAATAACGTCCAGCCTCACTTTTGTTTCCACAAATCATGCCATTCTCTACAATAATTACCGACCGGTTTTTGCCGACGTCGATGAAAACACCCTGACTATGAGCATAGCAGATATAAAAAGAAAGATTACCAATAGAACTAAAGCCATCATATTAGTCCATTATGCCGGACACCCTTGCGAGATGGATGAGATTGTACAGCTTTGCAAAGATAAGGGAATTATAATTATTGAGGATGCCGCCCACGCCTGCGGGGCAGCATATAAAGGAAGGAAAATCGGTTCGATAGGCGATTTGACCTGTTTCAGTTTTCATGCCGTTAAGAACTTAGCTATGGGCGAAGGCGGGGCGATTACCACCAACAACAGGGAACTGGACGCCCGGCTGAGAAAATTGCGCTGGCTGGGAATTGACAAGACTACCTGGGACAGGTCTTCGAGTGCCAACAAGAAATATTCCTGGTCCTATTCAATTAATGAGGTGGGCTTTAAGTGCCATATGGATGATATCCATGCCGCCATTGGCCTAATCCAGCTGAAGAAGTTAGAGCGCAACAACAAAAGCAGAAGGCGGATTGTCGCTTATTATAACAAGGTATTTAGCGAGCTTGGCTGGATTACTATACCGGAAGAGAAAAGCTATGTCGAGAGTTCTCACCATCTGTATGTAATTAAAGTTGAACCCCGGGATGAGCTAATCGACCATTTAACTGAAAATGGCATTTCCGCAGGAGTGCATTACTATCCTAACCATCTTTACTCTGTATATCAGCCCTATCGGAAAAGATTGCCGGTTACTGAAAAGGTCTGGAAGAAATTAGTCAGCTTGCCGCTATATCCGGAACTTACAGAATCGCAAATAGATAAGATAATCAAGGCAATGAAAAGTTTTAAAAAAAAGAATAAATAAATGAAGGTCTTATTTTTTACGCAATCCGATGAAATCTGCGCCGCATCCAGAACCAGGGTCTATCAATACCTGCCGTTTTTACGCTCGCGCGGGATTGCATGCAAAGTGGTGCCCATGGCTACGGGCTTGATTTATAAAGGCGCCTTCGTTTTACCGGAAAGTAAAATAAAAAAGTCGTTTTATATCTTTTTTTCTTTAATCCTTAATTACATTAAGAGTTTGCAAATTCTGGCCCTGGCAAGATATTATGATGTGATTTTTATTCAACGCGTATTAATCCCTAAAGTTATGGCGCGCTTGTTAGTGAAAATTAATGACAATATTATATTTGATTTCGATGACGCGATATACGCAATTGAAAGCCCACGGACGACCCTGATTAATCGGCTCAGAGTAAACAGAAATAAAAAATATCTCCCCCTGATGTTGAGCATTAGTAAAGCCGCAATTGTGGAAAATGAATATAACAAAAAATACGCCGAACAGTTCCTCAAAAATGTTTACATTATTACCGGGCCGCTGGATACTCAGCGATACAGGCCAAACGATGAAGATTTGCCAAAAGAAAGCAAGGGTGATATCGTTATTGGCTGGATTGGCTCTCCGACCACAACCGTATATCTTAGGTCATTAAAAGATGTTTTTATGGCTTTATCCCGTAAACATAAAATTATTTTGGAATTTATTGGCGCGGCCAGCTTTGAGATCCCTGAGGTCAAGATGGTGAAGAAAAGATGGCATTTGAATACAGAGGTTTCCGATTTACAGGGCTTTGATATAGGGATTATGCCCTTACCCGATAACGATTGGACAAAAGGCAAGGGCGGATTTAAATTATTACAATATCTAGCGATGGGAATTCCTGCGGTAACTACGCCGGTAGGCGTAAATAGCGAGATAGTGCAAAACGGGATCAATGGCTACCTGGTCAATTCAGAAGAAGAATGGATAGAAAGACTGTCTTTATTAATTGAAGATTCTGAGTTAAGGCAAAGGATGGGCAGAGCAGGAAGAAAAAGGATAGAAGAGAAATTCTCCATAGCGGCGAATGTCCCGGGTTTTATAGAGATTCTTAAGAATGCGCAAACGCGGGGAGGGTAAGTGAAGAAAAGGCTGATTTCTATAATAATATTGGTGTGCCTGGTGAGTTTATTTGTCTGCTTGTTAAACCTTGAGCTGACCACCAGCCAAGGCATAAATTATGAGCTGAGCACAAAGAGGATACCTTTATATCTTAAAGCCGGAGGATTCCTTTACCGGCACTTTTCTTATCAGCAATTGGTTAAAGAAATAATCGATGATGCCAAAAGCGATAAACAAAAGATATTGGCCATTTTTAAATGGACACATGAAAATATTAGGCAAAATATACCTAAGGATTATCCCATTGTTGACGACCATGTATTTAATATAATTATTAGGCTGTACGGAACCCACGACCAGTCACAAGACGTCTTTACTGCGCTCTGCACATATGCGGGCTTTAGGGCATTCTGGATTGCGATCGGCACAGACGATGTTAAACCAATGTATATTACTGTCTCCCTGGTTCAATTAGACGGAAGATGGCTTGTTTTTGATAGCTTTCGGGGAAACTATTTTTTGAATGATAAAGAAGAAATCGCCTCGGTTGAAGATATTAGGAAAGATTTGAGGATTTGTTCTAACCTAGTGGGCCTTCAGCCTTTTATCGAGTCAATAGATTACAAAAAATATTTTGTAAATCTAGAAAATCCGGTCAAAGACATAGCCATTACCCGTGCCGAAAGGCAAATGCCAGGCAAAATGTTTTTGCATATGCTCAAGAAAACCTTTCGGCTGTTATAAAGGATCATTTAGAAATGTTTGAAGGATTGCTAAAGATAAAAACTATAATTAAGAACTTCTCGTCTTTGATAGCGGCTCAGTATTTTTACAAATTGTGCACCTTTATTATGTATGTGATAATAGCAAGGAACTTAGGAGTTGCGCAGTTTGGCAGGTGGTCTTTTGTTTTTTCCTTGGTAGCCCTGTTTGGAGTCATCCTGGATATGGGCCTTTCGGAACTTTTTGTTAGGGACATAGCAGGCAGCAATCCAGACGCAGCCAAAAAGTATCTTAAAAATATTATATCTCTTAAACTTTTCTTAGCTTTCATAGTCGGTCTTTTGATAATTGGCATAAGTTTGATTTTGCCGCGATTGAAAGAGCTGTTACCTGTAATTCTGCTTGTTCTGGGGGCTTATACCATTGAGTTATATACATTTCTTTTTAGAGCGATTTTTAGGACCTACGAAAAGATGGAGATTGAGGCCCTTACTCTTATCTTGGAGGGGGTCTTAAAAGTAGGTGTATTTTTAATTCTGACCCGGGTATTGGAATTAAGCCTTCTGCTGCTGGCGGTAATCTTGATTTTTTCTAATCTGGTTATTCTGCTCTTTAGTATTGGTCTTACAAGAGCTAAGTTCTTGGCGCCGGGTTTTTCGCTCGATTTACAGTTTTGCAGAAGTCTGCTTAAAAGAACCCTGCCTTTTGCATTGATATTTTTCTTTGGTTTGGTAAATTTTAAAATAGACATTATAATGGTCGCGCAGATGATGGCAGATGAATTCACAGGCTGGTATAGCGCCGCAGTCAAGTTGGTAGAGCCTGTTTTGGTAATCCCTATTTCTGTAGCCGTGGCTTTTTTTCCTGCTTTCTCAAGGAGCAATAAGAATTTCCGGGCAGATCTATTGCCCCTTTTTAAAAGCGCTGCAAAAATCCTGTTGTTCCTAGGATTGTCCATGGCAATAATCTTAAATTTGCTGGCAAAGTTAGTTCTGGGCCTGACTTTTGGCGCGGATTTTTTGAGCTCCGTGCTGGTTTTGAGAATTTTGAGCTGGACTTTATTGCCCCTTTTTATGAAATTCTTTTTAGAAAGATTCCTTTTGTCGGTAGGGATTTCAAGAGTTCTTTTTGTTAGTTATTTTATAGGCACATTATTAAATATTGCCCTTAACTTTACACTTGGTTTGCCGTTTGGTTTGTTAGGAATAGCCCTGGCCACGCTTATTTCGGAGATTTTAATAGTAGGATATAATCTTCTGCACCTAAAAAATGTTTATGTCTAGTTATATAAGTACCTATAATGAAAGAGAAATTGAGGGTTTCGCCAGGAAAAGGCACGAACATATCGCCCAAAGCCCTTTTGAAAGGTATAGATTAGAATTGATGGGTTTGCTTTTTGACAATTCTATAAAGGGGATGGTTCTGGATATCGGATGTAATATTGGCGAAGGAACCAGAACCTATAAGCACAGAGCGAAAAAGGCCGTTTTGATGGATAAGGAGCTGTTTTTGTTAAAATGCGCCGGACGCTTTAATAAGGATTTAACAAATTTGTCTTTTGTTTGCGCGGACTTGGCAAATTTACCTTTTCGCGGTTCCAGTTTCGATAGCATTATCTTGACCGAGGTCTTGGAACATCAGCCGAAAGGAATTCATAACGAGATTCTAGAGGAAATTTTGCGCATCGCAAAAGACGGCTGCACTATATTTATATCAACGCCGAATCGCTTATCTGTACCGGCGCTGGAAGGTAAATTCATAAAAATTTTCTTTAGGAACTACATATGGAATGCCTGGGACGATACACACCAGTATATTTACTCGTCAAAAGAATTTATTAATTTTCTGTCTTCGCGCGGATTGCAGATAAAGGATTGGCTTGGATATTATTTTCTCCCGGGAAGCTTATTAATCAGGCTACCGAAAAAAATGCAACAGGTTTTGGGGTATCTCTCGTTTTTAGTTTCCAGACACCTGGGCAGAACCTTTCCATTCAAATATCTGGGTTTCAGCACAATAGTTCAACTACAAAAACTGGCGAGTCGAATGTAAGATGAAGGTAATGTTAATTCAGCCCCCATATACCATTTTGGACACGGAATTTAAATCCTGCCATCCTCCATTAGGATTGGCTTATCTCGCCGCCGCCTTAAGAGAAAGACATGAGTTGAAGGTCCTGGATGCCCTGGCCGAAGGGTTTGACCGTGAGCGGGCCGGGGAAGAAAAGGGATATCTAACCTACGGTCTAAGTTATGAAGAAATCAGGGAGGAAATCAGGGCGTTTAATCCCGAGGTAATAGGAGTTTCTTCGCTTTTTTCAGCGCAGGCAAGAAACGTTCATCGGATTTTTGCCTTGGCCAAAGAGCTCAATTCCGCAGTGATCACCATAGCCGGCGGGGCTCACCCTTCGGCAATGCCCAAAGAGGTTTTAGGTGATAAGAATATAGATTACGTGATTATAGGAGAAGGCGAGCAGACCGCGACCGAGCTGTTAGAAAGAATTGAAAAGAAGAAAGAGCCCTCAGGCTTAGAGGGCCTTGCTTATCGCAGAGATAGTCAGGTTATAATAAGAGAAAGAGAGAGTTTTGAAAATAATTTGGACAGCTTGCCTTTTCCTGCCTGGGAACTGTTTCCTCTAGATAAATATTTTTCAATTAACCGTCCGCACGGCGGGTTATCGAGAAGCGGAGCAGTTTTGCCTGTAATCACCTCGAGGGGTTGTCCATACCAGTGTATTTTCTGTTCTATTCACACTGTCTGGGGAAGGGGATACCGGGCAAGGAGGCCGGAGTCGGTTTTGCAGGAAATCGAATATCTTATCTCCAAGTTCGGCGTCAGGGGCCTGATTTTTGACGACGATAATTTGACTTTAGACCGGGAGCGCGCGGTTAAGATTTTCCAGGGGATAGTTGAAAAGAGATTTAACCTGAGCTGGTCTTTACCCAATGGCGTATATCTCGGCACCCTGGATGAGAATTTGCTGGCCTTAATGAAGAACAGCGGATGCTATAGTATAAGTATAGCTATAGAATCGGCTGATGAAGAGGTATTAAAATGGATAAAAAAGCCGATTGATTTATCTAAAGCCAAGGAGATAGTCAGGTCGGCCCAGGCATTGAAATTGGAAATAGCGGTTTTCTTTGTAGTCGGGTTTCCTTTTGAGACTAAGGCGCAGATTGAAAAGACATTACGCTTTACCCGGGAATTAAAGGCGGATAACGTTAATTTCTTCTTCGCCACTCCCTTGCCGGGAACCGAACTTTTTAACTTTTGCAGAGAAAATAATCTTTTGCCGCAAAATTTGGATTTCAGTATTTTTAGGCAGAATACACCTTATCTTAGCCCTAAGGATTTTAGCAGGGAGGAACTCAGAAGCCTGATAGAACGGCAAAAGATGAAATTACATTTTTATGCTATATTTCGTAATCCCGGAAAATTCCTCTCCAGGCTAAGACGGAAAATTTATCAGGAACCGGAGTTCTTTTCAAAATTTGTAAGGAAATATTTCAGATATGCTTAAGGGCGAGAATATTATTTGCATCTCTTCTATCGATTGGGATTTCCTTTGGCAAGGCCATCAGGAAATTATGGCCAGCTTTGCCAAAAGCGGCAACCGTGTTTTGTTTATTGAAAATACCGGAATCAGGGCTCCTAACTTCGAAGACATTCAGAGGTTAAAAAAGAGAGTCTTGAGCTGGTTTAGAAGCGTTAAGGGCTTCAGAAGGGAAATGGAGAACCTTTATGTCTATTCGCCGGTCATTTTGCCGTTTCCGTATTCCGGGATTGCCCGCTGGATTAATAAATATATGTTGATACTACCAATCAAGAGATGGATGAAGGTAATGGAATTCCATGACCCGATAGTCTGGACCTTCTTGCCCACCGGGACGGCATTGGATATTATAAACAACGTAGACAGAAAATTATCGGTTTACTACTGCATAGCCGACTTTTATAGATTGGTAGGTAACCTTAAGAAAGTGGCGAAAACGGAAGACGAATTGCTGAGGAAGAGTGATTTGATATTCGCCCAGGGAAAAACGCTGGAGAATAAATGCAGGCGTTTAAACGATAATGTGCATGTCTTTACTTTTGGCGTGAAGATGGAGATATTCGATAATTTTGTGTATAGTCCCCAAAGGATCCCGAATGACCTCAGAGACATCAGCAGGCCGATTATTGGATATGTGGGTGGCTTGCACCGGCATATCGATTTTTCCTTAATCAGGCTTATTGCCGAGGCCCATCCTGAATGGTCGATAGTCCTGATTGGTCCGGTGCAAACGGATATATCGGCAATAGAAGATTTGCCGAATGTATTTATCTTGGGCAAAAAGGACTTTCCGGATTTGCCTAATTATATTAACCAATTTGACGCCGCCATTATCCCATATGCTATTAATGGATACACGGAAACAGTATTTCCTACAAAACTTAATGAATACCATGCCATGGGTAAGCCGGTAATATCCACAGATTTGCGGGAGGTGGTCAAATTTGATGCCGAAAATGATAATTTGATTTTTGTAGGGAAAACACGGGATCAATTTGTGGACTGCATTTCCCGGGCGCTTAAGCACGGAGGCGATGAATTAATCCGCTTGAGAAAGGCATCGGCCGGCAGAAATAGCTGGACAGCGAGAATCGGGGAAATGAGCCGCCTGATGGAGGATGTGTTAGATAGGAAGGCCAGAGGGCCGCTTAATTGGGAGGAAAGCCTACTTAGGTTCTACGGGGCTGTTCGCAGGAAAATGTTGAAGACCCTAGCCATAATTCTTGCTATATATTTTTTAATCTTCTATACGCCGATTCTTTGGTTTATGGCCGCCCCATTGCAAATTTCTCAATCTCCGCAGAAGGCCGATTGCATCGTTGTTTTTGCCGGGGGAGTGGGTGAATCCGGTCAGGCCGGGCAAGGCTATGAGGAAAGAGTGAAATATGCCGTAGAATTGTACAAAAAAGACTATGCCAAGAATTTAATATTTTCTTCGGGATACAAATACGCCTTTAAAGAGGCGATAATGATGAAGAGTCTGGCGGTATCTCTGGGTATTCCTGATCAGGCGATTATTTTGGAGGATAAGGCAAAAAATACTTATGAGAACGTGAAATTTACGCAGCAGATATTAAAGAAGAGAAATTGGAACCAGGTCTTATTGGTAAGCTCTCCCTATCATATGCGGCGCGTATCCCTGGTAGCCCAAAAGTTGGCCCCGGCAAGGAAAATTATTTATGCCCCGATACCGGAAAGTCGATTTTATAAACATGGTATTGGGCCTGAAGGCGAAAAGGTATGGAAGCAAATCAATCTTCAGCAGATCAAGGGGATAATGCATGAATATCTGGGGATTGTGCACTATTGGCGGAAGGGATACATTTAACCTCTTTTTTTAGTACTTTGCTAGAGGAAAGATTGGCTCGGCTTTAGTTATGAGGAAGATAAGAGACATCATTTTTTTTCCTATCAGGTGCCTGTTTCCTAACAATGAATATATATCATTTTTAGGAGTAACCCCTTTGTCGCAGGAGAGGCTTGATATGGCGAAAAGATATCTCAGGGGAAGGGTCTTGGATATCGGCTGCGGTGATAACCGTTTAATCAAAGAATACAGGGCCAGCGGCAACGACGGCATCGGAATTGATTTGTTGGCGGTCAAAGATGCAGATGTAAAAGTTGAGAATACGAAAGCCCTTCCCTTTGCAGGCAATTCCTTCGATGTAGTTGCCTTTATTGCCAGCCTAAATCATATTTCTTGCAGGCAAGAGGTTATGCGCGAGGCACACCGGTGCCTAAAAGATAATGGGCTTTTACTGGTGATTGTGCTTAATCGGATTGTCGGATGGATAGGCCATAAGCTCTGGAGCATCTTAAAAAGCGATGCCGACTTAAATTACCGGATAATGCAGAAGGGCGAGAGATATGGGTTATCTAGAAATGAGGTTTTTTCTTTGCTTGCTGAGGCGGGGTTTAAAGATATAAAAATCAAGAAATTTAGTTTTGGCCTGAATAACCTCTACACTGCAAAAAAGATGCTTAATTAGGGTAAGAAATTGAGAAAGCAAAATTTTAGTTTCCTTGAAAAGTTATTTTTTGTCTATATTGCAATGCTCTCTATAATGCGCGCCCCGGCATTGCCTTTTGTAGGGCAGAAGGCGCAATATGCGGACTTTATATTCTTGGTCATCTTCGCAGTCTTCGTTTTCCAGTTGATCAGAAAGAAATATTCGATAAACATAGATAGGTTTGATTTACTGCTTTTTGCGCTTTTGTGTTTGTTTCTATATTCTGCAGTGCTTTCTCAGGATAAATTGAGAGCGGGGATTGAATATGCGGGCATATTTTATTTGTTTTGCGTTTATTATACCGCTAAACAGCTGAATGCAAGAATGGGCCTATGGTGGAGAGTTCTAATTTTTTGGGCATTGATTGCATTTGTGGTATCTATGGTTGGCATATTTGGCTATTTTGGTACAGTACTAGGAAACTGGCAAAATCCCTTTGTAAAAAAATACCTCTTCGGTTCATTTCTGGGCCCAAGACTTACATCGACATTCACTAATCCTAATATGCTGGCCTCTTACCTTCACATAGGGTTAATTTTCGGTGTTATATTACTCAAAAGGGCGCAGGAGTTGAAACAGCGCACTGTTTGTAGCTACGTATTAATAATAGCCTGCTTGACCGCCTGTATTTTAGCAAAGACCAGGGTGCTTGCCGGTATATTATTTAGCCTTTCGCTAATCTTGTTCCGGTTTCAGCCTCAAAAATCCAGGCTGCTTTTATGGTGTAGGCGGATAATACCCGCCATATTTGTTTTGGTCGTCCTCATAGTTATCGCGAATACAATATGGTGGATTTTTCCGCTTGATATTAAAATTAACCAGCAGGTCTTAAATGTTAAGATTAACCTAACGCATTTTCCATATTATAGTTATGACCGGGCGGCTTTAGCTATGGTTAGCGATCATCCTGTCTTTGGTGTAGGAATGGGTCAATATAACTCTAATCTTAAAAAATACATCGAGAAGAAAGAACTCATAAATTCATTTCATCTCGCCTACCCGGAATGTGAAATAGGCGAAGATCCGCATACACCTTACATACTAAAAGAAGGCTGTGACCCTCATTCAACATATTTCGGCTGGGCTGCTGAAACTGGTTTAGCAGGCTTATGCCTGATAATTTCAATGTTTCTTTATTATTGCCTAAGAATGACGCGATATTTCAAGAAAGAGACAAACGGTTTTAATAAGTATGTAGCTTGGTGCTTCTTTGCCGGCGTTTGCGGTTTTTTACTCAATGGATTTTG
>JBHPFV010000010.1:0-42811 GCA_042571705.1 Candidatus Omnitrophota bacterium
CCCGACATCAATCACCAGGGACACCCCTGTTAACGTCGGGAAAACAATGGATATCCCGGGCCGCTCGATGCCATTTAATAATTTTAGATAAAGTGTAGCGGCGCAGACCACCGCGCCGGTATTGCCGCAGCTAACCATGGCTTGGGCCTGGCCTTCTTTAGCTAGCTTTGCCGCCACGCTAATGGAGGAGTCTCTTTTTTTTCTCACGCTGGCCGCCGGGGAATCATGCATATCAATGACCTCGGAGGCATGGTGGATTTCGATACCCGGAAAATGGCTACCATGCCGGGCTAATTCTTTCTCCAGCGCATCTTTAATGCCCACCAGAATTACTCGGGCGCCAAATTCCCGGGCCGCCAAAACCGCACCCTCAACAGTAGCCTGAGGCGCGTTGTCCCCACCCATAGCATCAAGTACGATTTTCATTTATCGTTTTTCTTTCTTCTTTTTGGGTTTAATTTCTATTATTTGCCTACCTTTGTAATATCCGCAATGAGGACAAATCCGGTGAGCGCGCTTGGGCAATTTACAATGTGGGCAAATTCCTAAGTTTGGTTTTTTAAGATTATCATGCGTGCGTCTTTTGTCGCGTCTAGATCTAGAATGACGTCGTTTAGGATGCGCCATGGTTACACCTTCCTTTATTTAAATTTTGGCCGCAGGTTAAACACAGTCCTTTGCAATCAGCTGAACAAAGCGGCTTTAAGGGATAACTAAAAATTATCTCTTCACGTAGATTATCGGTCAGATCAATTATCTGCTGATGCTCGATAGGTAAATTAAGCTGGGCCTGTTTTGTTAACGGTAAGGTAAATTCCTCCAGGCACCTTGAGCAAGACAGATGCATCGACGTCGTAATCTTAAGCTCTACTGAAAGATTATTTATCGCCTTACTCACCGCAGCTGAGATGTCTATCGGCTCGGTAAATTTTACATCTTCTCTGTTGAGATCCAATTCCTCAGCCCGGAGAGTCTCGCTCAAGCTTAACCCCGAATCCGGAACTTGGTCAACGTGTATTTTCATAGGTATCGCGCGCAATCACTAGCTCTTCGTTAGTGGGAATGACTAAAATTCGCGTTTTAAACTTAGTCAGCAAGGCCGATAAGCCTTGGGTGATTTTCTTTCTGATGTAAGTAGAGTTTTCTCCGATCCCGCCAGTCAAGACTAATGCATCACAACCATTCAGCGCGGCAATATAAGCGCCGATATACTTTTTAATTCTGTAAATAAATACCGCTAAGGCCAGCTTTGCCCTTTTGTCTTGGCTCCTGGCCGCGGCCTCGATATCGCGGAAATCACTACTTTTTCCGGAAAGCCCCAATAGGCCGCTGGCTTTATTCAGCAACTCGCCGGTCCGGGCAATGCTCAACTTCATCTTTTTCATTAGGAACAACACTGCCGCCGGATCAACATCGCCTGAGCGGGTACCCATCACCAAGCCTTCTAAAGGAGTAAAGCCCATCGAGGTGTCTATTGCCCGGCCTCTATCTACTGCGGTTATACTACAACCGTTGCCCAAATGGCAAGTAATAATTTTCAATTTCTTTAAAGGCTGACCTAAAATCTTGGCCGCCTGTTGAGAAACATAGCGATGGCTCATGCCGTGAAAACCATAGCGGCGAATACCATACTTTTGATAAACTTCATAAGGCAATCCGTAAAGATAAGCGCAAGCCGGCATACTTTGGTAAAAAGCCGTATCAAACACGGCTATCTGCGGCAGCTTAGGCAACAAACTCTGGGCGGCATAAATTCCAGCTAAGTTTGGCGGATTATGCAGCGGCGCCAATTTACTATAGCGTTTGATTGCCTTAATGACCGTGCGATTGATTAACACAGATTGCTTAAATTCTTCGCCACCGTGCACCAGGCGATGACCGACTGCGGCAATTTCTCCGGCTGAGCAACCCAGCAGCTCTTTATTCTCAAGTATGGTTTTAACCAGCGCCTTGATTGTCTGAGTCTGGCCAAGCTCATCTACCATTCCTTTGGCCAGGCAAACCTCTTTAGGCATCTGGTACAACTGATACTTAACCGAAGAACTACCGCAATTTAAGACTAAAATCAGCATCTTATCGGGCCCGTACAGCTGTAATCGCAATCGCATCGACAATTTCCCTGCTGCTGCAACCGCGGGAAAGATCACTGCAGGGCTGTCTCAATCCCTGGATCACCGGACCGGCCACTCTGGCCAGGGCTAAGCGCTGCATCAATTTATAAGCGATATTACCGGAATCAAGGTTGGGAAAGATTAAAATATTGGCCCGCCCGGCTACCGGACTTTGCGGAACTTTTATTTTGGCTACCTCAGCATCAACAGCGCTGTCAAGTTGCAATTCGCCATCAATGATTAAATCCGGCTCTAATTTCTTGGCTAGTTTAGTAGCCTCCTTGACCTTGTCTATACAAGGATGGGCGCCTGAGCCTAAAGAAGAAAAACTTAACATCGCCACCCGCGCCGGATAACCGGTTACTTTCTTCCAGAGCAAAGCCGAGGTTACGGCAATATTAGCTAACTGTTTCACCGAAGGCAAAGGCACAATCGCGCAATCAGCGAATAGAAATAAGCCGTCTTGGCCATAGTTTTGCTGTTTTGTCTGCACTAAAAAAGCCCCCGAAGCAGTGCTGTCGGCCGGATCTCTTTTTAGGCAACGCAGGGCCGCCCGGGCCACGTTGGAAGTGGTCTGTTGCGCGCCGGCCACAAATCCGTCTACCCTGCCCTCGCGCAACATCAGTGCCCCGAAATAGAGAGACTCTTGCTCAAGTAATTTTTTAGCATCTTCCAGTGTCAGGCCTTTGTGCTTACGTAACTTCCAATAACACTGGACATATTCACCAAGCCTCTCATCTTCTAAAGGGTTAAGGATCTTGACTCCGGAAATATCTAAGTTATTCTTTTTCGCCAGATCAAAAATAACCTCTTTTTTTCCCAATAGAGTAACCTCGGCCAAGCGCTCTTTGTGAGTTAAAGCCGCGGCTTCAATTACCCGCAGTTCCTCTCCTTCGGGAAGGACAATTTGTTTGCGGTCCTGTTTAGCCCGCTGATAGATCTGCTCAAATATATTTAGCGTGTCTTTAGGCATTGTTTTAACTTGCGCTCCACAAAACCAGGCACAAAGTCCTTCAGGTTGGCCCCCAAAGAGGCGGCTTCTTTAATCAGTTTGGAGGAAAGAAAACAGTAAGATTCCTTGGGCATCATATAGATAGTTTCGATTTCCGGATCTAGTCTGCGGTTGGTTAAGGCCATCTGGAATTCATATTCAAAATCAGAAATCATCCTTAAGCCCCGGATCATCACTTTGGCCTTTTTCCTTCTGACATAATCGACCAGCAATCCATCGAAACCTTCTACTGTTAAGTGAGCAATCCCTTTGGTCGCCGTTTTCAGCAAACTTATCCTTTCCTGAAGCGGGAAAAGTACTTTTTTCTGTGGATGTTTGACCACGGCTACGATTATCTGATCAAACAAGTGGGTCGCCCGCTTGATCAGGTCGATATGCCCGTAGGTTACCGGATCAAATGTGCCTGGGTAAACCGCGATGGTCTTCATTGCTTTTCCCTTCGGTTTTGGTAGAATGAAAGGGCTGTATCTCCATAGGTCTTGGTAAACATTACCTTAAGTCTGTTAATAAGATGCGGTAAAATTTCATCCTTTTTATGCTCGGCTATAACCCAAGACTGAGAAGCCAATATATCACAAAGGCTTAAATCTATCAAGCTATTTTTTAGCTGATCCTGATGGTAAGGAGGGTCTAAGAACACCAGGTCAAATTTTTCATTTCTCTGCTCTGATAATTTCATCGCTCGCTGAACAGAAACACCCAAAAGCTTAAATGCTGCCTGCGGGACTTGGAGTGATTTTAAGTTTTCAGCAATAGCCTGAAGGCAAAGCCGATTATTCTCCACCAAAACCACCCTATTTGCGCCCCGGCTGAAGGCCTCAATGCCTACGCTGCCCGTTCCGGCAAATAACTCCAAAAAGGAACTCCCGGATACCTGATCCCCTAAGATGTTAAACAGGGCCTGTTTAACCTTTTGGGAACTGGGCCGGATCTTGATGCCCTTGGGAATTTTTAAAACCCTGCCTTTTAATTTTCCGGAAATAATACGCATCGATTTAGGCTGAAAGTAAGCTTAGATTTGACCCGCTGAACCTCTGCTTAAGTCTTTGGCGCAGTAATTGGTGTTGACCGGACTTAAGCGCCGGGTCGGCCTGGACCAAAGCAAAGGCCTCACGACGGGCCAACTCCATAATCTCCATGTCGCTAATGATATTACCGATTTTTAATTCCGGCAACCCGTGTTGGGCCGGACCAAAGAAACGCCCCGGCCCGCGGATATCTAGATCCTGTTCGGCAATCCGGAAACCATCATCGGTCTCCAGCATCGCCTGAATGCGCATCTTGGCTTTTTCAGTCTGTGGATCAGAGACCAAAATGCAATATGAGCGGTGTTGACCGCGGCCAATCCGGCCTCTTAACTGGTGCAACTGGCTCAAACCAAATCGTTCGGCATCTTCAACCATCATTACTGTAGCATTGGGGATATCGATGCCGACTTCGATCACAGTGGTGGAAACCAGGATATCTATCTTACGCTGTTTAAACCCGCGCATTATCGCTTCTTTCTCCTGAGGCTTGATCTGTCCGTGAATCAGGGCAATCTGATAGTCCGCAAACACATCCTGCTTTAACTGAGCGTACATCTCGGTAGCGGCCTTCAGTTCTAAAGCCGGGCTTTCTTCTATCAGCGGATAGACTATATAGGCCTGCCGGCCTTGAGTAATCTCCTCACGAATAAATTGATAGGCCTGTTGGTTAGCTTCCGGCTTAATCCAAATTGTCGAAACCGCTAAACGCCCTTTGGGTAATTCACGAATTGTGGAAATGTCTAAATCTCCGTAAACAGTCATCGCTAATGTCCGGGGGATCGGAGTGGCGGTCATCACTAAACAATCCGGCAGTTTGCCTTTTTGGCGCAGTCCGGCTCTTTGTAATACGCCAAATTTGTGCTGTTCATCAATGACTACTAAACCTAATTGCTTAAATTTAATCTCCTGCTCAAGCAAGGCGTGAGTGCCGATAATAACATCCACAGACCCCGATTCAATATCTTGGATAGTGTTGGCTTTAAGTTTCGGGCTCATGCTGCTGATTAACATTCCCACGTTGATTCCCAAAGGGGCAAAAATCCTGCTCAGTAAGAGATAATGCTGCTCGGCTAAAATCTCCGTGGGGGCCATCAGCGCCGCCTGAAAATTTGACTGCACACTCAACACCAGGCTATAGGCCGCTACCACTGTCTTTCCCGAACCGACCTCACCCTGGAGCAATCTGTTCATTGGCTTAGGCTGGGCTAAATCCTGCTTGATCTCCTGGATGGCCTTAACTTGTCCGGCCGTTAACTTAAACGGTAAAGATTTCAAGAATGCTTGGGACAATTTACCTGTTAGCTTGTGCGCAATTCCACTCTGGGAGAGTTTTTGATCGGATTTCTTCAGCGCCAGGATCATTTGCAACAAGAAGAATTCATCAAACACCAAACGCCGATAGGCTGAATCCTTAGCCGGGAATTCTTCCGGAAAATGGATCGCGCTAATCGCCTCAGCCAACGGCAGTAGATCTAGTCTCTTTTTTATGGCCACCGGCAACATATCGGCAATCTGGGCCCGGCAACCTTGCTCGGCCCGGTAAATCACCGTACGCAAATAGCGCTGGTTAATCTTGGCGCTTAAACGATAAATTGGTACAATCCGGCCGATATGCACAGATTCGGCGTCTTGAGTTTCAGAGACAAATTCATAGTCCGGGGCGTTGATCTGCAAAAACTTACGTTTCTCGACCTTACCATAAATAATCAACTCCTGCCCGACTTTAAAATATCTTTTCATAAACGGCTGGTTGAACCAAATTACCCGCAATAATCCGCTGTCATCAGTTACCGTAATCTGAAATATGCTCATCCCCTTTTTACTGCGCCAGAAATTCATCTTAAATACAACAGCTTTGACCGTGGCGTATTCGCCTATCTTTAACTGACTAATCGAAAGAAACGTCCGGCGGTCTTCATAGCGACGGGGAAAGTAATAAAGCAGGTCACCGACAAGGTGAATGCCTAAGCGGTTGAGGTTCAGGTACCTGGCCGGACCAACCCCCTTAATGTATTGTGCGGAAGTGCTTAAATCCATTACCTTTTTGGTGTTGCTGTTAGCTACGCTTATCGCTGCAACCCCGAGGGACAGTTTTTATATATTTGACCAAAAACTGTCCCGTTCGGTGCCAAGGTTCACTTGTAGGCCGTGGTTAATACCGGGCCTACAGAGTTAATTTTTACTGGGGTTAGTTGGCCAACATGTTTTTTTGTGGCGTTGGCTACCTGGACGCGAATATAATTCTCCGAGTAGCCGGAGAATTGCTTGTTTTGCTGATCAGGCTGAGCCTCAACTAAGACTTCCAGCTTTCGACCTAAAAACCGCTGCCTGAATTTTAAACTACACTGATCAGTCACTTCTTTTAATTGATTGACCCGGGCCTTGATTGCTCCTGAGTCAATTCGTCCGCTCAAGCTAAATGCCGCTGTGCCTGGGCGCGGACTAAAAGAAAAGATATGGGTGCGTAAGGGCGCGATTTTTTTAATACAGTCGATCGTATTTTGGAAATTTTTGTCACTCTCGTTAGGAAAACCGACCAAGACATCTGTAGTGATGGCTACATCCTTAACTCGTTTGTTTATCTTTTTGATTAAGCCTAAATACTCACTCCGGGTGTACTGACGATTCATACTGCCTAAGATAGTGTTGTCTCCACTCTGCAAAGGAATGTGTAAATGCGGACAAACCTTAGGGGAATTCAAGGATTCAATCAATCTTAAGCTGACCAACTGTGGCTCCACTGAACTTAAGCGAATCCGAAAATCGCAGTTAATTTTGGATAAGGCCGCAACTACATCGGCCAACTCAAAATTTCTGTAATGATAATCGCCTAAGCAAATCCCGGTTAAGACGATTTCCTTAAACCCGTTTTCCAGCAGGCATTTTGCCTCGGAAACAATCTGTTTGAGCGGGCGGCTGCGCGAGCGGCCGCGCACAAGCGGTACCTTGCAATAAGCGCAAAAGTTATCGCAGCCGTCTTGAATCTTGACAAAGGCCCGCTGGTGGCCGGTGAAACCGGCAATCTGCCCGTGGAAACTCGACCCAAGCAGTTTACTATGTTGGGCTCTATGTTTTGTTAGTAAAGATAGCGCGTTATATTTATCCCGTTGCCGGATAATCCTTACGCGATCTGAAATCTCAACAAGCCTACGGGCATCCCGCTCTACGTAACAGCCGGTAATCAGAACTTTAGCCCTGGGGTTAGCGTGCAATGATAGCCTGGTTAACTGACGCGATGAGCGGTCGGCATGGTGGGTCACCGTGCAGGTATTAATCAGATAAATATCCGCACGCTTTTTGCTGGTTTCCCGAAAGCCAGCGGATAAAAATTTTTCTCTAATGACCTGGCTCTCATACTGATTAACCTTACAGCCCAGAGTAAAGATCCTAAAGCTTTGTTTCATTTTTGATATTTTATAAGTAGCTTGACCAGTTTCAGGTCCAGTGGGTGAGTTACCTTAAGATTCAGATAGCTGCCCTCGGTTAGCCTGACCTTACCCCTGTATCTGAGGACTAATTGGGCATCATCGCTGGCGTTGAAAATCTTTTCTTTTCTGGCCTGGCGGTGGGCCTGGATTAACCAGTCTAACTTAAAGGCCTGGGGTGTTTGGATCTGCCAAAGCTGATTACGCCTTAAGCTTTTAGTTAAGAAAGCTCCTTTTGCTTCGACAATAGTATCCACTGCCCGCACCGCGCAACTGACCGCATTAAAGCGCCTCAGCTCCTTGACTACCCTTAAGATTATTTCCTGATTGACTAGCGGACGCACCCCGTCATGGATCAGCAGATAATCGCAATCCTCGATTGCGCTTAAGGCATTGAATACTGACTGCTGTCTGGTTGCGCCCCCCAGGCAGATTTGTTCTACCTTGGCCAGCCTATATCTGTTTACTAATCTCTGGCATTGGTCCAGCAACCCCGGTTGAGTAACTAAGATTACGCTATCAATCGCGCTGCATCTTTCAAAGACCTTCAATGTATAAGCCAAAAGAGGCTTGCGGTTGATCTTGATCAGCTGCTTAGGCACCTTTGATTTGATGCGCTGGGAATACCCTGCGGCTAAGACTAGCGCTTTAACTCGTTTTTTCTTCATCGCTCTTTCTCCTGCTTGCTGCTGATCCAAATCTATAATTTATCATCGCCAAAGCGCAAATGCCGGCCGTATCACTCTTCAACACCAGCCTACCCAGAGAAACAGCAATACAGCCTGCGGCCTGGGCCTGCTCTACTTCCTGGTGAGTAAAATCACCCTCGGGGCCAATAAAAACAACGATGCCTTTAGCCTGATCTTTTTTGTCTAAGACATCCTGCAGCGGCAGCGCCGCCTGGTGCAAGGCAAAGCATAATCTCAAATCAAAATTAGCTAAACCCGCTAAAACCTGCGGCC
Organism: Candidatus Omnitrophota bacterium; assembly: GCA_042571705.1. Classification (GTDB taxonomy): domain Bacteria; phylum Omnitrophota; class Gorgyraeia; order JAFGHF01; family JAFGHF01; genus JBHPFV01. The sequence goes on from JBHPFV010000010.1 coordinate 8,539, forward strand.
AGGAAATTATCTCTTTTACTTCCGGGATGGTAGTCCGGCCACACTGTTTAGCTGCCTCAACGGCGATTCTTTGCCAGCGCTGTTTTCGGCTCAGCTGCTTCTTTTGATCTAGCTTGACAATGCTGCGCTGCGTGGCTACCGGAATAATTGCCTCAACGCCTAACTCTGTAGCCTTCTCAACCACATAATCCATCTTATTCTTTTTTAAAAGCGCCTGGACTAATGTAATCCTGAACTCTTGAGTCCGTGGTTGATCTAAGACTTGCTCAATCTTTATCTTAAGCGTTCGCTGCGCGCAGGAAGTAATCTTGCCTTGATAAATTTTGCCCGAGCCGTCAAAGGCCTGGATTTTATCTCCGGTCTTCAGGCGCATCACATCTAAAATATGATGGGCCTGATCGCCTCGGATAGAAGCAAGATTACCTTGAATAGATTCTGGGGGGATAAAGAATTGACCCATCGGTGAGGTAAAATAGTTATTTTATTTCTCTCCAAAAACTTGGGCGGCAAAACTATAAAGTTCAGCGCTGCCATCTTGCCAGGCCTGCGGACTTAACCCGGCCTTGTGGGCGCAGAGATTACTCAGGAACTCCTCGCGACCCCAGCCGGTCTCCGTGGCAACCTGGGGTAAAAACACGCCACTGGCGAATCCCTTTTTCACAATTACGCCGTGCTTACCCATCTCGATTTGCTCAACATCCTCGACCCGCTCAGGCTCTGTCAGCACCGAGACCTCAATGTCAATCTTAGTGAGTTCTTCAACAGTTACCGGGTCAAACCGCGGATCAGCGCTGGCCGCCTCAATGGCCATATCACGCACGGTCAGATAAAGCGGTTGTTGGCCGATAATATTACCGATACAACCACGCAACCGACCTTGCTGATGAATGGTCACAAAAGCGCCCATATTTTTAAGCAGCAGCGGATCATCTTCTTGAACATCCAGCCGTTCGGCTTCAGTGACAAATTTCTCTATGGTCTGACGAGCGATTTTAAGAAGTCTAGCCTTTTGCTGTTCATCCAACAGATCCTTAGCCTGCTCTGACATTTTTTCCCTCCTTGGCCCAGCATAAATTACCGCGCTTAAATAACCGACCACCTTCTGGCTGTCTCCGGTAATATCTCCGGAATTAGCATATTTTAAGATTTCTACCTGATCGATCCCTAAGCTTTGGGCGTAAAGCATAGTAGTCAGCACTGCCGCGCTGCCGCAAAGCTCGCATTCCCTGCTGACGATTTTTTGATACAGGGATTGGGGATTAAAATTTTTTATTTCTGTAGTGGTTAATTTATCGATTTCGCTGGCCCGAGCCTGGTTGTGGTAGTGGGACATGTCTGTGCTGGCAACTATTAACACCTGTTCTTTTCCGGCCAGAAGTTTAATTAAGGCCTGATTTAGGATTTGGCAATTTTCATAGTTCAGCCGGCCCATCAGGATAGGCACAATTTGAAAATCATCAAGTACCATCTGCAAAAAAGGCAGCTGCACTTCCAGAGAATGTTCCCGGCTAAAGGCTGGCTCAAAGAAGCTGATCTTAGGGTGCTGCTCAATTAAGGCTTGCGCTAACTCAGTATCAATATCAACATTGCCTAAAGGGGTCTGCCAGGCCCCGTGAGGATAGACCGAAACACCATCAAAGCTCTCAAAATGACTGGAGCCGATCAGGATTACGGTCTTTACGGGTTGACCTTTAATCAGCTTATAGGCATATCCGGCCACACTGCCGGAGTAATCGTATCCGGCATGCGGAGCGATGATCGCCAGGATATCCTGATCTTTTTTTTCTACTTCGGCCCAATCTAAAAACTGCTTGATCCTCTCGGCCAGTATCTTGGCCGAATCAGGATAGAAGGTACCGCTGACCACAGGTTCTCTAATCAATTGGGCCAGGACCAGGCCTGAAAAAATAAAGCAAGCTAAACCGGTTAAGGTAATAATTATTTTTTTCATCTTAAAGCCGCTATTTTTTCCTCCAGCAACTTCAGCTTCTGGTTAAGCTGATCGATGTAAATATGGGCCTTTTCTAATTCTTCTAACATACCCATCCGGTGGGCCCCAATTTCCAACATCTGTTGGCCATTTTCATCGGTCTTGGCCTTAGGAACGCCTTTTAGGTGTTTCTCCTTCCACATATAAGCGGCATGCTCCTCAATGGTCTCCAGCTGATAGTCCGGCTCAAAAACATAGTCAGGGGCATGCACGAATCCACGTTGAAATATAGGGCCGTTTACTTCTAATAAGGCCGCCGGATTAGGATTAGACGTACCAATGGCCAGACAGCCGTTCCTTTGCACTCGCATTACCTCATCAGGTACTGGAGTAAGATCTCGGTAAAAGATAACAATAGGTTCGGTGCCGGCTCCGCCCTGCTTAGAAACAACTAAAGAAGCTGAACCAGTGGCACCGGAATGTGCGTGCAAGGTCCCCGAGGGAGCCCTCTGGTCGCCGATCATGGCTTGGCCGATAACATGCAATTGAGTATCAGGCACCAGCGTGTTAATGCCCACACGTCCGTTTTGTAGCGTGGAAAGGACAACAGAACCGGAGCTATTCTCGAAAAGTAGCGGCGGACTGCCCCCGGTATCTTTTACAATTCTCCAGCGTGTACCCGCGCCTTGGAATCTGAGCGCGGCCAGATCAGCGTCTGCACCGGAGGCGATATTGATTTCAGTATCGCTTCCGCTGCCATCCACATGCAAGTTGAATCCCGGTGCCATCGTGCCGATACCCACGCGGCCGGCAACATACATGCTGTCAACAGTACCAACTGGGGCATCGGCGGCATCAATCAGGTTATCGCCATTATTATCTCCCACGCCTAAGGTCCTGGTACTCAGCTGATTATAGGCCCCATACGGCGCCGGGTAATAGGTAGAAAGAGTAACATTCTGGGCCCAGGCCGGAATCACGACTAGGGTTAGTAAAAGCGAAATGGCGATGATATAAATTTTTTTCATCTTCTACCCTCCTTTTAAGTGCGGGATATTCCTTAATTGTTACGACTACTACTTACTCTGGCTCGTCGGTGGCCTGCCCAGAGGGGCGGGCCCTACAATCCTTAATGTAGGGGTCCAGCCAGATCCATTGTTTCTCTCCTGATTGTTGCGGTATTGCAGTGTTATTCTGGCTTCGCAGGTGCTTCGCCAGAATCCACTGTTCTTTTGTGTTTGTTGCGAGATTTCATCCCCCAAAGGGTTGGATGAAATCTCGCTAAAAGGAAGAACAGTGGAGCAGAGGAGGATCGAACTCCCGACCTCCAGAGTGCGATTCTGGCGCTCTCCCAGCTGAGCTACTGCCCCTTGGTTAATGAATTGACATTCCTGGCAAGACTACGCTTGAGGTCAGGGTAGTTTCGGGATTCTCTGCCCCGACAGGTTGGGTCGGATCTGCGCGCGCGGTAATAGTAATCACACACTCATTAAGAGCCCGGCCCACATGGAAAGTGCAATTTGTAATCACCGGCTGAGTAATATTACCCGGCGCCGGCAACAGTGAATCAAAAATTGTAAACTGAGCCGGTAGATAAAAAAATTGCCCGAGCGCATCATCCGAATCAGCAGGATCATATCTTCCGTCGCGGTTTCCGTGAAAACCGTCTAATTTATAATAGACCTCTGAGTCTAAGCCGCCTGAGCCGCTGCTGGAGGCCAAATTCCCAGCATCGACAATATAAAATCCGGCGCTGGGATTAGCCGGAGGAGCACCTATCGTACCATAATTAGTGACATCCCCGACGCCCTGACGCAGCCGGATCAGCATATGCTGCATGGCAATCTTGACTTCGTCCTGAACCCGGCTACTGGCCCGTAAATCCTGCATGAACCCTCGGGCGGCAAGATCCACGCTGGTCACCGTTAAGATAACTGTCCCAATAATTATTATTGCGATCAATAACTCCGTTAAAGTGAAACCTGGGGTATTCTTTAAGTGAAGCATGTTAGGGTTCAGTCCAGCCTACGGTTACAGTGATCTGTTTATATTCATCAATGTCAAAACTACCACTACCGTTGGGGTCTTGATCAGTTACCGCATATGTGCGTGTGCCGGAATATCTAGACCCCAGATCAGTGCCAACTAGCGAAAGAAAAGGTTCAGCAGCATGAATGCCAGCGGACAAACTTCCTCCAGGCCAAGTATCAGCTGCGACCTCATATTTCAAATGCTCTTGAGTTTGGGCGCAGAGATTGAAGGCCTCAATCCGGCGTCCGCTCATCGCTACTGTGCCCATTTCTTGCGTAAAGACATTCAGCACAAGTCCAGTGGTTAAGGCGATCAAAACAGAGGCCACCATAACTTCAGCTAAACTCAAACCTTTATTATCCATTTTCCCCGTTTAAAGTCGCTTAGGGCGTCCAACCGCTTTCATCAATGATATCTGTTTCATCAATGGTGATTGTCTGACCGGCGTTGCCCCCGGCTGTCCTGCTGGCCGTAGCGGTAAAGTTGTCAGCACTGGTTGTGACTAATGAATAATTCCAGTTAATGCCTTCATCAAGCATCACGCTAAGATTGGTTTGGATTTGAGCCGCGTTGGCTGCTCCGGGAGGATTAGGATAGAAAAAACCATTACCGGATCTGTAGACCCGCTCACCGCTAGCAATCTGACGCAGCGCGGCCCTGGCCTGGTCCGCCCGGGCCACTTCAAAGGTCTTGACAAACCGCGGAATCGCCAAAGAAACCAGAATCCCTAAGATTATTACCGCAATCAGCAGCTCATGCAGGGCAAACCCTTTTGAATTATTAAACATTGCCGGCTGACCTCTAAAAACCATTTCTAGAGATGACGCCATCTATAGTCATCGTAATGTCTCTGCTGTTATCTATATTATAGGTTGCCCTACAAGTACCGGTTGCTCCGTCACAGGTATAGGCGAACATAGCATTAATTACTATACTGGGATCATCAACATCAAGCAGGGCTAAGTTGCCCGAATAAGCGTCATTGGCCACAAAGTATCTAATTTGCGAGCCGCGTAAAAGACCTAAATTATTCAGCGCCTCCGCGGAGCGGGCAGTATCTCTGGCCCGAATAAACCTGGGCAGGGCCAAAGAAGCCAAAATACCGACAATAATAACCACAATCATTAATTCCAGCAAGGTAAAACCCTTGCGCTTATTAAGCCTGCTAATCATTTTCTCCTCCCCATAAAATAATTAATTTTTAGCTTCTAGTTTTTCGCTTTTCGCTTTAAGCTTTTAGTTTTTAACCCATCCCTCCTTCCTAACGTTAGCATCACTCATCCTCCAGAGCTGGCCAACATCGAGAGCTCAAATATCGGCATAAACATTGAAATTACCATCACCCCTACTACGATACCCATAAACACCAAAACCAACGGTTCAATTAATGTCGTTACTCGCTCTAATGTAGTAGCAACTCGCTCTTTGTAAAATTCGGAAATCCGCATTAACATCTTACCTAATTCGCCGATCTCCTCACCCACCGCCACCATTTGCACAACAATCGGAGTAAATACTCCGCTTTGCTCCATGGGCTCAGCCATGCCTTTTCCTTCACGCACGCTTTCTCTGACCTTATCTACCGCCTGCTCAACAACTTTATTGCCCACAGCCTTGCTGACAATATCCAACCCGTAAAGAATCGGGACCCCGCTTTCAATTAAAGTCCCTAATCCGCTGGAGAACTTTTCAATGGCAATCCTCTGCACCAGCGTAGCTATAATCGGCAGCTTTAACATCAACCGATCGTATTGCCAGCGTCCCGGCTCGGTCTTGATATATTTACGCAAAAGATAGACTAAGCCAAAGCCGCCAATGATCAGAAAAAGCAAAGACCTTTTCATCACCCCGCTAAAGCCAATCACTATTCGAGTCAGCATGGGCAATTCGGCATCAAAAGTGTCAAAGATCGAAGCGAATATTGGAATAATCCAAACCGAAAACACTACTAAAGATGTTATAGCTAGAGTAATTAATATCGCCGGATAGATTAGGGCCGAGGTCACTTTTCGGCGCAATTTCGCGCTGGACTCTAAATAATCGGCTAATTGAGCTAAGGCCACCGGCAAAGCGCCTGAGGCCTCGCCAGTTTCTACAATATGCACCCAAAACTCTGTAAAAACCTTGGGATGCTTGGCTAAGGCATCGCGAAACGTGCCTCCTGAGGCAATGTCATGTTTACACGCTTCGATGGCCTCCAGCAAACGCTTGCTTTCTACTTGTTTGCTTAATACATCCAGGCCCTTAAGCAGAGTAACCCCAGCCGATAATAGCGTAGCTAACTGACGGGAAAACAGGATCAAGTCGTCAATGTTCACGCCCTGGTGAAAATGCCTGATAGCCTGGTGTGCTTTTTTCTCTGCCTTTTGTGTTACCGAAACTACTACCAGTCCATCGCTCTGCAGGCGTGAGATTAACTCCTCTTCACTAACAGCCTCCCGCTGCCCCTGACTTTCGTGACCCTGTTCATCTCTTGCTCTATAGGTAAAACGCGGCATTAATTTGTTTTCAACTCGTTATCATTATTATTGTTAAAGAATAACATGAAAATAATACCTTGTCAAGCAAAATGCGCCCTGATTATCTTACGCTTTTGCCAAGCCGAGCTCAAGAAACTCAAATCTCTCCATATTAACCAAGCTAAGATTGGCTCAAACAAGATTAAGTACAACCATAGCCTCAACTCATAGCCTAAAAACCAAGGTAAATTCAGCAAAAAAGACTTCAGGCTGTCATTTTTAATTATTGTCCGGTAGCGGTTCTTAATTAAACCCAGTTTCAGTCCTCTGCTTAAACAGGCAAAGTTATAGTTGCCTAAAAAAGCCGGCCGCGGCCGAACCTGCCGGACTGTGCCGCCCCTTTTATGATAAGCTAAGGCCGCGGGGGTATAGTAGCCTCGCCAATTTCTATTTTGCGCCCGCCAGCAAATGTCTAAGTCCTCATAAAATATACCGTAATCCTCATCGAAATAATCTGACTCTAACTTTATCTCTTCCAGCATGTTGCGTCTAAAGAACGCAGCCGCTCCGCCAACGCCAAAGACATACTCAGGCTTCCTGAAGCGCATCCTGAGGTTTTGGCCGTAACCACGCTCAAGCGGCTTGCGCGATTTGGCTAAAAATAGACCGGTTGAATCCACGGTTTCTCGGTCTTGGCGCAGGATGCAGCCTGAGACCATGCCGATGCGCGGATCTGATTTTGCCGCCTTGACCATCGCGGCCAAAAAACCTTCGTCCAAGATCAAGTCATCATTTAAACAGAGCACGAATTCACCATGACTCAAGCCTATCCCCTGATTTTGGGCTGGGCAAAAAAGCAAGTTTTGTTTATTGGATAAGAATTGAAACTTCGGATAATCTTTTTTTAAATTTACAATTAGCTCCGGGGAATAATTATTTAAGACCACAATCCGCTCAACCTGAGGGTAAGCCTGCCTCTCTAAACTCTCCAGTAAATCTTTAAGCTGTCGCTGGTGATCATTACAGCTGACCGCTATCACCGAAACTAAATTACTTGACCAAGCACTCATCTTAATGTAAAATTAAAATATGTTGTTGATTGTAATCCTAATATTCATTTTTACGCGCCCGTTTATCCCCTGCTTAAGTTACCCTGCCTTTGATCGTTATTATGCCCTTGGCCTAATCGCCTTTTGTTTATTGTTTATTAAATCAAAAAAGGCGGACCCTAAAAGCCTTGCCGGTGAGAAATTCCTTTTAATCTTCTTTCTGACAATTATTGCCTCTAGTTTTATTTCCTTAAATCGTTACAAAAGTTTAGAGCAGCTGCCAAAGTTTATCTCCTACTTCTTTATTTTTTATGCCGTCTATCTTGCCGACCGACAGCAAAGGCAAAAAATCTTAGCTGCCCTTATTTTAACCGCTGGCGCGGTCAGCCTGTTTGCTATTGTTTGGTTTTATTTTGGCGCAGAGTTTCTTTTATTATATCTGCAAAAAAATCAAATCAGCTATCCCTTTGCCGAACAGTTTATCGGCCGGCAGCGCGCGTTCATGCCCTTTATCTTACCCAGCGCCTTAGCTGGCTACCTGATGATGATGCTTGCAGTTACTGTGGGATATTTAATTCAAGATAATAAACAGCGATTTAGCGGGCTGAATTTAAAGAATATTTTACTATCTTTATCCATCCTGCTGATGATTAGCGCTGTCTTACTGACCAAATCTACCGGGGCCTGGTTAAGTATCTTTCTGGCGCTATTTATTTTCATGATCTTATCCGGACTAATCAATGAAAAAACCGCCCTGGTAGTATTAATCCTGCAGTTGGCTTTTATGTCGTTATTTATCTTGCGCAGCTTTAATACCGAACTGGCCACCAGTTCCGCCTATTCGATTCAAAATAGACTGACCTTCTGGAAAGGCACGCTCGCGGTAATCCTCAAGCATCCTGTAAGCGGTGTTGGCCTGGGCAATCTGCCCTTTGTGCAAAGTAAGTTCACCCACAATTCCTACTTACAAATTTGGGCGGAAATGGGCATTGTGGCAATAGCCAGCCTATTGCTGTTCTTATCCAAATCCCTAAAAAACTTAGTATCAAAGAACCTGGCCAAAAATAAGATCTTCGCCGGCTTAATCATCGCCCATCTTTTTTTCCTGATCCACAATCTGATTGAATTCAGCTTTTTCCTGCCTGAGGTATGCGTCTTCTGGTGGATAATTCTGGCGCTTCTTTTAGGCGAGTTTAAGTTAGGCGTCTCCCAAAACAAGAGTGGTGCTTAAGGCCTCTTCCAGGCTGGTCAGGCCTTGTTCTACTTTTTTTAACCCGTTATCATATAATGACTTCATTCCCGATTCCGCGGCTACGGCCCTGATTTGCTGATAATTAGCGCCCCGGCCCACCGCCTGCCTAATCTGCTCATTTAACGTCATCACCTCATAGATGGCTATTCTTCCCCGATAGCCGGTCTGATTGCAGAATTCACAACCCTTAGGCCGGTAGAGCAGCTCCGTATTCAGCTTAACATTGCCTAATACTTCAATGGAAGGCTCATAAGCCTCCTTGCATTCTGGGCAAAGCTTACGCACTAACCTCTGAGCCGCGATCATAATCAGCGAAGGCGCGACTAGATAAGCAGGAATCCCGATATCGATTAAACGGCTGATAGCAGTCGGGGCATCGTTGGTATGTAAGGTACTTAAGACCAAGTGCCCGGTCAAAGCAGCCCGGACACAAATCTGAGCGGTCTCTAAATCTCTAACCTCACCAACCATGATGACATTCGGGTCTTGTCTTAAGAATGCCCGCAGGGCATTGGCAAAGGTCAGACCAATCTCCGGCTTAACCTGGACCTGATTAACTCCTTCTAAGCGATATTCCACCGGGTCCTCAATAGACAACAAATTTTGGTGCGGACTTTTGATTTCGCTGAGGCTGGCATATAAAGTGGTGGATTTACCGCATCCGGTAGGGCCGGTAACAAAAATCAAGCCCCAGGGGCTTTTGATCGCACGGCGATAATTTTCTAACTCCTTGGCCTCAAAACCTAATTGAGCCAGGTCTAAAGGGACACGGCCTTTATCTAAGATCCTCAGCACGATTTTTTCGCCGTGAACGGTCGGGATGGTCGAGACCCGTAAATCAATGGCCCGCTCTTCGATCCGGACTAAAAACGCCCCGTCTTGGGGCAGGCGTTTTTCAGCGATATCTAATTTGGCCAGAATCTTAATTCGTGAAATAATCGCCAAAAGTAAATGGCGGGCCGGGGGCGGAATCTCATAAAGCGCCCCGTCGATACGATAGCGAATGCTAATCTTCTCCTTAAACGGTTCGATGTGAATATCGCTGGCCCGATCTTTAATCGCCTGGCGTAAAACCAAATCTACCAATTTAACTACCGGGGCCTCTTCGGCCTTAGCAATCAAGATATCGAGGCTTAATTGCTGCTCATCTTCGGCTGGTTTTTCCTCTTTGACCAAAGGTTTCTCTTCGTAAGATTCAGTAATCGCTTCTTTCAGTAAATCCCGTTCGCCATAAAATTGATCCACGGCCTTGATAATATCGCTTTCGCTGCTGACAATGGGATTGATTTCACAGCCGGTCATCTTCTTTAAATTATCCATCATGATCATGTCTAAGGGATCGGCCAAGGCCACGGTCAGGGAATCCAGATTACGGGATAAGGGGATCAAACAATGCGCGCGAGCAAAGGTTTCCGGCACCAGCTGGTCTAAACCTTGATTGGGATCAGGCTCCAACAGCCCTTTGGCCAAGGAGGCGTAAGGAATATTCAGCTGCTTACCTAGAGTAACCACAATATCCTTTTCGTTGACTAAACCAAGTTTGACCAAGACTTCGCCAATTCTGCGACCTTCGCGTTTTTGCACTTGGATCGCCTTTTGCAGCTGCTCTTCCGTAATTATACCCTCTTTAACCAGGATCTCGCCTAATTTTAAACGTGACTTGCGCACTGTCATTTAGTTTTAATCCTCAAAACGGTCTAAGGCTTCTTGAACGGTCTTTTCTTTTACGCCAAAACTATCCGACTCCCAGGAAAGACGTTCGCCTTCCCAGAAGGCCCTTGTTGAACCAGGAAACAAACCAGCTAAATCCTGCTGTTGTTCCCCAACTAAATGCGGGGTAATAAAAATAATCAGCTCTCTTTCCTCCACAGAATCGTCTTGCTTACGAAACAGGTTACCCAGAAAAGGAATCTCGGCAAAGTAAGGGACTTTGCGCAAAGTTTTGGCGTCTTCAATATTAATTAGTCCGCCGATGATTACGGTTTGCCCATCCTGGACTGAGACTGTGGTCTTCACACTCCTGGTCTGCGGGTCGACATAAGTACCGGAAAAAAAACTCGACCATTTAGTGTTAGTTACCGCGGGCTCAATCAGCATAGTAATGTCGCCAGCTTTATTAATCTGGGGAGTAACTTTAAGCGTCACCCCGGTCTCAATCCGTTCGGCCTCCACTGTCTGCGTACCGATACCTTCGGCGCCGCCAGTTATCTTGTCTATACTAGCCACGGCTGTCTGAGTGATAATTTTTATTTCCGCCTCTTTATTATTGAGGGTCAGGATTTTTGGCCTGGCTAAGAGCCTGGTATCGCTGTCCTTATCCAACATGGCTAAGGTCCCGCCTAAGTTGGTGGCCGAGATATAACCCAAATGCAGATCATCAGTATCTCCGGCCGGGCCGACCTTGCTCATCTCTTGCGGTTTAGTAAAGGGATAAGTCACCGAACGCTCTGCCCCGGCAGCGGTAACTAAATTGCCAGCGGAAGATGAACCCCATTCAATGCCCAGCTTATCAATAGCTTCTACGGTAGTCTCCAATACTTCTACTTCGATCATCACTTGAGCGAGCTTGATGTCTAATTCTCTAATCGCCTTCTCAATACCTGTAAATTGGCTGGGCACATCAGTGATTACCACACTATTAGTCCGCGGGTCCTCAGTAATGCTGCCGTGTGCGCTCAATAGTCTTTCCAGCACCTCTTTTATTCCCAGCTCTTTTTTAATAACCTCCTTTTGCCCTGCCGCAGTCAACTCATAGCCTTTTACCTTGGCATATTGCAAGGGATATATTTTAGTCACTGTCTCAACTTGCGGCCGGCCCCATTCCTTAACCACGAAAATCTGGCTGTCTTTTTTCTGCTCATAAGTTAAGTGACTGGCTTCCAACAGTGTATTTAAGGCGTCGGCTACGGAAACTTTATCCATATATAAGGTAACCTTGCGCTCTTTGACGTTCTCGCTGGCAATAAAGTTGAGTCCGGCCTGCTGGGAAAAGACCTTGAGTACATCTTTTAATTGGGCATCTTGAAAATCCATCGAGATTAGTCGTCGTGGTCCGGGTGTCTGGAGGCTGTTAGTCTTGTTTGGCCGCAGCTGGTCTGGATCGGCCCTTTCCAAACAAATTCCCGGGGAAATTAAGAATAAGAAACAAGTTATGAATATAAATATTTTATAGGACATCTTGAGCTCTCCTTCTTTCTACTTACCTGACATTTGCGGCCGGAGGATATACTGCTGCCCCTCGTATAAAACATGTACTCCTTGTTTAGTAATCAGCAAAATTTCTGCGCCGGCTACCATTGCCCCTTTTGTCACCACTGTATCATTAACAATAGCCTGAGGGTGCGGCGAATCCCAGACTAAACCTTGCACCGTTACCCCAGGCGGACTTGACTGACCCGGCTTGCTGTTCACAGATACCCCGGCTTCAAAGGGACTGCGAAATGGATCGCGTAAATTTTGACTGGTATATTTAACCGCTGTTTCCGCTGTTTGTTGCACAGCAGCTTCAGCTGTGAACGGCAAATAACAGCAGCAAGCTATTGAGAAAAAAACTACCAGTCCGAAATAAAATCGATCCTTACTCAGCAACCTTAGGCTCACTTTTTCAAATAGATTCCACTCAAACTCATAGTTATTTTAGGCGCCTGGGGTTCTGCTTGACCAGAGGCCTGGATTTTTTCCATCTTGAGCTGTTTGACCCAGATAAACTTTGAGTTACTTTCCAATAAACTGAAGAATTCGCCCAGGCGGTGATAGGAACAGCTCAGCGGGATTTGAAGAGCCAGCTCAGTATAGTGGGTTTTCTTTGCCGGGGTCTGGGGATTAAATGTCTCTACGCTGACTCCGGCTTGCTTAGCCAGGCCTGAGATCTTATCTATCACTTGCGTAATATCTGTTGTCGAAAAAGTCCTTTCTCGATACGTGCTTAAGCGCGCATCAATGACAGCCAGGGTTTTTAAAATCTCATTTTTCTTTTTTTCCTGTATAGTTTTTAATTTAATCAGTTCGATCTTCTTTTGGGCCGTTCCATAGATTCCGTTATAACCTATTAAAAAAGCCAAAATCAGAATCAGTATAAAAACTAACCGCTCTGGCGCCTTGAATGCATCTATTTTCATATTTTTATATCCAGCTAATTTTCACAAACCACGGTAAATTGCTTTACCTGTATTTCACCTATCTTGGCCGAAGTCATCGAGAGCAGCTCTATTTGTTCAAAACCGCGAGAAAATTCTTTATTTTCCTTTAGCGCAGAAGTAAATTTGGTAATTACCCCTACCCCTTGAACAGGATCTTCATGATAAGCCAGGCCGCGAAGCTTAAAGGAGCGTTTGATCTTGTTTCCCTTGGATGAATCCCCGGAAAAGGATAAACTGGTCAACCACACCTCCGGGAAAACTATCTTAGGCAACTCATTAAGAATAGATGTCCAAAGATTATCTGGACCCATAATTGCGGTCAAGGCATGCAATTTCTGGGTTAGCTCACCTTGCATCTTTTTCAAGTCCGCGTAGGAGAGCTTATCCACCGGCAAGCTCAGCTCTGGTCTTAAAGAAATTACCTCTTGCAATTGTTTGTGTTCCAAGGCCACCGTACGATACATCGCCAGATACAGAATCAAAAGTCCCGCAGCCGAAAAAATCACCGCCCGAACCATGGCCTGGCGCACTTCCTGAGTAAACTGCAATACCTCTCTATGTATTCTAACCTTGGCGACCTGGCTTGGTTGACGACAGAGATTAATCTGGGCCGCATCCCTGACCGCGCCGCGCAAGCCCAAACCAACCGCCACAGCCATATTCAAAGGAAGCGCCGCACTCTTAAGATTCAGCGCCTTAGACAGGTTCACTTTTTCTGTCTTTACTTTTAGTTCCGCTTCTAATTTTCTATCCCAATCTTTTCGCTCTAAATCGCCGGAGAGTACAATTTTAGTCACCAATTCGCTGGGAAAGAGTTTTTCGTAATAATCCAAAGACATCCGGATTTCATTCAGCAAATTTTCAAAGACTATCTCTTCTTCTAGCGGCAAAGAAACATCGCGAGTAAGAAAACAAATTCTGTCTTTGACAATATTAATGTCGGCCATGCCTTGATCAAAGTCAACAATGGCCGTGGGTTTATTTTTGGTCAGCTGCTTAGTTGCCGCCAGGACTCTCATTAAACTAAAAGGCGCCGGCTCCAGGGCCTGCACTTGCAGTCCGGCCTCTGCAAAAAGCTCAAGGTAGTCTTTAGCTACGTCTTTTTTTACCGCGGCAAAGGTAACATTCATCCGATTACTTCCTTTGCCCTTGGGTAAGACCACCTGAAAGTCCCACATCAGCTCTTCGATGCGAAAAGGGATATATTTCTTGGACTCAAATTTAATCGCTGTCTCCCACTCTGACCTAGGTATCTGAGGCATCTGAAAATATCTGATTAAGACATCCTTGCCCGGCAAAGCGGTAACCACTTTTTTGCTGGTAATGTTATTTTCACGCATAACTTTTCCAATCGCCTCTACCAATACTTCAGAACGCTGCTGGGCTGATTCTGGTTTTTGCGCTGAGGCCGGGGCGGGAATCTGGACCTGACCAAATTTATCTAGCTGAGCGCCCAGGAGGGTACCTTTAATTTGGGCAACATAAACATTTTTGGTCCCTATATAGAGACTTGTAGTAGGTTGGAGTTTAATGCCAATCACTTCTTTTGACCTTTTGGCTTATCGGCCTTTTTCTGCTCTGGCTCTACTACCTTGGCCTCCCTGATTTGGGAACGCAGCCAAGCATCGATGGCCCGCTTATCAAATCTCCAGACATGCCCCACCTTGATCCCGGATATCTTCTTGGCATGCAACCAGTTGTAGATGGTCTGCTTCTGAAGCTTCAAATAAGCGGCCAGTTCATCAACATCCATTAGCCTACTCATCAAGGCCTCCTTTAAATAAGGTAAACGAGTCTACCTTTGTCTCTCTCGCAGAGAAAATTAGATCGACACTATCAACTTACCTGAACTTATTTACAATTACGTATACCATAAAAAATTTACTTTGTCAAGCATTTTTCTACTTTGTTTTTTTCTTACGCTTTTAGCCAAAAAAAAAGCCCTACACCACTTCGGTGTAGGGCTGAATTAAACAAATAATGTTATAAGATCAAAAGTTTACCTGGACAATAATTGGGTAAGTGTTCGGGGCAGCGCTGTGGCCATCTCCTAAGGGATCGCTCCCTGCGGCGTAAACGTCAATATCAACCGTATAGACCTCATCTGGTAGCGCACCAGGTCTAGGATAATTGATGGCAATCGCCCCGGAATCGGTAAAGGGCGCGGCATTGAGATTGTAGGCACCGGTGCGGCACATATATAAGGCATGCTGCATCCCGGCCTCAGCCGCATACAAGGCCCGGGCCCGCTGAATTTGCCGGTAAGATGTGCCAAAATGACCAGTTGCCAGTATTACCGCGGCCGCGCCTAAGACCACCACCAGAAAAATGAAAGTCAGCGCTATCAGCAAAGCTACCCCCCGGTTCTTTTTTAGCATTTTAAACTCCTTAACCCTCATCATAACAAAATACCCCTAAAAGTCAAGAGCTTAGCTTTTTTTTGCTTATATCGCTGGGATTAGAAAGCAACCATCTTGAGCTCACCTTTACATACCTAATAAATTCCTCAAATGACTTTAACTTGCAAATCCTTCGAAAAATAGCGGAAGGCCTAAAGTAAAAATCTCGGTAAAATTTTCTTGTATATTCCTCGATCTCATTTTCCGCAATATCAGACCAAGGCCTGGGTAGGCGTTGTCCGTCTCTTTGACCTAAGATATATTTTTTCCAATAATCAGTGTTACAGGTTTCAATTAGCAGATTATTTAACTCCGTATTAGGTTTAGGGATAGTTCTACAGACTTGTATAAAATCTAGTTTGGATTGCTTTGCAAATTTTATTGATGATAAAATGCTCTGCGAAGTATCACCTGGATTACCGATCATAAAGAAACCTAAAGTATCAATTCCATATTTATGTGTCAAATTTATGGCCTCGGTTATTTGGCTCCTAGTTATTTGTTTATTTATATTTTTTAGCACTTCGGCAGAAGTGGACTCAATGCCATAATAAATCTTCTTACAACCAGCCTGCGCGGCCTTGCTCAGAATATCTTCGTCCACGACATCAACTCTGGACCTACACGACCATTCAATTTTAATACCACGCCTTAATATCTCATCGCATATTGCCAGGACCCTTTCTTTATTAACAAAAAAAGTGGCATCAAAGAAGTCTACTTCAGCCACATTATATCGAGTCACACACTCTTCGATTTCATCTACAACATTTCTAGGCAGTCGCTCCCTGTAAGGAAGTTTCCATATAGCGCAAAAGCTACATTTGAAAGGACAGCCTGTGCTGGTAAGGATAACGGTATAATTTTTGCGCTGTGAAGTAAAGGAATAATAGAGGTGATTAGGTAAAAGATGTCTGGCCGGGAAAGGATATTGATTAAAATCTATAAGTTTGCTGGAAACGGAAGCAGACAAGACTTTACCGTTATTTCTATATACAACTCCCTTTATTCCATCTACCTTATCCTTATTCTCTATAGCGGATATTAATTTCGGTAATGAATCATTAGCTTCGCCAATTATGCCATAATCAAAGCAGGTATAAGAAAGCGACTCTTCGGGATATAAAGTTACATTGATGCCTCCAACGATGATTTTGACACCTAAGGCCTTTTTAAAATAATTTGCCCATTCTCTTACTTTGTGAAACCAATATGTGTCTGCCCGGAAACCGATAGCTTCAGGAGAAAATCCCTGCAGTATCTTTAATACTTTCTCCTTGGTAAGCCTTAGGGCATTAGCATCCACTATTATGACTTTATGCCCGGCTTGTTCTAATATCGCCGCCACATATGCCAAAACTATCGGTGGGGCAAGACAAAACTCCTCATCCACAACTTTCAGATTTTCAGAGAAAGTCCTGTGTTGAAATGGACAGTGAATTAACGCTATTTTCATTCTATACTAACACCATTAACTACCGCTTTGCTTAATTCGCATTTTTTAATGTCTGTATAAGTCGTTCCTTCTTCAGCACTATAGCCAATTTCTTCTTTTGTTTCCTTGACTCTACCTACGCCTTTAGCGAACCAGATTATACTTTTTGCTTCATAAAAATTTCCATTGTTGCCCTGCCAAGATTTTAATTTTATTATTTTCAGGCAATCTGAAAAATTTCCAGCCGGAACCAAAACATTTTCTCTTCCCTCAAATTTTAATTCTACGGTCCCTTGGCCATCACTGAACAGGTTGCCTTCGGCATCATAACCTGAATAAGTGTTTTTATATTTTTCGTTAGAACTTAGGTCAAAAGGTATTATAATCTCCGCGGGAGTGATTACTGTATAAGTTTGGTCCGGGAGTTCAACTTCCTTGTATAACTTAACCCCTTCCAAATCTCTCGTTACATATTTATAGCCGCTTAGTCTGCCGCCTATGTGACTGATCAGCTTTATAGCGTCTATATTTCCAAGGGCTTCCCTTGGGCCGACCTCTATCGTTTCCATGACGAATTCATCTCCATCGCTCATTTGATAACCCCAGGTGCTTCCTTCGCTTAAGGGATAATATGCTTTTAACCCGTCATCCTGCGCGGATAAACGGGCAAAGAAGATAGCGCTTAAGGACAAAAATAACGCTATTATGCCTACTTTGAAGGAATTCATGATTTGGCCCCCTTCCTTTAATGTCCTTAACCTTTATTCCGAATACAAGTTCTGCCAATTTTGCGTATATCTTGGCAAGCATGATTCTGTAAAAGCTATCTCTACGCTGATAGCGATGTGCCTTTATTATATCATAAGTTGGACTGCAGTCCAGCAACGCTTTAACTTGTTTGATTTCAAATTCTTTAAATATGCTTTGGTGTAAACAGAAAGTGAGTATATTTTATTCATCTCAAAGTTACCATACGCCTGAAGAATAACCTCAGGCCGCCTAAGGCAATTGGTAGATTCAATCTAAATAAATAGGTTGGCCTTAAATAATATTGTGCATAGGCCTTGCCGATAAATTTATCTAAATCTAGATTTAGCCTGAGTCTATCTTTCCAGATATCAGTTCCTTTATAGGGAGTGAGCTTATGCAAGGAAATAAAATCGGCATCTAGTTCCTTGATAAAACACAAAGTCTTCTCCCTGTCTTCTTCTGTTTCACCAGGTAAACCAAACATGTAAAAGATTAATGTTCTGATGCCAATCTTCTTACATAACTTAACTGCCTGCTTAACCTTATTAATTGAAATCTGCTTATTTATAGAATCTGACAATTCTTGCAAACCTGTTTCTATGCCCATATGGATTAGTCGACAACCAGCTTTTTTCATCTTTTCTAAAATCTCTCTATTTACCAAGTCGGGTCTGGTTTGGCAAGTCCATTTAAATTTATATTTTTTTTCGATTAAATATTCGCAAAGCGCTTGCACAATTTCGCTGTTAGATAAGAAATCTAAATCTATAAAATATCCTGTTTTTACATTATATTTTTCTACAGCTAATCTGACCTCCTCTATTACCTGTTCTTTAGATTTGGTTCGCAATCCTTCTCCATACATAACCTTATTGCAAAATCGGCAGCTAAATTTGCAACCTCTGTTTATTTCAAAAAGAGCGAAACTCCTTCCCAGTATTTCATAAAAGTATTTTTTGAAATCTAATAGATGGAAAGACGGCAGAGGCAAATTTTTTAAATCAAACGGCGCCCTTTGTGGAGTTGACTTTATCTTACCGTTGACTTTAAAAGATACACCTGCTATCTCGGACAAATTATTATTTTGGCAAATTTCTGAAACTGTATATTCCGGCTCTCCTCTAATCACCGCTTTTGCCCCGGTCAAATCTAAAATCCTTTCCGGCTCAACCGTACCGTGATACCCGATAACATAAACCTGATCTGTCAATTTTCTTATTTTCCTCACCGTTTCTATAAAATAGTTAATCTCGATATTTGGACACTGCCATCTGTCTAGAGAGGAAGAAGCGATAAAAATTTTGTTATAGCCTTTTACGTAATTCGTCATTCTCTCGGGCTTGATACGTTGAGCATGAGCATCAAGAATTTTGACATTATGTCCGCACTTTTCCAAAAGGGCAGCGCAATTAAGCAAAGCAAGTGGCGGCCAAATGCGATTATATGTATCTTCGCCCAAGTTATAGGGATACAGCCAATAAGGTTTAACTAAAAGGATTTTCATTTAGAATAATTATTATTAACAAAATTCAAGACAGCTCTCAGATTAAAAGAAGAAATTAAGTTGAGCTCTACTTGAGAAGCGCACCAGCACTGTTTACATGATACAGCTTCTAAGGCATTAAAACCTTTGATAAACCCAACTTGTAGAAGGTCTATCTTCTTTTGCGAAGCAGGATATCTGGCGCAAGCAAGCATAGTGCCATCCGGTTTTATATCGCAATTAATCAGACCGGCCAGGCAGGCTATTTTTTTATCGTTTGGGTAACATCTTAAATGCCTCAGCCCTGATAAACTATTGGAAATATAATACCCCTCTTGCTTCTTCCGGATAGTCTTATTTACGGCTCGGAAATATTTTCCGGCTTCTGGCACAGATGGATTAGCTTGTTCGCTGCCCAACAATTTCGTTGTTGCCGGTTGAAAGATAATTGGCAACTGAAATTTCTTTAAAAATTCAAAGATAAAATCCAAATTATCCAGGTTGTGCTTAGATAAAACTGTTTGAATTTTTATTCTTACATTTTTATTTCGCAATAAAGATAAAGCATTGTGAGCTGCCTGATAAGCACCCTTCCCCCTAGCCAAGTCATTTATATTTTGTTCAGCATCCAGACTTATCTGTACGCTATCAGCATTCTCAATGGCATCTAATTTTTCAGCAATAAGAATGGCATTTGTATTTAAATTTACAAAAATTCCTTTGGATTTAGCGTAATTAATAATATCTCCGATGTCGTTACGTAATAATGGTTCTCCTCCAGTAAATGATATCCACTGTACGTCTGTCTTCCCTATTTCATCGAGTATTGTAAATATTTGCTCAGTGGACAACTCCTTGCTTGGCTGACTCCACAAGCTGCAATACTTACAACGCAGATTACATCTATAAGTTACAGCCCAGCTGACAGCTAGTGGAGCATTTTTTCCAAAAAATTTTGCTTTAGTCAAAGATTTAGCTATCGAAAGATAAGTAAAATAACTCATTGGACTCTACCACCATATCGATTGTTTCATATTAAAAATCACATCCGGCTTTAAAGAAAATAGGTAGTTCATTTCTATTCGGGAGGCACAGCAGCACGAATCACAATAAAAAGGATCACTTTTCATAAATAGTTCCTTAAAATCCGTACTCAGGAAATTTGCCCCTTTCCCAGATCTCTGTATTCTAGGGCAAACCATCACGTTGCCTTGATTATCTATGCGGTTAAACATTCCTGTACATTTTATTTTTTTTGGATTTGGCCAGCTATAAAGATGCTTTAACCCTGAGACTGAATTTCCGATATGCTTATTATGTCCCTTTTTTGAAATTAAATAATTAATTGCTGCTTTATACGCCTGCTCAGGTGGGGTCAGCGGATTTATTCCATTGGCCCTCAATAACTTCTGCTCTGCTGGTTGAAAAAATACAGTTGTATTGAATTTTTTTGCCAGTTCCAATAAATAATCTATACATTTAAAGTCCAAATTATGTTTAGATAGCACCGCGGAAAATTTTATTCTTATACCTCTGCTGTAAGCGATATCACTAGCTTCGATTACGGCCTTAAAGGATCCGGGGCCTCGAATGGAATCGTTAACCTCTTCCGGACCATCTAAGCTTAAATTCAGTGCGTTTAACTTGGTAAGTTCTGCTATTTTATCCCGAACCAACGAACCATTGGAATTGATTCCCACAAATATGTCTTGTTCAGCGCAGTAATCTACTATCTTGCCTATGTCTTCTCTTAATAACGGCTCCCCACCTGTTAAGCTGATTATCTTTGTGCCTATCTTCGACAACTTATCGATTATAAAAAAAATCTGTTTTGTATCCAGTTCCTCCTGGTCTGTCAGCTTTTGGTCGTTACAATACTTACACATATAGTTACAGCGTTTGGTTATCATCCAACTAATCACTATCGGAATATTTGTATTGAATAATTTTATTTTAAAAATTGAATTAATAACCGATAGCTTAGTAGTCAGCTTCATAGCTTTTATTTTTTAATCCCCAACGCTGTTGACTTTTTGAGCGATATAGGCCACATCCGCTTCAGATAAGTCCGGTCCATTGGGAATTTCAATGTTTGAATTTTTTAATTCTTCAGCATATTTAAATTCTTTATTTTCACCGAACAAAGCCCCAAATTCATGGGGAGTGCAATTACAGTCGCTTTTGGTGTCTATCCCTTTTTTTAAGAGCTCTTTCCTGTAGCGATCAATGTTGTTGACCTTCAAACGATAGTGCAAATAAGCTGGTTCAGAATTCTCTTCTTTTTTTATTACCTCTATGTTTCGATTAGAGTTGAAAAGAAGATCAAATAAGGTTGCATTGGCTTTATTCTTATATAGATATTTTTCGAGGTTATCTAACTGCAAAATTCCTGTCTTCGCTTGCAGTTTTGACAAACCAAGTTTAATCTTTGCGTAGTCTTCGAGATTATGCCGATTGTCCTCTCTAATTGCTTGATCGCCTAAACTGGGCTTTATCCTGATCAAAGGAAAAATCGTCCAGGGAAAAATATTCTTGTGTGTAAAGAAATAGAAAAATAATGTTTTTAAGAAGGGCTTGAGCGGCAAATAGTCTTTTTCGTTATCCCCTGCCTGCTTAAGCTTATAATAAAGTTTTTCATCTTTAAGGGTGACCATCCCCCCGCCGAAACATGGCATAATTTTCCCATAGCCGAAACTAAAAATTGCTGCGTTACTTAACGCACCCAGCCTGTGTTGTTGATACTTAGCGCCTAAGGCGTGAGCGCAGTCTTCGATAACAAACAATTTATGCTTCTGGGCTAAGAACATAATCTTTTCCATATTTGCCGGGTAGCCGTACATATGAGAGACAAAGATAACCTTACTTTTAAAGCTAAGTGCTTCTTCAATTTTATCCACGTCAATATTAGCGGTGCCTTTTTTAATGTCTACAAAAACCGGTTTATAGCCTAGCAATTTAACCAACATCAATATTGGCGGAAAGTTATAGGCGCTTAAGATTATCTCATCTCCGGGCTGTAAGTCTAAATTTTTCAATAAAATGTATAAACCTACACGGGCCGAAGAAAATCCCACGGCAAATTGCGATCCAATATAATCAGAAAATTTCCTTTGAAACTCCTGAACATAATTGACGCCTGTTCTTGGTCTTAAGCCAAAATCAAATAACATCCTGAATATAGTTTGAATTGACAAATTTACATTATTGCGAGGCATAACATACATTAACCGCCCACCCCCCTCAAGAACTTAGCTAAGTTTTTATGGTTTACGACAAAGTATATGTTCTAAGTTTAATAATGAAAAAATATTAAAGGATAATAAATTATTAAGCTCAATTGTAGTATTGCGCCAACACTTTTCCTGGCAAGAAACAGGCTTGATTTTATTAATTATTTCTGATAACTTTGACTCAGGGTTTAATAGAATGCAATCCCTGTCGTTAAGTTTATCGCATGGTGCAAGCCGGCCTTCAGATGTTATTCTAAAATGAGCTAACCCTGCCCAACATTTTAAGTTTTGGTGTGTTGGCCAGTTATAAAGATAACGTAATCCGGTCAAAGAATTGGCAATGCAACTATGCCCTTTCTTCTTTTTCTCAATAAGTCTGGATATGGCAGCCTTGAATTTCTTGGGATTAGGAAAACTTGAATTCACATACTCACTAAAGTCTCCGCGATGCTCTAAAGGCTGGAAAGAGACTTGCAGCTTTAATGCCTTTGCTGTATCCAACACAAAATCGAGATAGTCAATATTGTTTCTTGAGATTACACAATTAAAGCCCAGATTGATATCGTATTTTTTGATTAATCCTGCTGCAGCTAAAACAGTGTTATAAGAACCATCATGCCTCTGATTATCGTGAATGTGTTTTGGTCCGTTAAATGTGATTTTTATCAAATTTACATCCTTAAGTTGCTTGAGCTTCGCAGATATTAAAGAACCGTTTGTAGTAATTTTAGTATAGATGCCTTTATCGCGGCAGAAGCTGATAATCTGTTCAATATCATCGCGAAGTAAAGGCTCGCCACCAACAAAAGAGATTACTTCAGTACCACTTTGATAAAATTTATCTATTAAGCTAAGTATTTGGTCAGTGTTTAGCTCAGCGGTTTCTTTTTTCCAAATATTACAATACTTACACCTATAATTACAACGATCTGTCAGAGACCAGCTAATAAACAAAGGTACCTTGCGCTTTAAGATTTTTGCTTTGCCCAGCTTGTAGCTTATGGCCATGCCTTTTGTTACGAGCATTTTACCTTAGTTTTCAGCTATTTTATTAAGTCTTTCAGCAATATAGATTATATCTTTTCTACTCAACGCATGGTACAAGGGCAACTGACTCAGAGTCTTGAGCAACTGTTGAGCTACAGGATGTCTTTCCTTCTCCATGCAAAATCCTGAACAATCATGATTCGAAAACCAATCTACGTCTATCCCATGGGCAAGCAACTTTTTGGATAAATCCTGTCCATTTGTGCTGCCTATGGCATAACTATAGAAGATAGGTTTTGATCGCAGCACAATTTTTTGCTTTTTAAGATTGCCTTTTATAATACCAGCCAAAAGTTGGGCAAAAGAAATACGCCTTAAATTATTTTTTTCTAAATCTGGGAGCCTGCTTAAACCAATTAGCGCTTGAAAATTGCTAAATCTTGTTTCAAATCTTTTGAATGAGCTTTTAGTTTTTTTAAACAACGCCACCAAGTTTTTCTCCGTTAACGAAGAAAGCAGTAAAACAGGATAAACAGAAATCGCGAACACAAATCGCAGCGTCAAAAAATATTCTATTATAGAAAAAATAAATCTCTTAACAATGCTTTTCGTTGGGGGGTAAGGATACTGTGCGAGCGCAGTTTTTACTTTCTTAATTAAATTGATATCATTAGTAACAATTGCCCCACCCCCGAAAGTGCTAAAAGGCTTAATCGACTCAAAGCTGAAAAAACTGCAATATCCAAAAGTCCCCACTTTCCTTTCGTCAAACATTGCCCCTATTGCTTGGCAGCAATCTTCTATCACTACTAAGCCATTTCTCCCTGCAATTTCCACTATTTTACTTATATCGCAAGGCGCACCAAATATGTGCGTAGCAATTAACGCTTTAGTTTTTGGACTAATTGTTTTTTCTATAAGATCTGGATCAATATTGTATGTTTCCGGGTGAACATCAACGAATATGGGCTCTAGGCCACTGTCTTTAATTGCCTGGGCAACGGCATTAAAAGTAAAAGCTGGTAATATTATTTCATCTCCCGGATCTAATCTTAAAGATTCTAAGATTAGACGCAATCCGATTCTACCGGAAGAAACAGCAAGCGCATACTGGGTGCCGATGTAATCGGCAAAAGCCTTTTCAAAAATTTCTGTGTATTTACCTTGGCTCAGTTCTCTCTTAAATAACAGATGCATAAAAACCTTTAAATCCTGCCACTGCAAATTTATCTTTCTTCTAGGAATAATCCTAAATAACATCTCTCTTGCAATACCGCCTTTGATCAGTCGGGTCTATTTACTTTCTAATAATTTTAATAAATTTTTAATTCTTACTTCATTAGGGCAAATTATTTGGGCTTGTTTTGCTTCAGCAATACCTCTTTCGACTTCTCCATTCAAATATAACCATTCTATCAAATCAGTATCATAGTCTACTTTGTTTGCAAAACGATCAGGAGGCAAAGCTTGCTTTGCGCTAAGGGTAAACACAAAATTGGTTAATGATAGGACCAGACAAAAGACAAAAGCTAGTTTTTTCAGCAAAACCGACTTGTTTATAGCTGAAACTAAAGAAATCGAGCTTAAATATACGGCAGGAATTAGGCTGATTTCAGCCCAATAAAATTCTGCCTGTTTTAAAATTCCTGTAAAAAGAACGAACAAGCCTAAAATCAAACTCATAAATCTAACTATTTCTGTTTTGTATTTAAAATAAGTAATTATTGAACATACCAACAGCAGCAGACCCATTATCCACGGCATAGTAGGGTATTCCCAGCTGACTAAGGCATGAAAATCGATATTCTTGATATAACGGGTTAACTCTATTAGAAAAAAGCCAAGGCCCGAAGGACCAATTCCTAAATTTGACCAAAGCTTATCTTGTATCAATCGTTGAGAAGTTCCGTGTTTGAGCATCCAAATAATATATACCGAAATAGTACAGAGAAATGAACACAGTAAGATGTAAAATTTGCTCTGTTTAAACCAATCCCTATATTTTGGCGTAAGAATTAAATAGATTACATAGCAACCTAAAAGTAAAATGGCTGATTCTTTGGTAAGATAAGCTAAGCCAGCGGATACACCAGCAATTGCAATATAGCAAGCCCGCTGATTAGTTAATGCCAGCCAAAATAGAAAAATACTCAAGCTGGAAAGGAATAATAACAAAGCATCATCTACTCCTAAGCCGGAAATTCCAATATGAAATCTATTAAGCCCAAGCAGGATAACTGCAGTCAGCGCATATGGTCTACCTAAGGTTCTTTTAGTAAAACCAAATAAAAGTAAAATAGTCATCAGGCCAGATACTAATGAAAAAAATCTAATTCCCAGCTTTGTTTCAGAAAATATGCTTATTCCCACTTTTAAAGTATATACACTTAACAATGGGTGGTGGATAAGCGGGTGCTCTAATGGTAAATTAAATTGAACGGGATTAAAGGAAATAGAGTTGGCCACTAACAAAAATTCCTTTTCGTCACCAATTAGAGGGGCATTGATCAAAAAAGTTAACCTTAAACCTACAAGCAAAAAAATAATTGTTCCTACGATAATATTAAAAGATTTTTTCATTCTCTTTACCAATAATCGGCTATAATAAACAAATTTTTCGAAGAAATGAAATATAACAGCTTTGCTAGATTAATAATTATGCCCAAAAAAACAAAAGTAAGCCAGGCCTTTTTTAATTTAACGCTTCTAGAAATAACAATCATCAGCGATATAACCAAAGCTGGGACAATTAACTGCAGGTGTTTAGTGCTTCTCCAATCTATTACAGAAAAAACCACCCCGCCCAAAATAAACCAGATAGGAAATATAATCCAACTTTTCTTTCGGTTGCAGATGATGATTGCGATCATACTTAATAAAGCAGGAAAAATTAAGAACGGATTTATGTTCTGAATAAATTCTGCCCATAACTCGCTTATGCTCGGATAACCCTGATACCCTAGCTCTGAGACATGAAAGACCCTGTTGAAAAGATGATAGCGAAAATGATCCAGAAAGAAAGCTTGTTTATCTACAATAATCCCGTAGCTCCAAAACAACACTGTCCCTATTGTGAATCCGAAAATTGCAAAATAAAACAAATTCCCCCTTTTGAATATCCCCCTTTCATATAATTCTATTAAACCTATCGGAAGCAGAATAATCGCTGCTTTATGATTAACTAAGGCAGCAAACAGCGCAGATAAAAAAACTGCTTTGTGTTTTTGCATTAAATAAAAATAAGTAATAACCAACATAGAGAAAATAGTCACTGATGTATAGGATCCAGCGATTGATCTGACTAACAATTCAGGCAAGGAAACATAACAAAGCACACCTAAGCTGGAGATCTGCCTGGAATGAGTAGTAACTAATAAGATATTATAAATTGCCAAACAACAGAGCAGGCTAAAAAATATGTTCGGGATCCGGCTGAGAAAAAGATGTGGCTGTTGATAAAATTTGGCATAGACTTCTCTGGCCATGCTCCAATATTTGCCTTTTTTTATAATATCATAGTCGAGACTATTAACTAACTGGCTGTCGGAGACCGGAAGATAATCTTCTCTAATTTGATTATCACGAATAAACTGATCAGTTCCTAAAGGAGCTAATCTTCCGTTAGGCTTAATTTTGGGAATTTGTTTATCAAAGAAAATTTTTCCCTTTGAGATTTTGTCGATCCTTACCTTTACCTTGCCGAATTCTTGGATCGACATCGAAATTTCTTCACCAACTTTTGGCTGACTATTCAGCAGCTCCTCAGCCTTACCGGCATAATCATAGTAATACTTAAGCTTTTCCAAATCTTCCGATAAAAAAAATGAGCCAGCGGTGTAAAAGTGTATTAATAACGGGTGAGCAAACTCATAGCCAATATACCGGTCGGTAAACGTGCGGGGAATAAAATATCTGCTGAGACCGTAAGCTGTAGCTTGAGTAGTAAGTGTGTTATCTTGTAATGGCGGAATGACATACACAGCCAGATAATAAAAAAGAAGAATTAATGAAAACGCAATCAGTATAGCAATTATTCCAAATTTAGAGTTAGTCTTTGTTAGAAGTAATTTGCAATCGACATCCCTAGCCTTGTGGTTCCGGAAATGTAAAATTATAAAAGTAAGATTAATGACGAAAAATAGGTAACAAGCATAACTCCTTGCCCCAATCTTAATATTGGCAAAACTATGGACAGCAATTCCTATAATTAATACCAAGGTAGATAATATTAGCCAATAAAATAATAATTCAAAATGAGATTTATCTTTTCGGTTAAGGTAGGCCTTTGCCCAAACCGTGCCTGGCAAGATGAAAATTACCAAGCACAGAAGTAATCCCAAGGCTAATGGATGAAAGTCGATTAATGAACTTAAGAATAGGAGCCCGATAATGAAATTTGACACCAGCAGCATATTTATTTGTCCAGTAAAATTTTTAGAAAATTTACATATCGCTTTTCGACACTGAGAATACTTTTGTCCTGCCACTTTTTAAGCATCGGCAAACTTCGTGTTAAAAAATATGTGTCATTATAGTGAGCAACAATTTTAAGTTCATTTTGCAGTAAACCTATGTCTTCAGTAAAATAATAATCGAATTGCGGGGAAAAAGAATCAGAGATAAATGAGTACAGTTCCCAGGTACCGCTAAATATATGCCCCAGCCGCTCAGTCAAAAAGATTTGTTTTACATTGTCTTCGACAAAGTTATCAATGTAAACGATGTCATTGGGGTAAATGAACTGGCTCTTTTTCCAAAAATCCCGTCTTTGTGTATGAGGCTGATAGGAAAGCGGCCAAAGCAAACCAATACATATAATTAAGATAATAGCGTGAGAAACCTTAAGAGCTTTTACCGGAATATTGCCGCCATCAAAAAAATAAATTGATCTCAAAAATCCGATTACTGGCAAAAAGGCAATCGGCGTTAATGTGTGTACGGTCTTATGTTTACTGAATAACAAAATCAAAAAATAAATCGAAGCTACTAAGCAAACGAAATTAGACACTTTGTCTTTTTTCCACAACAAAATTATCATTAAAATGGGCAATCCTCCAACTAATAAGCTATATTCCGCTATAAAATCAATTGGTCTTATTGAAAAATTTACCCCAAAAAAATGACTGAGTAAGCCTATTTTGATAGCTTCCGGCCAAGCGCCCAAATAGCCGTATTGGCGGGCATGTAACAAAAATAAAAGTAGCATAACTGCCAACAAAATTATTATCTTTAAAAAAAACGGTTTTGTAGTTTGTCTTTCTTCTCTGAAAAAAAACCAATAACTCAATAATATCAAAACTAACATCACAAATGCGTAATGAACACACTGAAGCAGAAGAGCCGCAGTAATTACACTTAAAGAATATCTTTTTTCGATCAAGGTATATGCCAAACACAGACTTAATAACAAAAAAGGTAGATCAGCAACAACCGTAACTAAATCTACGTGATAGGGCTCTGCATAAGGTTGAAAAAACATAAATATAGAAAAAAGCAGTAGATGGCCGATTAGGATAAAGCAAGTTTTCTGATTACGGCCTTGTTGACCTGCATTAATAAGACTTCCAGCAACCATATAGATTAAAGCTAAATAGAAGAAGTAGCTAATTCTTAAACTAGCTACGGCTTTACCAAAAAGCAGAATAAAGCTCATTGTTGGTATTAGCTTTAAATAGGCGACTTCGGGCAGGTTGGTATAAGGCAATGCTTTGGCTAAATATAATGAATGCCAAAATATTTCATGTCCATCATTATTCAGATCTTCAACAAAAATTTTATCAGACATAGAAACAAAAAATAATCCGATTACAAAAATTAACGTTGCCGCGATGGTTAGCTGAGTAAAGTCTATTTTTATTAAACTAACAGAATAGGCCTGGCCTTTCCTGAAAAAGCCAAAAATATTACCTAGCAAAGTAACTGCGAATATAGCCAAAATAAAATCAGCTCTATTTATGCCGGCAAGGCAAATACTGCGCAATCCAACCACAATCACTTCAACCCAGGCTAAGCTAATTAGAAAGGCGTAGATAAATGTTCTTAATCCTAAAACCATTTTTTTTTCAAAACCGATAAACCAGGCCAATCCAGGACAGATGAATAAGGTAAGCAAACCAGATAAGGCCACTAGAGGGCAAAGTAATAATTTTATTAACCCTGACTCCTGGGGCAAATTAAAGATATTGACTTCGTTAAATTTACTTCCACATACGTTCGAAAGCACAAGCAGACCAAGTAGATAGCACAATAAAGGCAAGAATAATATTATTGGCAATAGACAATTAGGTCTTCTATTCATTGATTGTCTTCTTAAGTAAAATGAACTCTTTATCCTCTTTGATTACGATGTAACCGCTGTTTAATAAAACAGGTATTTTTTCTATTATTTGCCGATGTCTTAATTCCCTGCCACCAAATCCCAAATAATCATTCTTTTTGTTTAAGAAGACATAGTCAACTTCAAGATCATGACCGCTGCGCTGGTGAATATCCCTGACTGTGCCAAAGTGATAGATTCTATCTCTTGCGGATAAGGCCGGTAAATAGGTCGTGGTCGTGGCCACTGAGCTTTGTTCAGGTATAAAAGCGATAAATTCCCAAGCCAGCTTATCCTTTTGCTCTTGTTTATAAAAAATATGATCGTACATATTTCTTGTCCTGATAAAACTATGATCAGCAATTTCCAGGCCTCTTTCGATACCTCCGGGAGGCAGTAATATATTTTGGCCAAAATTAGATAAACACTGATAGGCGAAAAATAGGCCGGACACAAGTGTAAATAAACGCTGCCGAGAAAGTCGCTGGGAGATGACCCTAGCCCGATAAATCCAATTGGCTATGCGCCATAGGCCGTAAACACTAGCCAAAAAAATTGCCGGCACCAAAAAAGCCGAATGGTGCATCGATTCCAGGCTGACAAAATATTTTTCCACCGAAAGCTGAATCGCAATTATGCTGGGTAGACCGATCAACAGTACTTCGGGAGCAAAAAGGCTGAATATAAACAGCGGCGAGATAAATATTTTCTTGGCATAAATGAGATGTTTCGAAATAAAGAACCTTTTGCTAAACGAATAACCGGCCTGGTTGCTGGTGAATAAATTCCAGGTATAGGGATTATTATCTAAGCTATATCCTAGATTCGGCATAATTAACAACCAGGTGCACATAAAGTAGGCTAAACCAAAAACAACTGGGGTTATTTTCCAACGCAAAGACATCTGCTTTGTGCAGGCATAACACCCAAACATACAGATAATAAAACTGGCCTCATCTCTACAGCTCATCGCCAATAAACCAAAAAGAACAAAAGGGAGTATTTTTTTCTGTTCAAAACAATAAAAAGAAAAAAGCACGAAAGTTATGGCGAATGATATTAACGGCTTTTGGTCAACAAAACTAATCTGATGCAGCAGATTTGACGTCAGGTAACTTAAGCTAAATATCAGTGCAACAACTCTGGCGCCGAATTGCCGCTTAGTTATTAAATATATCGGCCAAGCTCCCAAAGCTAAAGCTAAATGCTCCAGAGCAAATAAAGTAACTACATTTGGATATATTTTATAAATTAATCCTAAAACTAAGTAAAAAGGTTGAAAACGGACATCAAATAATGATTCAGTTATACTTTGAAAGAATAGATTTCCCCTGCTGCTATGCCAAAGTATGTTATTGCTTATCGCTAAATCATCGGGACAAAAAGAAAAGAAAGATAAGTATTTAAGGATAGAAAGCTGGGTAAAAAAATATGCATAGCCAGCTATAGTCAATGCCAGCGACAACCAGAGCAAACAATTAATATGCTTGATGCTAAAAATTCTCTTCATCTTGCCCTAAACAAATAGTTGCTTAACCGCAAAGATCAAAGCAACTATCGATATCATTGATCCTATTTTAAGTACTGTCGGCAGATAATAAAAAGTAACGATATGCCTTCCTTTTGGCACTGCAACTGCCCTGAAGGCATGATTTGCTCGATAGATTTTAGTTAGTTCTCCATCTAGATAAGCCTGCCAGCCTGGATAATAGGTATCTGAAATAAACAATAAGCCTTTTTCCTTTGCGCAGGTTTCAATAACCATTTTGTCTGGTTTATAGTCAAGAATTATTGCTCTTGTAGTTAAGCAAGCGGCTGCTTCCCCTTCTGTTTGGACCCAAGCTGGATTTTCTTCGAGGTATACGCAATCAAGGGGATTAAAGCTAGGTTTGGTAATCCGCAGCAGTAATTCAGACTTATCCTTTATTACCTGCCAATTGCTCAACAAAAAGGCCCTTGGTAAAACACTGAGATTATCATAAAGTTTTATCTTGCCATTGTACAATAGCTTATATCCTTCTCTGTGAATGTGCTGCGGCGAAATAATATATTTTACATTTAACATATTTATTAATGGGGAATCCAGGCTGTTTTTGTCACTTAGATCTGTAATGTCAATGTTTTTACCAGGCCCACCTGGTCCGGAAACCATTTTCTTGTCAATACCTTGAAGCAATTCTGCATATTCTTTTATTACAAAAGGATAAAAGCCTTCAACATCATAAATATTGTCCGGCATCAATACATTGGGCAACAACAAGCCGCTATTCTTAATCCTGACTATCCTTTCTTGTTGATAGTCTTGCTTAATTATGTTGACGATCTTTTTTTCCTCGTGAAGATTTGCCCGATCATTATGCCTAATAACTCCTTTAATGTAACTATTATTCAATAACATACACTCTACTATCAAACACAAGAATATGATTTGTTTTGATCTAGGAGATATCCTGCTGTTTGATTGAAATTGATTCCAACCTAAGCCAGCTGCTACGGCTACCATTATTCCTACAGGAAAGATAGCTTCTTCTCCTCCATGGACATATTTAGCAAATGGAAAAAAATGATAATACAATCGATAAATAGTAAGACCAAACGCAGACAAAATAAGAAATGCTGTCATTATTACAAATGGAGCAATAAACTTTCTCTCCTTGATTATCGACCAGATTACAAAAAACATAGCCAATATACCAAAGTAAAGGACAAAGCTATTATTTACAGGATTGTTATAAAAGTAAATCAACTCAGGAAAAATTAAGTCGATTGCTCTGTCCAACGGCAATGCATCTGAAATAGCGGTTGAGTATTCTCTTAAACGTATACTCCTAAGAGACAGTTTAAGAGTAGGAATTATTTGAACACTCCCAATCAATAACCCCCAAAGAAGGCTACTACAAAGTTTTCTTAATATAAGTGGCTTCCCCTTTACGTTTTTCCTTTTTACTGCATAAGCTAGATAAATTAAATAGAAGATTAACATATAAGAAAACATTTGCAGTTCGCCAGCCAAAACAGACATCCCCAGGCAAAGAGATATAAAAAATAAATATTTGCTCTTCCTGTTATTGATGAACTTCTCCGTTAACCATAATATCCAAGGTAACCAGGACAAAGTAAACAAGGCATCTGCATTGCAATTTACCATTAGTGCCATTGTAGGACCGCAGAGTATAAAAACTGATACCGCAACAATTGCCGGCTTTAGCTTATCAGTCAAATGTTTTACATAAATAAAGAGCCCTAGGGCAGTTAACAAAATATGTATTAAGCAAGATATACGGTAGGACATATCAGCCGATAGTAAGCTTTGGAAGATGATATTTAACGGATAGAAAAAACCTACTTCACAATGATCAAAAAAAGGAACTCCACACAAAATCAAAGGATTCCATAAACAAGAATTATTGGCTTGTGCCTGGAGTTTAAGAAATTCAGTTGCCGGTAAATCTTGCACCTGATAATCGGAATCATATTGGGCAAATCCATCCTGACTAAAAAAACAATCGCGATAGGCAAATAACGCTATGCCTATTAAAAATGTTAAAGCAAGGATTGTGGATAAAACTTTTTTCATATTTATTTCTCTCATGTCATTATTTTTTTTATTAACCAGGCATCAAATTTAAAATTCATTAAGTAATTCAAGGCTAGCGATCCCAAAAAACCGCAACCATCACAAGAAGGTAAATCAGGTAAATTCTTAACTGCATTTTCAAAAGGCATTTCCGCGCAATTCGGCAGATTTGCTTTATAAAATAGACGGTCACAAGGTGAAACTTCTCCTGCGGGGTTGATCATGCAGAAAAGCTTGCCTGCCCAACATTTTAGCTTTGGATACTCCGGCCAATTATAAATATGTCGTAGCGCTTGATGGCTGTTAGATAATACTGGGCTCTTCTTGCGGCTATATTTTATCAGTGTGTCTAAAGCTGCTCTATACTGTGCTCTCGAAGGAATAAGCTTAGGGTCGTTGTTATCCACAAAATTGCTGTATTTTAAATAGCGGATGTCTTTAAGAGGTTGGAATCTAACTTGCGTAGCAAAATCCTCAGCCAGCTTTAACACATCTTCTACATAGTCGGCATTGTAGCCTGTGAGGGTACAGCAAAAGACAAAATTTATCTTATTTCTTTTTGCCCACTTGGCGGAATCTGTAGCCCAGCTAAACGCCCTTTTGTTTCCGCGCACTAAATCATTAATAGGTTGAGGACCATCTAGGCTTATTTTTAGTAAGTCCAGTTGCCTCAGTTGATCTGCTTTCTCAGGAAAAAGAAATCCGGCCGTATTCATTTCTGGAGATATTTTTTTTCTTTTTGCATAATTTACAATTGCACAGATATCATCTCTGAGTAGAGGCTCTCCTCCTGAAAAGGAAATCTTTTTTACCCCGATTGTCGCCATCTCGTCAATAAGCTTAAAAATCCTGAGAGTATCTAATTCTTTAATATTTTTCTCCCAGATCCGACAATACTTACATCTCAACGGGCAGCGAGCAGTTAAATCCCAACGAACGATTACCGGGATCTTGTTCTTACAAAACTTCACTTTTGCCAATTGATATGTTGAGCGAATTTTACTTTTCAAGTGCATTTTATTCAACTACCCTCAAAAATCATTATAAGTTACAACCAGATAGCATTCCATAACGCACTCCAATCAAACGAGAGCAAATAATGAGCTTCGATTCGTGGGGCACACCAGCAATCACTGCAAGAAACATTGGAAAGTTTATTAAATGCTGCGCTTAAACTGACTTTTAAGCAATTTGCTATTTCAGTTTTATATTTGTCTTGAAATTTATAAATATCAC
>JBHPFV010000011.1:0-41130 GCA_042571705.1 Candidatus Omnitrophota bacterium
GAAGATGATGTCGCTGACAGTCAACATCCCGCTGGAGCAAGCCTTGGATTTAGGTTGGGAGATTATGGCCGGCTGTTTTACGCCCGAGGAGACCGGCATCAAAAAATCAATGATCAAGAAATATTGGCCGCAAAAATGAAAATCAAGCTGACTAAAGGTGAGTTAAAAAGGCAAAGAGGCGCCCTCAGACAATATCGGCGCTACCTGCCCACCTTGCAACTTAAGAAACAACAGTTACAGATTGAAATCATCCACCAGACGCTGATCGCCGAACAGAAAAGACTTGATCAGGCGGCCAAACAGCAAGCGGCAGAGGTCTGGGCCGGGCTATTGGCTGAACCAGAGGTCAATCTTGGTCCCTGGATTAAGCCTAAGGAAGTGTTGCGGGGTTTGCGAAATATCGCCGGCATTAATGTGCCGGTTTTCAAACAGGCGGAATTTAATCTTGCCGAATACGATCTGTTTATTATGCCGTTATGGGTCGAGGCGGCGATTAAGGCCCTGCGGGAAATTGTTTCACTAAGTGCTGAGATCCGGATCTTCGAAGAAGCGACCGCGATCTTAAGATCCGAATTGCGGATTACCACACAGCGGGTCAATCTTTTTGAAAAGGTAAAGATTCCCGAAGCCGAAGAAGCCATTCGCCAGATTAAGATCTATATCGGGGACCAGATAGCCAATGCCGTGGGTCGCAGCAAGATCGCCAAAAGAAAGATTGAAGAATTGATCCTCCAGGGAGTAGCTTAAATGATTGTGCCGATGAAAAAAGCAACCATTCTGATGCAGTCTAAAGACAGCGCTTCCGCTATAGAAAATTTAGGTACACTGGGTTTGCTGCATGTGGAACATCAGCGTCTGCCTCAAGGAGAAGACATCGCAGCCGCTAAGGAAGAGATCAATCTTGTTAATGCAGCCATTCAGATTTTATCTCAAGAAGAGTTTGTAGGCCGGGCTAATCTTCAGCCAACTGATGAATTGCGAGACTGGAAATTTACCGCCCATCATTTGATCGATTCGCGGAATAGACTGAGCCAGCTTAAAGATTATGCCACTACCTTAAAAGATAAGATTAGTCAATACCAGGCTTGGGGAGATTTTGATCCGGAACAGGTCCGGGCCTTAACCGGCCAGGATATCTATATTAAACTTTATCAGATTCCCTCAAAAGAGATTAAAAAACTGGCCAGCCGGTTTATCGTAAAAAAAATAGCCGCAGTCAAAGATCTGGTGAGTTGTGCCCTGATCGCTCGAAAAGACTTTACTCTTGACTTTAGGCAAATTCCGTTGCCAAAAATGGGCTTGAAAAAAATGCGGGATAAGTTATCCGAGGACGCCAGGGCGATAGAAGTCATTAAAGGCGAGATGCGCAAAATAGCCAGCTTGCGAATGGAATTTTTACGCGTTAGAGCTGGGCTGGAAGAAAAATTAGAATTTCAGCAGGCGCTTCAAGGAATGGGAGAAGCCGGGACGATAATGTATCTGAGCGGTTATATTCCTGATGATGCGCTTAAGGCTTTAGAGCAAACTGCCCGGGCAAGAAACTGGGGAATTAAGATTGATGATCCTAGCCCTGAGGATAAAGTGCCTACCCTCATCCGCAATCCGCGCTGGGTCTCTATTATCAATCCGGTGCTTAAGTTCCTGGCTATAATTCCTGGATATAAAGAGTTGGATATCAGTTTGTGGTTCCTGGTATTCTTTTCTATTTTCTTTGGGATGTTAATTGGCGATGCCGGAATTGGCCTGGTCTTTCTGAGCTTGACCTTTTTTGCCCGTAGGAAATGGGGCAATAAGCTGCAGGATAAATCCGTGTTTACTCTTTTTTACATCTCCAGTTTTTGTGCCTTAATTTGGGGGGCCTTGACCGGGACCTTTTTTGGCCAGGCCTGGTTGCCCCAGTCGGTAAAACCATTATTACCCGCCTTGCGGCAAGAGAAGAATATTCAGACGATTTGTTTCTTTATTGGCGCGCTCCATTTAAGCATTGCCCATGCCTGGCGGGCGGTAATTAAACTGCCCTCTTTTTCCGCCCTGGCTGAGCTGGGCTGGATTTTAATATTGTGGGGCGCTTTTTTTCTGGCCAAGATGCTGGTATTAGGCGATCTCTTTCCTGATCCGGGCAAATGGTTTTTTCTTGTCGGGGCGGCTTTAGTAGTACTTTTTGCCAGCCCAAACAGAAACCCGTTTAAAGGCGTTGCTGCCGGATTAGGCAATCTGCTGTTAAATTTTGTAAATAGTTTTACGGATGTGGTTTCTTACGTTCGTTTGTTTGCAGTGGGCTTAGCCACAGTGGCGGTGGCCGATGCTTTTAATAACATGGCCCTGGACGTTGGTTTTGATACTATTCTCGGAGCCGTATTAACATCTTTAATCCTTTTATTGGGCCATACGTTAAACATACTGCTTGCGCCGATGTCTATTTTGGTGCATGGAGTTAGACTGAACGTGCTGGAATTCTCCGGCCACCTGGACATGCAATGGCAAGGGTTTGCTTACAAGCCGTTGCGCAAAAGCGATAAGTAGCAATAAACAGGAGGGAATTGTTATGCAGGGGTTATCAGGACAGTTGGGAATAGACGCGGTGTTGGCATTTGCCGCTATTGGTTCGGCCTTAGGCTCAGGTGCCGCGGGTATGGCCGCTATCGGGGCCTGGAAGAAGGCCTTTGCTCAGAATAAAGCCGCTTCGTTTATGTTGGTGGCATTCGTCGGCGCGCCTTTAACCCAAACCATTTATGGGATGATTGTGATGAATAAGGTCGCTGAGGTTGCCGCGCAGGGAAATTATATGTGGGCCATCGGCATATTAAGCGGTATAGCCATCGGTTTTTCGGCCCTGATGCAGGGCAAAGCAGGCGCGGTAGCCGCAGACGCGATGGGGGAAACCGGCAAGGGCTTTGTCAATTATATCGTTGTTTTGGGAATAATAGAAACCGTAGCGCTTTTTGTAATGGCCTTTTCTATGCAGCTATTAGGCAAGTTGACCTGATCAAAGATGGCTAAAGCAGA
Organism: Candidatus Omnitrophota bacterium; assembly: GCA_042571705.1. Classification (GTDB taxonomy): domain Bacteria; phylum Omnitrophota; class Gorgyraeia; order JAFGHF01; family JAFGHF01; genus JBHPFV01. The sequence continues at coordinate 3,007 of JBHPFV010000011.1, forward strand.
AGTGCCGGCGCCGGTAAAATTAGTTGTCGGAGCAATTACATCCGAAGCCAGAGCTTTAGTTCAAGCTAAAACAAGATTAAAGAAGAAATTCGGCCCGATTGATTTCGAAAGCAAGCCCGGACCTTTTAATTCTACCGATTATTACACCAGCGAGATGGGCCCGAATCTCTCGCGTCAATTTTTCAGCTTTGCGAATTTAATTGACCCGGGACAGCTAGCCGCGATTAAACTATATACTAACCGTTTAGAGGCCCGCTTAAGCCCTAAGTCAGCCCAGCTTAAACGCAGCATTAATTTGGATCCCGGGTATATCTCCGCCGCTAAGCTGGTTTTGGCTACTTGCAAAAATTACGCCCACAGGATTTATTTAGATAAAGGTATTTTTGCCGAAGTGACCTTGCAATTTCATCAGGGCGGCTTCGCCGCCTGGCCCTGGACTTATCCGGACTATCAAAGCAAGGAGCATCTTAAGACCTTTACCGCGATCAGACAACTATACATCAAGCAGACATGATGCTGACTACTCCCGCGCCTTGCGCAGAAACTGCCAGTCATTTCTCCATCCTTTAAAGTTATCGTCATTATCTAATTCCGAAATACCTTCTACGCACTTAAGGCCTACACTATACATCGTCGTCTTCTTTGTCCGGAGGTATTTAAAAGACCAGGCCTTTTTAAAGTTCAGGTTTCTTAAATATTTTGCGACAATATCCGCATTAGAAAATAAGGCAAAACTCTCATATGAAGCTTTATGTATAACGCTTATTTTCTGGTCAGTGCCTATCTCTTCTATGATGCTCTCGTTTATGAACGCCTCAATGTCGAACATACTCTCCTTCATATCGGGGAATCTCTGCATCTGTTTTTCCCTGGTCGGGTAGTCTTCCTTTTGATAGGGGAGGCCGGTAAAGACCAGAAAAAGCGCCGAAGGATTAGCGTCTGCGGAGGAAATAACTCTGCCGATTCCGTTTAGCTGCAGCCGGCCGCTAAGACAGTATAGGTTTTGAAAGCCGTGGGGTTCGGCGGGTGGCTTGATAACGACTATATCTCCCTTGCCAATCTCTTCCTTAAAATAATCGCGCAGAGAATCGCGCCACCACCCGCTCCTTTTAAACGGGCTGGAATGGTGATATCTCAAAAAAGGCCTGATAATCTTACTGCCGCGAAATCGGGGAATGACCATTATCAAGAGGCTGAGCAACAGAACTCCTTTAATAAAGATAACCCCGTTCCTTATCAGCCAATGTCTCTTGCTTAGGTAAATACCCATTATAACCGCCATGGGGGGAGCGATAACCATGTAATGTCTTAAGTTAATATATGCCTTTGCGTTATAAACGTTTGCCAGAAAGCACAGCGTGAAGAAAAGACAGATAAGTCCAATCGAAAACAGTAGAAAAGAAATGGTTTTTTCTTTCAACATCTTCTTTTCTCTTGGCCAGAAGATGCAAAAAAACAGGATCGATAAAGAGAATATTAGCACATTGTCCAGTCCTAAAAGATGCACCGAGGCCTTCAAATGAAGAAAAAATTTCTTGAAAAGTAGGCTACTAGCATTGGCGGGGCTGTATTGGCTAAGATCAACAAAACAGCCATAAGCCCTGAAATAACCTATAAGGAACTTGCTTGAAATTGCAGCCGCGGCCAGAAGCGAAAGAATAAAGCCTTTAAGTGAGGAAATGCTTCTTCTTTTGACAGCCCCCGCTGTGGCAAGCAGCCATAACAGAGGAATGGGCAGTAACATAGAGCGATAGGCTACCAGGGAGAATCCGGTAAATAAACCAAAGAGCAGAGAAGGGAATATATTAAGAAAATAGTCTGACTTCAACATATAATAGAGCGCCCCCATATACAAAGCCACTCCGAAAAATCCGGGATATATCATCCTGGAGTAGTTGCTAATTACCGGTATGGTGGCCAGGATAAAAACCGATAGCAGGCCGGCTTCTTCTGAGTCTATCTCCTTTGCGCATTTATAGGTAAAATAGATAAGAATCAAGTAGAACAACGGGGGGAGCGAACTTATCACTACTTTATTCAAGCCGAAGATATAAGATACCAATGCCGTCAGATATGCGACAAATGCCGGTTTTCTTGGAAAGCCGTCATGGTGGCCGAACATATCAGCAATAAAATCACCTAGTTGTCCCTCTCTCAGCTGGGCATACCCTTTCAAAAGAGGTGTGGCGATATGCCTGTAATCATTGACACAGTTTACATAATAATCTATCTGAGCCAGAAATAGTGAATAGCCGAGGCAGACCACTATAATCAACAGGCCTAATAATATCTTTATCTTTAAAGGATTAATTTTTTTCATCGTCTTCATCGGCTATATTCTAATATATTTCTGCTTGGAAAACAAGGTGTAATTGTCTTTTTGGAGTTTAAATTTCCTAACCTCTATGATATAATATGGTAAGGTAAAAAATGAAAAAGCCTATCTATATCTTAGGAATCAATATGTCTGATCATGATCGCAGCGCGTGTCTCTTAAGAGACGGTAGCATTTCCTGTGCTATAGCTAATGAAAGATTAGACAGGCGGAAATATTCCAGGGGGATACTAGGCAACGAGTTAGGCGAGAATACAGAACTTCCCATGAGAGCGATTACCTATTGCCTGAGGAAAGAAGGGATTACGCTTGAGCAGATAAATTTGATTGTTGTCGGCAGATCTATTTTACCGGTTTCGAATCAAGCGCGACAAAAAATACCGGTCCTGGACAGCAGTAAAGTAATTGAGTTGCCGTTTCCCGGTCACCACCTAGCACATGCATTGAGCGCCTATTACTGTTCCCCGTTTAAAAAATCCGTTGTTTTAGTGGTCGACCAAATGGGGTCCCATATTCAGACTTATCCAAGAATTTATGAAAAGCACTCAATATATTTTTGTGATGGTACGAAGATTAAGACAATCAATAAATATTTCGGTACAACCGATGATCTTTCTTTAGGCTTGTTCTATGATTATTTCACCAATGGATTTGAGTTTGCGCAAAGCCCCTTTTGGGGCAATGCCGGTAAATTAATGGGACTCTCAGCTTATGGCAGACAGAGTAGCGGGTTCCCCGACCTTATTAAGACACATAACGGAAATACCGTTATCTTAAAAAACGATATCTATCGTTTTTTCAAAAAGCTTGGTTTAAAGATAGATGAAACTAAAGGAGTTATAAATGCTTGCGTAAGTGGTGTTACATTTAAGATGTCGTCTCTGACAACAGTTGGCAAAAATCTAGCCTATAAGGCCCAAGAGGAGTTGGAAAAATCACTGTTGAGTATATTAGACTATAGTTATAAAAAAACGCGTTGTGAAAATCTTTGCCTTGCCGGAGGGGTGGCTTTAAATTCCAGCGCCAACGGAAAAATTCTTAAACATTCTAAATTTAAAAATGTATTTATTCAGCCGGCAAGCATGGATGATGGAACAGCCATAGGGCTTGCTTTTTATGGATGGCACCATGTTTACAGGAAGAAAAAAAGATTTGTACTCAAAACCGCATATTTGGGCAGAAACTACGATGAAGACGATTTGTTACAATGTCTTAAAGATAGACCTTTTAATCTAGCGAAAAAATACTTTAAAAAGTGTAAAAACATTGCCCGCAGAGCAGGTTTGCATCTAGCCAAGGGAAAAACATTAGGATGGTTTCAGGGAGCATCTGAATTTGGCCCTCGGGCCTTGGGCCACAGGAGCATTATCGCCGATCCTCGAAATGCCGGATTCAAAGATACCCTTAATAAGATAAAGGGCAGGGAGCTGTTCAGGCCGTTTGCTGCAAGTATTTTGTTGGAAGAATGCAGAAACTATTTTGATTTAGATACCCCCAGCCCTTTTATGCTGATTGTCGCTAAAGCAAAGGAAAATCAAATCAGTAAAATACCGGCCGTAATGCATGTTGACGGCACATCCAGAGTACAAACCGTAACCAAAGCAGATAACGATAAATTTTACGATTTAATAAATGAGTTTAAAAAAATAACCGGCATCCCCTTGGTCCTGAATACCTCTTTCAACAGTCAAAATGAGCCATTAGCTGAAACTCCCAAAGATGCCTTAGAGGCCTTTTTAAAAATGAAGCTGGACTATTTAGTTATAGGTAATTATATATTGGAACGAAAAAGCATACCTAAAAGTAAACTCGAGAAACTAATTAGATTTTCAAGTAAGGAGAACAAAAAGATAATCGCAGATATAGCAACAGCAGAAAAAATATCGGATTATAAAGAAGAGGATTTCAAGAAATTACTTGATTTGAAATTATCTAAGGCTATAACCTATAAGAATATGCGGCGTTACGCAGAAGCTATTAGAGACTTCAAGGAATTAATGAAACAAAACCGCGATATGCCAGCAATTAAAAATGGTGATATTTTTCAATTTTTAGGAGAAAGCTATCTTTCCCTTAAGCGATATAAACAGGCAATAGAGGAACTGAAAAAGGCAGAAAAGATAAACCCAAAAAGCACACAAGTAAAATCATTCCTTATTGAATGTTATCGCAATACTCATCAAAGGAAAAAGATTGATGAACAGCTAGTTGCTGTATTAAAAAGTGCGAGGGGCAATTAGCAGATATCACTGCAGACAAGTAGGGCATCTCTTAGTTGACAGAATAATCCTTTTATGCTATCTTATAGGCCTCTTAGCGGTCAGGGGCTTCGGGGCGATTAGCTCAGTTGGTTAGAGCGTTGCGCTTACATCGCAAAGGTCACAGGTTCGAGCCCTGTATCGCCCACCAGAAAATTAAGGTACTCAGTACCAAATTAACTTAGGTAAATTTGAGGGGACGTCGTCTAGCACGGCTTAAGACCCTTGATTGTCGATCAAGTGATCGTGGGTTCGAATCCCATCGTCCCCGCCAATTTTTCGAAGAAAAATTGGCACAAAGAAAGCGTTAAGAAATGTGAGCGAATAGCGCACATTTTAGCTTTCGGAGTGCCAAACAGCTAACCCGATTAGCTGCAACCAATTAAGCGTAATTCCACATATTGCTTGGAGTTACGCTTTTTGTTTTTTTCATACATTTTTGTATTGACAATAAAAAAATGTATGATATACTTTAATCATGAGATACTTATTGCGTCAGATAGAGCAAACTGTTAAAAGATACCTTTCTTTATTTCCGGTGGTGGCGATTACCGGCCCACGGCAGTCCGGTAAATCCACTATGCTTAAGCAGGCCTTTGGGAAAAAGTACACCTATGTTACTTTTGACGACCCGATACTGATAGAGAGATTTACTTCCGACCCCAAGGGTTTCATTGGCGAATATAACAACAAAATAATTTTTGATGAAGCACAGAAAGCCCCAGAACTATTCCATTACCTCAAAATGGAAGTCGATAATGACCGGGAAAATTACGGTAAATTCATTTTGACCGGATCTAGCCAATTTACATTTTTGAAAGATATTACCGAAACATTAGCCGGCAGAATCGGAATGCTTACGCTGCTTCCGTTTCAAAAGCAGGAAATTCCCAACAGACTTCATGGTAAGCAGATGCTTTCAGGCAGCTATCCGGAGTTAATTAATCGCGATTACAAAAGTACAAGGGAGTGGTACGCTGCATATCTAAGGAATTACTTAGAGCGCGATGTGCGTTCTTTAGCCAATATTGGCAATATGCGCGACTTTCAAAGGTTAATTTCTTTATTGGCGATCAGAACAGCACAACCATTAAATCTTAGCACGCTTGCCAAAGAAATAGGTATTAGTGTAAAAACTGTTCAAAGCTGGATTTCAGTACTGCAGGCAAGCTACGTAGTCTTTTTGCTTCCTGCCTACCATCGTAATTTGGGCAAGAGAATCGTCAAAAGGCCAAAATTATATTTTTACGATACAGGGTTGGCGTGCTATTTGACGGGCATTCGGGATATCGAAATGTTGGAAAAAGGGCCTTTGCAAGGAGAAATTTTCGAAACTTATATCGTTTCTGAAATTGCCAAGGCAGTTGCTCATAACGATAAAGACTCTGCGCTTTTCTACTTTCGTGATAATCTGGGGCTAGAAGCGGATTTGATTATCGAAGACAGAGCACATAAAAAAGTAAATTTTTTGGAAATAAAGAACTCGCACACAGCCCATCCTCGAATGGCCAAACCGTTGCAGTCTCTTTTAGAAAGAAAGCAGCGGCAATGGGGGGTAGTTAGCGGTTCTGTTGTCTATAGAGGAAAGTCGTCTGGTAAAGTTTTCAAAAATATTAACTATATAAACTTTAACCAGTTTTTGGAAAAATTTGCATAATTAAGTATCGTGTCTCTCATAATTAAGTATCGTGTCCCCATAATTATAATTATTTTGTGTTTCTCTGCTTCTGTTGCGACGGCAGAGCTCAGCCTGGAGGAAGCCTCGGGAATTTGTAAAGAAAAAATAAAGCAATATTTTCGATATTTAGCCGATCCCGCAGAAATTACCAACCCCGCCTTAAGCAACTTTGTTCTTCAATTGCGCGACTATTTCCATAATTTACCTGAGGCCGCGCCATCATCAGAAGGAATCATCAGAACAATACAGCAGGTTGCCATGGATAATAATATTTCAGAGGCAAAACAATGGCCGCTAGCTGATTTAGGCGATTTCCTGACTCAAATCAATAATTATTTGAAGCAACACAATCTTTTCTTTCATTTAACACCAGCCCCAGACTCCAAAAATATGGGTTATCTGTTGGCAAATATCGCTAAAATAGATAAAAGGACAGTTTACGTGCCTCTGCCGTGGGCCCAAGAAGTTAGTTTTCATGAATTACGGTTTAAAAATAGTTATTTGAATTCGCATTTTACGCGGGATAGTTTTAGTTTGCGGGTTCCAGCGGCTAGCTATCCTGAGCTAGAGATGTTAGCGCATAATTTGGATGCTTATTATGATCAAGCGCTTAATTTATTTTTCAATATTTTTTATTTTTTAGAATTGAAAGGCCTAGATATCAGCAAGAAAAATTTCTTAACCGATGCAGATATATTGAGTATTGCCGAAGGCAGAGATTTGCCTAGAAGAGCTATCCTCTATGAAAAGATAGCCTATAAATCCTGGCGAAATATATATCTGATTGCGACTGCAAGATCTAGTGATCAGCAGGAACAAGTGGAGCGTTTTGCCAGGGCCTATGCAGACATCAGGATCTTGTCTGTCAATTCGCAATTAGCCACTCAAGATGAATTTGCGGCAATGGCAGGAGAGTTAATTGCCACCCCCCATTTCCTAAAAAGCCTGGCTTCGTCTTTCGACTATTTTTTTATTAATCAGGTACCGGTATCAGAGGCGCGCAGAGACGCGTTTTCTAAATTATTTACTTATGTAGCCGATTGCTACCAAGAGGCCTTAGGAGATAAATACAAAAAATCATCCGCGCCCGGCCAAACGCCGGACTTATTAATGCGCCTGGAAGGAATCGATCAATGCGCGGAAAAGGAGTTTGCAATAATCAGATATAAAATAAAGCAGAGGTTTATTACAGAGGATCTTAAGGGATAAATAAATACTATACATTTTACCAGGCCTATTGTATAATGAACAACATAATATCGTTACGATATTGGTGTTATATATAAGGAAGGGGGCTTGACAATGGAAGGGTTGGGCGTAGAGCTGATAAAGGTGTTATTGATGGTCTTTACCGCGGCAGGATTGGCCTTTCATTTGTTGGCGTTCAGGAGTCCTGAAAGTGGTAAAAAGCTGGAACAGCGGCTGGGTACAGAGATTGGCTCGAAGAAGAAATTTATTCCTTGGCTTGAAGAGAATAGAATGGAGCTCCAGGATAAGCTAATCCACAGTGCGGCATATCATATCTTTGCGATAATATTTTTGATCATTTTGTTAGTTCTGTTAGTTCAGATATAAGCAATTGGCTTAGTTGACTTTTGCCGGGATAGCTCAGGTAGTAGAGCGCGGGCCTGAAAAGCCCGGCGTCCCCAGTGCAAATCTGGGTCCCGGCACCAGTTAGCCTGAGCAAACCACCCTTGGCGTAAGAAACGGCCCAGGGCCTTAAAAAAACAGGCCTTGGGCCTTTTTTTAAAAAACTCTTGACAAAAGTAAGTAAATAGTATATAAGTATATCAAAAGGTACTAAATAGTAGTTTGTAAAACAATATAAGAGTATAGGTAAATATGATCCAACCCGAAAGATATTATACAATTATGGAAGTCGCCAGCGTCTTAGGCATTTCTAAGCAGACCCTGATTCGCTACGAAAACAAGAGTATCTTTCCTAAGGCCAAGAGGAATAATGTGAATAGGTGGCGTGAATATACCTTGAGGGATATCAGGGTATTAAGGAAGATTTTAGGTCGAGAAGCATTGGTGGTGGAAGATGAAAGATAAGATTAGGATAATCAGCATATATTACTTTGTTGTGGCCCTGCTTTTAGCCTTACCCAAAGCCGGAATAGGCGCTGATGATTATGCCCCTTTGGCCCAAGACTATATTGAGCGGGCCCAGGCCAGATTGCAGGAGCGGGAAGGAGGCCAGCGCCAAGCCGTAATCAGCAGGGCGCCTGCGGAGCCGCAGCCTGCGGCTGTGACAGACCAGGAAATTGAGATAGCCAGCCAGATCCCCAATTTGGTGCCTTATTATTTAGTTGTCGGTGATCAATTCGCTGTGGCAGTGTGGCAGCATCCTGATTTAAGCCAGGCCGTTATTGTGGCGCCTGACGGCAAGATATCATATCCTTTAATAGGGCGGGAACAGGCCGCGGGGTTGACTATTGGCCAGCTGGAGAGAAAGATCGCCAGCCGGCTCTCCACCTATATCCGCTACCCTGATGTGTCGATTACGCTGACGGAGGTTACCGGAGATAAAATTATAATGTTAGGAGAAGTAGCGTCTCCGGGCGTATATACATTTAATCCGCCGTTTAATTTGATCGAGGCCGTAGCCGCGGCCGGGGACTTTACAGACGATGCCCGCCAGGATTGCGTGATTGTGGTGCGCGGTAACTTCACCGAAAAACCTCAGGTAAAAAGGATAAATATGTCCCGGATTATCAGCAAGGGCACCTCAAAGTCAGATATTATCCTGCAGTCCAGCGATGTTGTCTATGTGCCCAAGTCATATATTGCCCGCCTGGATAGATTCTTAATGGACATTAGCCCCACGATCAGTCAGATAACCTCGATGATGGGTATCAGGGACTATAGAAATGTGCACACTTTATCAACTATGGGCGATAACAGAACCTACCTGATCAGCGACTAGGAGCTTGGCATGCCTCAAGGATACGAACTAAATTTACGCGATTACTGGAACATCTTCCTGAAAAGAAAATGGGTGATTGTATTTTCAACATTGGCCATTCTTGTAGGTTCTATTGTATACACTAATCTTCAACCCGTGCTCTATAGGGCCACGGCCCTGGTAAAAGTAGAGCGGATCGTAGATCGTGGCAGCCCTGTATTTGGCGGCCGTCCGTTCGGCTCTTATTACGGCGAAAGCGACAATCTGGAGTCTTACGCCAAACAAATGACCAGCTTTCCTGTTGTCGAGCAGGCCTTAAGGAGCCTAGGCATGATTTCCGCGGAAGCTGGTAAAAAGCAAATATATCAGGAGGTGGGCACAACAGCAGCCGGTCTTTCGGCGACTCCCCAAAAGGAATCAAGAATGATTAGGGTAACCATGACTTCCGAAGATCCTTATCAGGCCGCGGTAATTGCCAACGAAGTGGCCCAGTCCTTTAAATCGGAGAACATGCGGATTAAGAATAAACAGGTCAGAAATGTCCGAGAATTTATCGAGCAACAGCTAGCCAGAATAGAACCGCAATTAAGGGCTGATGAGGAAGAATTAAGGGAATTGACTATCAAAGGGGTCGGCTCAACCGCCGCCTCGATTACACAGACAATCGGAGAATTAGAATTAGAGCGGGCCAATTTGTTAGCCAACTTTACCGAAGCGCATCCGGATGCTTTGAAGATCAATGAGCAGATGGATCATTTGAAAGAACAGCTCAAAGGACTGCCTAAAGAAGAATTTGAGTATAGCATTTTAGCCAGAGACATCAAGATTAATGAAAATTTGTATAATTTGCTCAGGCAGAAGCTGCAAGAAGCCCAAATCAAAGAATCAGAAAAGATCGATAATGTGCTTATAATCAGCCCGGCGGTTCCTCCCAGGCACCCCTTTCATCCTAACAAAAAGACCAATTACTTCATCGGTCTAATCGTCGGCGTGATCTTTGGGATATCTACGGGACTGATGTTTGAACACATGGACACTTCTATCGGCAAGATTGAAGACTTGGAGAATATTACCAAGATCAGCGTGATTGGTGTAATCCCTTTCTTTGCCGCAAGAGATATTGAACTCAAAGAAAAATTTAAGAGACCCAGCTTGTTTTTTGCTTCCCGAGAGACTAGAGAGAACCGGATGGATAAATTACGCTCTCAGCTGATTGCCACCCATTCCGGCAGTTCCATATTTCTGGAGGCGTTTCGAATTCTGGGGGCCAATGTCCAGGTCATCTTTGGCAAAGGCGAGAGAATCAAGAATAAATGCATCTTAATTACCAGCTCTAACCCTCAAGAGGGCAAATCAATTATTTCTTCCAATCTAGGTGTAATTATGGCCCAGATGGGATATAAGACCGTGGTCGTGGATACCGACCTGCGCCGTTCAACCGTGCATAAGGTCTTTGGCTTAAAAGAAAAAAGCAAGGGCTTAACCGATGTATTGACCGGAGAGCGGTCGCTGGAGGCCTGCACCCGGGTGACCACGGATTTATTGCTTGGGGATATCGGCCAGGATGAACTTTTAAAAAATCCCTGGATGGACAATTTTAATTTAATTACCGCCGGGACCACCTTTCCCAACTCTTCGTATCTTTTCAATACCGAAAAGATGGATAAGTTCATTAAGGACTTAAAGGATAAATATGATGTGGTAATTTTGGATTCTTCTCCGGTATTAGCAGTCAGTGACACTTCTATTATTGTCCCCAAGACAGACGGGGTTATTCTAATTTACCGGGCCGGGACTACCTCAAGACTTTCCTTGCGCCGGGCCCAGATGCAGATAGAAACAGTCAGGAGCAAGGGCGTGCTTAAGGGCGTTGTTTTAAATAATGTGACTCCCGAAGTCAGCGTGGATACTTATTATTACTACTATCGCGGCAAATATTACCGCGAAAAAGAAGACGGCAAGGAAGGCAAAGCATAAAATATGTATGAAAGATATTGGCAGCTAAAAGAGAAGCCGTTCGAAAATACGCCTGATCCGCGTTTTATGTATTATTCCCGGCAACACCAGGACGCCCTGGCGCTGGTGCTCTATGCCACCCAAGAGGCCAAGGCCGCGGCCCTGCTTACCGGAGAATATGGCAGCGGCAAGACCCTGCTGAGCAGGATTCTGATCGATCAATTAATCAATAACAAATTTTACGAAGTAGCCTTAATCACCAATCCCGCCTTAGGCCCGTTACAATTAATCCAAGAACTCATCTATCAATTAGATAATTCGGACATTAAAGGTGAGAAGACCGTGCTGTTGCATCACTTCCAAGAAGCAGTTTATAATAATTTTAAGCAGGGCAAAAAGACCGTAATTATTATCGATGAGGCCCAGTTGATTGATGACCAGCGGACCTTTGAAGAACTGCGGCTGTTGCTAAATTTCCAGCTGAATAATAAGTTTTTGGTAACCCTTTTGCTTATTGGTCAGCCCGAATTGATCAGAAAGATTAGCGACATCCCCCAGCTTGAACAAAGGATGAGTGTAAAATTCCATTTAGCGGAGCTGAATAAGGATGAGAGCGCCGACTATATTCGTCATCGTCTGGCTGTATCCGGAAGGACCGCGGCCACTTTTACCAGGGAGGCCCAGGATTTAATCTATGCCTATTCCTGTGGCGTGCCCAGAAAAATAAATAATCTTTGCGATATCGCCTTATTAATCGGCTCAACTCGCAAGGCACCAGAAATTAACAAACAGATTATTGAAGATGTGTTGATTGATTTAACTAAACAGGCGGCTGTCTATGCCTAGAATGTTCGATATTCTAAAGGAGAAGGCTCAAGTGGATTCAGCGACAGCTTCCGCGCCGCTGCCTCAAAGCATCAGCGATATTGCCCAATCCGCAGATATCGATAATCTTGAAATCGCGCAAGAAAAATACGACCGTTCCCTGAGCGCGCTGGAGTCGCTATTGCGAAATTTGGATCAAGGCAGCCAGGCTGATGCGTCTGACTACAAAGACAGGCTTCAGGAAATTGCCGAAACGCTGATCAACCAGCTGATTTTAGGGGACAGCTTGTTAGAAATCATCGCTGGACAATACTCCTCAAAAGATTTTTTGCCGCGCCATTCAATTAATGTCTGCATTATAGCGTTGGCTATGGGCATCCAGATGGGTTTGAACAAATCCAAACTACACAGCTTGGCCGCGGCTGCCTTGATTCATGATCTGGGCATGTTCAGCGCTGAAGAGCTAATTGCTCAGCCTGCAAAGCTAACCGCCCAGGAGTGGGCCCAAGTCAAAGACCATGTTAGCCGAAGCTTGGAGTTTGTCTGCCGGGTGGGCTTAAGCCGCGATCAGACCCTAAAACAAATCATTGCCCAGCATCATGAACGGGCCAACGGACAAGGTTATCCCGCCGGACTGCAAGCCGAGGCGATTAATGACGTTGCCCAGACTCTGGGCCTGGCCGATACCTATGAGGCCCTGACACATCGCCGGCCCTATCGCCAAGAAAAAGCTCCCCACCATGCCTTAAAAGAAATCATCGGACCGAGCAAGCATCTTTTTGAGAGCGAAGTGATCAAGGCCTTAATAACTAAAATGTCTATTTATCCCGTAGGCAGCATGGTTTGGTTAAATACCGGCGATATTGCTAAGGTCATTTCAGCTAACCCGCAGGCCCCCTTTAACCCAAAGGTTTTAATCCTATTGCACGAGAATGGGCAAAGTTTAGCGGAGCCAAAAGCGCTTGATCTTTCCCAACATATTTCGATTAATATTAGAGGACCGCAACTTGCGGAATAAGATCAAACCGTAAAATCTTAATTGTCTTTTTAATATAGCCAAATAGCTTGAAGGGGGAAGGGGTGAGCCCCCTTAATTTTTATAACCGTACTTTTAGTAAAAAGGAGGCCAGGTTGGATTTAATTATCATTGCCTTCTTTGGCATACTCTTAGGGATATTAACTTCTTTGACCGCACGGAGGGAAATTAAGCGCTTAGGCCTATTTTGGGTACTTCTGGGGATTGTGCTGATCGTGATTATGCTGGCCAACATGTTAGTTGAAATTTCCAGTTCGATGGCCTCTCCGCAAGCTAAGCTTTTAATCGGCTATTCGCTTTTAGTCCTCGGGATCTGTCTGGGTATTTTTTTGGCAAAAATAAAGGTGCGGATTTGGTAAAGCGGCCATGAAACAAGCGATCATATTATTATTAATATTTACTGCGGCCCTTTATTTAGGGTTTAATCTCCATACAATGGCGCTTTCTCCGGTTGTGCTTGTGGCCGGAATAGTAGTCTTTTTTGTTACCTTAGTCCGGACCGATATCGGATTAGTTATTTTAATTTTTTCAATGTTGCTTTCTCCGGAGATCGCCATTGCTGACATGCCGGAAAGGGCAGTAGTCATCCGCGTAGATGACATTTTAATTGGGGTGGTTTTTTTCACTTGGTTAGTCAAGACAGCGCTGAACAAACAGATGGGGTTCTTGAAGAAGACCCCGTTGAATGCGCCGATGATCGCTTACATCTTGGCCTGTTTGGTTTCGACCACCTTTGGCATCATGATGGGCGATGTATCGGCCAAGAAGGCGATGTTTTACATCTTGAAGTTCGTGGAATACTTTATGCTTTATTTTATGTTTGTAAATAACATTACCTCCAGAAGACAAATCAAGATTTTTCTAGGCGCTTTTTTAGTCACCGCTTTAATCATCTGTATTCTGGGTTCTGTGCAAATAGCCCAAGGTGTCTATCGACCCACCGCTCCCTTTGAAGGGAAGCACGCCGAACCCAATAGCTTAGCGGGCTATCTGCTAATTGTCCTGGCGGTTGTCTTATCCATCTTTTTGCATATTCGCTCAGCCGGTCAAAAAGTTATATTAGTGGGCCTTTTTGGTTTAGTCTTCTTCGTCTTTATGCACACTTTATCGCGCAGTTCATATATGGCCTTCTTCCCGATGTATTTTACGTTAATCATCGTCAGCAGAAAAAGCAAATTCTTGCTGCTCGCGGTGCTGACAGTAGCGATATTGTTTGGGCCGATGGTAGTGCCGGGTAAAGTCAGGGACAGGGTTGTCGATACCTTTCTAATTGGAGAAACCGTTGATGTGATGGGCAGAGCGGTAACTTTGGAGGGTTCCGCGGCAGCCAGGATTTATCACTGGCAATACGGGTTTAGAAGATGGAAAGAAAGCCCGCTGTTTGGCCACGGGATTGTGGGCATAGAATTTATTGACAGTCAATATTTTCGGGTGCTAGGAGAATTAGGTATTGTTGGCCTGATTATCTTTTTCTGGGTTTTGTCCTCTGTGTTTAGAAATTGCCTTTGGACATATCAAAGCAGTCAGGATGCTCTTTCCCAGATAGTCTCCTTAGCGCTTTTAGCCGCGCTGATGGGCCTGTTATTTCAAGCCATCGGCGTCAATACATTTATCATTGTGCGGGTAATGGAGCCGTTTTGGTTCCTGGCCGCGCTGGTCGCGGTAGCGCCAGAAGTTGCCTGATCAACAATGGAAAGGATTAGTGAACTAACTATGAACCAGGCAGATAAAAGAGATCCACTTGTGGAAAGATACTACCGGGACTCCCGTCCGGACATTTTCAATCTTGTGCCCAAGGAAAGTAAAACTGTATTAGATATAGGCTGTGGCGAGGCGGAATTGGGCGCTCAATTAAAGGCGCGGGGATGCGAATATGTTGCCGGCATAGAACTCAACCGCAAGGTGGCCGAGATAGCCCGGACCAAACTCGATTTGGTTCTCGAAGCCGATGTAGAGAAGTTGAAGTTTCCTTTTAAAGATGGATATTTTGATTGTATTGTATTGGGGGATATCCTGGAACACCTGATCGAACCCTGGGGGCTATTAACCAAGCTAGCCGGGTATCTTAGCGACCAAGGATGTATAGTTTGCAGCATTCCCAACATTAGGCATTACTCGATTATTGTGAACTTAATCTTAGGCAGGTGGCAATACCAGCAAAGAGGTCTCTTGGATAGCACGCATCTGCGGTTTTTTACTCTGGGTTCGATAAAAGAGATGGTGCATCAGGCCGGCTATGATATTATTCACTTGCAGCGTAAGATCTTAGCCAGAAGATCAATGCGGTTTTTAAACCGGTTGCTGCTGAACAGCCTGCAAGATTTTATTACTTTTCATTATCTAATAGTGCTTAAGAAAAAGGGTAGTGCCTAATATGAGACTGCTGCTGATTGAAGCAATTGACTATGGCCTTAAGGAAGTAACCAGCTTTCCCTCTCTGGGCTTAGGCTGCATAGCCGCTTATTTAAAAAAATACTTAGCCTCCGTTGAGATTAAGATAATTAGTAAAAATATCGAGTCGAACTTAACCGCCTTTAAGCCTGATCTGGTAGGCATTTCCTCTGTTTCGCAAAACTTCAATGCCGCCAAAGAGGCAGCCAGACTGTGCAAGGCCAAGGGGTTATTTGTAATTATGGGCGGCTTTCATATTAGTTCCTTGCCCAACAATCTGGATCAATCAATGGATTTAGGCGTGATTGGTGAAGGCGAACAGACCATGCTTGAGATTTTAAAGCTTGGCCAGGATTTTGGGTTTAACCATGATCGCATCAGGCAGCTAACAGGAGTGGCCTTTAGGGAGAGTAACTCTCAAGTTGTGGTCAATCCCCCCAGAGAACTGATTGAGCCTTTAGATAAAGTTCCTTTTCCGGATCGGGAGCTGCTGGGCTTAAGGAGCAGAAATGTGATGATTAGTTCCCGCGGCTGCCCTTACCGATGCGCTTTTTGCTCATCCACCAGGATGTGGCCGAAGGTGCGTTGGTTTTCAGCCGAGTATGTGGTTGCCGAAATCAAGGAACTGTTTGAAAAATACGATGCCCATTATATCGAGCTTTGGGATGATTTAGTAGTCGCTAATCGCCAAAGGCTCAAGAAGATTATCGAGCTGTTAGAAAAAGAGCGGCTCTTAGGCAAGATAGAGTTCTGCTTTGCGGTCCGGGCTAATCTGGTCGATGAGGAAATAGCCCGGCTGTTAAAGAAGATGAATGTGGCTATGGTGACCATGGGTCTGGAGTCGATGTCTCCGGAAATCTTAAACTATTTAAAGGACAATGTTACTGTCCGGCAGAATCGCCAGGCAGTAGAGATATTAAATCAGGCCGGGATTAAGGTGGGCGGGAATTTTGTCTTGGGCTCACCGCGTGAAAAAGCAGAGGATATCTTACACAGCCTGCGTTTTGCCCGGAAAGCTAAGCTTAAGGCAATCTCGGCATATTTGCTCACCCCCCTGCCGGGAACGCCGGTCTGGCAATATGCCCAAAAGCGGGGCTTAGTTTCTGAACAAATGGATTGGTCTAAACTGCGCATAGCTTTTTCGGGCAACTTGGATAACAGCATTATTGTTTCTCAAGGCCTCTCCAGACAACAATTGACCGGTTTTCTCAAAAAGTTTGCCTGGATCAAAAAAAAGAAAAAAATAACCTTTAGGATTAACAGGTTGTTTCAAATAATTAAAGTAGCCCTGAGCGAGCCGCAGCGGATAATCCCCATGCTCAAAATAAAGTTGAAGACGATTCAGGAGTAAAAACAGATGTCTACGGCCAGTAGATTAGCCAAGAATACCGCGACGCTATTTGCCAGCCAGGCAGTGATGCTGCTGCTTTCAACCGTCTTTACTGTATATTTGGCGAGGCTGCTCGGCCCGGCTAATTATGGAAAATATGTGTTTGCTTCCAGTTTTCCGGCCATCTTTTTTGTCTCTTTCACTTTCCTGTCTGATTTGGCAGTAAGAGATGTGGCTAGAGATAAATCCAGCGCCAGTAATTATCTAGGCAGTATCGTAACTTTAAAGATATTTTTATGTTCAATATTGCTTTTACTGATTTACTATCTTCTGCGCTTAATGGGGTATCCTCAAGATACGGCGATTGCGGTTTACGCCTTCAGTCTCTACTTTTTCTTACAAAGGATTACCTCTTCTTTTTCAGCTATCTTTATCGCTCATGAAAAATTAAGCTATTCGGCTGTTTCGGCAGCAATAGAAAAGCTGGTGATTGTATCTTTAGCCTTACTGCTTTTGTCTTGCGGGTCTGGCCTGACGGGATTTGTCTGGGTATTTGTCTTTGGCGGGTTTTTCAGGTTATTGGCCCTGAGTATCCTGATTAGGCCTTACGCAAAATTAAGACTGCGCTTTAATCCCGGTTTATATAGATATCTATTTAAAATCGGCTATCCAATGTTGCTGGCTTCTCTTTTCGGGGTCTTAATTTCTAAAATTGGGGTAGTTATTCTTTCTAAGCTAAAAGGGGATCAAGCGGTTGGTTTGTATGGTATCGGTTACGGGTTGTATATTGTAGTTACAATTGTGGCCACTAGTTTTAACAGCTCGCTATTCCCGCTATTTTCGAAATATAGCCTCAAGCAGCGCGAAAAGAGCGTTGCTTTGTATAAGATTTCATTTAGACTATTGTTTGCCTGCGCGGTGCTGTTGATGGTGGCGGTGTTGGCCTTAGCTGATAGAATCGTGCTTTTATTTTTCAAACAGGCCTACCTGGACTCGACTGCCGTAATCAGGATTATATTTTTGGGCTTACCATTGTTCTTTGTCCGCAATTTACTAGCTACAATATTAATTTCTATAAATAGGCAAAAGCGGATCATGCCTTGTTTAGCAGCCGGACTTTTATTGCACCTGATTTTGTCTTTTGCTTTAATTCCCCGGGTAAGCTATCTTGGCGCCAGTATCGCCTTCGTCGCAACTGAGCTGGTAGTATTTTCAACGCTGTTTTATTTTGTTCGCCGGCACTTCTCTAAGTTAGATTTATTAGCGATTCTTTTAAAGAGCTCAATTGCCGGAGGACTAACTTATTTATTTTTGCTTTATTTAGGCCAGGGCAATTTATTCTTTGTGGCCTTAGGAGGGACAATAATTTTTTTAGGCCTGCTCTTGCTGCTTAAGTTTTTTTCCAAGCAACAACTTGTGTTGATGAAAGAGACGGTATTCAATGGTTGATCTGTCGATTATCATCGTGAGCTGGAATACCAAAGAGTATTTAAAGAAATGCCTGGATTCGGTCTATCGCCAGACTAAAGGCATAACTTTTCAGGTCTGGGTGGTAGACAACGCTTCTTCCGACGGCAGCCCGGAAATGGTCCAGGCTGACTACCCTCAAGTGAGGTTAATCGTCAACAAGGAAAATGTCGGATTTGCCCGGGCCAATAATCAAGCCCTGCTTCAGATTAAAGCCAGGTTTGCGCTTTTGCTGAATAGCGATACAGTTGCGCGTAAAGATGCCATTTATCGTTTAGTTGAGTTTATGGATAAAAACAGCGCTGTGGGTATAGGTGGGCCAAGGCTGGTTTCTCCCGACAACAAACCTCAGCCGATACATTATATTTTTCCCAGCCTGGCCACAGCCGTGTTTATGTATCTTCCGATTAAGCGGTTATTCCTCCACCAGCCTCGCCGGCCAAGACCATTAGCCTACGTTTCCGGGGCCTGTTTGATTATCCGCCAGGAAGTGATTGACCAAATCGGCCTTTTAGAAGAGGAATGGTTTATGTACGCCGAAGATGCCGACTGGTGCTTGCGGGCCAAGCGGGCGGGTTGGAAAATATACATTATTCCCGATGCCGAAGTTGTTCACTACAGCCAGCAAAGCGCGAAAATTTATGGCTTAGAATTAATGTCCGCGGAAAAGACCAAAAACAATTATTTGTTTTTTAAAAAACATTATAATCCGCTTAAAGTTAGTTTATTCGTGCTGATTACGGTTTCGGCAGTAAGCTTAAAAATAACGTTTTCGCGGGTAGCTTGCGTTTTGCTCAAGAGCAGAACAGAGCGGATCTTAAAAAGAATTACGGTATATCAGGCTATTTTAGCGGGAATAAAACAGGCGCATTCAGGATGAGAGTACTACTATTGCAATATAATTCTCCCAAGCGAAATTACGCTACTCCCTTGGGGCTGGCCTATATCGGTACAGTACTTAAGAATGATGGGGCCGAGGTCAAGATAGTCGATGCCACCGCGCCCTACGCCCGTTATTCGCGCCAGGATTTAGTTGGGCTGGCTAAAAGATTCAACCCTGAATTTATCGGGATGACACTAAGCACGCTTTTTGTGGGTTTTGCCTATGATTTAATCAAGGACTTAAAAAGATTAAAAATACCTATTGTCGCCGGAGGAGTTCATGCTACTATTTTTGCGCATGAGGTCTTGGCCCGCGGTGTTGATATAGCCGTCCGCGGCGAGGGTGAACAAACAGCCCTGGAGCTGGCGGATTATTTTAAAAAGCGTAAACAACTAAAGGATATTTTGGGAATCAGTTATTGGCAGCGGGGAGCAATCATCGATAATCCGCCTCGAGGCGCTATCGAACAACTGGATAGACTGCCATTCCCCGAGAGAAAGCTATTTAATATTTCCGACTACCTGCACGATGATTCAGATTTATGGCGGTTTGGTAATATTATCTCCAGCCGCGGCTGCGTCGGAAAATGTTCGTTTTGTTCCCGGGAAGTATTCGGGAAAAAATATATATTTAGAAGCGCGGATAACATTATCCAAGAGATGAAGTCCCTGCATCAGGAATATGGGATTACTAACTTTTCTTTCTTAGACAGTGTGTTTACGGCCAACCGCAACCGGACCTTAGAGTTTTGCCGGAAGGTTAAACATGAGCTTAACTTCACAGCAAAGTGGGTCTGCATTACCCGGATCGACTGCATTAGCCCGGATTTGCTTCCGCTGATGGCCGCGGCCGGCTGCCGGATGATTAATTACGGAGTGGAAAGCGCAAACCCTAACACCTTAACTAAACTCAATAAAGGGGTGACCATTGAAGAGATTAAGCAAAGAATCAGCCAAACCAGGGCCGCCGGGATAGATTGCTCGATTAACTTCATGTGGGGTTACCCATGGGAAACAGAACAACAGCTGGACAACACAATTAGCTTAATGCACGAGCTCAGTGAGGAAGTAGCGGAGATCATGCCTGGCGGGATGCTGATTCCTTTTCCGGGCACGCAGATTTATGAGGAATATAAAGACGCCTTCGGCCTGCAGCAATGGTGGCTGAGCAGGGATAAGTTTACCGGAGGCTACCGGGTCAAACAATTTGCCCCGTTGTTTAGGATCTTTTTCTTCGATGACCAGGGCCAGTTAGAGGGCCCGGGATTCTTTAACCTTTCCTCAGAGATGAAAGTCAAGATTAGCTCCGCCGCTAATTTTATTGGCCGGCACAACTTAGAATATCACAATCCTTTGTTTGGCCGAGTAATTTTAGCAGCCTGTTTATTGTCCCGGGCTTTATATCGGCTCAATCCCGGATTAGAAAGATTGTTTACGAACCTAGCGTTACTCTTAATAGACTTAAGACACAGCGCCTGCCGCAGCAGAAAGAGGCTGCGGGCCGCATTGAGCAAAAATCAAGAATTGGCTGAACAGATAGACAAAAGGCATCAGCAACTTTATTCTCAAGAGGCTAAAAAGTATGATCAGAACAGATTCAGCTCTTCTGCCGGCAGTGTATTTTTCGAGTTGGAAGAGCAGTTAATTAAGCGGATGTTAGGCCCAGAGACTAAGGATAAGATTGTGGCTTTGGATGTAGCCAGCGGCACCGGCAGAATTGCCGGCGCAATTGCCAGGCGGCGCAATATCGCGGTCACCGCGGTAGATCAAAATATCGATATGCTGCACCAGGCCGAACAGAAGGCGCGCCAGGCGCGGATTAATAATATCGGTTTTGCGGTCACTAACGCCAGGCAGTTAGCGTTTAAGGAGCAGAGCTTTGATTTGGTCAGTTCGATCCGTTTTCTGACGATAATTAAGCCGGAACACTTCAGCTTCTATATAGATGAGATGAAAAGGGTCTTAAAAACCGGCGGGGTGCTGTTAGTTGAATTTAACAATAAGCTGGATTTGCGCGAGCTGATTAGGATTGTCGGACGAAGAAAAAGCCCCTGGCCCTGGCAGATCAACCGGATTTTTTCAGGCATGGAGATAGTAGATAAAAAAGGCTGTTGGTTTCCCGGACACAGAAGACTGGTTAACTATAACACCGGCTGGGCGCTGAAATTAGCCAAATTGGGCGCTTATTTCCCATTTTACCATCTTACCAGTCAGGTAATTGTTAAGGCAGTCAAGCGATGAAAAAAGAAGATTTTTCAGCAAAAAAAGAAAAAGTTTTAAGCAAACTGCAGCTGGAGCCGGTGAAGATTATGAACTCCCGCAATCATTGCGAAGTTATGCGTTGCCGGAGTAAAAAAGGCCAAGACCTGGTGCTTAAGTTTTTGAAGTGGAAGAAGAAAAAGCATAACTTTCAGAAAGAAATAGATATCTTAAATAAAGAAAACCCCAAAGGGAGATTGCGCTTTCCTAGGCTTGTAGATTTTGGCCCGGAATATATTGTGACCGAGTTTGATTCAGGGCAAAAGCTTAATATAGAGAAGTTAGATCAAAAGCAGATTAATCTGTTAATTCAGGCCTTAATCGATTTGCGCAGTTTGCCAATCAGCTCCGGCGATTCGCCATTTTTAACTAAGTCTAGCTTTTGGCGAACATATATTTGGCGCCTATTTTATAATCTTAGTTATCTTGTTCCGGAATATCTCAACATCTTTCAGGCCTTAAGATGCCTGTCTATAATTATCTCGGCCAAACGATATTTTGGCTGTTACTCTGTGCATATCCATGGGTCGTTTGAGGCAGATAACATCATCCTTGGGCGCGATAGTGATTATGTGCTGCTTGTGGATTTTGAGAATTTCTCACTCAAAGATACCTTCTGGTATGATGTTTTATATCTTTGTTGTGAGCCGTGCGCGTTTTTTGAGCAATGGACCTGGCAGAAGACCTTGATCGCTGAGTATTGGGCTAAGTTAAGAACTGATAATCAGTTTCGCATTTCTCCGGAAGGAGTCAAACAAACAATGCGCATGGTATTGCTTACGCTGACGTTACAACAGATGGGCATGCAGCGGATTAGCGATGAGGAAAAACGCTTTTTCAGGAAGATGTCGCCGGCCTTTTTACTATCCCGAGGCCTATTGAAAATACTCAGGATTCTTAAGATAATCAGGCCCTTAAAAATGTCTCCGGAGATGAAGGCTAGAATTAATAACATGGAAACACTGATTAACAAAGACAGCTTTAGCAAGCTTTATCAGGATTTGATTGAAAAATGAAAATCTTGTGCATCTGCTACGAAAACATGGGTGGCTTAATCGGCGGAGTCCGGCAGGTGGTGGAAATTAATCAAGCCTTTTGCGCGCATGGGCACCAGGTCGAGGCCTCTGTTCCGAAGATTGGGATATATCAGAAAAAGGCCTGCTTTAAAATAAATTATGTGCCGACCATCAATGTTAAGGTCTTGCGCCCTTTAGTCTACCATTTCCTGCTCCCTTTTTATGTTTTGGCCGATGCGCTCAGGTTTAAGCCCGATGTGATTTTGGTCCACGAACTGTTCTTTAGTTGCGCCCCGACAATAGTGGCCCTGCTTTTGCGCCGGCCGTATTTTATGTTGGTCGACGGCGACATCGAGGATTTTATTGTCCATCACTACCCACGGCCAATTATAGCCTGGCTTAATTTATTACGCTGGATTAACTTTAAATTTACCAAAGGAGTGATTACCGTTTCCATGGCGCTGCAGAAAATCCTGGTGGAAAGATACGGTATCCCGCAAGAGAAGATGATTTTGATAAATAACGGCGCTGATCCCGATGTTTTCCGGCCGATGGAAAAGGCAACAGTCTGCCGCAGTCTTGGGTTTAAGCCGGATGTTTTCTATGTAGGCTTTTTAGGCGGGCTATTTTCCTGGCATGGCCTGGAAAGCCTGATCAAGAGCATGCCTTTAGTATTGAGCAGGCACCCGGAAGTTAAATTCATCATTGCCGGGCATGGCCCAATGGAAACAGGGTTAAGACGCCAGGCTGAGGAACTTAACCTAACCAAAAGTTTAATTTTTACCGGAGCCGTGCCTTTTGATTTAGCGCCCCAGTATATGAATATTTTCGATATTTGCCTGGTGTTCTTTAACCCGATTAGGAAAAATCCCGGCAATCCGATTAAACTGTTTGAGTATCTGGGTTGCGGCAAACCGGTAATTACCAGCAAGCAAGGCGGATACGGAGAAATCGTGGAAAGAATCAACGCCGGGCTTGGGGTTGATTTCCAAAATCCGCAAAAGTTGGCCGAGGCGATTATTACCCTGATTGAAAATGATCAGCTAAGAAAGAAAATGGGGGATAACGGCCGTCAGGCTGTAGTCCAGGAGTTTAATTGGGGCGCAACCGCAAGGATGCTAGAAGAATATTTTATTCAAGCGGCGGCAAGCTAAAAGGAGCTATCCGCAGTGAAAACAGATTACCGTGCTTATTATGAACAACTGGCCCGGGCCAGGGAAAGCTTAAGGAATAAGAGGCAGCTTGAGCTTGATCAAAATAACGAGCCTGAGCCGATTGGTTCGGCCTATCGGATGGACTGTTTCAAAAATGTATTGTATAAAATGATTTGTCAGCGGGTCAACCCGGACAACCCTCCCACCATTTTAGACGCGGGTTGTGGGTATGGTTTTGACCTGGTTAGGCTTTCAAAGTTATGCCGGTTTAATGGCTGCGGTACCGATTTAAGCCTGACCCAATTGAAGCTCTCGGCGGCCGAGGATACTTTAAAAGGATGTAAATTTACTCAGGCCGACGCACAGAATTTACCTTTTAAAGACGGCAGTTTGGATATGGTTGTCTTAAGCGAGGTGATCGAGCACCTGCCCCAGCCCAAGATGTGTTTAGAAGGTATTCACAGAATACTAAAAAACCAGGGCTGGTTTTTCTTGAGCACACCGAATCGCTGGGGCTATTTCCATATGCTTGGCCAAATAATACCTAAAAAATTTAGATCCTGGTTAGCCCTGCGCTTAAGAGGCAAAGTGGATGTAGATTCCTCCGACTATATCACCCAACCGGGCATGGTTGAGCATCTACATTTATTTGCGCCGGTTGAGATTCAGTCGGTTTTAAAAAAAGCGGGATTTAAGATAGAAGAAGTCAGGGGCAGCTATTTAGCTGTGCCCTGGCCGCAGTTGTTTAATCGCCTGAAAGTATTTCAATTCACTTGGGAGGCTCTGAATAAGCTGGTCAGTAAGTTCAGCTGGTCGATATATTTGCAGGAACATATTTTAATTGTGGCCAAAAAGGAAGGCGACTAATGAGGTTTAAAATTAGCAAGTCAGCCTTACCCATCGCTTTTGTCTTGATTCTCGGTGCCCTGTTAAGATTCTGGGGCCTGAAGTACGGATATCCTTACTCGATTGGCCATTTCGATGAGGTGTTCGGAGTCAGATATGCGGTTAGCTTTGGAGTAACCCGCAGCCTGCGCCCGGAATTTTTCTTTTATCCGGCTTTTTACTTTTATTTTTTGTTTTCTTTATATGCCGGTTTCTTCATTTTAGGGTCGCTGGCTGGCTGGTTCAGTAATCTGGCTGAATTTGCTTTTATCTATCTAACTCATCCGGGGACCTTCTACCTTATCGGCCGGGCGGCCTCCGCTGTTTTAGGG
The DNA here is from genome assembly GCA_042571705.1 of Candidatus Omnitrophota bacterium. Taxonomy (GTDB): domain Bacteria; phylum Omnitrophota; class Gorgyraeia; order JAFGHF01; family JAFGHF01; genus JBHPFV01. Next base: position 27,719 of record JBHPFV010000011.1, read on the forward strand.
TCTTGCACTATCGCGATTATCTACCTGATTGGCAAAAAGGCCTATGGCCGGACTCATGGCTTGATCGCAGCTATACTTTTAAGTTTTTGTTATACTCATGCTTACCGTTCGCATCTAGCTACTGCCGATGTGACCATGGTGTTTTTATGCTGTTTATCATTCTTTTTTATCTACAATGTCTTTACGCGAGCTAAGTTAAAAGATTACCTGTTAGCGGGTTTATTAGCCGGCCTGGCTACTTCCACCAAATACATGTCTTTTTTACTGATCCTCCCCTTGAGTTTGGCCCATCTATGTTCAGCGCGAAATTGCGCCCGGCCGTGGTTAAAGAGATTATGGAGCAGGAAACTAATTTTTGCTTATCTTTTATTGGTTGCGGGGTTTATCTTAGGCTCTCCTTATTGGGTCTTGGATTTTAAGTCTTATTTTTATTACTTCAGGTTTGATTCCAGTCTAATCGGTAAATTTGGCATGATTGGTTACTCCAAAGAAGGGCTCTGGCTCAGACCGCTGGCGCAACTTGCCCAAAAGGAGTATTTATTAGGCATTAGTTTTATCGTCGGGACAATTTATGCCTTAATTCGGCCTCAGCGGCGCGACTGGATATTTTTATCTTTTATCCTGCCTAGTTTCCTGTATTTAGGGCATTGGACCACATTTAAGTTTCATTATCTTTTGGTAATCTTGCCGTTTTGCGCGATTCTAGCGGCCAGATTGCTGATTGATCTGCCGCAACGCTTAATGCCGGGCAAAAAGGCCTTTTGGTTAAGCTCGATCTTGGTGATATTGATTCTGTTGCCGTCTGGTTATAAGATTGCCGATCTGAACTGGCGGATGTCTCATCCGGATGTGCGGATCATTGCCAAGGAATGGATTGAAAACAACATCCCTCAGGGAACAAAAATCGCTTTATTTGTGACCAGATATCGCGATTGTCCACAGATAGTTTCACAACTTGGCGAATTTGACTCTATTGACTATGGTCCGCGGGCCAGAAAAACTTATGCCAATCCAGCGCTGAGCGAGCTGCTGGATCAATACTTTTCCCAACAAAAGACTTATAAAATATATCGGCTGGAGAAGCAATTATCAGACGCCGCAGTCGCCCAGATATTGGCGGATTTTCCCGCGGAATATCAGCAGGACCCCTACCTGAAGCACTTATATCAGCGCGACTGGCATAGTTTGGCTGAATTAAAAATTAAAGGCGTAGAATATATCATCATTTCCAGTTTCACCTACGGAAAATACTTTGGCGTTTCCGCACCAGAAGAAGGTAATCCTACACGGCCATTCTTTCTGAAAGGTAGGAGCTATTACCAGATGCTTTTGTCTTCTCCGGAGCTGCAATTGGTCAAAGAGTTTCAGCCGGGGGCAAATAACCTAGGCCCGGAGTTAAAGCTGATCAAGATCAGGGATTAAAAATATGTCAAAATACACCCAAGACACTTATAATAAATTGAACGATTTGTTAATGCTCGACAAAAAGACCATTAGTGAAGAAATTTCTTTAGAGTTCTGCAATCATCTTTTACGCACCGGCCTTTATCAAAACAGCAATAAGTTTGCCGGATTCTACAATGGCTGGCGCAATGTTTACAAAATGGCTCAGCTTAAGGGTAAGGTGGTGCTTGATGTCGGCAGCGGCTTCGGCATGCCTGGGATTATCTTGGCTTCTTTGGGTCTCGAGAAGCTTTACGGCATCGACATCCAGGAAGCAGGGATTTTAAGCTGCCAGAAGCTGTTGAAGAAATTGCCCAATTTGAACAACCTCCAATTTGAATTGGGCGACGGGATGCGGATTAAATATCCCGATAGCTTTTTTGAGGCGGTGGTGGCCAACGATGTGTTTTCACATGTTTTAAATTTAGATCTTTTTCTTGATGAAATCAAACGAGTATTGAAACCAGGCGGAGCATTCTATGTTTATGAAAGTAATAATACCTTTCATCTTCCACATAGGCTTCTGATGCGTAAATATTGGAAAATAGTGGAACAGGGGCCGGTGGACCCGAAGTTGAACTTACCAAAGCCGTTTCGGCAAATCCGCAAGGAGATGATTCAGCAGCGTTTTCCTGATCTGGGAGAAAAAACTTGGGAATATTTGTCCAGGCAGACTCAAGGGATGTGGGGTGAGGAAATCTTTCAAGCAGTAGGGGAATACTTAAGTAAAGGCAAAATTACTAAAAAAAGGGACTTCATGTATGTTGATCCGCGCCAAGGCGCATTGGCCGAATACGAATTTAATCCTTTCAGATTAAAACAGCGGATTAAAAAACATGGGTTTAGGGCGAGGCTAATCCCGCCCTTTGCTTGTCATACCTATCCTTATCTTGTGCGTCCTTTAAACAAGCAAAGCATTATACAAATAGTTAAAGTTTTCGCGAAAAGAATAATTAGGTTTTTTTATCCTTTTTCATTTTTGGCCACCCCGCTATTTGAGATTCTAGCCAGGAAAGAGCACAACAGATGATTAGAAGGATAATTAGAAAGATTAGATTTAAACCTTTTGGCATCCTCAAACGCGGCTTGCAAAATATATTGTATATTTTAACCGGCGCAATCGGCAATTCGATATTTAAGGTACTCCGGGCTATAAAAGTGATTAAGCCGCAGGGGCCTTTTAAAACCTCAGAGATTAAAAAAATAGTAATTTTTCGGCCGGACCGGATCGGTGATGTGATTTTAGCCACGCCTACTTTTGGCGCCATCAGGACAGCTTATCCCGAGGCTGAGATTACCTTGGTTGTTGCCGCGGCCAACTTAGATTTAGTCGTTGCCAACCCCGATCTCAATGAAATAATTACTATTCAACAGCGCGGCCTTTTTAAAAACTCAAGGCTGATTCAACAATTACGGGGAATCAGGTTTGATTTGGCAGTGCTTTTATATCCGGCCTTATGGTCTTGCGCTTTGGCATTTTTAGCGCGGATACCGCAGCGCTTAGGTTATAGCTTTCACGGCAACGACTTCTTATTGACTATTGCCGCGCCTAACCCGTGGAAAACAGAACTAAAACACGAGGTCGAGGTCAATCTGGATGTAGTTAGGGCTATTGGTGTTCAGCCGCAAAATAAAGAGCTAAAGATTTGCCTTGCTGAGCCAGCTCAGCAGAAGGCCGCGGCGTTTTTTAATCAGCATCAGATTAATCCCGGGGATAAAGTGGTCGTAATCCATCCCGGCTCATTCGAGGAGTATATCCGCTGGCCGGTTGCGGGGTTTGCCCAGGTAGCCGCTCGTCTGATCGATGAATTCCGCGCCCGGGTCATAATTTTAGGGGGGCCGGGTGAGGAGAGCTTAGTCGCCCGGGTTTGTGAGTTAATGCCGGTTAAGCCGATTACTGCTTTGGGGCTTACTCTGGCCCAAAGTATTGCTTTGATCAAAAGAGCTAACCTTTTTGTTGGTAATTCCAGCGGCCCAATGCATATCGCCGCGGCCTTAAAGGTGCCGGTAGTAGCTATCTTTGGTAATCCGCACCCCTTAGACTCGCATCAGAAATGGGGCCCATATAGTCCTCGCTCAATAGTGGTGCATAAAGATCCGGGTTGCCGTAATTGTCATCCCGGTGATTGTCGGCACTACAAGTGCATGGAGGCAATTAGCGCAGAGGATGTTATCCAGGCGGTTAAAAAATTTATTTAAGTTGATCCTGATTAATTGCTTAATCCTTTTTATCTTAGGTGAGACTATTTGCCGGGCTATACCGATCTTACGCGTGAAAAACTTCCCCAAACATCTTTATCGCCCAGACGAGAAGCTCGGCTGTGTATTAGTGCCTAACGCCAAGGCTCAATATAGCAGCCGCTGCTATTCGATTAACATCGAGATTAACTCCCTCGGTCTTAGAGACAGGGAGTTTAGTTTAGAAAAAGGACCGGGTGTCTCTCGCATCTTAGTGTTAGGCGATTCAATGACTTTCGGCAGCTGCGTGGATAATGACCAGACTTATCCTAAATATTTAGAGAAACTGTTAAATATGAATGCTGTTGATAATCAGAAATACGAGGTGATTAACGCCGGCGTGTTTGCCTGGGGCCTAAACCAGGAGTACAACTATCTTAAAAGCCAAGGAATCAGGCTTAACCCGGATTTGATTATTGTGGGAGTATATACTAATGATGTTGAAGACGCTTATCGAGCTAAAGTTAATTCCGCTTTGCCGCTTTCCCCGAGGTTTCCTTTTAAGAAATTTGTGGCTGAGTATTCTTATTTCTATAAATTTTTGCGGGTTTATTACGATATCGCGTTACTTAAATTAGGCCTGCGGTTTCCCGCGGCCATGTTTACCTCTCCGGCGGATATCCTGAATCAAAATTGTCCCGAGAGATTGCAATTAACCTTTGATCAGGCTAAACAAGAAATGCTGAAGATACGGGATCTGGCAAGAGAAAATAACGCCCGGATAATCTTTGCGGTTTTACCCGGAGTGCCTACGGTTTTGGCGGAACTTAATTCAGGCCAAAGCGCCGCGGTCAAAAAAACGCGCTGGTTTAATCAAGCGTTTATGGAGCTCTACTATTTAAAAGTGCATCAAGAAATATTGAAGCGGCTCAGAGCAGATCAGATTCCGGTGATCGACCCTCTGCCTCGGTTTGCTCAAGTATGCCAAGTTCACTCTTGGGAATATTTATACTTCTGGTGCGACCAGCATTTTACGCCCGAGGGCAATCGATTGGCTGCTGAGGTTATATACGACTTTATTTTAACAGAGGGATTTATCAATTGAGCTTTAACGGGAACGCGGCCAATTTACAGTTTTTACTTCCGGGTAATGGGCAAAGCGTGATCCTGGAGGCCGGCTGGGGCAAGAGCGCGTTTTTTCCAAGCGCCAAGGCCTTAAGGCAGATCTATCAGCGGCTGCAGCCGGAAGGTTATCTCTGTTTGCAGGCGAACAATAGCTGGGGTCTGGGCAGCCTCTATAATTTATTCTTACGCCGAGCAGGGTTTACTGATCTAGAATCTTATCTTACTTTACCCAGTGCGCGTAATTGTAAATATTTAGTGCCTCAGGATAATCCTTTTGCTTTTCAATATTGTCTTAGTGAATTAATCGGAGCCAGGATGTTTGCCGCCACAAGGTTAACCAGGAGTTTATTTTTTCTGATCAAGCTGTTGATCAAGCTTAGTTTAAGCGGTGTTTTGATGCGCCTGGCGCCAGATTTCGTAATTATTGCTAAAAAGGGCAGACCATGATTCAGCAATTCCAGGAATACCTAGGAGATAATTGGCCGGCGCTTTTCCCGGGAGCAGAACGGCCAGAACGGTTTTCTTTTCTGCAAGCGCAAGGATTTCGCAAACCTTTACTTTTTGTCTTCGTGAATAAAGATAGCTGGCCGAGGCTGGTGATTAAGATCAGCGATCAGCCGGGGATTGCTGCTTGTTTAAGGAAAGAATCTGAAAATTTGGCCAAAATCAAACAGGCTAACCTGAATACTGAATTGGGCGCTTTTCCGCGCAGCCTGTTTTTGGATGCAATCAATGGTTATACTGTGTTGATGCAGAGCGTAATCCCTGGCCGGGCCATGTCTGGTTTTGTGGGCCAGGGAGAAGAAAGACAGATTCATTTGGCCGGTCAGTGGTTGAGCCGGTTTCACTGCGCGACCAAGGCCTGGGGTGAGCAAACAGATTTAAGCGTTGGTTTGCAAAATTCCATAGAGGGTTTCCGGGCGGGGCGCGATTTTTCCCAGAAAGAAGGCCAGTTTTTAAAACGGATGGCCCAAAATGCCGCAAACTTCAAGCCGGAAAATTTGCCGGCGGTGTTTAGGCATTATGATTTTAGCCCGGCGAATATCATCCTTTCCAATAGCGGCCTCGCCGGGGTGATCGATTGGGAATATGCGCAGTTTCCCGATTTGCCGCTGATTGACCTGTTTAATTTTTTGGTGCGTTATCATAATCGAGCGTTGATTGGCCGGAAGCAGACTAAACTTGATTCTGATTGGACCAGGTCCAAGAAGGTGGGCAAGACCTCCCAAACAATAGCGGCTTTTAGGCAAACACTGTTTACGGCTTCAGCTTACGCAAGATTAGCCAAACAGGCAATTGCCGAGTATTGCGCCAGCTTAAAGATAGATCCGGGCTTGGTCAAGGTGCTATTGTTAAAATATCTAATCGACGATTGCGACATCAGTTGGTTTAGATTATTAGTAGAAAAAGAGCAAGATTTGATTTTAAATTAGATATGGATGAGAGAAAAACTGAATTCAAGCGCCTGCTTAGCTCGATGATTAAGGAAGGGCTTCCTTTTGTCATCCTGCGCAGCTATGATTTCTTAGAAGAGGAACAGCTCCCGGCCCCGATTGAATTAGATGTGCTAGTTGAGGCTGGCGCCTATTCAGCGACCAAGAGGTTCTTTTTTCAGCAGGGCTATTTCTCCAAGCGCTATCTTAGCGGTTGGCTGTTTCGTAAATTTGCCCCTTCTCAAATCACCTTTCATGTTCAGTTTGGCGCGGTAGAGGCCTTAAAAATAAGCTATCTTTCTTATGCCCAGGCCCTAAATTCTAGCCAAAGGATTGGTGGATATCCGGTTCTGGCCGGGGCCGGACTGATTGCGCATTTATCCGTTGAGTCTTTGATCGCAAAAGGCAGATTTACCCCCCGGCATAGATTGAGGATAGAAAAACAATTGCAGACTCCCCAGACATTAAAGGTGACCTCTGAGTTCTTACTTGAATTTTTTCCCAAAAAACTAAGCGGGCTATTAATTAGTTATTTAAGCACAGGTGAGTTTGATCGGTTGGAGAATAGACGTACGTTTTTTATTATTAATTTTTTGCTTAAAAAGCCGCAACGACTTAGCGGTATAATTAAATACGCGGTTTTGCGCTTGCAGCAACATTCAATTTTGCCGCGCCGCGGCAGGGTAGTGGCTTTTATCGGAGTTGACGGCGTAGGCAAGACCACCTTAGCCGAGGGTTTATTAGACATCTTGCGCAGTTTTAATTATCGCGCGCGTTATGTCTATATGGGCCGGCAAAGAGAACACATCCTGCCGATGGATAAAATCGCAAAAAAGGCAGGACTTAACCAGCGTAAGATTAGGCGTCCGGGAAAATTGTTTTGCTTGATCAGGGATTGCCTCTATGCTGGCGATATGTTTCTGCGCTACTTTTTTTGCATTTTACCGTATAAACTGTTTAACCATGTTATCGTTTGTGACCGCTATGCCTACGATTTATTTTTGGACAAACACCAAACTCCTCTTTCGCGCTGGCTGTTGCGCCGTTTGTATCCTCGGCCCGATATTTTGTTTCTGTTAGTGCTGGATGAGCCGGAAATTGTTCAGCGCAAGGACGAATACGATGCCGCCCAAAGAAGATTTTTTACCGAGCGCTGGCAAGAAGTAGCTAAAGATTTCAGAGCCGAGACCTTAATTTCCGATGATTTACAAAGAAATTGTTTTTTGGTCCATGAGCAAATTGCTCAAATTTTTTGATTGGGGTAAATAAACATGTGTGGAATTTGTGGAACCGTAGGGTTTGTCGATCGTAAATTACTTGAGCGGATGACCGCGGTCTTGACTCATCGCGGTCCGGATGCCGATGGATTTTATATCGACGACAATGCCGGCTTAGGGGTGCGGCGGCTGCGGATCATCGATTTAGCCACCGGCGATCAGCCGATTTATAACGAAGACCGCTCGCTTTGTATTGTGCAAAACGGCGAGATTTACAATTATCAAGAATTAAGGGCTAAATTAAGGGCCCACGGCCACCGGTTTACCACCCAATCCGATACAGAAGTCATCCTGCATCTTTATGAGCAATACGGCCGCGAGTGTCTCAAGCAGCTGGAAGGGATGTTTGCCTTCGCGATCTGGAATACTAAAAATAAAGAGCTGTTCATCGCTCGGGACCGTTTAGGGATCAAACCGCTTTATTATCATTATCAGGCCGGGCGATTGCGCTTTGCCTCGGAATTAAAGGCGATCATTCAGGATCGCTCTTTGGCCCGGGAAGTCAATCCACGAGCTTTATCATATTTCTTTAGTTTCTTGTATGTCCCGGCGCCATTGACCATATTTAACGGGATATTCAAGCTGCCGCCGGCGCATAGCTTATGGTTTAAAAACGGCGATTTAAAGATAGAGCAATATTGGAAGCTGTCTTTTCCCGAAAACAGGGCCAAGTCTTTTCGCGAGCCGGAATATTTGGAAAGGACGCTGGAGTTATTGCAGGCGGCGGTGAAAAAACGCTTAATCAGCGATGTGCCCTTAGGCGCTTTCTTGAGCGGGGGGATTGACTCCAGCGCGGTAGTGGCGATGATGCGCCAGGCGTCATCCGGGACAATCAAGACATTTTCTATAGGTTATGCTCAAAAAGATGACGCCTCTTATAACGAATTAGATTACGCGAAAATAGTCGCTGACCGTTTTGCCACTGAGCACAAGACCTTTATTGTTGAGCCGAAGGTAATCGAGATCCTGCCGAAGGTGATCTGGCATTTGGATGAGCCGTTTGCCGATTCCTCGGCGATCTTGAATTTTCTGATTTCCCGGGAGGCCCGCCGGGAAGTTACAGTTGCCCTTTCCGGAACCGGGGGAGATGAAGGCTTCGGCGGCTACCCCCGTTATCTGGGCGCCCGGCTCTCAGAAGCGTACCAACAGCTGCCTTATTTTTTACGCCAGGGGTTTAAAAATACGGCTGGCTTGATCCCCGAATCCAGGGCCAGCAGGAATGTCGGCGGGTGGATCAAGCGGTTTCTGCGCAGCGGCCTGTTATCCGCACCGGACAGATACATTAATTGGGTCTCGTTTTTTAATCCCCAGATGCAAAAATGTCTTTTTAGCCAGGCTGTGCAAGATCAGCTTCAAGATTTTGATGCCCGATCTTTATTTAGGCGGAATTTTGCCGCCGCAGGGGTGGATAGTTATTTAGATCAGATATTTTATTTGGACCTGAATACCTACCTTGTGGATGACTTGCTGTTTTTAGGCGACCGGATGTCTCTGGCCAGCTCTTTGGAGCTGCGGGTCCCGTTTTGTGATTATAAATTAATTGAATTTTCCGCGCAAATACCGTATAGTTTAAAAATAAGAGGTTTGAAAATTAAGAGTTTCTTAAAAAAGTCCTTAACCGGTATATTGCCCGCTGAGATATTGACCAGAAGAAAACAGGGCTTTATGGTTCCCTTGGGAGATTGGTTGCGCCGGGACTTAAAATCGTTCACTCAGGAAGTGCTGTCTACAGCGGCGATTAAGAGCAGGGGTTATTTGGACCCGGAATATGTACAATCTATTATTGATGCCCACTTTTCCGGCAAAAGAGTGTATACGCATCAGATCTGGGCGTTGTTGTGTTTTGAGCTTTGGGCCAGGAGCTACTTAGATGATTAAGAAGATATTGGTGATAGAATTAGCCGGGATCGGCGATTTAGTGATGGCCTCACCGGCGCTGGCGGGTTTAAGAGAAAAATTCCCTAAAAGTCATATCGCCATTCTCAGCTTAACTCGGGCCCGGGCGCTATTAAGACATTGCCCCTATATCGACCAACTATTTAGTTTTAACGAAGATATCTTTTCGCTGCGCTACTTAAAGAAGAACATCAAGACCTTAATCCAGATTAGGCGGCAAAATTTTGATATCGCCTTAAATTTATATAATCTTTATTCTTGGGCCGGCGTTTTGAAAATGCGAATCTTGTTTTCGTTGCTGGGGGCTAAACAGACTCTGGGCCGCAACACCGACGGAAAAGGAAAATTCTACGACCTCCGGGTTGAGGATTCTATTAAATGGCGCAAGCACCAGGTTGAATACATTATGGATGTAGTCCGGGCCTTGGGCGTTGAGACCGCTAATCGAAAATTAGAGGTTTGGAGCGATGCCCAGGATCAGCAGGTAGCCCGGAAATTTCTGGCCCGGAATTCAGTTAGCCCGGAGGATCTAGTGATTGGCATCCATCCCGGGGCAGCGCGGTTTTCCCGGCGCTGGCCGTTAGAAAATTTTGCCCAACTGGCCGATCAATTAATAAAAAGGTATCAGGCCAAGATTGTGATTACCGGAGGCAAAAAAGAAATCGACTTAGTTAAACAGCTCAGCAGCTTGATGGGGCAGAAGCCGGTTATTGCTACGGCCGAGCTGTCCTTATCCGAAGTCAGCGCCTTAATCAAAAAATGCAGCCTTTATATTACTAATGACACCGGGCCAATGCATATAGCCAATGCCCTGAATGTGCCCCTGGTGGCGATTATGGGCCCGGGGCCTGAGGAGTTAGGACCTTACCAGCGTAATAAATGCGTAGTGCTTAGAAAATATACCGGATGCAGTCCTTGTTACAAATTTAATTGTCAGGATTTAAGCTGTTTAAGGATGATCTCAGTTAACGATGTATTGCATGCGGCCGATAAGTTGTTGGCGTGAAAAACTAAAAGGGTAAATGCGAGAGAACAGGATTAAAGTATTGCATGTCCATACCCGGCCGATAGTAGGCGGTTCCGGGACCAATACCTTACTGACTATGGCCGGATTGGACCGCGAGCGTTTCGAGGCGGTCTTGGCTTGCGGGCCCAAGGGGCCGCTGCTGGAAGAGGCCAGGAAGAGAAATTTACGTACCCAGCCGATCCCGCATTTAGCTAATCAGCTCCACTGCCTCAACGATAGCTTGGCCTTTTTTGAGCTGGTTGGGCTGATGCGTAGAGAGAAGTTTGCTATCGTGCACACCCACAATTCCAAAGCCGGGATATTGGGCCGTTTGGCCGCCCGGGCAACCGGTGTGCCGATCGTCATTCATACCGTGCATAGTTGCGTATTTCGCTATCCTAATTTGAGTAAGCTCAAGCGGGGCTTTTATTTTTGTTTAGAAAAACTGGCAGGGTATTGGGCCGATAAGCTGATTACCATTTCGCGTCCGTTAGAGCGGGAATTTATCCGGGCGCACGTTGCCCCGGCAAATAAATTTGTGACTATCTATAGCGGAATTGAGATAGACAAATTTAAGCAGCAAACTGATACAGAAAAAGTTAAACAGGAATTTGGCCTGGCGCCGGATGAACTGGTGGTCGGCACAGTGGCTAGACTTGCTTCCGGTAAAGGACACCAGGTTTTCTTGCGGGCCGCAGCCGAGGTGTTAAAGGAGATTAAAAATACGAAATTTATGATTGTCGGCGAGGGCCCCTTAAGAAAGACGCTGGAGGAGCTAGCGCGTCAGTTAGACATCGCCAACCAGTGCCTATTTACCGGGTTGCGCCAGGATATAGCTAGAATTAACTCCATATTTGATCTGGCGGTTTCAGCCTCTTTATATGAAGGTATGGGCCGGGCCCTGCTTGAGTCTCAAGCCCAGGGTAAGCCGGTGATCGCCAATAAAGTCGGCGGTATTCCCGACGTAGTCTGTGATGGTGAGACCGGGATTTTAGTTTCACCCGGGGATGTTGGGCAACTCTCTGCGGCGATGAGCAGGTTACTAAAAGACGCTGAGCTCAGGCGGCGGATGGGTCAGGCCGCCGTGGAATGGGTTAGTTTTCGCTTCTCGGCCCGGAAGATGGTCGAGCAAATTGTTGAGGTTTATAATGAATTTTTGGCAAAAAAGGTGCGGTCATGTTAAATGCCTTGAGTTTTGACTTAGAAGAGTGGTACCACTTATGTGGACTCAAACACCCGCCGGATCCCAAAGATTGGTCAACTCTGGAAAGCAGAGTGGTGATCAATACCAGGAAGCTCTTAAACATTTTGGCTCAAGAAAAGACCCGGGCGACATTTTTTGTTTTAGGCTATATTGCCCAAAAATACCCCGAGCTGGTTAAAGAAATTGACACCCACGGACATGAGATCGGCACTCATGGATTTTGGCATCATTTGATCTATCAGCAGGGAAAAGAAGCGTTTAAGGAAGATTTAAAAAATTCTATCGCCATCCTCCAGAAGATTACCGGCAAAAAGGTCCTTGGTCATCGGGCCGCCAGTTTCTCGATTACCCAAAAGTCGCTCTGGGCCCTGGAGATTCTCGCGGAAGTTGGGATTAAATATGACTGTAGTGTCTTTCCCATCCATCATCCGCGCTATGGAATAGTGGCTGCGCCCAGGTTTCCTTATAAGATCAGGCCGGACTTGGATGAATTTCCTCCCACGACGGCTAGGATTTGTGGCGTGAATCTCCCTGTGGCCGGCGGGATTGGTTTGCGGATGTTGCCTTATTTCTTACTCAAACAGACTATCAAAACAATCAATAAGCAAGGCTTGCCCGGACAAATTTATATCCATCCCTGGGAGATAGATAGCTTGCGGCCCCCACTGGATGTCCCATTCAACAGAAAGTTTACGCATTATGCCAACTTAGGTTGTGTGATTAAGAAGCTGCGGGCGTTATTAGATGATTTTCAGTTTGGCCCGATAAAAGAGGTATTGAAAATTGAATAAGGTAGGAATTGTCAGAAAATATTTTCAGCAGATCGCCGACGACTACGATTCGATTTACTCAGAGCGCAAGGATATATTGCGCCGATTTGTCGATTTTGTGTTTCGGCGCAGCATCCGGCAAAGATTTGCCGCGACCTTCAAAGAGTGCGTTGATCTGTCCGGTAAGAGCGTGCTCGACATCGGCTGTGGTTCAGGAAGATACAGTATTGAATTTGCCAAAAGAGGCGCCCAGCAGGTCCTCGGCATTGATTTTTCCGAAAATATGTTAAGCTTAGCCAGGCAGCGGACTGAGCAAAATGGCTTCAGCCGGATTTGCCGGTTCACCCGAGCCGATTTCTTAGCGTATGATTTTAAAGAAAAATTTGATATCAGTATTGTTATTGGTGTGTTAGAATATCATCAGCACCCTAAGGTCTTCCTGGATAAGATGAAGCAACTGACCCAGGAGAAGATGATTATCAGCCTGCCGGTGAAATGGACCTTAAGGTCAGGTTTAAGAAAAATCCGCTTAAGCTTAAAAGGCTGTCCGGTTTATTTCTATACTAGGCAGGAGATTATTAACTTATTAGCTTCAAGCCAGCTTAAGAATTATAAGATTGAGCGCTTCGACCGGGATTATCTGGTAATTATTGACTCCACTTCGTAAGGGGAAAAAAGATGAGTTTGTGGGATATTTTTTATGTTTTTGCCATCGCATTAACGGCGGCAGTTCTTTTGGCTCCCTGGGTGAGAAAAATCTGCCTTGATTGGCGGGTGTTCGATTTGCCAGAGCGCAGAAAGGTGCACAACAAGCCCACTCCGACATTAGGCGGCCTGGCTATCTTCTTCGCGTTTTTTATAGCGATATTGTTTGCCTTAGCTTTTAATCGAGAGTTTCGTTTAGAGCTGATCCCTTATTTACCCGGGTTAATTTTAGGAGCCAGTGTCGTGGTTAGCCTGGGCGTAGTGCATGATCTTAGGCATATTCATCCCTTTGTTAAACTCGGGGGACAAATCATCGCCGCTTTGATCGCGTTTAATCTGGGCTTAAGGATAGAAACGCTGACTAATCCGTTCGGG
>JBHPFV010000012.1:0-40916 GCA_042571705.1 Candidatus Omnitrophota bacterium
AGATTATTGATTTCTTATGTTGCCCGGAATGTGCAGCGGATTTAAGGCTGGCAGCAGCTACTCAGACGGCCGGAGAGATAGAAAGCGGCTGTCTGATTTGCAATGGCTGCGCTCGCAGATATCCTATAATAGACAGAATTGCGCGGATACTTCCCGAAGGCGTTTTAAAAAGCGAGAAAAAGACGACCGACAGCTTTGAATTTGCCTGGAAACATTACGGGCCGTTATTGTCTGAAAATTTGAATACCGAGTTTTTGACGCTGGTTAAGCCGTGGAAGGAAGAGGATTTTAAAGATAAGATAGTTTTGGACATCGGCTGTGGCGCCGGGCGTCTTTCGCGATTAGCTTCAAGCTATGGGGCCAAACATGTCTTTGCGATCGACCTAAGCCAGGCCGTAGATACGGCTTATAAACTTTCAAAAGATTACCCTAATATCCATTTTTTTCAATCGAGCCTGTTTTATTTACCGTTTAAACAGAGGTTTGATATCATATTCAGCTTAGGGGTATTGCATCATACGCCATCGGCCAGGGCAGGTTTTAAAAGTATTTTGAAACACCTCAGGCAGGGTGGAAGTATCGGTATATGGGTATACGGCAGAGAAGGAAACGAAATCATCGGGCCGCTGATGAACATCTTCAGGGTAGCCACTACCAGATTGAATTGCCGGGCGAGGATCAAGCTGGCAAAGGTGCTGGTCAGGCTGGGGGAAGGCGGTTATCGTTGTATTTCAAAATTTACCAATAGAATATTTTATGGGGAATATCTGAGATACTTTAATAACCAGTTAAGTCGTCAAGACAGAGAATATGTCGCATTTGATTTCATTTCCACAGAGTTAGTAAAATATATCTCGGAAAATGAATTGAAGGAATGGGCCAAAGAAAATAATCTTACAGATATATGCATTATCAAGCGTAACCTTAACAGTTGGAGCTTGACCGCCAAGAAGATTTAGCAGTAGGAGTACAATAAGAGTGAAGATAGTCCTGATTGCCCCAAGTTATGCAGAGATTTACGGCTCTTTCCGTTCGGCTTTAAAGGTAGGTTTTCTCAATCCGCCTTTGGGTCTATGTTATCTTGCCGCCTGTTTACAGAAGGAGGGACACGAGGTAAAGATTATTGATGCCGAGGCGCAAAACTGCAATCTTGAGGATATCTTAAGACAGACAAAAGCCCAGGCGCCCGGCCTGGTCGGCATTACTGCTACGTCTCCTGAGTTTGCCAATGCCGCCCTGATTGCCAAGGCGCTAAAGGACACTTTAGATGTTCCGATTGCCATAGGCGGGGCCCATCTTAGTATTAGCGGAGAGGAAATATTGAGGGAAAACCCCTGTTTTGATTTTGGGGTAGCTGGTGAAGCAGAACAGACAATCAGCGAGCTTGTCAGCGCGCTTGAGGCGGATAATAAGGATTACAGCGGCATTAGAGGTCTTATCTATCGGCTTGAGAACAGGGCCTTGAGGACCGACCCCAGAGAGCCGCCGGATGACCTTGATGCCATACCTTTTCCAAGCAGGAGCTTATTGGACAACAGAAAATATTTTAGAAGCATACCGAAAAAAGGATATGTGACTACCACTGCATTTGTCTCCAGCAGGGGGTGTCCATACCATTGCATCTATTGCGCTATAGACAGGATCCCCGGCGCTAATAGAATAAGATACCGCAGTCCGGAAAATGTGCTGGAGGAGATAGAGCTCATTGTTAATGGCATGGGAATAAGGCATATTTCCTTCAGCGATGATATTCTAACCCTTAATAAAGCGCGAATTTTTAAGATTTGCGAAGGGATTATAAAAAGAAGGCTTAAATTCACCTGGGAAGGACTTTCCCGCGCCGATGCGGTAGATGAAGAGCTGTTATCGATAATGAAAAGAGCCGGTTTTGTCCGGATCTCTTTTGGAATCGAAAGCGGAAGTCCCGAGATTTTGAAGATGATTAGAAAAAATGAGACCCATGAACAAATCCGGCGGGCCTTTAGATTAGCAAGAAAGGCAGGGATCATAGCCAGAGGCTCGATTATCATCGGCTTGCCATACGAGAACAAAGGAAAGGTGGAAGAGACCGTCAGATTTATCAAACAGCTTTATGGGCTGGACCAGATATTTGTAAATATCTGTACGCCCTACCCCGGGACTAAGCTAAGAGAAATGATTTTATCCGGCGAGGGAGGCAGCAGGCTTATCGACCGCGATATTTCTGCACTGCGTCGTTTCGGTAATGCGGTTATCGAAGTAAATGATTTAACGAAAAACGACCTGATTAATCTGCAAAAGAAAATTTTATTATTATTTTATTTTCATCCTGGCAAAATTTTACACAGTTTGTCGACATATGAGCTCAAGGCTTTTTTTCAAGATGGGCTGAATTTTATTCTAAGCCTGCTGAATAATGACAAAGCAAAAACAGGCATATAAATCGGAAATAAGGCCCGACCTCTGGCAGGATTATTGGCTGAGGGAAAAGAGGTCTGTGCTCGCCAGATTTTTTGACAAGTTCGTTGGTCTGGCCATGTCTTTATTGGCCTATCCTTCCGCAGTATCGATAATTAAAAAAAGGCTTCCTTGCGCCAGTTGCCTGGAAGCCGGCTGCGGAGAGGCGAACATATCCAGCTTATTAGCGGCAAGCAAAAAATATAATATCGCCTTGATGGATATTTCAGGCGAGGCTATTTATAAAGCCAGAGAAAAACTTGCCAGATACGCAGATAAAATAAAATTTTTACAGGGCGATATTTATTACCTTCCTTTTAAAAACAAAGCCTTTGATTTATCTTTGAACTTCGGCGTGCTAGAGCATCTTGACGATGTTGTGAATGCAGTTAGAGAGATGAGGCGGATTAGCAAGGTAGTCATAGCAACAGTTCCCAGCGCCGGGCCTCTTTGGCGCTTTACTATCTTTCTTCGACGGATTGTTGAAAACGACTCAAGGCTTTGGACAGAGCAAAGTAGACTATATACAAAGGAACAGATGCGAGAATTCTTTCTAATGGCAGATTGCAATAAAGTCGAAGTTTATAGATCGACCTTGCTTGGTTTACCTTTTTTGATCACAGCCGTTGGGTCTTAAATTCTGTTAAAAACTTTATAAAGAAACTGAAGGAGGAAAAAAGTTGAAGCTTATTGACGAAAAAGGAAGGCTTTTTGGCAAGATTAATCTAATCGATTTCTTAGTAATTTCATTTCTACTCTGCTTTTTACCCGCGAGTTACTTTGCGTATAAGATTTTGATTAAAGGACCTCGAGCAATACAGGGTGAATTTATTGAAATCGAAAGAGATTGCCAGTTTATAAAAGTAAGGCCGGAGGTCTTACCGCTGATTTCGGTTGGCGATCAGGAGCTGGGAGGAAATTGGAAGGTTATCGGTGAAATAGTCAGTCTTGGCACAAGTGAACCGTACAAATATGAGTTTGATATAGGTGGAGGAGAAAAGATAGTTAAAGAGAGTGCAGATTTAAGGCAGCAAGTGGTGAAACTCAAATTAAAAGTAGTGCCACACAGGAACGGCCTATATTACAAAAATAAGCTAATCAAGATTGGTTCGCCTTTAGAGTTTAAGACCGATGAATATACTCTTCACACTATAGTTAACAAGGAAAGAAAGGAAGGAGAAAAAGAGACAATAGCGGTAGAGACAGATTGCCGGTTTATAAAAGTAAGGCCGGAAGTTTTACCGCTGATTTCGGTTGGCGATAAGGAGCTGGGAGGAAATTGGGAGGTTATCGGGGAAATAGTCAGTCTTGGCACAAGTGAACCCTACAAATATGAGTTTGATATAGGTGGAGGAGAAAAAGTAGTTAAACAAAGCCATGATTTAAAGCAGCAAGCGGTGAAACTCAAATTAAAGGCAGTAGTACAGAAAGGGGGCCTATATTATAAAAATAGGCTAATCAAGATTGGTTCGCCTCTAGAGTTTCAGACCGATGAATATCATCTCATCGCCGTTCCTTCTAAAGAAGAAAAAAGGGCTAAAGAAGAAAAAAGAGAAAAATTGGTTTTCCTGCGGGTCAAGTTTAATAACCTAATGCCGGAACTGGCTGAGGTTATAAAAAAAGCGGATAAACAAATAGAAATTGCTGAAGATAGTACCAAGAAGGTTGTTGCGAACATAAATAAGATTATAGATG
The DNA here is from genome assembly GCA_042571705.1 of Candidatus Omnitrophota bacterium. Lineage (GTDB taxonomy): Bacteria > Omnitrophota > Gorgyraeia > JAFGHF01 > JAFGHF01 > JBHPFV01. The sequence continues at coordinate 4,132 of JBHPFV010000012.1, forward strand.
ATCAACCTGCTGAATATATAAGCTGGGCGGCAGAAGAAAAGACCTGGACCTTTGGTGGACATCCTAAAAATAGAGATTTGATTTTGGAAATAGAGACATTGTGCATCCTCAGGCCGGATGGCGGACTTTATCTGAAAAATAAACCTGTCAAGATAGGAGACCATTTTCAGTTTTCTACAAATTTATATTCTCTCACAGGGATAATAATAGGAATGGAACTCAAATGAGCCAAATTTTAGACACAAGTATTACTATATTGTTTTTGCAGGACCTGGGTAAATGCTGCGCCTTTGCACAAAGAATATACCACAATAGCCAAATACATAATTTAGCAAAAGGATTTTGGGAAAAGATAAATGTTTATTATAGATATAGTTTTTTAGCAAGAACAATCCAACCAAAAGGAATGACCGCAACCTTAACTAATAGCTTGGCGGTGCAATATTTGATTAATTTTTACAAAAGATATGCAGATAAAATGGTATGTTTTTTAAGAGGAAGCTTAGCGTTTGGATTGGCAAAAGATGCGGAAGAACAACTGAATTTTTCGCCTGTTGAGCTAATCAGCTTAATTTTAATTACAGCAATTTTTGTAAATGCGTTTTTAATAGTTGTCTTACAGAAACCAATAGATTTGTGGGGTTTTGTAATCCGTCTAGTGTTTTTGTTGATAGCTACGGTTGGGTTTTATAGAAATGCCGAGAAAAATTAAAGTATTAAGAATAATTGCCAGATTGAACATCGGCGGGCCGGCGATACATACGGTTTTGCTTGCCGAAGGTTTAGATGAAAACAGATTCAAGACTGTTTTAGTTTGCGGGACACCGGAAGCAAGCGAAGGGGATATGTTTTATCTGGCGGAAGAAAAGGGCGTGCGGCCGGTAATAATTCCCGAATTGGGCAGAAGGCTAAATTTGCGGGATGACGCAATTGCCTTCTGGAAGCTGTTTGGTCTGGTGAATAAAGAGCAGCCGGATATTATCCATACCCACACCGCCAAGGCCGGAACCTTGGGACGTCTGGCCGGGATGTTATATAATCTGCTCGCTGGCAGGCAAAGGTGTCGATTGATCCATACCTTTCACGGCCATGTATTGCATAGCTATTTCGGCAGGATAAAAAGTAAACTCTTTATTTGGATAGAAAGGTTTCTGGCTATATTTACGCATCAGATTATAGCGGTGAGTGAGGGCGTGAGGAAAGAGTTAATTGATTTAAAGATAGCGCCAGCGAAAAAGATTGTTATTGTTTCTCTAGGGTTAGAGCTGGAAAGGTATTTAAAGATAGAGAATAACGGTTTTGAAAACAGAAACCGCAAATCAGTGGGCATTATTGGCCGACTGGTGCCGATCAAGAATCATCGGATGTTTTTAGATGCCGCCAAGAGACTAAAAGATACTCAGGGCTCAGGACGGTCGATAAAATTCTTAATAGTAGGAGACGGGCCCTTGCGTCAGGAATTGGAGAGTTATGCCAAAGACTTAGGGATAGCTGAGGATGTAACTTTTACCGGCTGGGTCAGAGATTTAGAGCAGATATATTCTGAATTAGATGTAGTGGCCTTAACTTCTCTAAATGAAGGTACGCCGGTGGCCTTGATTGAAGCCCAGGCAGCAGCTCGGCCCTGCGTAGCTACTTGTGTAGGCGGGGTAACCAATGTGATCGAAGAGGGAAGAAGCGGTCTTTTGGTCCCGGCGCACGATATTGATAAGTTTGCCCAGGCCCTATTGAAGTTATTAAGTAATCCGGATCTGGCTTTGTCTATGGGCAGATATGGCCGGGCGAGAATTAAAAATGAATTCAGTAAGAGGCGCTTATTGAGAGACATCGGGCGGATATATGAGGAGGTAAAATAATAGATGGCTTGTTTGGTCTGTGAAAAAGAGAGCTTTAGCCCGTTATTCAAGAAAGGCAATTTAACGCTGGTTAAATGTTTAAGCTGCGGACTGGTGCAGGCAGATAATCCATCAGCAACTTTTGATCTCGAATATTATGACTATTATCACAATTATTACCAGAATATAGCCGACCTTAAGGAAGATGAGGTTTACAATCCAATTGACGCCACGCGACATATTGATTTGCTTAACCGGTTAGAGAATTACAGGAAGAATAATGCCTTACTGGACATCGGCTGTGGAATCGGACACCTTTTGCATATGGCAAAAAAGATGAATTGGCAGGCCCGGGGCATTGAGGTTGCTCCTTACGCTGTAGAGATTTGCCAGAGGTTTAATATAGACGTAGACTGCTGCGACCTGCTCAGTTTAGATTTAGAAAACGATCGCTATGATGCCATCACGATGTTTGGGGTTTTAGAGCACCTGACCCAGCCTAAGGAATATTTGCTTAAGGTTCATGATATCTTAAGGAAGGACGGCATCTTTATCGTCACTACTCTGAATTTTAATTGCCTGACTAAATTATTATTACAAAAGAGATGGAGCCAGATAGATGAAGAGCATTTGTTCTATTTTACCCCTCAGACAATTAGGTTGTTTCTGAAAAAATGCAACTTTAGAATCATTGATTTTAGAGTGAAAAATATTACCTTGCCGGAATTGTATAGATTGTTTAAGGATCAGGCGCAGGTCTTTGGGCCGCATCAGATGATTAGAAAAGCGGTTGAGGAAAATAAATTTTTGGTTCATTTGAAGGATTATACGAATAAAATCCTAAATTTAACTGGACTGGGTGAGTCCATCGAGTGTTTTTGTCAGAAAATATAAAGGAGCGGGTGATTATGGAAGCGTTGGTTACTGGTGGGGCAGGTTTTATTGGTTCGCATTTATGTGAAAAACTGCTTGAGCGGAAATACCGGGTTACGGCTTTAGATAATTTATCAACGGGTAGATACGAAAATATCGCCCATCTTAAAGAAAACGCAAATTTTAATTTAGTGGTGGGCAGTATTCTTGATCAGAACTTGGTGGATAAATTGTCGGAAAAAACGGATATCATCTTCCATTTGGCAGCGGCAGTAGGCGTGGAATTGATAGTCAAGCAGCCTTTAGAGTCTTTAACCACCAACATCAAGGGCAGCGAAATAGTGCTGGATATGGCCCAGCGTTACAACCGCAAGGTCTTAATTACCTCTACCTCCGAGATTTATGGCAAGAATACCAACGGACCTTTAAAGGAGGACGACGACCGGATTTTAGGCTCACCTTTAAAGAGCAGGTGGGGTTACTCTACGGCCAAGGCCGTGGATGAGATGCTTTCTTACGTGTATTGGAAGGAAAAAGGCCTGCCGACTGTTATAGTGCGGCTATTTAATACAGTGGGGCCGCGGCAAACCGGCACTTACGGCATGGTCATTCCCCGATTTGTAGTCCAGGCCTTAAAAGGCGAAGCTTTAACAATATACGGTGACGGTACTCAATCCAGGTGTTTTCTGCATGTGCAGGATGCGGTCGGGGCCTTAGTGCAGTTGATGTTAAACCAGCGGAGCCAGGGTCAAGTTTTCAACCTCGGCAGCCAGGAGGAAATCACGATCAAGGGCCTGGCTGAGAAAATTATCCAGCTTACCGGAAGCAGCTCGTCAATCGTCTATATACCATATGACCAGGCCTACGAGGAGGGTTTCGAGGATATGCAGCGCCGGGTCCCCGAAATTAAGAAAATCCAGAACTTGATTAATTACCGGCCGACCTTCAACTTGGAAAGCATACTTAAAAGCGTAATCAAATATTTCAAAGACAAGGGATCGAAAGAATGATTTACCTGTTCGCCTTTGGTTCGGCCTTAACGCTGGCGTTGATTATTACCCCCCTGGTAGCCAAACTTGCCGGCAAATATGGATATCTGGCCCAGCCCGATCAACTCAAGTGGCATAAGAATCCCACTGCCCTTTTTGGAGGAGTGGCGATTTACATTGCCTTTTTAATTCCCCTGTTTTTCTTCTTGAAGATTGACCGCAATATCTTCGGCCTATTATTGGGTTCCGGATTCATATTTGCCCTTGGCCTGATCGATGATCTGCTGCACATCAAGCCGCAGTTGAAGCTGATTGGCCAGATTTTAGCCTCGTGCATACTTTTGGCCTGGGGGATAAAGTTTGAAATTGTACCCGTCAGATGGATGGTTTTGCCCTTGACTATTTTTTGGTTTGTCGGGATTACCAATGCCTTCAACCTGTTGGATAATATGGACGGCCTGGCCTGCGGGGTGGCCGCGATTACCTGTATATTTCTTTTTATCTATTCGCTGTTGAGCGGTATTTACAGCGTGGCCTTGATTTGTGCAATTTTAGCCGGCAGCTGTTTAGGGTTTTTGAGATATAATTTTTATCCGGCCAGGATATTTATGGGAGATTGCGGTAGTATGTTTTTAGGCCTGAGCATTGCCCTGGTGGCGGTAATCGGGACCTCAGGACACGTCTCCAATTTGATAGTTACCCTGGCGATTCCGGTTTTAATTCTGGCGGTGCCGATTTTCGATACCACCTTTGTGACCTTTGTCCGCCGCCTTAGAGGACAGCCGATTTCGCGGGGCGGTAAAGACCACACCTCTCATCGGCTGGTGTTTCTGGGGCTATCTGAGCCCAAGGCGGTTTTACTGCTCTATTTATTGAGTACCCTGTTCGGTTTAATCGCCCTGCTTTATGCCAAAATAGATATAATTATAGTTTCTATTCTGGCCGTCCTGGCGGTGATTGTGGTCTTTCTTTTTGGCGTATTCTTGAACGAGACCAAGGCCTATTCCGATAAACAAATGGAGAGTTTTAAGCGGAACCATTTTCAGAAAGGAAAAACTGCCTTGAACACTATTTTCTTGCATAAGCGCCGGATTGCCGAGGTGATCATTGACCTGGTGTTAATCTGCATTGCCCATTATGTAGCCTATCTGCTGCGGTTCGAAGGCCGGATCTCGCCGGCAAATTTTCATTTAATTATGAACTCCCTGCCCTGGCTGATTGTTTTCAGGTTAGGCTGTTTCTATTACTTTGGGCTATATCAGGGTATTTGGCGTTATGTCAGCATCAAGGACTTAGTCGCCACCTTTAAGGCCAGCACATTAAGTTCCCTGCTGATAATTTTATTTTTAACGGTCTTTTTCCGGTTCGCGGAGTATTCCCGGGTGGTGTTTATTATTGATTGGATCCTAGTCATGTTTTTGACCTTAGGGATGAGGATATTAATCAGGGTGCTGCATGAGTCTTTTGTTTCTTTGACTCCGGGAGAGAAAAGGGTGTTGATTTTTGGCGCCGGCGATGCCGGAGAGATGGCCTTACGTGAACTGCGCAACAATAAGGCCTTAAATTATCACCTGATTGGTTTTTTGGACGATAATCCCAAAAAGATTGGACGCCGAATCCACGGGGTTCCGGTCTTAGGCTCTCGGGATAATCTGGAACGGTTGGTGCGAGGTAAGAACATAGCCGAGGTGATTATTGCTATTCCTTCAGCAAATCAAGAGGCTATGGATAGCTTTTTCCAGGAGTGTCAAAAGTGCGGAGTAAAATATAGGCGGATGGTAGGCATCTTATGGGAGTAACGGGTTTAAACAAAAGCAGGATTGCAGATTGGTGCGATAAGATCATAGAGATCTTTCTATATGTATTAATCTTTTGCCTGCCCTTTTCCAAGGCAATGATTGAGATCGCGGCAAGTTTTATTATTTTTGCCTGGTTAGTAAAACGGATTACAATTAAAAACTTTAGGCCGGTATCGACATATCTGAATATACCTATAACCGCATATATCCTGGCCACTTTTTTATCGGTAATATTTAGCAGCGATTTTAGTTTAAGTTTGAAAAACTTTGGCACCAAGATGATGGAATACATGACCCTGTATTTTATTGTTGCTGAGACCATTGCCGATAGAAGAAGGCTAAAAAATATCTGTATAGTTATGCTGGTTTCGGCGGCAATGATCGGCGTAGATTGCATACTTCAGTATATCCTTGGCTTTGACTTCTTACGCTGCCGGCCGCAAGAAGCGGGAAGGGTAACCGGGAGCTTCCAGATGCCCGGGAGTTTAGCGGCATTCTTGGGGCCGGTGCTCTGTTTATCTTTGAGCCTTTGCTTTTTGAAACTTAAAAAGGGAATCAAATATTTTTTAAGCCTAGAAGCAGTCTTATTGATAACTTTGCTGGTTGTCTCGCTTACCCGGGGGGCCTGGCTTGGCTTTGCCGTGGCAGTTTGTTTCTTAGGGGTATTGGAAAATAAAAAGATAATTTATCTGACAGTTGCCTTTTTACTGATCTTAGGCATTATTGTGCCGTATCTAATAGAAACCCCCGAGAATATTTTTGCTCACCTGAAAAGTGTTTTTTCGCTTACTTCAAATCTGGACAGAAAGACAATCTGGCAGGCGGCGATGCAGATGATCAAAGACAGGCCGCTGTTTGGCCATGGCTACACCACTTTCATGGGCAATTTTGCCAAATATGGCCAGGATTATCATTATTTTAAAATAGAGGGAATAATCCCTTACGCCCACAATTGCTATCTTCAAATTGCCGCGGAAACAGGGATTGTCGGGCTGGTGAGCTTTTTATCGGTAATCGGGACATTTCTTGTTCATTCCATAGTGTCTTTAACCAAGATAAAAGATAGATTTCATCACGCGGTTTTATCCGGTATTTCCGCGGGGATAATAGTTACCTTAGTACATAGCGCCGTAGATACAAATTTATATTCACTGCCGCTAGCGGTTTTGTTCTGGTTTATGCTGGGGATAAATGCTGCTTTGCAGCGGAACGTTGCATTTGGAAAAGCAAACAGCTAAAAAAATAAGAGACTGGGGGATTGCCCTCCTTTATCTCTGCTTTATTTATATCACTCTTCCGATAATGCCCGGTTTATGGTCCGGGTTTGTGCGTCGGGTAGGCAGTCTTGCTGATTATGCTGCCGCTGGTATTTTAATAATTTTCGCCGTCTGGATTATTTTTTACTTAATTTCAAAACAGAAAGATAGCTCCAGTTTTATCTGGCTGGCAGTATTGGCTTGTATTTATGCCTTTGGTTTAAGCAGGTTAAGACTGGCTATTGAGCGGGTCCACTTTATTGAATACGGGCTATTAGCTGTTTTTCTATTCCGGGCCTTAAGACATAATATTAAAAATAGATCTGTATATCTTTGGTCGGGAATAACTGTTTTTACTCTCGGGCTAATAGATGAGGGTATCCAGTATCTATTGCCTAATCGCGTTTACGACAACCGGGATGTAATTGTAAATGGCCTGGCCGGAATCTTAGCCTTGCTTTTAATTGGCTTATGCTGGCAACCGAAATTTGAGCGCCTAAATGAAAGAAATCGATAAAGATAGCATCCATAAAATATTGGTGATTCGCACAGACAGAATGGGGGATGTGCTGCTTAATATCCCGGCAATTCGCGCGCTGAAGCAGAGCTTTAGCGCATCTATTGTTGCCCTGGTTAATCCTGATCTAAAAGAGTTACTCTCAGGCAGCCCGGAGATAGACCAAATTTTGTCTTTCCGGCAAGAGGGTTGGAATAAAAGTCCATTAAGCAGATTAAGGCTTTTGTGGCAAATTCGGAAGATGAAATTTGATTTAGCTGTAATATTGAACCCCGCGAAGCGGTTCCATATTTTAACCTATCTTGCCGGAATTCCCCGGCGCTTAGGATATGATCGAAAATGGGGTTTTCTCCTGACCCATAAAATAAAGGACAGCAAGTCCTTAGGGCAGAGGCATGAAGTAGAGTACAATCTCGATTTAGCGCGTAGTATTGGCGCAGATACGCAGGATAAAAGCATATCTTTAAAGGTAGAGCAACAGGATCGCGAGTGGGTCGAGGGTTTATTGAGCAAGCAGGGGGTTGTTAACGGGGAAGAGATAGTGGCCCTGCATCCCCACTCCAGTAATCCGGCTAAATGCTGGCCCAGAGAAAACTTTGTTATTCTATGCGATCAGCTGCAGGAGCAAGGCCTAAAAGTGGCGATCATTGGCGGAGTAGAGCAGAGGAAAGCGGCCAGAAAACTGGCTGCCTTGGCAAAATATCCTCCGATTAACTTGTCCGGCAAGTTGTCACTGAAGCAGTTAGTTGCTTTTTTTCAAAGGTCCAGTTTGCTGGTCTCCAACGATAGCGGTCCGGTGCACGTAGCCGCGGCGGCAGGCGCGCCGACTGTAGTGATCTTTGGCCGCAATCTACCCGGAGTCAGCCCCAGGCGCTGGGGCCCTTGGGGCAGTGGCCATATAATTTTGCATAAAGACCCGGGTTGCAATCCCTGTTTAGACAGAGATTGCCCGTATAATTTTAAATGTTTAACCGCGATTACTCCGCAAGAAGTATTGCAGGCAGTTAAGACATGGTTAGAAAAATGAAGATATTAATGGCCAACCCATTTGGCATTGGCGACGTATTGTTTTCCACGCCCTTGATTAGCAATTTAAAAGCTGCTTATCCAGACTGCTATATCGGCTACATTTGCAATCAGCGGGCTAAAGATGTTTTATATGATAATCGGGAGATAAATCAGATCTTTGTTTTTGAGAAGGACGAGTACCGGGAACTCTGGCGGAAGAATAAATTTAGCTGTATTAAAAAGTTTATTTCCTTCCTTTGGCAGATCAAAAAAGTAAAGTTTGAGGTAGTGATAGACCTATCTTTAGGTCATCAATACAGCTTTTTCCTTTGGTTGATCGGCATTAAAAAACGGCTTGGTTACAACTATAGAAACCGGGGCCGTTTTCTTACTGAAAAGATTGATATTAGCGGTTATGAAGACAAGCCAATCGCGGATTATTATTTAGATTTGTTAAAGTTTTTTGATATTCAGCCGCGGCGTTTTAATTTAACCATAAATTTCTCAAGCCCTGATCAACAATGGGCGCAACGCTTTTTTAAAGACAACGGTCTTAGAGGACAGGATTTTGTTGTCGGGATTATACCCGCCGGCGGAGCCAGCTGGGGTAAGAATTTTTCTTACCGTCATTGGCCTTGGGAATATTACGGTCAATTGGCGGATAAGCTGGTTAGCGAAATGCAGGCCCAAGTGATCATCTTTGGCGCAGCCTCTGAACAAGGCATTTGCCGGCAAATCCAAAGTTCTATGCGCAGTCCCTCAGTTAGTTCATGCGGTGAGACCTCTTTTAAGCAATTCACAGCCTTGTTGGCTAGATGTAATTTAGTGGTTTGCAATGACGGTGGACCGTTACATGTGGCGGTCAGCCAAAATGTGTTGACGGTATCTATCTTTGGACCGGTGGATGAGCGGGTCTACGGGCCTTATCCCCCGGAATCGCGGCACATCGTGGTCACTAACAATATAGCTTGCCGGCCTTGTTATAAAAAATTTAGGCTGCCGGTTTGTCAGCGCAACCGTGAGTGCATTAAAGATATAACCGCCGAGAGAGTATTTAACATAATCAAAGAAAGGTTAGGCTAACGGCAGATGACAAAGAAAAATATTCTGGTCACCGGAGGGGCAGGGTTTTTAGGCTCTTATATTTGTGAACAGCTACTGGAATTGGGCCATCAGGTAACCGCCGTGGATATGGCCGACGGCCAGAAGATAGAGCATCTGCTGCCTAATAAAAGCTTCAACTTTATCCAGGATTCGGTATGCGATTTAGATTTAATGCGCCATCAGCTAAAAGGCAGGGACCTGGTGTTTCATCTAGCGGCTATCGCCGATCCGCTTAAATATGTTACTAGTCCGCTCAACGTGATGGAGGTGGATTTAGTCGCGGCAATAAATATCTTTAAAATAGCGGCCGAAAATAAGACCAAGATTATATTTTCGTCTACTTCGGAAGTTTTTGGGAAAAATCAGGACGTCCCCTGGAAAGAGTCAGACAACCGGGTCTTAGGCCCCACTGATATCTATCGCTGGTGCTATTCTACATCTAAGGCCGCCGGCGAGCACTTTCTCTACGCCCTGCAAAAACAAGAAGGGGTATCTTTTGTAATTTATCGATTTTTTAACGCCTACGGGCCAAAATTGGATGATTTAGGCCATGGCCGGGTGATCCCTATCTTCTTGAAGCAATTTTTGCACAACCAGGATGTTACCGTCCATGGCGACGGTAAGCAGACCAGGACATTTATTTATGTCGACGATGCGGTGGATGCGGTAATTAAGCTTGCTTTTTGTAAAAAGGCCGAGGGCCAGGTGTTTAACATCGGCACCTCAAAAGAATACAGCATGTACCAGCTGGCCCAGCAGATTAAGCGGGCCGGCGGGTTTAAATCGAAAATTAAGTTTGTGCCCCATAAGCAAATATACGGCAAAGGGTTTGAGGACATTCCCCGCCGCGTTCCGGACACTAAAAAGATACATCAATACATCAACTGGCGGCCTAAGGTCACTTTGACCGCGGGTCTGAAAAAAACCATAGCGTACTACAAACTCAAGAAAGGATTGTAAGATGGATGTTAAGTTGGAGGAAAAGGTTGGTAAGATTAAGGATTATTACGAGCAAAAGGTCAAGGCCCACCAAGGCCGGGCTCAATCTTCGATGCCGGACGCAATTCTTATTGATAAAGAGGTCGGCTTGATTGCCAGCTACATTAAAAGCAGTGATCGGGTCCTGGATGCCGGCTGCGCCAATGGGTATTCAACCATGAAATATGCAGAGGTGAAGAAATGCCGCATCTTAGGTATAGATTATTCAGCCGGGATGATCAAAAACGCCAAAAAGGAAAACAGTAAGAAAAAAGGCAAAATTAAGGGCAGTGTGGAATTCGCTGTCGGCGACGTAACCAGGTTAGCGGAGAAAGACGCTCAGTTTGATAAAGTGACCTCGAAAAGATGCATCATTAATCTGCCTTCCTGGCCGCTGCAGAAACAGGGCTTAGGCGAATTGATTCGTGTGTTGAAGAAGGGCGGCGAACTGTTACTCTCTGAGGCCTCAGAGCAAGGCTGGCAAAACATGAATCGCTTGCGTGCGGAATTTGGCCTGGAGGAGGTACCTCAGCCCTGGTTTAATTTATACCTGAATGATCAGACGTTATGCAGATTTATGGAGCAGCGGGGCTTGAAAAAAATGGAAATTTTGAATTTCAGCAGTACCTATTATATCGGCTCCAGGGTGATTCAGCCTTTTGTGATCGGCAAAGGCAAGCAACCCCGTTATGATTCAGAGATTAACCGTCTATTTAGTCAATTGCCAGATTACGGTGATTACGGCACCCAAAAGTTTTACCGTTTTAAGAAAGTTAAATGAACAAAGGCAAACGGATTATTTTATTGTGCGAGCGGGGTTGGCGAGAGGTGAGAGAATTGTCTATTTTCTTAGCCGGCCAGGGCTTAGCTGTGTCTATTTTAATCAAGGGCCAGGCTGATCAAGAGGTGCGCCGGATGATTACCCCTTATCCGCGGATCAATAACATCTTTATCCCTAGAAAGTTTTATAGCCTTTACGTATCCGCTTTTCTTGCTTTCTGCGCTATGACTGCTAAAAGCTATTTTTTTACCAGTAAAGACAAAATCAGACGGCTGGTAAAGCTTTTGGGCTTACCGGCCTACTTCATTACTTCCAGCAGCAATGGTTATCTGATCAAAGACGCAGCCGGCAGAACTGTGGCGCCTAACTTAGTGTTACGGGAAATCTTATCATGAACATCGCGGTTATATTTGGCAAAGAACGTGCGGACACGATGGGGATTTACTTTGAGCGGGCGCTTAAAGCCTTAGGCCATAAAGTTGAGCACTTTTGGCCAAAGGAGATTGCCGGAATTAAGCCGGGATTTGATTTTTATTTCCGTATCGACGACGGCCATTACGATTATCTTTTACCCGAGCGGCTCTCTCCCCGGGTCTATTATGTTTCCGATGTGCATTTGCAAAAGCCGTTTCAGAAGATCAAGAGGCAGATCAATGCGCGCGCTTATGACTTGGTTTTTTGTCCGATGCGCAAAGAGATAGAATTGCTTAAGCAGAAGTCTCCGGTAGAAATAATCTGGATGAACGCCGGATGTGATCCCGAAATTCATCAAAGACTAAACCTGAAGCGTGAGCATGATCTGGGTTTTGTCGGTAATGACGGGGGAATACCGCGGAAGTTTTACCTTCAGGAAATACGCGAAAGATACCCCAACAGCTTTATCGGCCGGGCTGATTATAAAATGATGAGTCAGGTATACAGCTCTACTAAAATCGGGTTTAGTTTTGCTATCCGCGGCGAGTGTTTTACCATGCGTAATTATGAGATCATGGCCTGCGGGGCGATGCTGCTGATGAAGCGTTTAAGAGATGATAGCGCCGAAAGACTGGGGTTCGTCGACCGCAAACACCTGGTGATTTTTGACGGCCCTGGCGATTTATTCGAGTTGCTTGATTATTATTTGAACAATGAAGACAAAAGGAGCCAGATCGCCGAGTGCGGCTATCAGTTGGCCATCGAGCGCCATACTTACGCCCAGCGGCTTCAGGAAATGGTCGGGATAGTTAAAGCTAAATTTAATTTACCGGGTTAAAAAATGCAAAAGGAAATACTTTTTAACAATCGGATTGTTTTTCTAAAAATTAATCAAAACCTAAGGCCGGCCTGGCTGGCTGAAGATGAGGAGATCCCGATTTTTTTAAGACAGGCCTGGCGACTGGAAGATGTCTCTGATGCCTTGGCCAGCTTTAGGTATCAAGGTCAGGATTATCCGGCTTGCCTGAAGACCGCAAGCGGGATCAAATTTGCGTTTGATTATGAGCGGGCCATTGACGACATTCGCCAAGAGGCCTACTTGCCTAATCGCCGGCCTTTGAGCAGTAGATTACCGGGCAGCTACCGGCTCGCCCCCGCTAAATTCAGGATCGCCCTGGCCAAACTGCTTTATCAGGCTCAGAAAGCGCGCCGGCCGGAAAACAAATTTCCGCAATGGCCGATTGATAAGTCTCTGGAGGCGTTAAGCTATCTCAAAAATCTATCTAACCGGATAGCGAGGATTTCGCTATGGCCGGAAAACAAAATTTACTCCTTTGTGGCCACCCATGATTTAGAGACAAAAGAGGGTTTTAAGGATTTAGAGCTATTGTTGAAAATAAGTCGTGATTTTTCTGTGCGGCCTGGTGTAAATGTGGTCACTAAGTTAATCGAGGCCGATCCGGATAGAATCGAGAAAATTCGAAAGGACGGCTGCACAATCGGCTGTCACGGCTATAATCATGATAACAAGATCGCTTTTTTATCAGAACAAAAGCTCAAGGGGAGATTAGAAAAATGCGCAGCGTATTTTCCGCGCTATCAGATCAAAGGCTTTCGTTCACCTTCACTGATGCGCAATCTTAAGTTATTGGCCGAGTTAAAGAATTATTTCCTGTTTGATTCCTCATATCCGGACACAGACTGGTTCTCAGAGACAGCTACGCCTAATGGCTGCGGCAGCATCAGGCCGTTTTATATTAACGGGATTTTGGAGTTACCGATTACTCTGCCGATGGATTGTTCGCTTTTGTTTATGGGCTATAACCACGAGCAAATGCTTAAAATTTGGCTGAACAAGCTTGAATGGATCAAACAAAGAGGCGGGATGGCCTTAATTAACATACATTGCCATCGTCCGTTTAGCTTGGGTACGCGAGTTTATCAGGCCTACGCCAAGCTGCTGGAAGTAGTGACGCAAGATCAGCAATGCTGGCTGGCTACGCCTGAGGAGATTGCCACACATTGGCAGGGCATTAGGAGGCAAAGGTAATAATGAAGATAGTGTTTTTAAACCTTCCTAATAAAAAGCAGGTGATTAGAAGGTATATGTGCTCCTATAATGCCCCCAATTTCTTATTTCCGCCGTTGGAGTTGATGTACTTGGCTTCCGCTACCAGAGAATGGAATCAGGCCCAGGTCTGGATTATCGATGCCATAGCTAAAAAGTGGCGAATTAAGCAAGTTGAACAAGAGCTACACAAGGTTGCCCCGGATTTGGTTGTATTTCTTAGCGGTTTTGAGATTTTCCAAGAGGATATGCAGGCGGTCGCCGAGCTTCAGAGCAAGCTTGCGAGCGCAAAATTTGCGGTATTCGGCTATCTGCCGACATTATTCGCGGAGCAGGTGCTCTCCAAGACTGAAATTGACTTTTGCCTGATGGATGAACCGGAGATTACCTTATCTGAGCTTTGCGTTGCCTTGGCTAAGCCATCAGGCCTGGAAGGCATTGCCGGGTTGGCCTGGAAGCGCGCCGGCAGAGTTGTGGTCAATTCCCGCCGCCCACGAATACGGGATTTAGATAAGCTGCCTTTTCCGGCCCGGGACTTGCTGGATAATGATCTTTATGGCGAACCGATGCTGAGCAGGCCGTTTACCCTGATTCAGAGCGCCCGCGGCTGTCCGTTTAGCTGTACATATTGCGTCAGGAGTTTTGGCGCGGAGTTTGTTTCCCGCAGCGCGGAAAACATTATCGCCGAAATAGAGCAATGCCTCACCGCGCACGGAATCAAAAACTTCCGGTTCATTGACGATACCTTTAATGCTACCAAAGACAGATCGCGCCAGATTTCACAACTGATCCTGGATCAGGGCTGGTCAGTAAAATGGACCGCCTTAAGCCGGGCTGATACACTCGATTTAGAAACGCTGAAATTAATGCGCCGGGCCGGTTGCCGCCGGCTCTACATCGGGATCGAGAGCGGTTCGCAAAAGATCTTGGATTTGTACCGCAAAGGCTACCAGATAGATAAAATTAAACAAGCTGTCCAGATGGTCCATAATTCAGGAATGGAAAGCGTAGGATTCTTTATGGTTGGCGCCCCGGGTGAAAACGAGCAGGACCTTAAAATGAGCATTGCCCTGGCTAAACAGCTGAATTTTGACTTTATCGCCGTGTTTAAGGCGGTCAGTTATCCCGGCACCCCGCTGTTTGATCAACACCAGGAGCAGATCGAGTTTTCTTTGTTTCCCTATCTTAATCGCTTAAAAGACAGGGCCCTTGAGCAAAGATATGCCGCCTGGGAGAAAAGATTTTACCGGGAGTATTATTTCAGGCCGGGCTATGTTGCCCGGAGCCTAATCAGGCTGTTTAAAAATCCCGTTCAGTCAGTGAAGGGATTAATTCAAGTTAGTAAATATCTATTAACGCCGACAAAGCAGGAATCAAGGCAAGATTTGATTTAATCAGCGCATTTAGGGGGACCCATGGAGAAAAATAAAGGCATATCTTTAGTTATTCCGGCATACAACGAAGGCCGGAATATTAGAAACGCGATGCTGATGAATAAGCAGACCCTGGATAGCTTAAATTTAGATTACGAGATACTTGTAATTGATGACGGAAGCAGCGACAGCACCGCCAAAATAGCCAAACAGCTCTGCAAAGATAATCCGCGCCTGCAACTGATCAGTAATGCTCATAACTTAGGGTTCGGCGGCGCGATCAAAAAAGGGATCAGCCTGGCGGATAAAGATTATGTTATCGCGGTTCCCTGCGACAGTCCTTTAGAGGCTGAGGAATTGGCGCGTTTTCTGGATAAAATGAAAAAATGCGATATCATTGTCAGTTACCGCCGGCAAAGAAAAGGTTACTCGAAATACATGCTGTTTAACTCATTTGTTTATAATAAAATCTTAATCCCGCTTTTGTTTAATCTGGGCCTCAAAGACGCCAACTGGGTGCAAATGTACCGGCGCAGCATATTCGAAACCGGCTTAATCAATATTGAATATGAAGGCATCTTTATGTTAGTCGAGGTAATCTATAAAGCCAGACAAAAGGACTTAATCATCGGTGAGGTGCCCGCGGATATGAAACGGCGGATTTACGGCACCCCGACTTCAGTAAAACTCAAAGTAATCCTGCAGACCTTTTACGACATGATGGAATTTTGGCTGCGGATTCGTTTACGTAAGGTATAAATATGTTTCGTAAGACCTACGATCAAATTAAGAGCGTCCAGGACAGCTACTTCTTCTATAATAACCGCAGGTTTTTGCTTAAAAATTATTTAAACAAAATTTCCGGCCAAAAACAACGATTGAAAATATTGGATTTAGGCACAGCCACTGGCGCGATGCTGGATACGCTGGCTGGTTTTGGCGCGACCTTTGGCTTAGACCTTAGTGAATACGCCCTACAAACTATAAAAAACAAAAATTGCCCGCTGCTGCGGGCCGGGGCTGAAAAGTTACCGTTTAAAAGCGAAGTTTTTGATCTGGTGGTCATTTTTGATTTGCTTTACCATAAAGATATCCGCGATGAACAGCGCGTAGTCGCTGAGATATATCGAGTATTGAAAAAGGGCGGTTCGCTCCTGGTTACGGATTCGGCGTTTATGCATCTTTACGGCAGGCACGATCAAGCCGCGCAGGGGGTGCGCAGATTCAATAAACAGGAGATGATCAATTTATTATCCGCGCATAATTTTAAGGTAATCCATTTTACCTACATTTATATGGTGCTGTTTCCGTTAATTTGGTTTAAGCGCAGGATATTGGCAAAATTAATTAATAATAAAGATGTTTTAGAATTGGAATTTAAAGAAACTTTTCAGCCTTTGAATCTGTGCTGTACCTGGCTGTTTAATTTTGAATTCCTGTTATCGCAGATCTTACCCTTACCGTTTGGGGTCAGTTTCTCATGTTGGGCCAAAAAATGAATGTATTATTAATTAATCCACCTTACCGGAACCTGTTTAAGCGGATCAGCGGGGCTAGCTGGTTGACCCCGCCTTTGGGTTTAGCTTATTTGGCCGCTGTTTTGGAGCAGATTGGCGACAAATTGCGGATAGAAGATTTAGACATGATTGACCACCCCGAAGGTTACGCTGAACATCTTCAGGGGGTATTGCAGGAGTTTAATCCTGAGCTGGTGGGGATTACCTCAACTACGCCAAATATCTATCAGGCCCAAAGAATCGCGAAACTTGTCAAACAGTTTAACCGTGAGATTAAGGTTGTCTTGGGTGGTCCGCATCCTTCGGCCCTGCCTGAGGAAGTATTAGCTAGCGAATTCGTTGATTTTGTAGTCAAGGGAGAAGGAGAGCTGGCCTTAACAAAGTTATCGCAAAAACTAAACACCCCAGGCCATGACTTTTCCGAAATCCGCGGGCTATATTATAAACAGGATGGTAAGATTATCCAAAATGGGCCCTGTGAATACGTCCAGGACTTAAACGCCCTGCCTGATCCGGCCCGGCATTTATTGGACTTTACTCAATATACCCATCCTTTGATGAAGGAAAAGGTGGCCGCGACCATCCTCACCGGACGCGGCTGTCCTTATCAGTGCACCTTTTGCAATAAAAAGATTTTCGGCACCACGGTGCGCTTAAGGAGCATCGATAGCGTGATCGCTGAAATTATCGCGATCAATCAAAAATATAATATCCGCGAATTTCATATCATCGACGATATCTTTAACATCAATGTCGAACGGGTCGTAGAATTTTGCCACAAGATTATTGCCCTGAACAAAAAATTTATCTTCGCCCTGCCTAACGGCATCAGGGCGGACATGCTCTTTGAGGATACGGCCAAATTAATGAAAAAGGCCGGTTTTTATTCTGTTTCCTTTGGCCTGGAATCGGCAAACGAGAAGACCCTGATCAAAATCAGGAAGCGCCTGGATCTTAAGCAAGTGGAACAGGCGTTTCGGATTGCCCGCCGGGCGGGCTTAGAGACTGTGGCCTTTATCATTGTCGGCTTTCCCAATGAGAGCGAAGAGGATCTGAATAACACTTTGCGTTTTTTAAGAAAGATTAAGCCGGATGTGGTCGATTTTCAAACCCTGATTCCTTTGCCCGGCACTGAAATCTACGATGAATTAAAGGCCAACAATCAAATTGTGGAAACCGATTGGTCAAAATATACTTTTCATGACCAACCTGTCTTTTTCTCTGAGCACCTCTCCAGAGAGAGAATTGCCGTGCTTTACCGCAAGGCCTATGTGCGCTACCATATTCATCCGCTAACTATCTGGTTACGTTTAAAAAAGATCAGGTCAGTCAGAGACGTGATGATTAATCTAAAAGGATTAAAGACCATAGTTATCGATACCTGGTTGAAAAAATAAGCAGGGCTTCACAAAATTCGTGAAGCCCTAAGGGGCGATTGATATGATTAAAGGAGTTAATTTAAAGTTAAGTCAACTGGGCCGGGTGAGGCTGGTGATTCCCCAAAAGGATCCAAAATTGCGGCCGGCTTCCGGGAGAAAGAGGAAGATTATTCCGGTTTGTGAACCGAAACTATCCGGAAATGAGCTGAAATATATCTCAGAGTGTGTCCGGACCAACTGGATTTCCTCGGCCGGGAACTTTATTAAAAAATTTGAACATAGATTTAGCTCAAGCTGCGGCGCTAAATACGCGGTCTCTTGCACTAACGGCACTACGGCCTTACATTTAGCTTTAGCTACTTTGGGCATCTCTTTCGGCGATGAGGTAATCATCCCTACCTTTACCATGATCGCTACGGCCAACGCCATAACTTATTTAGGCGCCAAGCCTGTGCTGGTCGATGCTGAGCCGCGGACCTGGAACATTGATACCGCAAGAATCGAAAAAATGATTACCGCCAAAACCCGGGCGATTATGCCGATCCATACTTATGGACACCCCGCGGACATGGATCAAATTTTGCGCCTGGCCAAAAAATATAATCTATATGTGGTAGAAGATGCCGCTGAGGCCCACGGGGCAAAATATAAGGGCCGCCGAGTAGGCAGTCTGGCCGATATCGCCTGTTTTAGCTTTTATGCCAATAAGATTATCACCACCGGCGAGGGCGGGATTTTAACTACCAACAATAAAAGGATCGCCCGGACAGCTGAGATTTTAAAGAATCACGCCTTTTCCAAACAGCGGCACTTTTGGCATCAATATTTAGGCTTTAATTACCGGCTGACTAATCTGCAGGCGGCAATCGGCTTAGCCCAAATGGAGAAGTTTAATCAGTTAGTGCAGGCCAGGATCGATAACGCTAAATATTATAATAGTATCCTTAAAAATGTGCCTGGAATTACACTGCCTCCGGAAACTCGCGGCATAAAATCAGTTTATTGGATGTATTCAATATTAATTGAGGACGATTTTGGTATCTCCCGCGATCAGTTAAGAAAATTTCTGGCTCAACGCGGGATTGAGACCAGGACCTTCTTTATCCCGATGCATCTACAGCCGATTTATTTTAAAAGAACCAGGCAAAAATTTCCGGTAGCCGAAGAACTCTGTCGCAAGGGCCTGTATCTGCCTTCAGCACCGACATTAACCAAGTCTGACATCAGATATATTTGTCAATGCATACAATCAGCTAAAAAATTGAGAGAAAAAGATAAATGAAGATATGCCTAGTTAATCCACCGGCCTTTGATGACGATGCGGCCTTGGTTGGTGAGACCAAAAGCATACAAAGGGTAATGAATGTAATCCCTTCTTTAGGCTTAGGCTATATTGCCGCGGTATTGCTGGAACACGGCTACCAAGTGAAGATCTTCGATTGCAGCCTGGGGATGACGCATCAGCAATTGATCGCGGCCTTAAAGAAGGAACAGCCTGATGTGGTCGGGATTACCGGGGCTACCCCAATGTTCGTCAGTATGCAGCAGCTGGCCGTTGACGTGCGCAAGCAGATCAGTAACGCGGTTATAGTGATCGGAGGCACACACCTGACCGCGGCGGCCGAGCCGACAATGCGGCTGGACTGTTTTGATGTTGGGGTCATTGGCGAAGGCGAGATCACATTTTTGGAATTAGTCAGAAAGATAGAGCAAAGTGGCCTGGAGGACTTATCCGGCGTAGCCGGGATTATTTATAAGAAAAACGGGGCTTTAGTCAGGACCGCTGCCCGTACACCGATTCAGGATTTAGACAATATCCCGTTTCCGGCCCGGCAGTTACAGCCGCCTTTGAGCGCCTATCGACCGACTCCGGCTTCCTATAAGAAGTTGCCTTTGGGCGTGATGATGACCTCACGCGGCTGTCCTTCCCGGTGCACGTTTTGCGATCGGGCCATCTTCGGCAGCAGCTTTCGCCAGCGCAGCGCTGACAATGTAGTTGGCGAGATCGAGGAGCTAATAAATAAATATGGCGCCAGGGAGATCAGGTTTTTCGATGATACCTTTACTTTAAATGAAAGCAGGGTCATCGAGATTTTGGATAAGATGAAGGAACGAAAGATTAAGATACCCTGGACTTGTTTAACCAAGGTGGTCAATGTCTCCGAGGAATTACTGCGTAAGATGCGCGCGGCCGGCTGCTGGCAGGTCTTATTCGGATTTGAATCCGGAGACGAGCGGATGTTGAAGCTACTGAAAAAAGGCAATACCTTAGAACAAAATATCCGGGCGATTCGTTTGGCTAAAAGAGTCGGTTTGAGCATCCGCGGAGATTTTATCGTCGGCACACCCGGTGAGACCGTAGAAAGTTTAAACCGCACCCTGGAATTTGCAATTAAGCATAACCTGGATTACGCCCATTTTAATAAATTCATCCCTTACCCGGGCACCGAACTCTACCGGATGCTGGTCGGCAAAGGCTACGTATTTGATTTTACAAAAAAGTGCAGCATTATTGATCACTCGGCCTTAATGTACGTGCCGGAGTCAATGACTAAGGAACAGTTAAAGGGCTTTTTGGATTCGGCCAATAAGAGATTCTACCTGCGCCCGGGCTATATCCTGAGAAGACTCGTGACAATCAGATCCTTGGATGAATTCAAGGGCCAGCTCAACGGATTTTACGCGATCTGGAATTTATAACAGAAAGGTTTGTTCGCTATGAGCGAAAAAGTTAACCTGGAATATGTCAATTGCGACTTATGCGGCGGCAGGGATACACAATTTGTCTATAAGGCTAGCACGCTCAGGCGAGAGACCCCGGGCGAGTTCGACTTAGTTAAGTGCAAAAAATGCGGTTTAATCTATCTGAATCCGCGTCCGGACTTTGCCAGCCTGGCTAAGTTTTACCCGCAGGATTATGAATTTCACAAAATTAGAAAGATTAGCTTTCTGGAAAGGGTTTATTATAAACATTTTCGTAACCCGGGTCAGCCTGTGGGGAAGATTTTAGAAGTCGGCTGCGGAAACGGCAATTACCTGCGCTTGTTAAAGAGCCTGGGCTGGGATTGTTTTGGTACCGAAGTGAACACTGACTTAGTTAGGCATTTGAATCAAGATTTGGGCTTAAAGGTCTCTGAAGGCAGGTTATACGAGTTGGATTTTCCGCAGGACTATTTTGATATTGTAACTTTTTGGGGCGCCCTGGAACATATGAGCAGCCCGCTGAAGAACTTAACCCGCGCCTACAAAATATTAAAGCCTGGAGGCCGGATTATTGCTTGGCTGCAAAACATAGAAAGCCTGGAGGCCAGAGTATTCAAAAATTATTGGCACCACCTGGAGATCCCGACCCATCTTTACCAATTTTCTCAACAGACCCTTAGAAAAATGTTGCAGCAGGCCGAGTTTACGATTGAAAGAGTAAGATTTGACCCGATCTCCATGGGCATCGTTCCCAGCATTGGATACAAATTGAACGCGCTGGGATTAAATGTTCATCTGAACAATTTGATTCTTAAAATTGCGGCTTTACCGTTAGATTTAATCCTTTCTTTATTTAAGAGCAGCGGCTTGATTACAGTATATGCGAGGAAATAATGAATAATTCGGAAAAAAAACGGGTTCCCTTCTTGAAAGTTGTATATTCGGCGCTGCGGCATCGTTTTCTGGTCTTTTGCCGGCCGCGTTACGTGATTTCATCTTTATTTAAACGCAAGGGTGAGTGCCGGGGCTGTGGGATGTGTTGTGCTTTGAACACGCCCTGGTGCCGGCAGATCAAAGATAATCACTGTGAGATTTATCAACGCCAGCCGTTTTTTTGCAAAATATTCCCGATCGACAAGAAAGATCAGGAATTATCTAACGCCAAAGATGAATGTGGCTACTTTTGGGAAAAGGAGAAGCAAGATGGCCAGTAGCAGTAATTGTGAAATTTCCGTAATCCTGCCCACTTACAATGAAGGCCAGAACATCATCGACTTAATCGCTGAAATTTCGCTGTATATCAGAAATCATCTCGGCCGGCCGTTTGAATTTATCGTGGTTGATGATGATTCACCGGACAAGACCTGGCAGATAGCCCAGGAGCATTTCGCCGCCGATTCCTGGGTTAAGGTTATCCGCAGGACTAAGCAGAAGGGCCTGGCGGCCTCAATCCGGCAAGGCATTCAAGAGGCTAGCGGGCAGATTGTAGTTTGGCTGGATTGTGATTTTTCCATGCCGACCTACAAGGTCCCGGAATTGATCAACAAAGTCTTATCCGGTTATGATGTCGCGGTGGGTTCGCGTTTTATTCAGGGCGGTAAGGATGTCCGCGGGCCAACAGACTCCTGGCTGCCGGTGATTTTAAGCCAGGCGATGAATTCGTTTATCTCTTTTTCCTTAGGGTCTTCCTTTAAGGATTATACCAGTGGGTTTGTCGCCGCCCGAAAAGATATTTTTGAGAAAATCAAGATCCGCGGTGATTATGGCGAATATTTTATTGAATTTATTTATCAAGTCCGCAAGCAGGGTTTTAAATTGCTGGAAATCCCTTATTATTGCTTACCCAGAAGGGCCGGCAGCTCTAAGACCGGCGCCAATTTAGCGGATTGGATCAAAAAAGGCTGGAAATATATAATCCTGACTTTAGACTTAAAATTAGGCGGAAAGGGGTAAGGATGGACTTAGCGAATAAACAGGTAATGGTGACCGGCGGAGCCGGGTTTATCGGTTCGGCCCTGGTCAGGGAATTACTTAAACAAAGAGCTAACGTGATTGTCTATGATAATTTTTTAAGCGGCGATATCACTAATCTGGCCGAGGTCAAGGATGCAATCAAAATCATAAAAAGAGATATCTTGGACCCGGGGTTCAAGCAGGTCCTGCAGGATAACGGCGTGGAGTACCTATTTAATTTGGCGGCTGAGCCGTATATACCTCATTGCTACTACCGGCCGGATAAGTTTTTCGAAGTCAATGCCAACGGGGCCTTAAATGTATTATTGGCCTGCCGAGACGTAAAAGTGAAGCGGATGATTCAATATTCGACTTCGGAAGTATACGGCAGCGCCCGAGTGACCCCGATGAATGAGGAACACCCGACCTTTCCTTTATCTACTTATGCGGTCAGTAAATTGGCCGCGGACAGGTTGTGTTTTACCCTGCATCATGAGCAGCAGATCCCGGTAACTATTCTTAGGCAGTTTAATGTCTTTGGGCCCCGGGAGACCCAGCCTTACATCATCCCTGAGATTATTACCCAGTTGGATAAAAGCAATCAGGTCAAGCTAGGCAATATTCTCGCCCGCCGGGACTTAACCTATGTGGAAGACGCTGTCCGGGCTTCAGTGGCTTTAATGCAATGCGAGCAGGCCAAGGGTGAGGTGATCAATTTAGGTACCGGAGTTGACCACAGCGTAGAGGAAATGGCCCAGGTGATCGGTGAGTTATTAGGCCATCAAAAAATAGATATTGTGATCGATAAACCCAGATTAAGGCCTTTAGATGTCGACCGGCTGGTTTGTGATTCCAGTAAATTGGAGCAGTTGATCGGCTGGAAGCCGCAGTCGGACTTACGCCGGGGTCTTGAAAGCACCATTAAACATTTCAGGGAAATTGGCAATAAGTGGATTTGGGAAACCAAAATTGCCGAAGAAGAAAATGTTTGGACTGAGGATACCGAGAATGTCTTTCAGTAAACCGGATTATTTGTTAATCCTGTTATTAATCTTCGCCGCCGTCATTTTAGTTACCAATTTAGGTAATATTTACTTATGGCAGGATGAGGCCTATACGGCGGTGATTGCAAGAAATACCTTAACATTTGGCATCCCGCAGTGTTATGACGGCAAAAATCTGGCAGTTAATGTGCTTCGTGACCGCTGTATGTTTAAGCCGACTAAATATTCCTCCTGGCTGCAGTATTATTTAACCGCTTTATCATTTCGGTTATTCGGTGCGACTACCTTTGCGGCCAGATTACCTTTTGTTTTATTTGGCATCGGTTCGGCGGGATTATGTTATTCCCTGGCCCAGCGGGCCTTTGCTAATAGATTTGTTTCACGCATTGCTTGCGCGTTGATGGTTTTTTCAGCGCCGTTTTTTCTTTATTCCCGGCAATGCCGCTGGTACGCCTTAAGCATGTTTTTTACGCTGGCGGTACTGTTATCTTACATCGGCACGCTGGAAAAAAGAAAAAGGTCCGGCCTGGCCTTTATTGCCAGCTCGGTTTTACTTTTTAATTCCATTTATGGCATCTTTTTTCCGGTGATGATTGCTTTAGCGGCGCATTGTCTGGTGTTTAATCGAAGCCAACTGAGGCGATATATAAAATATTTTATCACTATCGGCTTATTAATCCTGCCGGTGCTGATCTATTACGCCAGCACCGAGCTGGCCGGGACTTTAAGTTTAGCGCGGACTAAGGGGCATTTAGAATTTTATTTTCGGGTATTAAATAAATACATCTTCCCCTGTGGCTTATTTTTTATCAGCATGACAGTCTTTGGCATATTTAGAAAAAAGGCCTATCCTTTATTAGGCCGGCCGCTGAATAAATCATACCTTTGGTTATTCGTGTATATGTATATTTTCACTATACTTTTTTTGCTGCTGGCTGATGAGCGCCAGTTGAGATACTTAGTGCATTTACTGCCTTTATCGGCTATTTTAATGGCTGTTTTGATCACTGGTTTGCTTAAGGTCAATAAGCCGCTTTCTTTATTGCTGTTTATAGTTGTTTGTTTTACTAATATCTTACATATGGGGGCCCCGTTTAGAAAAAAACTCTGGATCCCTCAAGTGAGTATTTTTGATCAATTGACCCATGATTACGACGGTCCGGTGGAGGGGATAGTCCGCTATCTACAAGAAAACGCTAAGTCCACCGATACAGTCAAGATCAATTACGGCGATTGCGCGGTGATGTTTTATACTGACTTAAAAGTGGATAATGCGCCTTTTGGGCTGAATAGCTTTCCGGAGTGGATAGTCACCAGAGTCGATTGGGCGCCCTGGCTGAGCCTGGATAGTCAATATCGCCAGCAAATAGAAGCAAGATACGAAAGAATCGTGTTAAATTATCCGGACATTCAATGGGAAAATCGTCCTGATCCGGGTTATCATAAATTTAGAACTGTAACTAACCCCAAGCGGTCGAAAGTGGTGGTGTATAAGAAAAAATGAAAAAGCTAAAAAAGGTCTATCGGCAGACAGTCCGGCGGTTAAGTTGGTTTCTCTACAGAAAAAACAGGATCCTGAACAAAAAACTCTCCGACAGCGTCTATGACGGCGTCAAGCTGCATATTGGCTGCGGTGATAAAAAGCGCCCCGGGTATCTGAACATTGATATCGTGCCTACTGAGGCCACCGATGTGGTCATTGACGTGGCCCAGGGCTTAAGTGCCATCCCGGATAATATCGCCTCTGAAATCAGGCTGGAGAGTGTATTTGAGCATTTCTACAGATATGATCAAGAGCAGATCCTGCGCGAATTTAGGCGAATTCTTAAGAAAGATGGGAAACTGGTGATTCTCTGGCTTCCGGATTTTGACGCCATTATCCAGGCCTATCAGCAGAAGCAGCCCGGAGTGGTGGGTGAGATTTTCGATTTATTCAATATCTACAGGTATACTCACGGGGATCCGGTACCCCGGAATTCACCCCAGCAATTGCATAAAGATATTTTCACCAGAGAGACGATTAAGCCTTTATTGGAAAATCAGGGGTTTTACATCGAAACATTAGAAAATGCCGCTTTTCCTAGAGAGCAATTAGCCATCGGCATTAATATTACCGCGGTGAAGAGTTGAAAACTGATATTATTATCCCAGTTTGGAATCAACTAGAGTTTACCAAAGACTGCATTGATAGTGTGATCGAAAATACCCGCTATCCTTATAAGCTGATCGTGGTTGATAACGGCAGCAATGCCGAAACTAAACACTATCTCGAGGGCTTAAAAGCCAACCCGGGCTTAGAACTACAACTAATCAGCAATGAACAAAATCTGGGTTTTGTCAAAGCGGCTAATCAGGGTATCGCCGCCTCCAGATCGGAATATCTGTGTCTGCTCAATAACGATACTCAAGTTACCTCCGGCTGGTTGAGTGAGATGATTAAAGTTGCCGCCAGTCGCGATGATATCGGCATTGTTAATCCCGGCAGCAATACCTTAGGCGCTCAGCAAGCTACCGCCCAAAGATTAAAACAGCGCACAGGAGAGTATTCCGAGCTGGCCTGGGCCACGGGATTCTGCATGTTAATTAAACAAAAGGTCATTCAGGAAGTAGGCCGGTTCGATGAGATATACGGCCTGGGTAATTTTGAAGACGCCGATTTGAGCAAAAGGGCCCAACAAAAAGGCTACTTTTGCGTTTGCGCAATCGCGGCTTACGTTTACCATCGCGAACGCCGTTCGTTTATAAAGTTGAAGAGATTTGATCAGCACTTTGAGCGCAACCGCAGGATCTTTCACGCCAAATGGGGCAAGCTGGAGCGAATTCTATATATTTTGACTGTGGATCCGGAGGCCAGCTTTAAGAAATTAGATCAACACATCCTGCAATTGGCCCGTCAGGGTCATACCGTTTGGCTGTTTTTAAAAACAGGGCAGGATAAAAAAAGCGCTAAACATTCCAATATCTATCTGTTCAGTTTATCGAAAAGCACTTTTAATTGGGTCAGTACCTGGAGGATTCTTAAACGTAAGAAAAAGTTCGACAAGATCTATGTTGACGATCTAAATTATGGCGCCAGATTAAAAAAACTAAAAATCTTTCACAAAGCAGAGGTGATTTATGCAAAATAAAGTGCCCTTATCCGCGGTAGTGATCACGAGAAACGAACAGGCCAATATCCGGGAGTGCCTGGAGTCGATTAAGTGGGCCGATGAGATTGTGGTGGTTGATGATAACAGCACTGATAAGACCGTGGAGATAGCCCAGGAATATACCGATCGAATTTTTGAAAGGAAGAT
The DNA here is from genome assembly GCA_042571705.1 of Candidatus Omnitrophota bacterium. Classification (GTDB taxonomy): domain Bacteria; phylum Omnitrophota; class Gorgyraeia; order JAFGHF01; family JAFGHF01; genus JBHPFV01. The sequence continues at coordinate 30,979 of JBHPFV010000012.1, forward strand.
GGACATTGAGGGTCGGCACCGCAACTGGGCCTATGCCCAGACCCGGCATAGCTGGTGTTTAAGCTTAGATGCCGATGAGCGGGTTACTCCTGAGTTAAAAGAAGAGATTACCGCCACAATAGCCGATCCGGGGGATTTTAAAGGATTTGCCGTGCCGCGGCGCAACTATATCGGTGATTACTGGGTCAAATATGGCGGCTGGTACCCCAGCGCCCAGCTAAAATTATTCAAAAAAGATGTTTTTCGTTGGGAGGAAGTCGAGGTCCATCCCCGGGCACGGCTGAAGGGCCCGGCGCGCAGCTTAAAAAGTGACATCATCCATTATTCCTACAAAGATTTCGAGGATTTCTTACAAAAGATGAACAAGCAGACTACCTGGGAAGCGATTAAATGGGTCAAGGATAAAAGACGGATGGGCTTAGGCAAGGCGCTCTGGCGGACTTTTGACCGGTTTCTGCGTACCTTCTTGCGCAAGAAGGCCTACAAGGATGGGTTTACCGGTTTCATGATTGCAGTTTTTGGCGGGCTTTATCAAATCTTAAGTTATGCTAAATATTACGAGTTTAAGAAAAGGAGGAGCGCGGATGATTAAAATAGGCATTATCGGTTGCGGGTATTGGGGGCCAAATTACCTGCGTAATTTTAGCTCACTCCAGGAAGCCAAGGTCTTAATTTGCTGCGATTTATTAAAGAAGAATTTAAAAGGCGTGCGGGACAATTTCAGCCCTGTGGAGACGACTTTGAATTATCGCGATGTGATTAAAGATAAACGCATTGATGCCTGCGTGATCGCTACCCCGGCCAAGACGCATTACAAAATCGCAAAACAGGCCCTGGAAAACGGCAAGCATGTCCTGGTTGAGAAGCCCCTGGCTTTAGACTATCGCGAGTGTCGGCAGTTAGTTAATTTAGCTAAGAAAAAGAAAAAGGTCTTGATGGTCGGGCATACCTTTTTGTTCAATCCGGCGGTCAGAAAATTAAAAGATTACATAGATAAAGGCGAGTTAGGCGAGGTCTATTATTTGCACGCCACCAGGACGCACCTGGGCCTGATTCGCAGTGATGTGGATGTAAACTGGGATTTGGTGCCGCATGATGTCTCGATATTTTCTTATCTTTTGCAAGAGCAGCCGGTTAGTGTTTCAGCTGTAGGCGGCTCGTATCTGAAGAAGCCCCAAAAGGACGCCGTGTTTATTAACCTGGTTTATCACAATGGGGTGATCGGCAATATTCATGCCAGTTGGACCGATTCAAATAAGGTCCGCTCGGTCCAGGTGATCGGCAGCCGGGCCAGAGTGGTGTTTGATGATTTAAATAATCTGGAGAAGGTCAAATTATACCGCAAAGGGATTTCGGTAGATAAATCGTATGTGAACTACGGCGAGTTTCAGCTGCTTTTAAGAGACGGTGACATCTTAAGCCCGAAAATTCCCCATCAGGAGCCGTTGAAAGTGCAGTGCCAGCATTTCATCAACTGCGTTAAAAACGGTAAAAGGCCGTTTAGCGATGGAGAAAACGGGGCGGCCGTGGTTAAGGTGATCAACGCGATCAGCCAATCCTTAAAGGCAGGGGGAAGGAAAGTGAAAGTATGAGCAAAAAGTACTGCTCAATCGGTAAAGGCGCCCGGGTTGATCAATCGGCAATCCTGGGCTATGAGTCAGGCCGGAAGATTAAGGTTGCCAAGACAATTATTGGCCGCGGCGCGCTGATCAGGTCAAATACGGTAATTTACACTAACAGCAAAATCGGCGATAATTTAGAAACCGGACACAACGTGATTATTCGTGAACAAAACAAAATAGGTAAGAACTTAAGTATCTGGAATAATTCGACCATTGATTACGGCTGCACGATCGGCAACAATGTTAAAATCCACAACAATGTCTATCTGGCCCAATTGACAATCATTGAGGACGATGTGTTTCTGGCCCCCGGAGTAATGATTGCCAATGATTTACATCCTGTTTGCACCAGGTGCATGCAAGGGCCGACGATCAAAAAAGGCGCGCGGATCGGCATCAACGCCACGCTGTTGCCGGCGATAGTGATTGGGCGCAATAGCCTGGTGGGCGCCGGCAGCGTAGTCACCAAAGACGTGCCGGATAATGCTGTTGTTTTCGGGGCGCCGGCCAAGGTAGTCGCTAAGCTAAAAAATTTAAAATGTCGGCACAAGATTAAAAGCAGGGTATACGAATAGAGAGGATAAAATGGAAGTCCCGTTTGTAGATCTAAAAGTCCAATATCATAATATCAGCAAAGAGATCCAGGCCCGGCTATTGCAGACTTTAGAGAGCTGCCGGTTTATTTTAGGCCCGGCAGTAGATCAATTCGAACAGGAATTTGCCGACTTTTGCGCGGTTAAGTACGCAGTGGGTTTAAGCTCCGGGACAGATGCCTTGTTTTTGTCTTTGTTAAGTTTAGGCGTGGGTCCGGGAGATGAAGTAATCACCGCGGCCAATACCTATATCGCCACGGCTTTAGCGATTGATTATACCGGGGCCAGGGTAGTCTTGGTAGATATGGATCAGGCCAGTTATAATCTGGATGTTGATAAATTAAAACCAGCGCTAACCAAAAAAACTAAAGTAATTTTGCCGGTGCACCTTTATGGCCAGCCGGCGGATATGGCGCCTTTATTAAAGTTAGCTGAAAAAAATAATTTAAAAGTAGTCGAAGACGCCTGCCAGGCCCACGGCGCCGAATACAAAGGCAAGCGGGCCGGCAGCTTTGGCCAAGTCAACGCCTTTAGTTTTTATCCGGGAAAGAATTTAGGGGCCTATGGCGACGCCGGGATGGCGGTGACTAACGATGCAAAGATCAAGAATAAACTTTTAATGTTGCGCGATTACGGCCAAAAACAAAAATATCAGCATTTAATCAAAGGCTTCAATGCCCGCTTAGATACTGTGCAGGCTGAGATACTCAGAGTTAAGCTTAAGTCTTTGAGTCAGTGGAACGATGCCCGCCGCAGGAACGCTAAACTCTACAATTCTTTGCTTAAAGGCGTTGATGGAGTTTCTCTTCCTGATCAGATTCTCGGAGTAAAACCGGTCTGGCATCTCTATGTAATCAGGACCGCAAAACGCGATCAGTTACAAAAATATCTTAAACAAGCGGGTGTGGATACCGGCAGGCATTATCCGACACCGATACATTTACAGCCCGCGTTTTCTGATTTAGGATACAAGCCGGGCGAGTTTCCGGTTACCGAGCGCGCCGCCGGTGAAATACTATCCCTGCCGATGTATCCTGAGCTTAAATCAGAGCAGATCGAATACGTAGCGCAAAAGATAAAGGATTTCTTTAATCATGAATAGAACCGTCTGGGAAACTAAGACCTTTGGCAACAGTCTAGCCAGCTTGAGCGATTTAGGGCTTAAACAATGGCAGAACGCCTACAGCGATTTGGAAAATTTCTCAAACAGATATTTGGATTTTATGCTCCAACAGGGGTTGTTTCCCGCGGATTATCCCTGGCCGATAGATCCGGTGCATAACCCGACCAGAATTTGGGAATACCCCTATGCCTACCAGCAGTTATTAAAATATCTGCCTCTGGCGGCCCAAACTGAGACGCCAAAAATACTTGATATCGGTTCGGCTTTGACTTTCTTTCCGTTATTTTTTGCTTCTTTGGGATATCGCGTCCAGGCCAGCGACTTTGATCCGTCGATGGAACGAAGTTTCGCCTCGATCAAGGCCCATCCCCAGGCGCTGGCCGCGCTAAAGGATGTTGATTACGCGACCTGTGATTGCCGGGATATGCCAAAACAAGCAGACGCAGAATATGATGCGGTAGTCGGCATTTCTGTTTTGGAGCATGTTCAGGACAAACAGCGTTGTATCAAAGAATTCCAGCGGATTCTTAAACCAAAAGGGATCCTGATCTTAACTTTAGATGTTAATTTGGATGCGACAGGAGCAGGTTTGGGTTTTGCCGAACTGGCGTTTTTAAAGAATCAACTCAGCAATGATTTTGACTTTTTGGAACCGGACCGTGAAGTTAAGCAAAAGGATATTTTAAATAATCAAAATTATCCCCAGGCGTTGGTGCGCAGGACGCGTTATCTAAAACCGCCAAAAAAAAGACCGCTGAAAAAGTTAGTGCGGAAATTTAAAAATTTATTCAGTCAGAAAAATGATATGGAGCCTTTAAGCGTTTATGGAATGGCTCTAAAGAAGCAAGGTTGATCAAATGAAAAGAAAAGTAGCAATAATTGGTTTAGACGGGGCTAGCCTGGAATTAATTAAAACTTGGGCCGCAGCAGGGCATTTACCTAATTTTCAAAAGGTGTTATCCCAGGGGGCCTCGGGCAAGCTGGAATCAGTGTTCCCGCCGCATTCTGCCCCGGCCTGGTCAACGTTGTACACCGGGAAGAATTTGGGAAAACACGGATTATTTGATTTTATCGCCTTGCGTCAAAATACATATGATATTCTACCCACTTCTTTCGCTGATAATAAGGCCCAGACTTTTTGGGATTTAGCCAGCTTAGCCGGTAAATCCTGCGTTGCCCTTAATCTACCGTTGACCTATCCGCCTCGGCCGCTGAATGGCATTTTTGTCTCGGGGTTGCAGACTCCAGCTGGCGTTTCAGACTTCACCTATCCTCAGGGCTTAAAGAAGGAATTAGATGCATTGACTGGAGGCTACACAATCTATCCTATTGAATTTGAGCGTAACCGCGAGGCCTATTTAGAGAGCTTAATTGAGGTTACCGAAAATAAATTCAAGGTGTTTTCACACTATTTCCAGCAAAAGGATTGGGACTTATTTATGTGCGTGTTCCAGGGCACGGATCTTATTCAGCATTATTTCTGGCAATATATGGATCCGGATCACCCTTATTATCAGCCGGATAATAAATATAGAGATGTGATCAGGAAATATTACCAAAGGATGGACCGCTATCTGGCTGAGTTTCTTGACCATCTCGACAAGGAAACTACTTTAATGATAGTGTCTGATCATGGCTTTGCGGCCTTGCACAAGTATTTCTATATTAACAATTGGCTATATAAATGGGGGATGATTAAATTTAAGCAAACCCCAAAAGTTTGGGCTAAAAAGGCCTGTTTTGCGCTTGATTTTATGCCCAATGTCGGTAAAAAGACCAGGCATTTCTTTAGTTTTCGCGATATTGATTGGTCCAAAACCCGGGCTTTTTCCTTTACTAATACCGGCCAAATTTTTATCAATCTTAAAGGTCGTCAGCCTCAAGGGGCGGTTGAGCCAGGTCAGGAATATGAGCAGGTTTGCGATCAGATTGTGCGACTGCTTGGTGAAATCAAAGACCCGCAAACGCAGGAGCGAGTAATTGAGCGGGCCTATAAAAGGAGTCAGATCTATTCAGGTCATTATACTGCTTTGCTGCCGGATGTGTTTTATTTACCTAATCAAGGCCGATATGTAAATAGCGGGGGCAACAAGTTTTATTCTAATAAACTGATTGAAAAATGCCATCCCGAGGATATCAGCGGCGGCCATAGTTTATATGGCATTGCTTTATTTTACGGAAATGGCATCAAGCAGAATAGCGATCTGGAGGGCTTACATCTTCAAGATGTCGCTCCTTTAGTGCTGGCCATTTTAGGCATAGATATCCCTAAGGATATGGACGGCAGATTAAAACCGCAGATGGTCCAAGCCGATTTTTTGGGTAAAGTGGGATTTCAAGCGGCGCAAGAAAAGACTAGCGCAGAGAAGTTTGCTTATACGCAGACCGAGAGCGAAGAGATTCAGAAACGCCTAAAAGAGCTAGGATATATAGACTAAATGAGTACAGTTTCAATAGCCATAATTTGCCAGGACAATCAAGATTTAATTATTGATTGTTTAGAAAGCGCTAAGTGGGCCGATGAGATAATTGTGTTCGATGCCGGCAGCAAAGATCAGACTCTGGAAATCGCCCGACGCTATACTAGCAAGATTTATCAACATGCGGTAGAACGGCATTTGAATGAACAGTGGAACCGGGCGATAAATTACGCCACCAGTGAGTGGGTGTTTATACTTTCTACAGACCAGCGGATTAGCCCGCAATTAAGGGATGAGATCAAGCAAATCATCCAGCAAAAGGAAGCCAAAACAGGATATTTCGCGCCGATGGAGAATTATTTTCTGGGTCAGTGGATTCGTCACTGCGGCTGGTACCCGGATTATAACGTCACCCTGTTTAAGCGCGGCCGGGCGGTTTATTCCGATAAAGAAGGCGGACTGTTACAGGTTGACGGTGAGTGCGGGCATCTGAAGAATCGCGTGGTCCATTATTCGCACCGGGACCTGACCCATACGATCGGTAAAATTAACATGATTTCTACGCGCGATGCCGAACATTTTATGATTGAGCGGCCGACGTTTAAGGAACGGTTTGTGCTGACTAAGGCCCTGCGTAATTTCAAAAAGACTTATTGGAAGCAAAAAGGCTACAAAGACGGGATGCATGGCTTGGCCTTTTGCATCACATTTTCTTTCTATAAGCTTTTGATTTATTCTAAATATTGGCAATTTTTACAAAGAGAGAAAAGGCAAGACAGTGGAAACTAAAGGCCGCCAAACAATTTCGGCGATAGTAATTACCAAAGATGAAGCCGCTAAGATTAAAAGGTGCCTGGAAAGCGTCAAATGGGTTGACGAAATAATTGTTGTCGATGACCAAAGCAGCGATGAAACGATAGAGACCTGTAAGCCTTACGCCCAGAAGATAATTATCCAAAAGTCTGAAGGTAACTTTGATCGACAACGCAATACCGGCATTGATAACGCTTCCAGCGATTGGATCTTGCAGCTGGATGCCGATGAGGTAGTCACAGATCGCTTGCGCGGAGCAATTGAACAGGCCTTAAAAAGCAAGACCGACCTTTGCGGATTTTATTTTAAGCGCAAAAATTACGTTTTGGGTAAACCTTTAATGCACGGGGGCTGGTATCACAATTTCTTAAGGTTATATAGAAAAAGCGCCGGAAGATACATCGGCTCAAGCGTACATGAACTGGTGGAAGTTAAAGGAAGCATTGGTTATCTGGATGCGGAGATAGAGCATTTTGTAGTCGAGGATATCGACCGGTTTACCGCGCGGCAAAACTACTATACTTCAGCTGAGGCCCAGCGGATGTTGCGTGAACGGGGCCAGCTAACTGAAAAGGAAATCCGCTATCAAATGAGCATCAAACCGGTGAAGGTTTTCTTTAAGACTTACATTAAAAAGAAGGGTTTTCGTGACGGCACCCATGGCCTGTTTTATTGCGCCTACAATGCTTATCTGCACGCCATCAAATGGGCAAAATATTGGGAGTTAATATGCGTAAAGAAGAACGCAGCGCAACAAACGTAAAACAGTTTTACGATGATTTTCACAGTAAGATCTGCCTTAAGGAAAGCGCCAGGTTTAACCGCTGGCTGTTGAAAATACTTGAGCCGGCCAGTGGAGCCAAGCTTTTAGACATCGCCTGCGGCGGCGGCTACCTTTTAAGTGAGGCCGCAAAAAAAGGAATAGAGAGTTATGGTGTGGAAATTTCTGAAAAAGCTATCAGTATTGCCCGGGCCCAAACAGGTAAAAAAGTGCTCATTGCCGCTGATGCCGAACACCTGCCCTGGCCGGATGATTTCTTTGACCTGATTACCTGCCTGGGCAGTTTAGAGCATTTTTTGCACCCGCAGCGGGCGCTTCAGGAAATGATTCGCACCGCTAAACCAGATGCTAGATTTTGTATTTTAGTGCCTAATTTATTTTCTTGGGATAATATTGAGCAGGTGAAAAAGACCGGCCAACCGCCTTCGCATGGCCAGGAACTGGAGCGGTTTGCCACCCGTACGGAATGGGAACAATTACTGCGGGAAAACGGCTTCAGCGTGATTAAGGTGCAAAACTATAACGGGTTTCCGCGCTTGTTGGAGGCCAAGAATGGGAAAATAAAGGTTAAGTCATTGAGGAAATTTTTCCGGCGTTTCTTTGTGCCGTTTAATCTATGTTCGAGTTTTATCTTTATCTGTAGAAAGGCCTAAGCACCATGTCCAAAAAAATACTTTTTGTTTTTGGTACTCGCCCGGAAGTAATCAAGATGGCGCCGGTAATCGCGCAGGCTAAAAAGTTAAAGGGTAAATTACGGCCGCTGGTCTGCGTAACCGCCCAGCACCGCTATCTCTTAGACCAGGCCCTGGCCGAATTCAGGATTAAGCCCGATATCGATCTGGACCTGATGCGGCCAAGCCAGAGTTTATATAGCATTATTTCCCGGGTCTCGCAAAGCATGCGCGATATTTATCGCAAGGTTAAGCCTGATTTGGTTCTGCTTCAGGGGGACACCTCAACTGTATTCGCCGCGGCCTTAGCGGCCTATTATGAAAATATCGCGGTTGGCCATATTGAAGCCGGTTTGCGTTCCGCTGATAATTACAATCCTTTTCCCGAGGAGATTAACCGGCGTTTTGTCTCACTGGTCAGCAAGTACAACTTTTGCCCGACTAAAGAGGCCAAACAGAATTTATTAAACGAAGGAGTCAATGCCAAAACTATATTCCTAACCGGCAATACCGTAGTCGATGCCTTACTGGAAATGCTCAAACAAGTCAAAAAGCGCAAGCCGGAGATTCAAGGGGCCTCAGCTGAATTTTTAAAAAGGCCCTATGTCTTGATCACCGGGCACCGCCGGGAAAATTTTAGTGGCGGGATGAAGAATATCTGCCTGAGCATTAAGGGCCTGGCCGGTAAATATCGAGATTTACATTGGCTCTGGGCGGTGCATTTAAACCCCAACGCCCGCGGGATTGTGTTTAAGACACTGAGTAACTTAAGCAACGTCAGGATTATCGAGCCTCCGGGATACAGCGGATTCGTTTATTTAATGGACCGTTGTAAATTTATTATTTCTGATTCCGGTGGCGTCCAGGAGGAAGCCCCAACTCTAAAAAAGACGGTTTTAGTAACCAGGGTCTGTACCGAGCGTCCGGAGGCGGTAAAATCAGGGACTTCGATTTTAGTCGGCACTAGTTCTAAAAAGATTACTCAATCGGTCAATAAATTACTGAACACCAAGCAGGCTGATCCTGAAAAGGGCAATCCTTTCGGAGACGGCCGCTCAGCCAAAAGAATTATCGATGCTATCATTAAAGGAAGCTAAATACGAGCTAGTCAGTCATTGTGACCTTTGCGGCGGCACGGAAACTAAATTAATCGACTCCAGCGGCCTGATTGTCCAATGTGAAAAATGTGGCTTGCGGTTTGTCGGCTGGCGCCTGCCGCAAAAGGATATCTCTCAAATTTACGACTCACACCGCAGCCAGCGGCCGGGCTGGGGTGAAATCAAGCCGGAAGCCCAGCTGATGTATCAGCGCAGGTTTAGGTTTGTAACTAAATTCATCCAAAGGGGTAAGATTTTAGATGTCGGGGCCGGCTTAGGGGAATTCTTATCTTTAGCCAAAAGGGCTAATCGCTGGCAATGCTTCGGTACCGAGACCTCAAAGTACGCGATTGATTTTGCCAAAAATAATTTTGATATAGAGTTTTCCTTTGGACAGCTGGAAGAGTTAAATTATCCGCAAGAATCTTTTGACGTGGTTTCATTCTGGCATGTTTTGGAGCATTTGCCTTATCCCTCCCAGGCCATAAATAAGGCCAGGCAGATATTAAAAAAGGATGGTTTGCTGTTTATTGCCGTGCCCAATGATTCCTGGTTAGGCCGCAGGCATTTTTTCAAAAATGAGTTTAAAAAAGCGATTAACCGTTTACCGTTAAGACATAAACTGAAATTGAAAAAGATGTATCCCGATCTGGAGGAATCCGGTAACAAGCACTTATTCTATTTTACGCCCCGGACGCTGGGTAAATTACTTAAAAAACATGGGTTTAAGGTAATTAAGCGCTCTGTGGATTATGATTATGGCGAGCCATCAGTCAAATTAGAGCGAAGATATAAATTTGATCTTTTATTTTGTCAGC
>JBHPFV010000013.1:0-39302 GCA_042571705.1 Candidatus Omnitrophota bacterium
AATTGCTGATGGCCGCTTAGCCGCCCACCAGCATTTAAATGAAAAACAGCTCGCAGATGCAATCATCGATGTTGGCGAGGGGTGGCGAGCCTGCAGGCGAGACAGGACCCCGAGCCATGTACGATAAATGAGGAGGAAGTGAATGAGTAGTGCGCGATTGGAGCGAGTAGCCGAGCAGATTAAGAAGGAAATCAGCGTAATCTTGCAGGAAGAGCTCAATGACCCGCGGATTGGTTTTGTGACCCTGACTAAGGTGGAATTGACGCCGGATTTGCGTCAGGCCAAGGTCTATTTTAGCCATTTAGGCTCGGAAAAGGAATTAAAGGATACCCAGGTTGGCCTGAAGCGATCCGCGGGGTTCATCCGCAGGCTAATTGGACAGCGGATAAGGATACGCTACACCCCGGAAATTATTTTTAAGTTAGATCAGAACATTGAGCACGGCATTCAGATTTCCGAAATCTTAGATAAGATTAAAGAACAGGATAAACAGGATGAGTAAAGGTAAGGTGATTCAGGCGATTAAGAGGCATTCTAACTTCTTAATCAGCTCTCATGTAGGCTTGGAAGGGGATGCCTTAGGCAGCGAATTGGCCCTGGCCTCGCTTTTAGGTAAATTAGGCAAGCGGGCATTAATCATCAATAACGACGCTGTGCCCGCTAATTATAGTTTTTTGGCCAAGGCCAAGCAGGCGCTGGCAATTGGCAGTTTAGGAAAAGAGACACTGCGCAAAATACGCAATAATTACTTTCAGGCCGCGATTATCCTGGACTGTTCCCAGAAACACAGGATTGGAAAGGTGATCAGTCTGATCGATCATCTGCCGGTGATTAATATTGACCACCACTTAGATAATAAAGGCTTCGGGCAAATTAATTGGATCGACCCCGGCGCATCTTCTGCCGGTGAAATGGTTTATCATTTATTCGCTCAGGCCAAGCTTTGCCTGGACAAAGACGATGCCTTGAATCTTTTTACCGCGATCTCGACTGATACGGGATTCTTTCGCCATGCCAATGCCACCAGCGCCACTTTTCATATCTGCGCTGAGCTGGTAAAATTGGGGGTCTCTCCGGCTGAGATCTATTCTCGGGTTTATGAAGATAACTCTGCGCAACAGGCCGGGTATTTGGGGAAGATTATTTCCCGGATGAGATTTGTCGCCGGCAAGCAAATTGCCTGGACTGAAATCAGGCCAGCTGAGTTTAGTAAGATCAGCGGCAAACACGAAGTTATGGATAGAGTGTTGGATTTTGCCCGGTCGATTAAGACAGTTCAGGTCGCGATTATATTTAGCCAAGTAAACAAAGACTTGATTAAAGTGAGTTTACGCTCTAAGCCTCCGGTAAATGTGCAAAAGATTGCCTTATCTTTTGGTGGTGGCGGACACCGCTGCGCCGCAGGCTGCGTGCTTCAGGGCGGCATGAAACAAGCAGTGGAAATAATTTTAAAACACACTAGAAGAATTTTGCGCTGAGTTTTTATTATGGATGGTATCCTTGTAGTTGATAAGCCCAAAGGTCATACTTCACACGATATAGTCGACTTGATCAGAAAAAGGTTCCGGATCAAAAAAGTAGGTCATGCCGGTACTCTTGATCCGCAGGCCTCAGGAGTGCTGGTGGTTTTGTTAGGCAGGTTAACCAAAAAATCACAAGACTTGACGCAAGATGACAAAGAGTATCTTGGCTGTTTGAGGTTGGGAGTGGCTACCGATTCCCTGGATAGCCAGGGTAAAATTGTTAAAGAAGAAAAGCCAGGCCAGATTACGCTGCAGCAAATTGAAGATGTGTTTGGCCAATTTTTAGGCACAATTGAACAGATCCCCCCGATGTTCTCGGCTTTAAAATACAAAGGCCAAAGACTTTATCACTTAGCCAGAAAAGGTATCGAGGTCAAACGCCAGCCGCGTCAAGTTCGAATTCGCAAGCTTCAGATAACCAAGTTCACCCCGCCGGACATTCATTTTACTGTCAAATGCTCCAAAGGTACCTATGTCCGCAGTCTCTGCAGCGACATTGCCGCAAGATTAGGCTGCGTCGGACATTTGTCTGAATTACGCCGAGTGGCTTCAGGCCGATTTACCATTGATCAAGCTGTGCGCTTGGATCAATTGCAGGGTTGTTCAACTGAGCAATTTGAAGAAAAGATAATCCGGGAGTAATCATAATGCAGCTCATCCAGAAGATCAGCCATTTACGCAAGAAATTCAAAAACCCAGTGCTGACCTTAGGAAACTTTGATGGCCTGCATTTGGCTCATCAGCGGATAATTAAGCAAGTAGTCCGCCAGGCTAAACAGCGAGCAGGCACAAGTGTGGTAGTAACTTTTAATCCGCATCCGGTCAAGGCCTTAGAGGGTCTAACCGCTACGTCTTTAATTACCACTGTGGGGCACAAAATAGATTTAATTAGATATTTGGGGGTTGATGTTTGCCTGCTCTTGGATTTTAACCAACAATTTTCAAAGACTACCGCCGAAGATTTTATTAAAGATCAGCTAATCAAACAGATCGGGATGAAATATTTAATCATCGGTCAAGGGTTTCGCTTTGGCAAAAATAGGCGTGGAGACATCAATCTTTTAAGACGGTTAGCAAAAAGATATGATTTTAAGCTAGGTCTGCTTAAACCAGTGAAGATCAACGGCAGGATTATCAGCAGCTCAAGAATCCGCAGTCTGATTAGGAAGGGCAGGGTAGCTCAGGTGAATAGGCTATTAGGCCGGATGTTTTCTATCTCCGGCCGAGTCAATCCGGGTAGCGCCCGGGGCAGAAATTTGGGCTTTCCTACCGCCAATATTATTCCTGACCAGGAGATTATTCCTGCCAGCGGTGTTTACGCAGTCTATATTAAATTAAATCAAAAGGTCTTACCCGGGGTCTTGAATATCGGCATTCGACCTACTTTTAGTCAAGGCCGGAACGCCCCGCATTTTATTGAAGTACATATCTTTAATTTTTCTAACAATATTTATCGTAAGAAGTTAGAAGTATTCTTTGTCCGGAGGATCCGCCCGGAAAAAAGATTTAACTCTCATCAGGCCCTGATCAACCAGATCAAAAAAGATGCCTTAACAGCCAAAAAAATCCTCCGCCCAGCAAATCGACCCGCCCCGAAACAGGCCTTAATCTAGCCCCAAAAAAACCTTTAAATTTTTCAGTTTTCCCCTTGACAAACAAATTTTGATCGGGTATACTTGTGATTAGAAGTGGGAGAAAGTGGAGGGAAGTGGGATGTTTTACGGTGAATACGCGCATGCCTTAGATCGCAAAGGACGGCTGATTCTTCCTGCCAAATTCCGCCAAGTCTCCAAAGAAAACTTCATCGAACGTTTCTACATTACCCGTGGTTTAGATAAGTGCCTCTTTGTATTTACTGAAGAAGAGTGGAAATTACAAGAGCAAAAATTCAAGGCCTTATCCTTTACCAAAGCCGAAGCCAGAAAGTTCAACCGGCTCTATTTTTCCGGGGCCAGTGAGATCATTCCCGATCGCCAGGGCCGCGTGTTAATGCCCAAATATCTCAAAGAATACGCCGCGATAGATCGTCAGGTAGTGATTGTGGGGGTAGCTAACCGGTTTGAGATCTGGAGCCAGAAACACTGGAAAGAATTTTACGAAAAGACTCAAGGTACTTTTGAGGATATTGCCGAGAAGCTGATTGAATAGTTTTTGAAAAATAAAAGAGAGGAGGGGGAGATGAGGACGGAATTATTTTCCGAACGAACTAAGAGAGAATTGTTTATATCTACTGCGTATCATGATAATATTGCTCAAGTTAGACGTCAACGAGTCTTATCCGGTTGCCTGATGAATTGGTTCACTCCTAAGCATTACCCCTCAATTTTTTTCGACCAGAGACTGAAGACCAAGATTTTTGATTAATGACAAAAAGTGAACTGCATACACCGGTAATGTGCAGAGAAGCGATAAATTATCTAAATTTGGAACAGGGCGCAACTGTTCTGGATTGCACAGTGGGTTTAGGCGGACATACCGCAGCCCTGCTTAGACAGATCGGGCCAGAAGGCAGACTGATTGGTTTAGATCAAGATCAGCAATCACTGGAATTAGTTAAAAATAAATTAAACAAATTCGCTAATTGTTCATTAATTCAGGCCAACTTTCGCAAGTTAGATCAGATATTAATTGATTTAGGGATGCCTAAGGTAGACGGGATAATTTTTGATTTAGGCCTTTCTTCCTTACAGCTGGAGACCAAAATCAGGGGGTTTAGCTTTAGACTTGAGGCCCCCTTGGATATGCGCATGGATCAGCAGTTACGTGTTTCCGCTTTTGATTTGGTCAATTTCCTTCCTCAAGAAGGGTTGTCCAGTATCTTGCGCCGATATGGACAAGAACGTTGGCATAACCGGATTGCCCGCGGGATTGTCAGGGAACGAAAGAAGGCAATGATTGCCACGACTCGCCAGCTGGCTGATTTAATCCAGCGCGCCGTACCTAGAAAATACAGCGCCATTCATCCGGCGACCAGGACTTTTCAGGCCTTAAGGATTGCGGTGAATGATGAGCTGGAGGCGCTGGCTGAGGGGCTGACCAAAGCAATAGATTTTGTTAAGGCCGGCGGCAGGATTTGCGTGATTTCATTTCACTCCTTAGAAGACAGAATTGTTAAGCATCAATTCCGCGATTTTGCTAAACAAGGCCGGCTTAAAATTCTTACTAAAAAGCCAATTAGGCCTGAGCCAGAGGAATTAGCCGCTAACCCGCGTGCGCGCAGCGCAAAATTACGGGCTGCCGAAAAGATATAGGAAAATTTTATGAGCGTAGGCAAGTTCCTGTTTATTATTACCCTAATTACGGCAGTAGCCTTAGGTTACGTATATCAGCAGATGGAACTTTTGAAAATTAATTATACCCTCCAGCGCAACAGAGGCAATCTACTGGTTTTACTTGACCAAAATAGCGCATTAATGTATAATGTAGACTGTTTGCAGTCGCCTTTATATTTAGAACAAAGGTTGAACGGCCAAAAAGAAGTTAATTGGGAAATTCCTTCGCCTTGGTATAAAATTGGCCTTGCTGAGGCAGCCAAATAAATATTGAACGTTAGAGAAATCGAGATAGTTAGCCAGAGCTGGTGTCCAAAACAGACCTTAATTCCCGCCTTTATGTAGTTTTTCTATTCTTTATATTAATATTTTTTATCCTGATTGCGCGCCTAATTTATGTGCAGTTGATCAAATCTGCCGAGCTTAAATCGTACGCTCGCCAACAGCACGCTATTTACACCGAGATCTCCCCCTTAAGAGGCACCATCTTTGACCGGAATCATAAAGAGCTGGCGGTCAATCGGAATTCCTATTCTATTTTTGCCACCAAAGAATTGTTATCTCCCAACTCAAAATTATCCGCCCTGTTAGATTTAGATGACAAAAGTCTCGCGGCCAAGTTGAACCAGTCAAAAAATTTTGTTTGGTTAAAAAGGAAAGTTAGCCCTGAGATATCGACAAAGATTGAACAGTTGCATCTTGAGGGCGTGGGGCAGGTTAGGGAACATAAACGCTTTTATCCGGACGGATCCCTAGCCAGCCATTTGCTGGGTTTCGCAAATATTGACAATAAGGGCTTAGAGGGCATCGAGCTTTATTGTGATTCTTACCTTGCCGGCGTTAAGGGTTGGCGGTTATCTTCTCGCGATGCAAAAAGGCGAGAGCTGATTTGCTGGGGCTATAAGTCGATTTTACCGGCCGATGGTTATGATTTAGTTTTGACTGTTGATCGTGTGATTCAGAGCATTGCTGAAAGACACCTGCGCGCCGCGGCGCGCAAATACAAAGCAAGTTCGGCCACCGCAATCGTGATGCAGCCAAGCACCGGAGAGATCTTAGCTCTTTGCAATTACCCTGATTACGATTTAAATAATTTCACTGATTATCCGGCCGAAGTTCGCCGTAATTTAGCGTTGACCGATATCTTTGAGCCGGGTTCTTCTTTTAAGTTTGTGACCGCGGCGGCTGCTTTGGAGGAAGGTTTAGTTGATCCGGAAGATAAGTTTTTCTGCGAACAAGGCGAATACCGGATTGGCCGGAGGATCCTCCACGATTACAAACCATACGGAGAAATTACGTTTCGGGAAATTGTTGTGCATTCCAGCAATATCGGCATGGCCAAGGTCGCTCAGTTGTTGGGAAAAGAATTGCTTTACAGCTATATTAAGTCCTTTGGTTTTGGCGAGTTGACCGGCATAGATCTGCCGGGTGAAGTCAAAGGCATCATCAGAAGTCCTCAGTTCTGGTCCAAGGCTTCTATTTACTCACTGCCGATGGGCCAGGAAGTCGCGGTAACCTGCATTCAGTTAATCCGGGCCATTTCCTGTGTGGCCAACGATGGTATTTTAGTCAAACCGCAGATCGTCAAATCTATTCAAAGAAATCGGGGTGAGATTATTAAATCGTACAATTCACAAAAGGTGCGCCGGGTTATGTCAGTTAAAACGGCCCAGGTCTTAAAGCAGATCCTCACCGGAGTGGTGGAAGAGGGAACAGGAAAAAAGGCCAAGGTGCCGGGCTACCTGACCGCAGGAAAAACCGGTACCGCTCAAAAAGTAAATCCCGCCGGCGGATATTATAAACGTAAATATTATTCGTCCTTCGTTGGTTTTGTTCCCGCCGACCGGCCGCAGCTTTCTATTTTAGTAGTGATGAACGAACCTTATCCGCGCTATTTTGGCGGCACAGTTTGCGCGCCGGTGTTTAGAAAGATCGCTACCGAAACCTTAAGATATTTGGAAAGTGCAAATGAGACTAAAGAAGTTACTGCTGGGCCTGAAGCACAAACGCTCGGCCAACTTAACTGATTATCAAATCAAGGGCATCACTTGCAATTCGCAGCAGGTTCAGCCCGGATATCTTTTTGTCGCGATCAAGGGTGCTTGTGTTGATGGACATAGGTTTCTCGACCAAGCCGTGGCCCGGGGAGCGGCCGCGGTGATTTTAGAAAATGATTTGCCGCTTAAAAATAATGTAATGAAGATTGTTGTCCCGGACTCAAAAGCCGCCCTGGCCCATGCGGCCGCGCACTTTTATGCTTATCCGGCCAAGAAACTAAAAGTAATCGGAGTAACCGGCACAAATGGCAAGACCACAGTTTCTTATCTTTTGGAAAAAATCCTAAATTCTGCCGGCTTTGGTTGCGGACTGATCGGAACGGTAAATTACAGATTGGGAAAAAAAATCCAGCCGGCTTTAAACACCACGCCCAGCGCGGAGCTTTTGCAATCCTGGCTGCAAGAATTTGTGTCGGCCAAATCTAAATATGCTATAATAGAGGTGTCCAGCCATGCCTTGATCCAAAAGCGGGTGGGAGGAATAGATTTTTCGCAGGCCATCTTTACAAATTTAAGCCGGGAGCATTTGGACTACCACAAAAATTTAGCTAGCTATTTTTCCAGCAAGGCGATTCTTTTCGAAAAATTAAAGCCGCAAAGCTGGGCAATCATTAACCGCGATGATTTATTTGGCCGCAAACTCCTCAAAATGACCAAGGCCAAGACCCTGACTTATGCCATTGAGCAAACAGCCCAGATTCAGGCTAAAGATCTGCGTTTAGGTAACCAAGGCACAAGCTTTAAAGTAGTTACTGCAACAGGCACCATCCCGGTGGAAACCGCCCTGATCGGCAGACACAATGTCTATAATATCCTGGCCGCTTTTGGCGCCGCGTTTGTTGAAAAAATTGAATTTGGCCAAATCGCGCAAGGGGTTCGGGCCTTAAAATTAGTTCCGGGAAGGCTGGAACGGGTCAACTGCGGGCAGGATTTTTTGACCTTTATTGATTATGCGCATACGGAAGATGCCTTAAGGAAAATCCTGCAAGCCGTAAGGAAAATAAGTAACCGGCGGATTATTTTGGTCTTTGGCTGTGGCGGCGACCGCGACAAGTCCAAACGGCCCAGGATGGGTAAAGTGGCCACAAAATTTTCCGATTTCGCGGTGATCACTTCCGATAATCCGCGCAGTGAAGACCCTCAAGAAATAACTACGGATATCTTGCGGGGAGTCAGCAACAAAACCAATAATTATAAAATAGTCTTAGATCGGTTTCAGGCCATCGCTACCGGCTTAAGCTTGGCCCGCAAAGACGACATTGTCCTGATCTGCGGCAAAGGACATGAACGCTCACAAATCTTTGCCGATCGGGCGGTCCATTTTAGTGATCGCCAGGCAGTCAGAAAGATTCTAAAATGTTTACCATCGCAGAAATATTAGATTCTACAGGCGGCGCGCTGCTTAACGGCCGGTTGCAGTTGAATCAGCGGGTGCGTGGTCTATCAATTGACTCACGCAGGATTAACCCCGGAGAACTGTTTATTGCCATTAAGGGGACGCGCTTTGATGGACACAACTTCATTAAGCAGGCTCAACAAAAAGGTGCCGCAGCCGTATTGTTTTCTGAAGATTCAGGAATTAACCGGGCCGGCGCAGCAATTAAAGTCAAAGATACTATTAGTGCCTTAGCCGCACTGGCCTTCCGTCACCGCCAGAAATTCAACATTCCGGTAGTGGCGATTACCGGAAGTAACGGCAAGACGACTACTAAGGAAATGGTCAGCTTTTTGTTGAGTGCTAAGTTTAAGGTGTTGAGTAACCAAGGGACTCAAAATAACCATATCGGCGTACCGTTAACAATATTGAATTTGTCCGCTAAGCACAATTGTGCGGTGGTGGAAATTGGCGCCAATCATCGCGGTGAAATTGACCGGCTTTCCTGGATCTTGCAGCCCGATGTCGGCATCATTACTAATATCGGACCGGCGCATCTGGAGTTCTTCAAAAGCTTAAACGGGGTATTTTTGGCTAAGCTGGAATTAGTCAGGAATTTAAAAAAATCCGGAAAGTTAATTATCAATAAAGACGACCGCTTTTTGGCAAAGTTTGACAGCAATAAATTTAAGAGTTTTGGTTTTGGGCTTAATCGCCGGGCTGATTTTTTTGCTGAACAGATCAAACAAGTTAAAGGCCAGACCCACTTTCTTTTAAATGGCAAGCACCGCCTGATCTTAAATGCCTTAGGCGCGCATAACGTTTACAATGCCTTAGCCAGCATTGCCTGCGCGCGCATTTTCGGTATTAGTATCAGCCAGATTAAGCAGCGTTTAGCGGATTTCCAACCGCCGCCGATGCGGATGCAGATGCTTGAGGTAAATAAGATTAAAATTATCAATGATTGCTATAATTCTAATCCCGGATCTTTAGAATCGGCCCTGGAGTTTCTAAAAGGGCAGAGCAGTCCAGGCCGCAAGGTAGTTATTTGTGGTGATATGTTAGAATTAGGCGGCTTAGCCGCTGCGCTGCACACATCTATAGGCAAGAAAATAGCAAAAGATGAAGTCGACCTTTTAATTACCGTTGGTGAGCTGGCAAAAAATATCGCTTCCGCGGCACAAGCGGCGGGGATGTCCCCGGATGCAATTCGGGCCTGCCACAATACTGCTGAGGCAGCCGATTCTTTACAGCGGCTGATTAATCAAGGCGATACAGTTTTGATTAAGGGTTCAAGGGGCATGCAAATGGAGAACTTAGTGCAATGTTTTATCAACTCTTCTATCCATTAAGAGAGCTATTTTTCGGATTTAATGTCTTTAAATATATTACTTTTAGATCGGCGATGGGAGGGGCGTTTGCCTTTTTATTGTGTGTATTTGTCGGCCCTTGGTTTGTCCGTAAATTGACTCAGCTTAAACTCGGTGAGCATATTATTGAAAAGGAGATCTCGGCAACACTGCATTCCCTGCATAGCGAAAAAAAAGGCATCCCGACGATGGGCGGTGTGTTGATTTTATTTTCTGCGGTTTTCTCTACTTTGCTTTGGGCCAGGCTGGATAATCGCTATGTCTTATTGGCCTTATTTTCCATAATTTGGTTAGGGATAGTCGGATTTATAGATGATTATCTTAAAATTCTCCGCCAACGGTCCAAAGGAATGACTAAGACCGCTAAATTCGTCGGTCAAACTATTTTGGCGGTAATCGTGGGTCTGTTCGCTTTTTATGATCCGCAAATCGGCCCTTACCTGGACATTCCTTTTTTAAAAAATCTACTGATCAATTTAGGATTGTTTTACATTTTCTTTGTGTTCTTGGTAATTGTCGGCTCTTCCAATGCCGTTAATCTTACTGATGGTCTGGACGGATTGGCGGTAGGCTGCGTAATCATGGTCGCCTTTACTTATAGCGTATTCAGTTATGTCACCGGCCACGCCAACATCAGCGCATACTTACAGATTAACTATGTGGCCGGCAGCGGCGAATTAGCCGTATTTTGCGCCTGTCTGGCTGGCAGCGCCTTGGGATTTTTGTGGTTCAACGCCCATCCGGCGCAAGTGTTTATGGGTGATACTGGTTCTTTGAGTCTGGGCGGCGCATTAGGGGTGGTGGCGGTACTGATTAAGAAAGAATTACTTTTACTTTTGGTCGGGGGGGTATTTGTAGCCGAGGCTGTTTCGGTAATCTTACAAGTGGCCTCATTTAGATGGACCGGCAAACGTATATTTCTACTGGCGCCTTTACATCATCATTTTCAATTACGGGGCTTAGCTGAGTCTAAGGTCACGATCAGGTTTTGGATTATTGGGATCATCTTGGCTTTAGTTGGCTTGGCTACACTAAAATTACGATGAAGTTACGAGGAAAGAAAGTAACAGTGGTGGGTTTGGCTAGAAGTGGTCTGGCGGCGGCGGAGCTTCTGCTTGAGCAGGAAGCCATAGTCAGCGTTACGGATTGCCAAGATCAGCTTAAGCTACGTGAAAATGCACAGCGCCTAAATAGCGCTCAGGTAGAGATCGAGATCGGTAAGCATTCTCAAGGGTTGATCAGCGGTCGTGATTTAGTCGTGATTAGTCCCGGCGTACCTATGGATGCAGAGCCTATTGTCTGGGCCAGAGAGCAAGGCATCCCGGTAATCGCCGAGATAGAATTAGCTTATGCCTTCTGCCCGGCGCCAATCATTGCCATTACGGGCACTAATGGCAAGACTACAGTAACCAGCTTAGTCGGTAAGATTTTTCAGGAGGCCGGAAAAAGAAGCGTAGTTTGCGGTAATATCGGCAATCCTTTCAGCGCCGAAGTGTCAAAACTGACCTCCCAGGACATAGTGGTTTTAGAAATCAGCTCCTTCCAATTAGAGACCATCGATAAATTTAAGCCGAAAGTAGCGGTGATTTTAAATTTGACTATTGATCATCTGGATCGCTATGCCAGTTTTGATGAATATGTCCAGGCTAAATGCCGGATATTTGCTAACCAGGATGCCCAGGATTGGGCCGTGCTTAATGCCAGTCTGGCTAATCTTAAGCTGTTGGGCAACACGGCTGCCGGCTGTGTCCTGTTTTCTCGAGAAAAATTCAAGCGGGAAAAGTTCTATTATACCGATAATCATGCTGCGGCGATAGCAATCAGTTCCTTGTTTTCTATTCCTGAACAAAAAGCAAAAAAGACCTGCCGTAATTTTAAGGGGATTGAGCACAGAATGGAACAGGTGGCCACAATCAACGACATTCAATTTGTCAATGATTCCAAAGCTACTAACGTCGACTCCGCTATTTGGGCCTTAAGTTCGATTAAAAAACCGATCATCTTAATTGCCGGAGGAAAGGACAAAGGCAGCGATTTTACGCTGATTAAAAACAGGGTCAAAAAAAACGTCCGGGCGCTGATTTTATTGGGGGAGGCGAAAGAGAAACTTAAGCAGGCCTTGGCCGGGACAGTGCCGACTGAAGAGGCTGCTTCTCTTGATCAGGCGGTAGAGCGCGCCTTCGGCCTGGCCAAAGCAGGCGATTGCGTTTTACTTTCACCAATGTGCGCTAGTTTTGATATGTTTAGTGATTATACCCAGAGGGGTGAGGTTTTTAAGCAACTCGTGCAAGGCTTAGCTCAAAAGCTTGAGTGCTGAAAGCCAAAAGTCCGAAAGCTGAATAATGCGACATATCCGGATCTCCATATTTATGATTGCGGTCACGCTAATCTGTGTCGGCCTGGTGATGGTTTATAGTTCCAGCGCAATCTTTTCTTTAGAAAGATACCGTTCCAGTACTTTTTTTCTCAGGCGGCACCTGCTGCATTTAATTGTCGGCTTAATCTTAACAGTGTTTGTGATGAATCTGGATTTAAAACATCTGCGCCGCTGGGCCCGGCCGCTTTTTCTATTTTCAGTAATCCTGTTGATGCTTTTATTTGTGCCCGGTTTGGCTCGCCAAGTCGGAGGGGCCCGGCGCTGGTTAAGTCTGGGATTGGTGAGCTTTCAACCTAGCGAGTTAGTTAAATGGACCAGCGTGCTATTTTTGGCCGATTTTCTGGTGGGGCGGCAAAAGGAACTAAGCAATTTGGCCATCGGCAAGTTCCTCAGCGCGCTTTTGATTGTCGGCGCTGTTTGCGCGCTGATTCTGGTCCAGCCGGATTTAGGCGGCGCCTTAGCTATCGCTATAGTAGCGGCACTGATGTTTTTTGCGGCCAGGATTCCTTTGTTCTATATAATTAATTTGGCCTTATGCTCTTTACCGGTTTTATATTTTTCTATATTTTCCGTTGCTTATCGCCGCAAAAGAATTATTACCTTCTTAAACCCTTGGGCCGATATCCGCGGTTCGGGTTTTCAGCTGGTCCAATCGTATCTGGCCTTAGGCTTAGGGGGTTTATGGGGGGTGGGTTTAGGTCAGAGCAGGCAAAAACTTTTTTATCTTCCGGCTGCGCATACGGATTTTGTTTTTTCAATCATCGGCGAAGAGTTAGGATTGCTGGGTACGCTGGCGATTATAAGTTTATTTATACTTTTTCTTTGGCAGGGGATTAAAGTTTCTTTGCGCTCGAGTGACCCGTTTATCAAGCTGTTCAGCTTTGGCTTGGTAATTACGATAGTATTTTCCGCTTGTGTGCATATGGCGGTGGCTTGTGGGGCAGTGCCGACCAAAGGCCTGCCGCTGCCGTTTATCAGCTATGGCGGCTCTTCCTTGGTTTTTAACATGATGGGGGTGGGGCTGCTTTTAAATTCAGCCCGCGACCGATATCTGCAAGAACAAAAGTTGGGAGTTTAATTGTGAAGATACTGATTTCTTGCGGCGGCAGCGCCGGCCACATCTTTCCCGGCCTAGCTTTAATTGAACAGCTAAAAAAAGAAAAGACTCAACACGATATAGTAATAGTAGTTTCCGACCGCTCCAGAGATAAACAGTTTTTAGGCACTGCGCACTTTCCAGACATACCTGTGGAGAGAATCTTTGCCTCGGCGTTGCCGTATCGGTTTTCCTTGAAATATTTTGTTTTTATTTTTAAACTACTTGCGGCATTTTTACAATCATGCTATATATTATGCAGGCACCGTCCGGAAGTAGCAGTCGGTTTTGGTGGCTCGGCCTCGTTTGCCCCCTTATTTTGCGCCAAGCTGTTCGGCATCCCGACGCTGATTCACGAGCAGAACTTAAGGCCCGGCCGGGCCAATCAAATTTTAGCCCGAGTTGCCGATCGAGTGGCCATATCTTTTAACGATACTGAGGCCTTTTTTCAGCGCCCGGGATTAAAAAGCAAACTAGTCAGAACCGGCTATCCCTTACGCAGTCATATTTTAAATGCCGGCGTTGAAGGCAAAAGCCCCCAGCAGCAGTTTACAGTACTTATTGTCGGCGGCAGCCAAGGCGCGCAGCGAATAAATAAATTAGTCTTGGCCTCTCTGGCGAGGCTAGATCAGAAAATTAAGCGGCAACTTCGCCTGGTTCACTTGACAGGCAAAAAAGATCTAGAGCCTATCCGCTCTGCATACATAAGTCAGGGTCTCGATTTTGAGGTTTTTGATTTTTTGAAAGATATCAGCCCGGCTTATGCCCGGGCCGACCTTTTGATTAGCCGCTCGGGTGCCGGGACAATTTTTGAGGCCGCGCGTTTTGGTTTACCCTGTCTTTTTATTCCGCATTCCGGCGGGACCGCACACCAGCTGGAAAATGCGCGTTATCTTGAAGATCAAGGCGCGGCCTTAGTCTTAGATGAGCAAACAACAACTGCTCGGGATTTAGCCGAAATGATTTCCGGACTAATTGCCCAGCAGTCTAGGCGAGATAGGTTATCAGATAGTATTCAAAGCTACAAAGACCTGCAAGCAGGACTTAAGCTGATCGGTAGGATCAATGAACTGTTCCAAAAAAAGTACGCTCAGCGATAAAAACAGCGTTCATTTGGTTGGTATCGGCGGAATTGGGATGAGCGGCATCGCCCAAATACTGTTGGCCCGGGGCGTTAAGGTCAGCGGTTCTGACTTAAAGCAAACCGCGCTGACTAAAAAGCTGCAAGACTTAGGCGGCAAAATTTTTATTGGCCATGACTTTCGCCATTTGCAAGATGCCGATATCTTAATTTACAGCTCCGCGGTAAAGTCAGACAACCCAGAGCTTATCCGCGCCCGGGCAAAAGGCATTCCGCTGATCACCCGCGCTGAAGGCTTAGCCCAATTAGCCAACCAAAAAAAATCAATTGCGGTTACCGGCGCCCATGGCAAGACTACCACCGCTTCTTTAATTGCCCATACGCTGCTCAGCTGCGGCTTAAAACCTACTGTTTGTGTTGGCGGAGAACTATTCAATATTGACGGAAACGTTTTTTTAGGAGATAGCGATTACTTTGTTTTGGAGGCTGACGAGAGCGATGGGTCTTTTTTAAATTTTACTCCTTTTTATTCTGTAGTTACTAACATCGACAGAGAACATTTGGATTATTATCGGGATTTAGACCATATTGTCGAGTCTTTTACCCGGTTTATGCAAAACACCAAACCCGGCGGAACTGTATTCTATTCTGCTGATGATCCGCTGCTGGTTAAACTTCAATCCTGTTTAAAGAGTAGGACGTTGAGTTACGGGCTTAAGCCTGAGGCAGAGATTTTTGCTCAAGATATTGAGTTGCACAGCCGCTACAGCCGCTTTCGCTGTGTATATAGAAAACAAGATCTTGGCCAGCTAGATTTGAGCATTCCCGGTCAACATAACATCATCAATGCCTTGGCTGCCTTGGCGATTGGTTTGGAAGTCGGGCTTGATTTCTGCGCGCTTAGTCAGGCCTTAAGCCTTTATTCAGGGGTGAGGAGGAGATTGGAGCTAAAATTAAAAAGAAATGATATTTTGGTTTTTGAAGATTATGCCCATCACCCTACGGAGATCAAAGCTACTTTGGCCTCTTTGCAGTCGTTTAAGCCGAAAAGGCTGTTTGCTGTTTTTCAGCCCCATCGTTATACGCGGACCAAGTTTTTAATTGATGATTTTGGCCGCTGTTTTTCCGGAGCCGACCGTTTGATTGTTACTGATATTTATGCCGCCAGTGAGCCGCCGATTGAGGGCGTAACTGCCCGGAACATTTGCCAAAAGGCCCAAGAGGCCAAGGTTAAAGAAGTCCTTTTTCTGCCCAGAAAAGATATCTTGGCGCATTTGCTGGCCGAGGTTCAATCCGGTGATCTGGTCGCGATATTAGGTGCAGGTGATATAGGGAGTGTTACCGATGCGTTGGTTAGAGAGCTTAAAATACGTTCTATCCGTTAATCCCTTAGAAACAGAAACCAAAATCAGGTTTGCCGAGCCTTTATCTGCGCACACTACTTTTAGCATTGGCGGGCCGGCGGAGGCCTGGGTTAGCCCCGGAGATTACACGCAGTTAAGCAAAGTAGTTCGTTATTGCCTCAGTAAAAGCATTCCTTATCTTGTGGTTGGCCGGGGCAGCAATATACTCTTTAGCGATCGCGGTTTTAACGGCCTGGTGATTTGTTTAAATTCGCCTAATTTTAGTCAAATTAAAGTAGCCACTACTATGGTCTCGGTTGGCGCCGGGACACCATTAAATAAATTAATTAATCAGATGCAAAAAAAGAGTTTAAGCGGCCTGGAGTTCTTAAGCGGGATTCCGGCTAGCGTCGGCGGGGCAATTGTGATGAATGCCGGGGATGCGAAAAAATCTATTGGTTCTTTTGTGCAAAGCCTGATTGTCATGGATCGAAGCGGAAAAATCAAGTTGCTAAAAAAAGGACAGTTAGGTCTTGGTTATCGCCGGAGCGGCCTGGACGGATGTATTATCCTGGAGGCATTGTTCAAGTTGGCCAAACAAAGGCCGGCCACTATTCAAAAGAATCTGACCGCGGCTTTAGCCAAAAAGCAGAAAACTCAGGATTTATCCGCCAGAAGCGCCGGTTGCGTGTTTAAAAATCCGCAACACCGTTTAAGCGCCGCTCAAATGATCGAACACTGCGGCCTCAAATCTAAGACTAAGGGCGGGGCCGAGATATCCGCTAAACACGCCAACTATATTATTAATCGTGACCAGGCCTCTTGCCAGGATGTCTTGTACCTGCTTAAGCTCGCACAGCGTAAAGTAAAGAAACATTTCGGCGTCCGACTCGAACCGGAAATAAGGATAGTTAAATGATTACTTCGGTGTTGTTGCTCCGCTCGCTGTCAATTTTTGCCGACTTTTTGGACTTACTGGTTCGTTCGCTTGGCGAAATTCCCTCGCGGGTAAATAATTGGGCTTAACTCGGTCAGTTTCGCCGCTCACTCACCGTAAGTCCTAAAAAGTCTTTTGCCAAAAATTGCTAATGCTCGCTAAAGCAACTAACACCTCGCAATCATTTAAGCAAGAAAGTGATAAGAATAGCAAGATAACCATTGCCTCGAGCGGGAGACTTGGTAGTAAACCTGTGCATCTAAGATAACTATTGCCGCGAGCGGGACAGTTTTTCAAATCAAACTGTCCCCCGGGTTATAGCGATAAGCTAAGCCAACAGCAACAGCAAAAAGGTGTCATGAAGAAGATAGGACGCGTGGGGGTGCTGATGGGTGGGCCGTCGGCGGAGCGGGAGATCTCGCTTAAATCCGGGCAGGCCGTTTATCAGGCCTTGAAGCAGCACGGATTAGATGTGGTCCGTTTAGACTTAGGCACTCGGGCCCAAGAGCAGATTAAGCGCAGCAAGATCAGCCTGGCCTTTATCGCCCTGCACGGCAGCTTTGGTGAAGATGGCCGGATTCAAGGCATTTTGGAGTCGTTAGGCATTCCTTACACCGGCTCAGGCGTAATGGCTAGTTACTTATGTTTAGACAAAATTGCCTCGCGGCGGATTTTTGAACATCACGGCCTTGCTGTTCCACAATATATTGTGTTGGAACGCAAGTTCTACAAACAAAAGTCCCGAGATTTAAAGATTGAGCTTCCGGTAGTGGTCAAGCCGGTTAGCCTGGGTTCAAGCATTGGGATCACGTTTGTCGATCAAAAAAGCAAATTCAACCCGGCAATTAACACGGCTTTCAAATATGATCAGACTGTAATCATTGAGCAGTATCTCAGCGGAAGAGAAATTACTGTAGGGATATTAAATGACCGGCCGTTGCCTGTTGTCGAGATACTCCCTGAGCCGCGTTTTTTTGATTTTCAGGCTAAATACGAAAAGGGCAGAACACGTTATGTGGTTCCGGCCCAGCTAACTGCAGCCCAATATCAATTGGCCCAAAAGACGGCCAGGCTGGCCCACCGCGTTTTAGGCTGCCGGGTATTTTCACGCGTGGATATGATTTTAACAAAGCCAGGGCCGGTAATTTTAGAAGTCAACAGTATTCCCGGGCTAACTACCACCAGTCTTTTGCCGATGGCCGCGCAAGCCCGAGGGATAAGTTTTACTCAGCTATGCCTAAAGATAATAAAATCCACTTTAACTTAGGAGGATTAAATTTGCTTCGTAAATTTAAGGAGACAGAGCATGCCTGATTATAAGGAGTTGGTCAAAAATAAGAAGTCTACGAAAAAAGTTAATCAAGCTAAGGTCAAGACTAAACACCGGCTGCCCAAACACTCCGGTAAAGCGCTTCTTTTGTTAATCTTCATTGCCTTGATCGCGGGCTTAGGTTACTTTGGTTATTCTACTTTAGTTCGCTTTCCAGGATTCATCCTCAAACAAGCTACTGTAATCGACCAAAACGGAAAGGCGGTAGCCAGCCCAGAAGACTACTTTAAGATGGGTACTTATGGAGAACTTAATCTTTTTGGTTTTAACATGCGGCAGGTTAGTCAGGATATTCAGGCTAGACATCCGGAGCTGGCTGCGGTTATCATTCGTAAGCAGTTTCCTGATCAGTTAGTCATCTCGATCGTTGAAAGAGAGCCGCTGGCCATTATTTCCTTGCGCGAGCTTTATCTGGTTGATAAAGAAGCCTTTATTTTGCCTTTTAAAGATTTAGATCTGGACTTGCCGAAAATAGTCGGGATCCACCCCAGACAAATAAAACTTTACGCCAATTCCCAATCCTTAAGGTTGAAAAGGGCGCTGGAGCTGCTTGATCATTTGCAGGCCGCCAAGATTTATCCTGAAAATAAGATCGCCGAGATTAATGTCAAGCGGTATTCGGAAGTCTTTTTTTATCTTGCCAGCGGGATTGAAGTAAAAATGGGTCAGGGCAACTTTGCCCAGAAGGCCGGGCTCTTAGGCGATGTCTTATCAGAACTTAAGCTGACCAACTCCATCCCTAAATATATCGATATGCGCTTTGATCATCCAATCGTCAAACCCTAAAATACAATTAGCGTGAAAAAAAGATTAATTTGCGGATTAGATATCGGCGCAGCTAAGACTTGTCTCAGTTGCGCGACTATAGTTGGTTCTGGAAAATTGAGCCATCTAGTCGCCGAGAGCGTGCCCTCAGCGGGAATCAAAGACGGCAAAATTACCGACAGCAAGAAGGTCTCATCCGGTATCCGGGCCGCGCTCAAGAAATTAAGTAAGATTAATAAAATAAGAGTGAAACGGGTTTATGTAAATCTTGATGCCCCGGATTTAAGGGTCAAGCTTAGTCAGGCCAGGCTAGCTTTTAAAAAAAGGACCTTAATCAAGAAAAGTCATATTGATCAGCTGCTGAATTCCTGTATCGCTGGGCAAGTTTCTTTGAACCGCAGGATTATTCATACCGGGCTGCGCAGTTTTTTATTAGACCAGCGGAGTGATTCGATTAATCCCGCAGGACAACTGGCTGAGGCGTTGCAATTGAATATTGTCTTGGTCAGCGCGCCGATTCCCACAATAAAGACACTGGTCAAGTCGGTTAATCGTGCGGGGTTAGCTTTAGAGGGGATAGTGCCTTCAGGCTCAGCCCAGGCCCTGGCCTTTTTTAAGCATCAGCCGCGAGAAAAAGATGATCTGATTATTGATCTTGGCAGCGCCCTGACTAAGATTTATATTTTGCAAAACCGGCTGCTCAAAGACCTGGTAATTATACCACACGGCGCCCAAGAGATTACTCAGCAGATTGCCGTGAACTTTAAATTATCTTTTGCTTGCGCTGAAAAGTTAAAGGTGGAATACGCCCGGGCGCATGCTGAGCGCAGTAACCTCACCCGAAAGATTATCATCAAAGATAACTCCGTAGATAAAGTGGTCCAACTTGCGCGTTTAGATCAGGTTGTTGCTTCCCGGGTCGATAATCTGTTACAAGAAATCAAGCGGGCCTTAAGCGGTTTAGATTACAAAAATGAGCAGTTAGGGCAAATAGTGATTACCGGAGGCGGTTCAGCCTTGGAGGGGTTTCTGGAACGAGCTGATCAGGTTTTGGGCCGCTCGGTTAAGCTGGGGTTTTTGCATTCTCTTCCGGTAGGTAAGATTCAGGCTGCCAGCGCTGTTTACGCCACCAGCGTTGGCCTGATTTATTTCGCTCTGCAAAATAAAGCGTCGGCTGATTTTCCCGGCCGGTTCGGTTTTCATCCCTTGATCCGCACGGTTAACTGGGCTCGAGATTTTTACCGGGAGTATTTTTAGATGGCTTTATGGAAGACTTCAACTACGTGGGGGTCAAAATATATTCCGCTGTATTTCTTTAATTCTTTCTTGGCTTCGTTCTTGCTCATTGCCTTGCGGTAAGGTCGGTTCGAGGTCATCGCGTCATAGGCATCGCTGACAATCAGGATCTTCAGCGGCAAGGTCATTTCTTCCGCTTTCAGCCCATCGGGATAACCCTTTCCATTAACCTGTTCTTGATGATGCCGCACTAAGTAGGCGACTTTATTCAATGAATGAATCGGCTTGAGAATATTTTCTCCAATAATGGCATGGCGATGCATGTGTCTTTTTTCTTCGGCATTTAAGGCAGTGGGTTTGCCCAGGACCTCGTCTTTAACCCCGATTTTGCCGATGTCGTGCAACAGCGCCGCGTCTTCAAGCGTACTAATTGTCTTTTTGTCTAAACTAAACTCTTGGGCCAGTTTGGTAACATAGTCGCGCACGCGTTTAGAATGTCCCTGACTATAAGGGTCTTTGGCCTCTACCGCTAAGGCCAAAGCGGAGATTGTTTCAATGTAGGTCCTTTCGATGTCTTTATTTAAACGGCTGTTTTCGATGGCAATCGCAGTTTGCGAAGCCAAATTTTCCAAAAGAAACAAATTGTCCTGGGTAAAATCACCATCTTTTTTCTTATCATGTATTGAAATAGTGCCCAGTAGTTTGTTGTGAAACAGCAGCGGCACGCAAAGCATCGATTTGTGGGCCAGGCCCAATTTTACTTCCACGTCAAAGCGGGCGTCTTGATGGGTCCTGGAAATATTGACCGCTTTTCTCTCCTTGACTACCCAGCCGGTTATTCCTTCCCCGGGTCTGATTTTGATAGATTTTTGCCTCTGGGGATCTAGGCCAGCGGAAACTAAAATATGTAAGCTATTGCTTTCCAAGAGCATGATTGTGCCCGAGGAGGCGCCTAAGGCATTAACTAAGGTCTCTAAAGTCAGACCTAAGATGCTTTCGGATTTTTGATTAGAAGTGATCGCCTTACCGATGCGCATTAGTACAGCCTGGGTAATCCGTTTAGACTCTTTCAGCTCTTCGATATTTTTTTCCAAATCACCGGTGATTTGGTTGAAGTATTCGGCCAAGGCGCTGATTTCGTTTTCTCCGGAAGTGGCAATCCTTTTGGAAAGGTCTCCTTTGGAAATGCTTTCGGCCTCTTTGGCTACTTTGATTACTGAGGTGATGATGTTGCGGCTGAGCAGGTACCCGCAGCTAGCCGAAGCAACAATAAAAAAGATGATTAGCTGCACGCTGTCTTTTTGTAACAGCTGGGCCGCTTCAGAGTAAAGCATATACATCGTTAAAAGCAGAGGAATGGTGACCATCAGCATGATCGCCATGACCAGCTTCTGCAATATCCCTTGTGTTTTTAAAGACTTAAAGGCTATTTTTGGCATAACCTCTCTCGTTAAGGTTTAAAATTATGGTATAATCATATAATAAATTCTAACATCTGTCAAGCTGGCATTTGCTCCTCTTGTTTTTCCTTTGACATAGACGTCTTTTTGTGCTAAATTAAACAATCGATTTACGAATTTTAAAAGGAACAGACCATGAAAATAGGCATAATTGGTTGCGGAAATATGGCCCAGGCCATGTTAAGAGGAATAGCGGCCAAAAACGACTTTAAAAAGAGCGCCATTTTAGTCAGCGATAAGGATAAAAGTAAGGCTCGACTGACTAGGTCTCGATTTAAAGTGACTCTTTGCCGCTCAAACAGTGAATTGGTCAAGCAAGCTGATCTGATTATCCTGGCGGTTAAGCCTAAGGATGTCCAGTCTCTCGCCCGAGACTTAACAGGCTCAATTTCCGGTAAGTTATTGGTTTCAATCTGTGCGGGCTTAAGCACAAAAAGGCTGGAGCAGGATTTTGGAAAAGTTGCGGTGATTAGGGCGATGCCCAACATGCCGGCGCAAGTTGGCCAAGGCATCACCGCGATATCTAAAGGCAGATACGCCAGGCTTAAGCATATTCGGCTGGCGCGATTACTGTTTGGCTGCATTGGCGAAGTGGTCCAAGTGCGCGAAGGCCTAATGGATGCGGTTACCGCAATCAGCGGTTCCGGACCGGCGTATTTCTTTTATTTAATCGAAAATTTAATCTCAGCGGCTCAGCAGTTTGGCCTCACCGAGACTCTGGCCCGCAAGTTAGCCGTGCAAACCGCGCTAGGCAGCGCGATGATTTTAAAACAGAGCCAGCTTAGCCCCAAAGATTGGCGGATCAGGGTTGCTTCTAAAGGCGGCACTACGCAGGCAGCTTTTAAGTTGTTTCGCAAAAAAGCGTTGGATAAAATCTTGCGCACTGGCTTTGAAGCGGCGCTACGCAGGTCTAAACAGTTGCAAAAATGAGGGCAAAAGATGGCTAAGATCGGAATTATTGGCGGTAGTGGCTTATACGACATTGAAGGTTTGCAGGTTAATCAGCAGTTAACGCTGGAGACGCCGTTTGGTCAGGCTTCTGATCAGTTTATCTTAGGTAGTCTAGCCGGACAAGAAGTAGTGTTTTTACCTAGACACGGAACCGGGCACAGGCTGCTTCCTAGTGAGCTTAACTACCGGGCCAACATTTACGGGATGAAGCAGCTCGGGGTCGAGAGGATTATATCTATTTCCGCTGTTGGCAGCCTAAAACAAGAAGTAAAGCCGCAGGATTTTTTGCTGCCTGATCAGTTTATCGATCGCACTAATCAAGCCCGCCAGACCACTTTCTTTGGAGCAGGGGTTGTGGCCCACATCGCCTTTGCCGATCCGGTTTGTCCGCACTTAAGCCAAACAGTGTTTGCGTCCGGAAAAGAGTTAGGTCTATCTATCCACCCCAAAGGGACTTATCTCAATATGGAAGGTCCGGCGTTTTCTACTCGGGCAGAGTCTGTGCTTTATAAAAGCTGGGGCCTGGATGTAATTGGCATGACTAATATGCCTGAGGCCAGACTCGCCCGGGAAGCCGAGATTTGCTATTTGACCATAGCCATGGTTACTGATTATGATTGTTGGTATGCCGCAGCAGAGACAGTCAGTGTTGATTTAATTTTTGAGAATATGCGCCAGAATGTGGAAAAGGCCAAGCAATTAATTAAGTCAACTGTTAGCAAAATAGGCGCCCCACGCAATTGCGCTTGCGCTACAGCGCTTGAGCACGCGATTGTAACTGCACCGGATCAAATCCCTCCGGAAATTAAACAAAAACTGAGTTTGATTATAGGAAAATATATTTAAGCAAACGAATGCCGAAAGCTGAAAAAATGAGTTACAAAGACACGCTTAATTTACCGCAAACTGATTTTTCCATGCAGGCCAAACTTAAAGAATTAGAGCCGAAGATGCTCAAGTTTTGGGCAGATCTGGATTTATACGCCGCGCTCAGTAAGCATACTTGCGGCCGGCCTAAATTCATTTTACATGACGGTCCGCCTTATGCCAACGGAGATATTCACGCCGGCCATGTCTTGAATAAGGTGCTCAAGGACGTGGTCATTAAATATAAAGCAATGCAAGGGTTTGCTGTACCCTATGTACCTGGCTGGGATTGTCACGGCTTACCCGTAGAACACCAGTTATTTAAGGAATTAGGCATCAGCAAAGACCAGATTGATAAAGTTGAATTTAGAAAAAAAGCTAAGGATTTTGCCCTGAGATTTGTCGACATTCAAAGAACACAATTTCAGCGGCTAGGGTTAGTCGCTGATTGGCAACGGCCGTATCTGACCTTAGATCCTGCCTATGAAGCCGAGATCCTGCGCGTGTTTGCTAAGCTGGTTAAGGCCGGATACATTTATCACGGTCTTAAACCGATCAATTGGTGCATTAGTTGCGAAACTGCCCTGGCTGAAGCAGAAGTGGAATACGAAAATCACCATTCACCATCTATCTATGTAAAATTTGATCTACCCAACCAGCCAGGCCCGGTAAACGATTTGCTGCGCGCCCACGGCCGTGAGTCAGCCAAGACCGCTTTTGTGATTTGGACGACCACGCCCTGGACCCTGGTTTCCAATGTAGCCATTGCGGTGCATCCGGGATTTAAGTACAGTTTGTTTGAGGTTAATCGCCAGGGGCTTCAGGAAATTTGGATTGTAGTAGATACACTGGCCGAGCAACTAATGCAGACTTTAAATATTCAAAGTTATCAAAAGATCGCGGAGATCAAAGGCCGGCAGCTGGAGGGCTTAGGCGCCAGACACCCGTTTCTGAACCGGGACTCTCAGTTAGTCTTGGCTGATTACGTCTCTGATCAAGAAGGCACCGGTTGCGTGCATACTGCGCCTGGCCATGGTCAGGAAGATTATTTGACCGGGCTAAAATATAAATTACCAGTAATTATGCCTGTGGATGCCCAGGGCCGATTTGATCAAAGCTGCGCTGAGCTTTCCGGAGTAAAGGTGTTTGCGGCCAACGAACTAATTATTGAAAAAATCGGCCAAAACGGAAATCTGCTCAATGCCGATACTACCGAGCATGCCTATCCCCATTGTTGGCGTTGTAAAACCCCCCTGATTACACGCAGCACCCGGCAATGGTTTGTTAATGTGGAGCACAAGGCCTTAAGAGAGCGGGCGCTGAAAGTGATAAAAAAAGTAAAATGGATTCCTGAGCTGGGGGAGGGCCGGATATCTAGCATGGTAGCCGATCGGCCCGATTGGTGTTTATCGCGCCAGAGGTTCTGGGGTGTGCCGATTCCTGTTTTCTATTGCGAGAAATGCGGCCAGGAAATCCTCCGGGCGGAGATTATCGAAAAGGTCGCCGAACAGGTAGGGGCTTGCGGTTCCGATGCCTGGTTTACTAAAACAGTCCAGGAGTTGGCCGGTCAAAAATTACGCTGCCCGGCTTGTCAATCGGAAGAATTCCGTAAAGAAGAAGACATCATTGACGTTTGGTTTGATTCAGGGATCAGCCATCAAGCGGTTTTATCCAGAAACAAAGAACTGGCTTTTCCGGCTGCGCTTTATTTGGAAGGCAGTGATCAGCACCGCGGCTGGTTTCAGACTTCACTATTGACTTCCGTGGCGATTACCGGCAGCGCCCCTTATCAACAGGTACTCACGCATGGGTTTACTGTGGATGGCGAAGGCAAGAAGATGTCTAAGTCTAAAGGTAATGTGGTTTCTCCGCAGGAAGTAATTTCCGAATATGGAGCCGAGATATTGAGATTATGGGTGGCCAGTTGCGATTATACCGACGATGTCCGGATTTCCGGGCAGGTTTTAACCGGCGTAGCTGATGCCTATCGGAAGATTCGCAATACCTTGCGTTTTTTCATCGGTAATCTTTATGACTTTACAACTGAACAAAGTCTGGAGTATAATGAACTACTAGCCCTTGATCAATGGGCCCTTTCCAGCTTAGCCGGACTGGTCAAAGAAGTTACTGAAGGTTTTGAGCAATATTCTTACTTTAAGGTCTTTCGCCGGCTATATAATTTTTGCGTTCAGGAAATGTCGGCTTTCTATTTAGATGTGCTTAAAGATCGGCTTTATACATTTGGTAAAGATAGCTTGGCTCGACGATCAGCCCAGACAGTAATTTATGAAATCCTGATTACCCTGACCAAGCTGGTTACCCCCATACTTACTTTTACCGCAGAGGAACTTTGGCAGTGCATTAATAAGGCCAACGGCGGCCAGGACAAAGAGAGCGTGATTTTACAATCTTGGCCGCAAGTAAATCGGCGTTGGATTAATCCTAAATTAGATCAGCGCTTCACTGAACTGATCAGTATTCGTAACGCCGTGCTCAAAGCGATTGAGAACGAAAGAGAAAAAGGCAGGATCAAAAGCTCGCTGGAAGCCAAGGTTTCGCTTTTTATAACTAAAGCCCAGCTGAGCCAATTCTTAGAAGCAAACAAAGATTTATTGCCTGAACTTTTTATTGTTTCCAGTGTGCTGATGCGCCAAAACGCGACTATGCCCGAAGACGCGTTTGTCCATCCCGAAAATCAATATTTAGGCATTAAGGTTGAAAGGATAGATTTTCCTAAGTGCCAACGTTGTTGGAACTACCGTGCTGCGGTAGGTAAAGACGCTCAACATCCGCAATTATGCCAGAGGTGTGTTGAGGTAATCGAGGGGAGAGCGAAGTAAAATGAATAAAAAAGAATTAGAAAGATTCAAAAAAGCGCTTTTGAAGAAAAGAGAGGAAATGATTTCCGAGCTCAGCAATATCACTAAAGACGCCTTAAGCAAATCCCAGCGCGAGGCCTCGGGCGATCTTTCCGGTTATTCCTTCCATATGGCCGATCAGGCCTCGGACAATTACGACCGGGAGTTTTCTTTGACTTTAGCCAGCGATTCGCAGAAGATAATTTATGCGATTGATGAGGCCTTGAACAGAATAAAAGATAAAAGCTACGGCCGTTGCTTAGAGTGCAGTAAGGTGATTACTCGTAAAAGGCTCCAGGCCATGCCTTACGCCATCCTCTGCATAGATTGCCAGAGAAAAGAAGAAGAAAAAAATAAATCCACTTAACCCTTAAGAAACGGGTATGCAAATTGTTTGTCTGGCCATCGCCATACTCAGCGCCGATCAACTAAGTAAATTTATTATTCTCAAAAATCTCCAGCCCGGTCAATCCCTGCCGATAATCAAAGGCATCTTCCATATCAGTTTAGTTTGCAATAGAGGCTTTGCCTTTGGTTTATTCTCCGGACTAGATTTAAATTATGTTTGGATTGTCTATATTTGCGTAGTCATTCTTATTTTAGTCAATCTTTTTTACAAAAGGCACTCCACTGGGCAAAAATCCACGCAGGTCTACTTTACTTTGATCTTATCCGGGGCGGTAGGCAATCTGATCGACCGGATCCGTTTTGGCTGTGTAGTGGATTTCCTGGATTTTCGGATCTGGCCGGTTTTTAACATAGCCGACAGCGCGATTACTATAGGTACAATCTTGTTGCTGATCCAGTTGCTCAAGCGCAAATAACTTGTCAACTTTTGCGCTTTACGCTTTAAACTTTAAGCTAAATATGCATCCGATACTTTTGGAATTTGGTCCAATTAAAATTTACGGTTACGGTTTGGCCATAGCCTTAGGCTTCATGGTCAGCGCCTATTTAGTCCGGCAAAAAGCAAAGCAACAGGGCCTTGACCCGGAAGTAATCCTGAACTTGATTTTTGGCTGCGTAATTTTTGGTATTATTGGCGCCCGGCTGCTATATGTCTGGCAAAATTTAGGATTCTATTTAGACGATCCTTGGCAAATCTTAATGCTGCAAAAAGGCGGTTTGAGTTTCTTTGGCGGGCTTGTTTTGGCAATAGCCTTTGCCCTGCTGTATATAAGCAAGCGGAGGCTGAGAGTTGCCGCCGTTTTTGATTTGCTTGCTCCTTATTTGGCCTTGGCTCAGGCGATCGGCAGGATCGGCTGCCTTTTAAATGGTTGCTGCTACGGTAAAGTTACCAGCCTCGCTTTTGCAATTTGCTTTCCGGATCAAGGGTTGCTGCGTCACCCGGTGCAGATTTATAGCTGTTTAAGTTTATTGGCTATCTTTGCTTGTTTGAGAATCTTACAAGATCGA
Source organism: Candidatus Omnitrophota bacterium (assembly GCA_042571705.1). Lineage (GTDB taxonomy): Bacteria > Omnitrophota > Gorgyraeia > JAFGHF01 > JAFGHF01 > JBHPFV01. The sequence goes on from JBHPFV010000013.1 coordinate 27,315, forward strand.
GTCCAGCTTAAGCCGGGGAGCCTTTTTTTTATTTATTGTTGGCTTTATAGCGGGCTGCGGTTTTTGTTAGAGTTCTTGCGCGCCGACAATCCGCTAGTGCTGGCAAATTTTACGCTTCCGCAGTTATTTAGTATTTTTATTTTTGTAATCTCAAGCATTGTCTTGTGGAGATATGGAAAACTTTCAACTGCAGGTTGAATTAGCAGATCGCGGTCTGAGGCTCGACCAGTATTTAATTAAATATTTAGGCCCGGGTGTTTCACGTTCCCGGATCCAACGATTGATTAAAGCCGGTCAAATTTTTGTCAACCAGGGGCAGCCTAAGGCGCATTATAAAGTTAGGCCGCAGGACTCAATTGCGGTCAATCTGCCCACGCTCCAGCTGGAGCCAAAAGTAAAACCGCAGCCGATTACTTTAGAAATTATCTTTGAAGATGAAGATATCTTGATTGTGGAGAAGCCGTCGGGAATGGTAACTCATCCGGCAGTGGGAAATTATACCCATACTTTAGTCAATGCGTTGTTGCATTACGGCTGTACGCTCTCAACGGTTAATGGCCGGTTAAGGCCGGGAATAGTCCATCGCTTAGATAAGGATACTTCGGGACTGCTGATAGTCGCCAAAAATGATTTTGCCCATCAGAAACTTGCTGAGCAGTTTCGCCAACACACAATAGTCCGAAAATACATCGCATTAGTCAGGGGCAGCTTAAGCCACAATGAAGGGGTGATTGATTACCCGCTGGCCCGCAACCCCGAAAATCGACAAAAGATTCACGTTAGCTTTAGCGATAAAGGTAAACCGGCCTTGACTAGATTTAAGGTGCTTAAAAGGTATCCCGGGGCCACGCTGTTGGAGCTTACCCCCCATACCGGCCGGACACATCAACTGCGGGTACATCTTAAGTTTTGCGGCCATCCCATCTTAGGTGATTCTCGCTATGGTCGAGCCAGTGAATTTGCCCGCTTGGCCTTACATGCTACCTTGCTGGGCATCACACATCCGCGAACTGATAAATATGCTGAGTTTAGTTCTCCGGCTCCGGCAAGTTTTTATTTAAAGCAATAAAGGCTTGATTTTTTTAATACTCTGCTGGTATAATATAGTATATTTTTATATGGAGGAGATTAATGAATAAGGCATTTGCAAACAAGAATGTCTTATGGATAGTTGGCACAAGCCTGGCGTTATTAGCTATTGTGGGTTTTGCGCTGGCGGCCTGGCAGCAGCGGGGCAAAAGGATTGAGCTGGAGCAGGCCTTGCAAGAGACGGAACGGGCTAATGCTGGCTTGCAGGTCAAGCTAGGCCAGGTTCAAGAAGAATCAGAGCAACTAAAAGATCAAGCCAGAGAATTAGCCAAACAAGTGGAGCAAGAAAAGCAAGCCCAGGCAGAATCGTTACAACAGCTAAGTAAACAACAGCAACGGATTAAGGCGCTAGAGGGCAATTTGCAGGACGAAAAGCAGAAAAACCTGAGCTTAGCTAACACTGTAGTGCAATTAGAGGAAGCTCAAAGCAGTTTAAATGAGCAGTTACAAGCGGCCCAAGCTGAATTAAGCAGCGCCAGGAAAAGCTCAGGCCGCCTGAAGAGCAAATCCAAGGCCCAAAAAGGGGTGGAACTAAAAAAGATTGTGGTCAAACCTAAGGCCAGGCAGTTGAACGGCCGGGTGTTGGTGGTCAATAGAGAATTTGAATTTCTAGTTATTGATTTAGGTAGAAAGAACGGTTTAAAAATAGGAGATGAATTTAAAGTATTTCAGGGCGTTGAGGAAATCGGCAAAGTCAAAGTAGAAAAAGTCTATGAGGCCATGTCTACTGCGGGCATCCTTTCCGGCTCGCAATTATTCAGGATTAGCGAAGATAGCGCGGTCAAGTCTTTCTAATTAAACACGCCACTTGCACATTCCGTAAACTTAAGATGTCCACTATTATAATCGAACCTAAAAGATTACAAGGAGAGTTAACTCCTCCTGCGGATAAGTCTATTTCTCACCGGGCACTGATCATTTCTGCTTTGGCCAGCGGCCGGACCAAGATTAATAATCTCTCTTTTTGCGATGATTGCCAGCGCACTAAAGATGCCCTGGTGGCTTTAGGGGTAGAAATAAAGACATCCGGATCCCAAACTTGCGTTCAGGGTAATGGTTTAAATGGGTTGTCTAAGCCCAATCGAGAACTTTACCTGGGAAACTCCGGTACCTCGATGCGCCTTTTGCTGGGTATCTTAGCTGGACAACAGTTTAACAGCGTACTTTGCGGCGACAATTCGCTTTCTCGGCGGCCGATGAAGAGGGTAGCTCAGCCTTTATCTTTGATGGGGGCTGAGATTCACGCTGCTCGAGACGGAGAATTCGCGCCCTTGAATATTCAGGGCGCAGAGTTAAAACCGATTAAATACGCGACTCCAGTGGCCAGCGCGCAAGTAAAATCAGCCATACTTTTAGCCGGCCTTTACACGCAGGGTCTAACACAAGTGGTTGAGCCAGCCAAGTCCCGCGACCATACCGAAAGGATGCTTAAAAAATTTGGCGCTGATGTCTCGGTTGACGGGTTTTTAGTTTCTGTAACCGGCCCGGGCAATTTGCTCAGTTGTGACCTGGAAGTCCCCGGGGATATCTCGGCGGCAAGCTTTTTTTTGGCCGCTGCCTGTTTGGTCAACAGTTCAGAAATTTTGGTTAAGGCGGTTGGCCTTAATCCTACCCGAATCGCCGTCTTAGACGTACTTAAGCAAATGGGCGCCCGGATTCAGTGGGACGATCAAGAAGATGATGGCGCTGAAGAGCCAAAAGGAACTATTCGCGCCCAATCCAGCCAATTGCAGGCGTTACCCATCACCGCCGGACAAATCCCGGCCCTGATTGATGAGTTGCCAATTCTAATGGTTGCGGCCACGCAGGCCCAAGGCGAAACTAAAATTGAGGGTGCCGGGGAATTAAGAGTTAAGGAAACTGACAGGATTCAATCAATGCTGACTAACCTCACCCGACTAGGTGCCCAGATACAGACAAAAGGCAATGACATCATCATCCGCGGCCCGGTTAAACTGCGCGGTAACACTGTAGATAGCTTTGGCGACCACCGCACAGCAATGAGCATGGCTATCGCCGGTTTAGTAGCTAGCGGCCAAACTACAATAACTAACGCCGATTGCGTAGATATTTCATTTCCCGGATTTTTTAGCGAACTAAAGCGGTTGGCATCTTAAAATGTGCTGTAAATGCACGCTGACATTTTAATATGCCTGTAATTACGAAGCTGCATCTTAACTTGACAATACTAGATCGGTCTGATAGAATTGAAAGCCTAGAGTTATAGAGCATAAAATCTAAGGAGCGTTAAACCTATGAATATTCTGTTGTTGGTTTGGAAGCAGGTAATCAAGGCATTTAATTATCTAATGGGGTTATTCTCTAATGATATGGGCATTGATTTAGGCACCGCCACCACCCTGGTCTTTGTTAAGGGAGAGGGCGTGGTGCTTTGTGAGCCTTCGGTAGTAGCGATCCAGAAAGGCTCATCCAAAGTGCTGGCAGTTGGCGAAGAAGCCAAAAGGATGCTCGGGCGTACACCGGGAAGCATTGTGGCGATTAGGCCAATGAAAGACGGCGTAATCGCCGATTTTGAAGTTACCGAAAGCATGTTACGCTATTTCATCAAGAAGGTTCATCACCGTCGAGTGCTGGTACGGCCGCGGATGATTATAGCTATACCTTCAGGCATTACCGAAGTGGAGAAACGAGCCGTAAAAGATTCTGCTGAGCATGCCGGGGCCCGCGAGGTCTTCTTGGTAGAAGAGCCGATTGCCGCGGCGGTGGGAGTGGGCCTGCCGATTCAGGAGCCGGCCGGCAACATGATTATTGACATTGGCGGAGGCACTACTGAGATGGCGGTAATTTCTTTAGCCGGAATAGTTTTTTCAAAATGTATTCGCATTGGCGGAGACGAAATGGACGAAGCCGTGATCGAGCATTTGAAGAAGACCTACAATTTGATGATTGGCGAAAGAACGGCCGAAGAGATAAAAATTAAGATTGGTTCAGCCTATCCGCTTGATGAGGAATTAACCATAGAAGTCCGCGGTCGAGACTTAGTCGCCGGATTGCCTAAAGTGATCACTATCTCTTCTGAAGAAATCAGGGAGGCCCTGGCCGCGCCGATTAACGCTATTGTCGAGGCCGCCAGAATTACCTTGGAGCGCACACCGCCTGAGCTTTCCGCGGATTTAATTGAGCGCGGGATAGTCTTAGCCGGAGGCGGTTCACTGCTGCGCGGTTTAGATAAATTAATTTCTGAGGAGACCGGTCTTCCTGTGCACGTGGCCGAAGACCCGATAACGTCCGTAGCCCTAGGAACAGGTAAGGTCTTAGACGAGATACATTATCTGAAGAGGCTGCTTGTTTCTACTAAGGTGGAGTTATAAAATCAGACTGTGCGGTTCAGGTGGTTCAGAAAGCTCAAGCTCTCGTTGCAAGTCTGTATCGGTTTAAGTCTCATCCCGCTAATTCTCATCCTCTATCTCTCTATAGCTAAATATATCAGACCTACAACGCTCGCGCTCCTTTTGCCCCCGCTTAAAGCCGGTGAGGCTATCTCTGCTAACGCCCGGCAACTGTTTCGATTCCAAGATTTAGTAGCCGCGAATAAAAGACTGCAAAAGCAGGTTAGTCTTTACGCTGCCGAATTAGTCCAGTTAGAAGAATTCAAACTGGAAAACCAGCGTTTGCGCAATATTTTGTCTTTGCCGGAAGCAGAAAAGCTGAACACCCAAACCGCTATTTTAGTCGGTCGGGATTCTTCTAATTGGAGCAAGACCGTGCTGATTAATAAAGGCTTAAGCAGCGGAATCAAGCCGCAGCAGGCAGTCGTATTTGGAAAAAATTTAGTCGGAAAAGTGATTGAGGCCGGGCCGCGGACAAGTAAAGTAGCTTTAATTGTTGATTTCAGCTCCAAGGTACCGGCTAAGATTTTACGCACGCGTGAGGAGGGGCTGGTCTTTGGTCTGGCCCAGTCGGGATTCGCGACCTGCAAAATTAAATATCTCCAAGATGTTCAGGTTGGGGATCAGGTGATTTCCTCAGGCCTGGGCCGGACCTATCCTAAGGGGTTTTTGATTGGCACAGTGATCAAGGTGGAAGATGAGCAAAGCAGGCTCTACAAAGTAGCGGAAATCAAGACGGCAGTGCGTTTCTCTCACCTTGAAGAGGTGATGGTAATTATTGAGTGATGCGGTCTAGAAAATTAATTATTTTATTGATCATTGTGCTGTTTGCGGCCTTGCAAGGGTCGTTACTTGAGCTGGTTAGGATTTTTAATGTCAAGCCGGATCTGTTGCTGATTTTAGTTGTATTTTTTAGCCTCTATTTTGGACGAACTTATGGACTGGGCTGCGGGGCCTTATGTGGGTTTTTTACGGAATTGACCTCTAGCCCGGTTTGCCAGGGCGCGGTTTTGTTTACCTATTCTTTGCTAGGCTTGATTTTGGGTTCAATTGCTAAATGGGTTTACCTGCATCCTGTACGTAACAAAGGCCTGTTTAACCAAGCCGCGGTCAGTCAAATAGCAATCACCTTCATCTTTACCTTCCTGGCCTATCTATTTTTGGCCTTATTCTTTGGAATGCGCCAAATGGAGTTACTTCTGCCGCAGGCGATGCTGTATGTTATTTTGCCGGCCGCCTGTTACACCGCGAGCTTAGCCCCGATTATATTTTCTTGTCTTGAGACTGTCTTAAATGTAAAGTAGGACTCTGGTGCGTTTAAGGTTTCTGAAAAACCTAATTTTATTTGCCTTCCTTTTGTTGGTCCTGGGTTTAGTCCAGCGTCAAATTGTTCAGGGCGCTTACTATTCCCAATTAAGCCAAAACAATAGAGTTAAGCTGATTAGGTTGCCGGCCCGCAGGGGCTTCATTTACGATCGCCAGGGGAAATTAATAGCCGGGGCCAGGGCTTCTTTTAACGTGGCGTTATTGTTTTCTCAGACTCAAAATATTGATCAGAGCCTGAAAAAGATTAGCCGGATTTTGGGCCTACCCCAGGAGGGATTGGCTAAACAATACAAAAGGAACTATGCTCTGCCCTTTATCCCGGTGGTAGTGCTCCGGGACATCTCCAAAGAACAGGCCATAATGTTAGAATGCCAGGAATCAGAGATCCCGGGCCTGGTGGTCCAGACCGAATTGGTCCGCGACTACCAATACGAACAGGATGCCTGTCATATCCTGGGTTATCTGGGTCTGATCAGCGAGACTAAACTTAAGCAATACAGGGTCTACGGATTGCGGGCTACGGATTTGGTAGGTCAGGGGGGCTTAGAGGAGCAATTTGATCATTCCTTAAGAGGCCAGCCGGGAGGAATGCAGGTAGAGGTAAATAACCGCGGCCATCAGGTCAGGGTGCTGGGATCAAAACAGCCTCAGCCAGGCCTGGATCTGCATTTAACCATAGATGCGCAGTTACAGCAAACTGTCAATAAACTGCTGGAAGATAAAACCGGCAGTGTTCTGGTGCTTAATCCACAGAATGGCGAAGTGTTGGCCATGGTTAGTAAACCGGGTTTTGCCCCCGGACTTTTTCTGGATACGATCAACGCTAAGCCGCAAGCATCTCAACAGCTCAAGCGGATTCTTAATGCTGCCGAGGCGCCTTTAATTAACCGGGCCATTTCCGGAATTTATCCGCCTGGTTCAATTTTTAAAATTGTCACCGCGGCCGCTGGTTTGGAAACAGCCAAGATTTTGCCACAAAAAGAAGTTCTCTGCTCCGGTCACCATAAAATAGGCGATCGCAACTTTCCTTGTTGGAATCTCGATGGCCACGGTAACCTGGATATAGCTTCGGCCTTGGCCTTTTCCTGCAATGTCTTTTTTTATAAGTTGGGCTTAAGTTTAGGGGTAGACAATTTGACCTATTTTTCACGCAAGTTTGGCTTAGGCCAGGTGACCGGAATCGACCTGCCTTATGAAGCAGCGGGGTTTGTGCCTTCCAAGAGCTGGAAATTAAAAACCAAGAAGGAAAGATGGTATGACGGAGAAACCGCAAACTTTTCTATCGGCCAAGGAGATCTGCTGAGCACTCCGCTGCAGGTAGCCCGGGTGGTGGCGGCAGTTGCCAACGGCGGATATCTAATTCGGCCGCATCTGGTTAAAAAAGTTGGCCGGGTTGAGCGCCGGGACTTAAGGTTAAAAAAAGAGACCTGGTCAGTTATAAAACAGGGGATGGCTCAAGCCGTTTCCGGTCCCGGTGGCACCGCCCAGCGAGCCGATCTTCCTGGAGTGCGATGGGCAGCCAAGACCGGTACGGCCCAGGCCTCATTTGGCCGGGCCCACGGCTGGTTTGCCGGGTTCTATCCGCTTGATCAACCGCAAATCTTGGTCCTGGTGTTTCTGGAATACGGAGGCAGCGGAGGAGAGTTTCCGGCGATGATTGCCAAGCAAATAATCGAATATGTTCAAAAAAACAACATCAGCGTTCAATAAAAGCTATGTTTAATTGGAAAACTGGGAAAAATTTTGATTTTGTGCTGTTATTGCTGGTGGTGCTTATTTTTGCCATTGGCTTGACTTTTTTATTCAGCGCTACATATCAGTACTCCTATACTACAGGCAGCGGGCTGGCACCGGCGAATTTTCTGATTCGACAGATTATTTGGTTTGTTTTGGCTATTTTGGCTAGCGCCATAATCCTGGGGGTTAGCTATCAGAAATGGTTGGAGCTGGCTTATCCTTTGTATGTGGTCAATCTTTTATTGTTACTTCTGGTTTTAGTTTTAGGTCAGACTAGACTGGGGGCTCAGCGCTGGATTGGTTTTAGCAATATTGGGTTTCAACCATCGGAATCCATTAAAATCGTGATTATTTTAACCCTGGCTAGATTTTTGGGGCCAAAACCCTCCGGTTCGGCAAAGGATATATTCGTATCTTTCGCCATTATCGCCTTGCCGTTTCTTTTAATTGTCAAACAGCCGGACTTAGGAACCGCCCTGACCCTAATTCCGATCCTGTTTACTATCCTTTATGTCTGGGGGGTGAGGTTACGTACTTTACTATTGATTATTTTTGGCGCTGTTTTATCAACGCCCGCGCTTTGGCATTTTCTTAAAGAGTATCAAAAAAGAAGAATTTTGGTGTTTATTAACCCCAATATCGATCCCCTGGGGGCCGGCTATACAGTGATTCAATCCAAGATTGCTATCGGCTCAGGAAGAATTATAGGTAAAGGCTGGCTTTCCGGGACCCAGAACCAGCTTAATTTCTTGCCCGAGCGCCATACAGATTTTATTTTTTCGGTAGTCGGTGAAGAATGGGGCTTCCTGGGAGCAGTCTTGCTGTTGGGCTTATACGCAGCCTTGATTTGGCGATCCTTTAATTGTCTAAAGCGCACCGGGAATGCCTCGGCAAGATTGCTGGGTTGCGGTATTATTATGCTATTTTCTTTCCAGGTAGCGGTAAATATTGCCATGACTATGGGCCTGGTGCCGGTGGTGGGTTTGCCGCTGCCTTTAATCAGTTATGGCGGATCATCACTTTTGGCAACCATGGTCAGCTTAGCCTTTATTTTGAATATTGGCCTGCGCCGGACAGTATTCTAAGGGTGGGCTGGTGAAGTTGTTAAAAGTGACATTTGCACAAAGGTCAACTTGACAAACACTAAAGTTTGTGCTATACTTGCTGTTGTAAAAGATATATGATGTTTGAAAAAGGCAAACCATTTGACCGTAAGGTCAGCCTGATAAGGTCGTAAGAATGGGACGCCCGCCGGCCGAGCGTAAAGCAGGCAGGAGGGACTGGCCGCCAGAACAATGGCGGGCAGGCAAAACTACAGGCCCTACAACAAGTTAGGGTGGCTGGGTTGCCAAACTTAAGCGAAGATATCCCAAAAAATGACCTCTGGCATATGGAAAGCCGGAGGTCATTTTTTTAAAGGAGCCAAGAGATGATGCACAGGCCGAATAATCCGGATGGCAACGCGCATCGGGTGATTACTTTCTTAAGCCGCGCCGAGTTAGATTTTATTGATAAGATCAGCAAAGACGCTTTATTTAGCGCGGGAGCCAAGCTTTCCAGGAGTAAGATCATTTCGGCAATCATTAATGTGCTTAGTCAGTTAGAGATAGATGGTTGCGGCTTAAGCTCTAAAAAGCAATTAGAGGCCAGGGTGTTAAAGGCCATAAAAAAACTTTCGCAAGCCCAGAAAAAGGAAAGTGAGTTGGGTGATGAGTCAGATACTTAAATCTTTATCTCTGACCCCGCGAGGCGTCAGATACAAGTTGATTGTGGCTTTTGCGCTGATGTCCTTAATTCCCATATTCGTGTTTGGGTATGTGGTTGCTTATTACGTTGTGCCGAGGATTGATACTTTTTGGGAGGTCTATCTGATCTTTATAGTTACTATCGTTTTGATGTTTTTAGGTTTCTACTTAGCCAGAAAGGTGATTTATCCGATAGTTGAAATTACTGCCCAAGCTAAAGAAATCGCTGCCGGTAGATTCACTAAAGAATTAGCTGGCAGCGAAGAAGATGAGATTGGCCAATTGCGCGGCTCATTGAACATGCTTTCCAGTAAGCTAAAGAGCAACATGAGTGAATTGAATTCCTATGGAGAAAAGATTAGACAGATAAATATGGAGATCAACAAAAAGATGTTTGCCCTGTCCGGTCTTTTGCAAATCGGCAACTTAATCACCGCCGCCGGTTCCTTAGATGAAATCTTAAGTTTGATTGTAACTAAGCTGGCCCAGCTAGAACACCAGGGAGGGGCATTTTTACTGCTTTTTGATCAGAGTCAAGATCAACTGATTATCCGGGCTCAGGCTAATCTAAATATTGACCCCAGACAGCAAATCAAGGTTAAAGTCGGCCCGGGCGCGCTGGGTAAAGTATTTAGTGAACATATTCCTTTAATTATCGATCAGCAAAGAGCCCAGGATGGTTTAGATCAGCAATTAAGGCGTATTTTACCTAAAAAAAATATCGCGGTTTTGCCGATTTCATCTTCCGGAAAAATGATTGGGGTCTTAGCTGTCGGCAACAACAAAACAGATTTTGTGTTTAGTGAAGATGCCTTAGAGCTAATCGGGGTATTTGTCCAGCAGGTGGCTGTGGCTGTAGAGAGTGAACTCTTAATATCCAAGACCAAAGAACTATCCGTAATTGATGAGTTGACCGGACTTTATAACGAAAGTTATATTCATCAACGCTTTGCTGAGGAAATTAAAAGGGCGACTTCCTATCAACGTCCCTGTTCTTTCGCGGTCTTACAAATTAATAATTTCGAAAAATATCGCTTAAGCCTGGGCGCTGACGCAGCAGAGCGAAGATTGAAAAGGATTGCCCAGACGCTTAAAGCAGGCCTATCCGAGATTGATAAGGCCGCCCATTTGAGCGCAGGCCGATTCGGCCTGCTTTTACCGGAGAAGAACAAGCAGCAAGCTAGGAAAATCGTAGAGAATATTAAAAAGGAAGTAGAAAAGCTTGATTCTGCGCAGCTAGGCGCCTCCGGCGCCAGGGAACTGACCATTAGCGCGGGCCTGAGCGCTACTCCTATAGATGGTACGAATTCAGAAGAATTGTTTAATCATGCGATCTCGATGCTGACCAAGACTAAATAGGTTTTAAAAATGGAAGGAGCAGCAGATGGTTGATAATATGGAGCAACTGTTAAAAGTAATGGTCGAAAAAAAGGCCTCTGACTTACACATTACTGCCGGATCTACGCCGCAGTATCGGATAGACGGAAAATTAATTAAGGCCGATCAGGAAAAGCTGACGGTGGAGAAGTCTAAAGAATTAACCTATAGCTTGCTGAGCCAGGAAGCAATAAAACAATTTGAGCAAACCTTAGAATTGGATATGTCTTTTGGGATTGAAGGGTTAAGCCGGTTTCGCTGCAATGTCTATCAACAAAGAGGGGCGGTGGGCATGGCGATTAGAAGGATCCCTTATGATATTTTGAACTTAAAGGAATGCGGCTTGCCGGTTAATACTGTCAACGATTTATGTCATAAGACCAGGGGGTTGATTTTAGTTACCGGCGCCACCGGAAGCGGTAAATCCACTTCTTTGGCGGCGATGATCAATATGATTAACCAAGAAAGGCACGCGCACATTATTACGATTGAGGACCCGATCGAATACGTGTTTAGAAATGTTAAATCAGTTATCGAGCAACGTGAAGTTGGCAGTGATACGCATACTTTTGGCGATGCCTTAAAACACGTATTGCGCGAGGATCCTGATGTGATTCTTATTGGCGAGATGCGCGATTTAGAGACTATTCAATCGGCCTTAAACATCGCCGAGACCGGTCATCTTGTTTTTGCTACCTTGCATACTTCTGATAGTGTGCAGTCAATTAACAGGATTGTCGATGTCTTTCCGGCCCACCAGCAGCAGCAGGTGCGTACGCAATTATCTTTTGTTTTGCTCAGTGTTTTATCTCAGCAGCTCTTGCCCCGGGCTCAAGGCGGCCGGGTGTTGGCCACCGAAACTCTGATCGCCTCTCATGCGGTGCGCAGCTTGATCCGGGAAGGCAAGTCGCATCAAATATATTCTATCATTCAGACCTCACAACGCGAAGGCATGCGGACAATGAATCAGGCCCTTTATGAACTTTGCTTAAGAGGAGATATCTCGCAGGAGTTGGCGCTGTTACACACCACCGAACCGGAAGATTTGCAAAGGCTATTTAAAAGATAGAGGTAATCTGAAGATGCCGATCCGTAAGATGGAAGATAAAAGAGAATTAAACAAAGACAGGTTGAAGGAGCTGGCTTTCCTTGATGATTTGACCGCGCTCTATAATCGCCGCTATCTTTACTATTATTTGCCAACTGAGTTAAATGATGCCCAGCGCCTGAAAAATAAATTATGCTTGTTTATGATCGATGTCGATGGTTTCAAAAAAATAAACGATACTTACGGCCATTTGTGCGGCGACAAAATTTTGGTTAACATTGCCCAAATCTTACGCGGCGCTTTACGCGAAGGCGAT
>JBHPFV010000014.1:0-38634 GCA_042571705.1 Candidatus Omnitrophota bacterium
TAAGTCCACTACGATACGCATGCCGTCTTTGTCCGACTCATCTCTTAAATCAGCGATGCCCTCTACTTTTTTCAGCTGGACCAGCTTGGCAATGGCCTCTAAGATGTTGGTCTTATTCACCTGATAAGGGATTTCGGTAATCACAATCGATTCTTTGCCGCTTTTTTGCTGCTCGATATTGGCCTTGGCCCGTACCTTGAGCCGGCCGCGTCCGGTAGTGAAGGCCTGCTTAATGCCGTCTCGGCCGCAAATAAAGCCTCCGGAGGGAAAATCAGGGCCTTTGATCACCCGCATTAATTCCTTGATTTCGCATTCGGGCTTATCGATCAGCAGCTTCACCCCTTCAATGGTCTCCCCCAGATTATGCGGCGGGATATTGGTGGCCATGCCTACGGCAATACCGCTGGTGCCATTGATCAAAAGGTTGGGCAATACCGCCGGTAAGATGGTCGGTTCGGTTAATGATTCATCGAAGTTGGGCGAGAAATTGACGGTGTCTTTTTCTAGGTCCCGGAGCATCCAGTCGGTAATCGAGCTCATCCGGGCCTCGGTGTTGTGACTAATAAACCCATTGGAGACAAACGAGTGGCAGGGGCTATCAACCTTTATCGAATAGACATTCTTTATTCCTGAGGCCTTGGCAGAAATAACTTTATCGAAAACATATCTGTTTTTCCTTAAGCTCGCATACAAGGACATATCTTCTCTGTCAAGTATTTTACTTAGGTCGGGCCAGCATTTTTCTATCTTGGTGTATCTATCTATATTATGGCCAACCACCCAACTTCTGCTTCCTTTATCTTTACACCTCTTATATTTATCTTTTGCCCGAATGTACTCAGATAGATAAGGTATATAATCCATTTTGGACATTACCCAGCCGCTGCTATTTCTCTTGGCAATCTTGGCCAGTTTTTTTCGTTTTCTTTCCGCAGCAAATCCGATTTGGCTTTTGAAGAGATTGAGATTGTCATAATTTCTCACAAACAATTTATACACATTTCTTGTTCTCTGCCATCGATAAGAAGCGTCTATGCCAAAGCGCAAGAGCAAAATTTGCAGCTCTTGCATTAGCTTTTTGCTAGCTGAAATAAAACAAATTTCTAAATTGCGCAAAGAAGCCGAAATATATACGCTGGCGTCTCCTTCGGCAAAGCCGCGCAAAAAGGCAGCCGCTGATTGTTTTGAAGACTTTAGTATTATTTCCGGGACCACTCTTTCTTTTGCCCTGCCGGGAACCAGGCCAAGATTGTGTAAGAAGTTAATTGCTTGGAGCGAATGAATTTCTAAAGATGTGTATTCTTGCCTAGTGTAACCTACTGGCTTTCTAACAAATTCATGAAGTCGACAATCCGGAAATACCTTTTTAAAGCAGGCTTTAAATTGCGCAATATATTCTTGATCGTTATTGCAAAATCCGATCTGCTCTCTACCAATATTTCCTTCGGCGGCTATCGCTCCTAAAATGAAAGCGAGCTCTTTGGTCATCAAACGAGGCAGCTCGTGAACCTTGCATCGATTTCTTGGCTTGGGATAATATTCTTTTAACGCTGGTTCTTTTTCAGGAAATAATAAATTGCTTCTGCTAATTACTGCATAATCGCCTTTTTTGACATCTTTGAGCAATTTCCACTTAAATACCGGTTTGCCTTTTTCATTTTGCCAAGTCAGCACAGGGTGATTAAGGCTTCCGCATAGGTTAAAACCCCTGTATGTTTCGATTGTTTTGGTCGGGTGTTTGCCGGAATCAAACCATTTGGAGACATGAGATATTTTATTATTTAGCGAAAGGGTATGAAACGATACTTCTGAATGATGCGGAATCTTGTCTATTCTCTGCAGGCCTTTATCGGTAACAATCAGCGAGCTTCCGTCGACGCAGTAGCGCATTGCTGCGGCGGCGTCGCCATCGATGCTGCCAAAGTTGCCTTGGCCGTCAACTAAAGGATAGCGCAGAGAAAAATCCTGGACCATCCGCACTAGCGCATCATAAACCGCGGTATCTCCGTGCGGGTGATATTTTCCTAAGCAATCTCCGACTATGCGCGCGCACTTGCGATAGGGCTTATTGTGCTCTAAGTTTAACTCTTTCATCGAATAAAGGATCCTGCGGTGCACGGGCTTTAAGCCGTCGCGCACATCAGGAAGCGCCCGGCCGACAATGACGCTCATCGCGTATGAGATGTAGGAATCCTTCATCTCGTCTTCGATGTAAATCGGAACTATCTTTTCACCTTTAGTATACATATTTCTTTTTCCCTTTTCGCTTTTGCTGAAAGCTGCACTTATCTGTGCAACCCCGAGGGACAGTTTTTATATATTTGACCAAAAACTGTCCCGTTCGGGGCAATAGCTTTAGCTATATATCAAGGTTTCTGACTTCTCTGGCGTGGGCCTGGATGAATTCACGGCGCGGCTGCACGGCATCGCCCATCAGCACAGTAAACATCTCATCGGCCTTGACCGAGTCTTCTAAAGTAACCTTTAAAATGGTCCGCCGGGCCGGATCCATAGTGGTCTCCCAAAGCTGGCCCGGGTTCATCTCACCGAGGCCTTTGTAGCGCTGAATAGTCATGCCTTTCTTAGCAAAAGTTTTGATGAATCTGAGCAGCTCTTTCAGAGAGTAAACCCCTTTTTCTTCCTTGTCGTAGATCACCTTATAAATCGGTGCGGGTTTGGTGGTCTTGCCGCGAACCGGCTTTTCTTCTTTAGCCCGCTCGTAATGAGCAACTGCATCCACCCCCATCTTCTCAATCTCGGCCAAGAGCTTCTCCAGCTCCCGGGCCTCATAGAATTCGACCACATCCATCTTTTTGTTCTTGTCGTCTGAGCCTTCTTCGCCTTCAGCCCGGATCTCCACGGCCTTGCCGCGACGCTTTTCTTCCTTAGCGGTGAGCTTGGCTAGCTCTTGATCGGAATAGAGAAATTGGTTTTCTCCATCCACTTTTACCCTATAAATAGGGAGTTTTTTGGTCTTAGGCTGTCTAAAACTGAGGTATTTTGACAAATCCACTCCCTTTCGCTCTATAGCCCAAGAAAGGTCTTCCAATTCCATTAACAGCTCCACCAATTTCTTAATTTGCTTCTCGGTAAACACCTTTTTCTGTTTAGTGCTTTTGAGGCTCAAGCCATCAGTGCCTAACTCCAGTAGTAATTCATTCATCCGCTCTTCGGTCTCGATATATTCTTCCCTTTTGCCGCGCTTGATCCTATATAACGGTGGCTGGGCAATGTAAATAAACCCTTTCTCGACCAGCTCCGGTACCTGGCGGTAGAAAAAGGTCAAAAGCAGCGTGCGGATGTGGCTGCCGTCAACGTCGGCATCAGCCATCAGGATAATCTTATGATAACGTAATTTGCCGGAGTCAAATTCTTCTTTGCCGACGCCGGTGCCTAAGGCGGTAATAATCGTCCTGATTTCTTCGTTGCTCAAGACCTTATCCAGGCGGGCCTTTTCTACATTCAGGATCTTGCCCTTAATCGGCAAGATGGCCTGAAACCGCCGGTCCCGTCCCTGCTTAGCGCTATTGTGAACGAATACGCCGCTGGCTAAAGCAAAATTGTGGGTATTGGGCACCTCTATATCATATACATCTGTTTTTGCAGCCAGGAATTTTGTTTCCATTACTCTATGGTTAAAATTCTGTACCGCTTCCATAAGTTTTTCTTTGCTGCCATCAAAAAATCTTTCCAACAAAGTGTTTAATTTAAGTAGGTTATTATCTCTCTTGGGCAAACTCTTGCGTTCGGTTTCATAAAAACTAAAATCGCCATGTTTCTTATAAGTCCCTCTTAAAAATTCTATGCTATGCTGGAGATAGGTCCTGTTATAAGTGCTTTTTCTCTTTTTTCGAAATTCCGCAGTCCATTGTTCGCTTGTCTTTTGTCTCCTCCAATCTACAAGCTTAGCATCACCCCATTGTTGTTTAGCCTTATTAGACAAAAACTCCTTCATCTCCGGATGGTCTCTGAAATAGCTCTTGACCCTATTGGCCTGCTTGCGCCTATTGTCTGCTTGAGCCCAATATGCTCTTTGAGCCCTATCTATAGTTTGTAAAGTTCTCTTCCTGTAAGCCTCGTTGCCATTATAAAAATCCAAAAACTTGCCCGCCATATATTGTTTATATTCTACACTTTCCCATTGCCTTTTGGCTTTGGCGCTTAACATAGCGCCGCACTTCTCTTTTATGGTTTTCGAAATTTTATTGCGGTATTCGGGGCTCCTTTTTATCTCGTTGCATTTTCTGATAACATCTGGTCTGTGCAGAGTTAGCCCTACTTGTTCTCTGTGAGTCCGCAGATGTTCATCTTGAGACATTCTTAAGATATTGTCGGGATTATTATTTAACTTATTAAAATCGGCATGGTGTTTGTGTGAACCTAATGCCTCATTATAAATTCCGTTTTCTATATTGTGCCTATCGGCCAAATTATGTGTAAATACCCATCGGTGCGTTGTGGGGTTGAGGGCCATTTCATATCCTGCAATAGTAATTCTGCCCTTTATTTCGGAATGTTTTCTTCTTAAAGGCATTAAGCTTATCTCTGGTGTAAGGTTTTTTGCTTCAACATAAGAACCGTCTCGCTTCATAAAGTTGTGATCCGGCGTGCAGGCAATTTGTTCTCCGCTGTCTAGCCGTATCTTCATTACTCGTGCTGCTTTTTTTGTTAGTCTTGGATGGAGAATTTGTTCAATCCCTATATTGCCATCTTCTTTTATAGTGTAGCAGTAATTTTTCTTGCCTTGGCGCCATTCTTTTTCGAGTTCCTTAAAGCTGAGATCCCGTCCGTCAGCTAAGGCTACTTGAACATCTCCGGTAAAGCATCCGCCGGCACTATCGCCTTCGACTATGTATAGTTCGCAAAGGCTCGGATCTTTTTCCGAGCAATCGGCCAGCTTGCCCGGCAGGCCCCCGGATTCCAGGGCGCCTTTGCGCCGGGTGAGTTCGCGGGCCTTTCTGGCTGCCTCACGGGCCCGGGAGGCGACTACGGCTTTACCGGCGATGGCGTTGCCCACAGCAGGGTGTTCTTCCAGGTAGGCGCCTAAGCATTCGTTGACGATTGACTCCACGATCCCGGAGACCTCGGAATTGCCTAGCTTGCCCTTGGTCTGGCCTTCGAACTGAGGATTGAGCACCTTGACGCTGATGATGGCCGTGAGCCCTTCGCGGGCGTCGTCTCCGGAGAGCGTAATCTCGCCTTTCAGCAGGTTCTTGTTCTTGCAGTATTGATTAACCGTGCGGGTCAGCGCTGACTTAAACCCGCTTAAGTGAGTGCCGCCGTCTACGGTATGGATGTTATTGGCATAGGTGAAGATATTCTCGGCGTAGCCGTCGTTGTACTGCAGGGCAATCTCCACTTTAACATCATCCTTCTCCTTCGTAAAATAGACTACCTTTTTATGTAGAGGATTCTTGTTTTTATTCAGGTGTTCCACAAAGGAAGAGAGGCCCCCGGTGAATTTAAATTCGCTGCGCTTCTCGTGCGGCTCGTCTTCCAAGATAATATTAATGCCTTGATTTAAAAAGGCTAATTCGCGCAGGCGTTGGGCCAGGATATCAAAGCTATATTTGACCTTGGCGCCAAAGATCTCTTTGTCCGGCTTAAAGGTGACCTTAGTGCCGGTTTTCGCGCTTTTGCCGACTACGGTCAGTTTGCTCGCCGTGCGTCCGCGCTCATAACGCTGGTGATAGACCTTGCCGTCGCGCTTGACCTCCACCTCCAGCCATTCGGCCAGGGCATTGACTACGCTGACGCCCACGCCATGCAAACCGCCGGCTACTTTGTAGACCCGATGGTCGAATTTACCACCGGCGTGCAGCGTGGTCATCACTACTTCCACAGCCGGCTTTTTCTGGGTCTTATGGATGTCCACCGGGATCCCCCGGCCGTCATCGGTAATAGTTACGGAATTGTCGCCATGCACAGTGACCTGGATGTTCTTGCAATACCCGGCCATGGCCTCATCAATAGAGTTGTCGCAGACCTCATAGACCAAGTGATGCAGGCCGGAAACAGAGATGTCGCCGATATACATGGCCGGCCGTTTTCTGACCGCATCCACGCCCTCTAAGACCTGAATGGTCCGGGCATCATATTGATGTGGCTTTTCCTGGGACTTGGTTTGCGGTTTTTGCTTGGGCTGTTTTTGCTTTACCTCTGTTTTTGCCTGCTTAACTTTTTTCATTTTCTCCTGAGCGGGTTAAATTTTTCCTATTCTGAATTGAACGTTTTCGACCTTATCTTGGCCCAGCTTTTTTTTGGCCTGGGCCAGGATTTCCTCTTTATACAGGCTGGCCTGATAAAGCCAGGCTGAATCTTTAACGTGCACCAACAGGTTCTTTTTTTGCAGCTTCACCGGCCTGGTCTGCCGGGCCAATTGCCGGCCGCAGACTTTCGGCCAGTCGGAAATCAATTTGTTAGTATCGTTATGCTTACTGCGATTAAGTTTTTCTACTACGCTCTGTAATACATCGGATAGAAGCTGGGGGTCGCTCTTGCGGCGCATGGCCTTAGGACAGTTGCATCGGTAGTACGATATAAACGTAATTATCCGGGACCCGGATAATCCCCGGATTTTCCGGCCCGCTTAATTCAAAGCTGATTTGGGGGTCTTTGAGGCTCTTTAAGACGTCAATTAGATAGTGCGGGTTAAAACCGATAGAAAATTCGCTCCCTTTATGCTCAATGTCGATTTCCTCTTTGGCCTCACCCATGTCCGGGCTGTTTTTGGAAAAAATCAGCTTGTCTTTAAACAGGTCCAGTTTAATCGATTGCGAATCAGCGGAAGTCAAAATCGCCGCTCTTTTAGCCGCCCAGAGAAACTGTTCGCGGTCAACCGTAATCTTGCCCTTGCCTTCTTTAGGAACTATTTGTTCGTAGTTAGGGAACTGTCCTTCGATTAAGCGTGAGATTAAGCTGATATTATTGAATTGAAAAGAAATTTGGTTCTCGCCAAAGATAATCTTCACCGCCCCTTCATCGCCCAAATTACGCATCAGCTCTTGAATGGCTTTGGTGGGGATAATCGCCTCTTTTTTAAACCCGGCGCCGGTCTCAAGTTCCTTCTCAATCAAGGCCAATCTGCGGCCGTCAGTAGCTACCAAGCGGATACTCTTGTCTTTAACCACAAACAAGACGCCGTTTAATATATATCTTGTTTCATCGTGGGAAACGGCAAACGAGGTTAAATTTAACATATTCCGCAATAGGCTCTGGTTTAAGGTAATACCTTCTTTTTCGGTCAGTTTGGGTATTTTGGGGAATTCTTCTTTGGGCAGCCCCATCAGCTTAAAGAAGCATTTATGGATCTCGATAGAAACGGAATTATTCTTTCTGGCTATTATGTTGGCTTCTCCATCCGGCAGCTCGCGGACAATATCAGAAAATCGTTTGGCCGGAATAGTAATACTTCCTTCTTCACTAATTGCCAAAGGGGTGAAGGTTAAGGAAATACCTACATCCAAATCTGTGGCCGCCATGAATATTTTACCTTTTTGAGTTTCAATCAGCAGGTTAGAGAGAATAGGTAAGGTGGCTTTTGAGGAAACCACATTTTGCAATATCTGAATTGCTTTTAACAGGTCTTCTTTTGTGGATTTAAATTTCATCTCATCCTCCATTAATCTGTTTTATTATATAGAGAAATTAGTAGTTGTAATAATAGGGTTGTGGAAACTGTGGAAAAAGCCGTTAGTTAAATAGATAATTACAGTAGTGACTATATAAAGCTGTGGATAACCAATAAAACTTATACACAACTTATCCACAGGCGCAACCCACAAAACACCTCAACCAACCTTAATATCCAAAGCCAACTTCTCGACCAAGCCCTTTAACTTTTGATCTCTTTGGATGTCTTTTTGAATCTTATCGTAAGCATATAACACTGTAGTATGATCGCGCCCGCCAAAATATTCACCGATCTCCGGTAAAGAACAATCAGTCAGGTTGCGGGAGAGAAACATCGCGATTTGGCGCGGATAAACAACCGCCCGGGTCCTTTTTTTGGCCTTTAAATCCGAGATCCGCAGGTCAAAATGCGCGGCGACCTTCTTTTGCACACTGTCCACAGAGACCTTTTTATCTTCTAAGATCATGTCCTTTAAGACCGATTGAGCCAATTGTAAGGTAATGGCCTGGTTAGTCAGAGACGAATAGGCGACCACCCGGATTAAGGCCCCTTCCAGCTCGCGGATATTAATTTTAATCTTATCGCCAATAAAAAAGAGCACATCATCCGGAATACTGTTAATATTATGCTGCTCTGTTTTCTTCTTCAGGATCGCGATCCGGGTCTCTAAATCCGGAGGCTGGATATCGGTGACCAGGCCCCATTCAAACCGCGAGACCAGCCTTTCTTCCAGCGTAGGGATATCTTTAGGCGGCCGGTCACTGGAGAGAATAATCTGCTTGTGGGCATCATAAAGCGTATTAAAGGTGTGGAAGAATTCCTCTTGCGTTGCTTCTTTGCCGGCGATGAAATGGATGTCATCGATCAGCAGTAAATCTTCGTGGCGGTAGCGCTCCCGGAATTCCTTGGTCGTGCGATTCTGAATGGCGCTAATCAGCTGGTTGGTAAATTTTTCACTGGAAATATAAGTTACCTTAAGCTGAGGATTATGCTCTAAGATATAGGAGCCGATAGCTTGCATCAGGTGGGTCTTGCCCAAGCCCACCCCTCCGTAAATAAACAAAGGGTTATAAGAACGGGCCGGAGATTCAGCTACTGCCAGGCTGGCCGCATGGGCAAAACGATTACTCGGCCCGACCACAAAAGTATCAAATGTTAAACGGGGGTTTAGTTTAAGCTGCGGTTTGTCCGGCTGGGCTGACTCGCGGGCCGGTTTTTGGAAAAACCAGCGCCTTGATTTTGGTTTTTCCTGGACCTCTGACTCAGACGGCAATTCTTGTTTGGCTAAGGTAAATTCAACCGCTAATTCTTGGCCCGGGGCAGCGGTCTTTACAGCTTGGTTGATCAGCTCTAAGTAATGGTCCTTGATCCAGTTTTGGAAAAATTCATTAGGGACCTCAAGGATCAGCGTGCCTTGGGAAATCTCTTTTGCCTTGATCGGGTGAAACCAGGTTTCGCAGCCCTGCTCGCCTAAAGTGGCCTTGGCGGCCGCTAAAACTTTGCTCCAAAGTTGTTCGGTTGTTATCTCCACGCTCTCCCCTGTTTATACACAACTTATCCACAGCCCAATTTTATTGCCTGCAGTTGTGTTTCGCTTAAGACAATGCGGTATTATAGCAGAGCCAAAAAGTTAATGCAAGAATTTTTTTTGTAAAAAGATAAAATTAAATATACACACACGGAAATACCGGTAGATTTTACTTGACTATAAAAGGTTTTATGTTATAATTCTTACCACTGTCATGAAAAAGAATCTTAAACCAAAATCTAATCTAAAGAGAAAAAGAAAGCACGGATTTCGCCAGCGGATGGCTTCGGCCGCAGGTCGGGCGGTGCTGGCGCGTAAGCGCCGTAGGGGAAAAAAGCGCCTGACTCCATGAGGCCCGAAGAAAGACTCAAGACCAGCCGCCAGTTTCAAGAAGTTTACTTACGGGGCCGCAGGTTCACTGGGCCCCATTTGACTATCTTCTTCCTGCCTAATAAATTAGGCTTAATCCGGCTGGGGCTCTCGCTGAGCAAAAAGAGGTTTAAGCTAAGCGTTCGCCGGCATTACTTAGCCCGGCGCCTGCGCGAGGCCTTTCGGCTGAACAAAAACCGTTTTCGCCCCGGATTTGACATAGTATTGAGCGCCTACCGGTTTGAGCGGAAAAAGATTAAGCTGCGGCAAATTGAGCAGGAAATGCTGGCCTTGGCCGAGAAAGCGCACTTGATTAAAAAACATGAAAAAAATCATACTAGCAGCCATTGATTTTTACCGTAACTATATATCCTGCTTAATGTTACCGAGATGTAGGTTTCATCCTACCTGTTCGGCCTATGCCCGGGAGGCCGTGAGCAAAAAAGGGGTTTTCCCGGGATTGGCAGTCACTTTCCGGCGGCTTTTGCGTTGCCATCCTTTTCGTCGCGCCAATTTTTTTGATCCAGTAAAATAGGAGTTAATTAATGGGCAAAAGGGCACTGTTTGCTGTTTTTCTTTCTTTATTGGTGATAACAGGTTATAATTATTTTCTGTCTCAGAAATATCCTCATCTGGCCCAGCGGTCTTCGAGCCTTCGGCCAGCTGTTCAACAAGAGCAGATTCCATCAATCTCCCCTGCTGTTATCGAGACTTATAGTCAACAAGAAGCCCCAATCTTGACCGAGCCTACCGGGGCTACTGATATTACAGTAGAAACAGATCTGCTGCATGTTGTCCTAACTTCAAGCGGAGCAAGGATTAAAAGCTGTCAGCTCAAGCAATATCCAGAGGAAAAATTAGATCGCGCCGCAGTGCAAAAGCGGCTGCTGGAAATCGAGCAATCCCTGGCCCGGGCCGGCCAGGAGGCTCAAAAAACGCTGTTGCGTGAACAGGCCAAACAAGCAGTGCTATTGGAAAAATTAGCGGTTGCTGCGCCGGCAGCAGAGTTGATTTCTTTGCCGGCTATAGTTGATGGCGATTTTTGGCCAGCCATTGGTCTGGCTGATCAGCAGGTAAGCCTGGAGCTGAATACAGGCTTGTACGATGTGGACCGCAATCAATTGTGGCTCAATACCCAGTCGCCTACAGGCCAGCTTACATTTACCTACACCGATCCTCAAGGCCGCCAGACAAAAAAACGGTTTACATTCAATAACTCTAATTATAGCATAGAGTTAGACATTGAATTCCTGGGTTGGGAAAGCAGCCCGCTGCCGGAACAGTTTCTTTTGTTCGCTGGTCCGGATATTGGTATGCCGCAAGCCCAGCGTGGACGCAGGGGTTCTGGGTACCAGGGGCCAGTAAGCTGTTTCTTAAGCGGCCAGCAAAGCTGGCTCCAAAAAGAGAAATATGGCCGCCACGAACAGAACATTTTTGTCCAACGGGAGCACAAACAAAAAGGCACTATTCTTTGGACTGGCTTGGAAAATAAGTATTTTTTGAGTGCCCTGATTCCTGAGCAGCCGGCCGAATCAGTAATAGTAGAGAAAAATCGCTTTGGTGAGCAAAAAGTTGCCCTGAATATTCCCTGGCCTGGGTCAAGGCCCTATAAAGCCAAGCTATATTTAGGACCAAAAAAGAAAGAGCGCCTGCAGGAAGTAGACGCAACTCTTGATAAGGCAATAGATTACGGCTTTTTTGGCCCTATTTCCAAGTTAATATATCGGGTGTTGCTATTCTTCTCGCAATGGACACATAACTTCGGTTGGGCAATTGTGCTGCTGTGCTTGGTAACCAAATTCATCTTCTATCCCCTGACCCACCGCAGCTTTGAGTCCATGCAAAAGATGCAGCATGAGATGAAGTCGATCCAACCCGAGATGGATGCCTTGCGCGAAAGGCTAAAAGACAGCCCGCAAAAGCTAAACAAGGAAATCATGGAGCTCTATCGCAAAAAGGGCATTAATCCTTTAGCCAGCTGCCAAAGCGGCTGTTTACCAATGTTGTTACAAATGCCGGTGTTTTTTGCTTTATATAGCGTGCTTTATAATTCTATTGAGTTGCGCGGCACACCTTTTTTCGGTTGGATTACGGATCTTTCAGCCAAGGACCCTTATTACGTGTTGCCTGTGTTGATGGGCGTAAGCATGTTTGCCCAGCAAAAGCTGTCCGGTTTAAGTGGCGGCGCCGGAGGAGGCGCCCAACAGGACCAGGCCAAGATGATGGCGGTAATGATGCCGATACTCTTAACCTGGATTTTTGCCAGTTTGCCTGCGGGCGTTGTGCTTTATTGGCTTACATTTAATATAGTTACGGCTGGCCAGCAGCTTTTAATTAAAAGAAAGCAAGAGAGCACCAGTCTCCCCACGCAAACAGCATAAAGGGGAGCCTGATATTAATTTCTAGGCGGGATTGGTAGAAAGCAATGGATACTATTGAGGTACAAGGACGTACTTCCCAAGAGGCAATCGAGATTGCTTTAAAGAAATTAGGCGCCAGCCGCGAACAGGTCAAAGTGGAGATCCTGGCTGAGGAGCATAAAGGGCTTTTTGGGATGAGAGGTCCCCGGCCGGCACGGGTCAGAGTTACGCTGAAAAAATAGCTGATTTCTCTTGACAAATGTTTTTTCTTTGATATAGTAAGGTTATAATACCAGATTACCTTCCCCTACTTTTCACGTGAAAACTTTTCACGTGAAAACTTTCCACGTGAAATGTAGGCCATACTTTTCACGTGAAAAGTAGTTACTGCTTAAACCGTTGCCCAGAGAACCTGTTCCCACCAAATTATACTCTTAATTGCGGAACCGGTTCCTGTTATAACTCTAGCATAAGCAAAAAGCTACAGCAAAAAGGTTATGGCTAAAATAATCGCTGTTTGTAACCAAAAAGGCGGCACTGGTAAAACCACCACAGCTGTAAACATTTGTGCTTATTTAGCTTTAGCCAAACGTAAAGTCCTTTTGGTAGATATCGACCCTCAAGGCAACGCTACCAGTGGGTTAGGCATCGATAAAAATGGCCTGGAGCGCAGTATTTACAACGCGATCATGGATCAGGCCCCAGTAACTGAGATTATGCTGCCCACTGCCCTGCCCCATCTTTTCATTGCCCCTTCCCATGTTGATCTGACCGGAGCCGAAGTCGAGCTGGTCCCGGTAATGCGCCGGGAATTTCGCTTAAAAAAGGCCCTGGAACAAGTGAGCCCGGAATTCGACTTTATTATTATTGATTGTCCCCCCTCTTTAGGTCTGCTGACGATCAATGCCCTTACTGCCAGCGGCTCAGTGATTATCCCTATTCAATGTGAATATTATGCCCTGGAAGGATTAAGCCAACTGGCCCGGACCATGGATTTGGTTAAAGATAACCTCAATCCTGAGCTAGTGATTGAAGGCGTGCTCTTAACTATGGCTGACTTCCGTACTAATCTGACCAGCGAAGTCATTAATGAAGCCAGGTCTTATTTTAAGCATAAAGTCTATCAAACGGTAATCCCGCGGAATATCCGCTTAAGCGAGGCACCGAGTTTTGGTCAGCCAATCGTGTTATACCGGCGCAATTCAATTGGGGCGCAAAAATATTTAGAATTGTGCCAGGAAATTTTAGGCACAGCAATTTCGCCAGACTTAGAACCTGCTGTTCAACCAGACCAAGCGCAACCTAATGTGGAATCAAAGGTTACGCAGAATAGCCACGAAACTAAAGAACTGATTAAAGATCCTGAGCCATTGGGATAAGGAGGCCTGCAATGGATAAGAAGGTGTTAGGCAAGGGCTTGAGCGCATTAATACCGGATAAGCCGGTTAAGGCTGGCGGTAAGGTGTTGGATATAAAGATTGCCCAGATCAATGTGAGCACCTTTCAGCCACGGCAAGAATTTAATGCCGAGAAATTGGCCGAACTCACGGCCTCCATTAAGGAGAAAGGGGTAATCCAGCCGGTTATTGTCCGGCCGCAAAAAACAGGCGGCTATGAATTAATCGCCGGAGAACGCAGACTGCGTGCGGCCAAAACACTAGGTTTTACGCAACTACCTGCAATCATTAAAGATATAGGAGATGACGAGGCCTTGCAACTATCTTTGATTGAGAATATTCAAAGAGAAGAATTAAATCCCCTGGAGGAGGCCCAGGCCTACGAACAATTGATTACAGATTTTGGCTACTCCCAGGAAAAGATTGCCCAGGCGCTCGGCAAAAGCGCTAGTGCTGTTTCCAACACTTTGCGCTTATTAAAGTTGCCTCAGGTGATCCAGACAGCCTTACGCAAAAATATGATTTCTATGGGCCATGCCCGTTCAATTTTAGGCGTCCGGGACTTAGCTGTTCAAAGCCAGCTGTTTAAACGTGCGCTGACCCGTAATCTTTCGGTCCGGGAGCTAGAAAGCTTAGTTACAAAAATGTCCACCGGCTTTAAGCGTAAAGCCCAACCCAGGCGCGATCCCCATCTGGTTGCCTTAGAAGAACAGTTGCAACGTCTTATAGGCACAAAGGTTAAGATTGTGGCCGGCCGCAAAAGAGGGAAGATCGTCCTGGAATATTATTCATTAAACGATTTGGACAGAATTGTAAATCTGTTGCGCAAAGTGAATAAAAGTTAACTTAAAGTTAAAGAATTAATAAAGTTATTTAGTAAACATTTCGTAGCATTGTTAACATTGATATCACAAATAATTACGTCTTTTTGAGAGGTGAAAATGATTGAACAAACCTTGGTTTTAATTAAGCCGGATGGACTAAAAAAGTCATTGACCGGGAATATTCTGACAAGGCTCTCAGAAACAAAGCTGGAAATTGTCGGGGCCAAGATTAGCCGGGTTAGCCGGAAGATGGCCGAGGAACACTATAAGCACATGAAGGATAAGCCTTTCTTTAATGAGCTAGTCGAATACATCCGCGGCGAATTACACCAAAGACGCAAGGTCATGGCCATGGTTTACTGGGGCGAAAAGGCGATTGCTAAGGTGCGCCAGTTGGCCGGGGCCACCAACCCTGAGGAGGCTGATTCAGTTTCTATTCGCGGGGCCTACGGCCGGATTACCACCAAGGGTGTTTATGAGAATGTGATCCATGCCTCGCGGGACAAGGAAGAGTCCGAACGGGAAATTAAGCTCTGGTTTGAGCCCGATGACATTATCGTGGATCTATATCCGACCAAAACAGTTGATCAGGCAAAAGTAAAAAAGCGGGTCTGGAAGTAGAAGAAAAAGGGGAGAGTTAATGATTAAAAGCATGACCGGTTTTGGCAAAGGCCAAACAATTACTCCGCAGGGGACAGTGCACGTGGAGATCAGGAGCTTAAATCATCGCTATTTTGATCTGGCCAGCCGCCTGCCCAACCATTTTTCGTTTTTTGAAGATAAGGTCAGGGACTATTTAAAAAAGAGGATTAACCGCGGCCGGGTCAACCTGGCCGTGTCTTGGGAAAGTAAGGCCCGGGCCCAGACCCGGTTTTCTTTGGATTTGACGCTAGCCAAAAAATATCATCGCCAATTGCTGAAATTAAAAAAGTCCTTAAACCTGAAGGATGATTTGGGCGTGCAGCAGATTATGGGCTTGCCGGAGGTAATTACCTATGAGCAGAAGAAGGAAAACCTGCGCCAGCTTTACCCGCATTTAAAATCGGCCATAGTTGGCGCTTTTGAGAATCTCGACCGGATGCGTTCGGCCGAAGGCAAGAGATTGGCCCGGGATTTGCAGAAAAGGGTTCGCCGGATCCGGCGCTATTTACACAGCATCGAGTTGCAGCTGCCCAAAGTGATCGCGCGCTACAAGAGAAATCTGTTAAAAAAGGTAAAAGGCCTCTCCGGAGTAAAGGCGCCTCATCAGGACAGGATCGCCGAAGAGGTAGCCTTGTTTGTGCGCAGCAGCGATGTCAGCGAGGAGCTGACCCGCCTGATCAGCCATCTCAAAGGTTTTCGGATGGCCTTACGCAATCAGAAAGAGGCGGGCAAGGAGCTTGATTTTATCGCTCAGGAGATGTTTCGCGAAGCCAATACTATCGGGGCCAAGGCCAGTAGTTATAACATTTCGCGTACGGTAATCAAGATTAAGGGTCAGATTGAGAAGCTGCGCGAGCAATTGCAGAACGTCGAGTAAAGCAATAACCATTGCCTTATGTGACCTGTTCCCGAAGGGAACAGGTCCAAGAAGCAGCTAATACCGTAGCCAGTCTAGTCTTGCCAAAAAACAAGGGACATATGAAGGTAGTTAGCTTGGGATTCGATAACGGCATAGTGGCTGCGCGTATTGTGGCGGTTGCCGATGCCTCCTCATCGGCAATGAAGCGGCTCAGGGATGAGGCCAGGAAGGCCCAGCGGCTGGTAGATGTGACTAATGGCCGCCGGACCCGGGCCATAGTGGTCGCCGATAGCGGGCACATCTTCCTTTGCAGCATTCAGCCGCAGACACTGACCCAGCGCATAGAAGAAGCTAAATGAAAACAGGCAAACTATTTGTCATTTCCGCGCCATCAGGCTCAGGAAAGACTACGCTTTGCCGTCGGCTGATCCGCAGCTTCTCCGGCAAGAGGCGGCTGGTGCGTTCAGTTTCGGCCACGACCAGAAAAAGGCGCAAAGGCGAACTCAGCGGGCGCGATTACTTTTTTATTTCTCAGGCCGCATTCCTGCAGAAAAGAGGCCGGGGCCAGTTTTTGGAATGGGCCCGGGTCTTAGGCAATTTTTACGGCACCCCCCGCAGTTTTGTGCAGGGCCACATCCGCTCCGGAGACGATGTGCTGTTAAGTATCGATGTGCAAGGGGCCAGCAAGCTTAAGCGCAGCCAGAAACAGGCGGTATTTATTTTTATCAAGCCGCCGTCTTTTCAAGAACTAAAAGTGCGTCTCTGCGGCCGCTCCACAGAAGATACCAGCGAGATCGCCCGACGTTTAAAATTGGCCCGGCGGGAGATGCAGTCGATCAAGCAGTATGACTATGTAGTCTTAAATGATAAAATCGAAAAAGCGTTGTTGCGGTTAAAGCGGATAATTATCCAGGAAAGGAAGAAATAGCGATGTCATATGTGCCGATTCAAGATTATCTAGTCAAGACAAATAGTATGTATAAATTGGTGGTTCTGGCCTCCAGGCGGGCAGCCGAGATTAGCGCCGGTGCCCCCCGACTCGTAGAGACAGACAGCCAAAAGGCGACCTCAATCGCTTTAGAAGAGATCCTTCAGGAAAAGGTCAAGCTGGAGATCCCAGCTACAGCAAAATAGTAAATGAGCCAGCACAAAGAAGTAATTTTAGGAGTTACCGGCAGCATCGCCGCCTACAGGGCCGCGGAGATTATCAACCGCCTGAGGGCGCGCAAGATCAAGGTCAGCGTAGTGATGACCAAAGATGCCCAGGAGTTTATTACCCCGCTAACGCTACAAACTTTAAGCGGTAATAAAGTCACTACCGATTTATTTACACTGCCGGATAATCTCGAACCGCTGCATATCTCTTTGGCCAAAAGATGCGATCTGGTCTTAATCGCGCCGGCCACGGCAAACATCATCGCCAAATTGGCCGTTGGCCTGGCTGATGACGCCTTAAGCTGCCTTTGTCTTTCCACGCCGGCGCCAATCGTGATTTGTGGCGCGATGAATCAAAGGATGTTTGCGCACCAGATGACCCAGCGGAATATTGCCCGCTTAAAAAAGGCGGGCTATCACTTTGTGGGGCCTAAAACAGGACACCTGGTTTGCGGCGATAAAGGCCTGGGGCATATTGCCGATACCGCCGAGATTGTGACAGCAGTGTTGAAACTGCTGAAGTAGGACTTAGATTGAGTGAGCAGGAAAAGGTTAAGGATTATTATTACGGCTGGAGCAACGCGTGAGCCGCTGGACCCGGTCCGGTTTATTTCTAATTATGCCACCGGCACCTTTGGTTGTCAGCTCGCCAGTGAGGCCCAGGCCCGCGGCCATCAAGTTATCTTGATCCATGCCCAGCTTGAAAGTCTTAAGCCTAAAGGTCTGCCGGCGATAGCGGTGCGGACGGCCGCCGAGTTACAATCGGCGCTGGCGGCTAAATTTAGCTGGTGCGATTGTTTAATTATGAGCGCGGCAGTAGGGGATTTTCGGGTCAGGAGGGTGGCCCGGAAAAAAATTAAACGCGGCCGGAGCAAAGAATTAACGTTACGCTTGGAACAAAATCCGGATATCCTGGCTGGATTAGGTCGGAAAAAAGGGAAACGGGTATTAGTCGGGTTCGCCTTAGAGACCGAAAACTTAAAAAATAATGCCCGGCACAAGCTGAATCAAAAGAATCTCGACTTGATCGTTGCAACTTCTATGAAATCAAGGAGTTACCCATTCGGGTCGTCCCGCATGGATGGATTAATTATCGCTCGCGAAGGCAGGGCGCGCAATTTTAAGCAGGCGCCTAAAAAGCGTCTGGCCCGGATTTTGCTTGACAGCGTTGAAAAGATTGTGCTATCATAACTGGCTACAAAGTATGAAGTTAAGGCAACATTTTCAGATTTTTAGGCGGCTTAGCCAAGTGGTAAGGTATGGGGATAAAATACAAGGTAGACAGAAATTTCTTTAAAGTATGGAGCCGAACAATGGCCTATGTTTTGGGCCTCTGGTTCGCAGATGGCAGCCTAGAAGACGCCTCATATCTTAGAGGTAAATATATACGGTTTAGCAGTACGGATTATTCCTTAGTATCTGTTTTAAGATTAGCTTTACAATCTTGGCACCCAATAAAGACCTTGCCACCGTCAACCAAAAATGGCAAAAAAAGATATTTTTTAAGGATTGGTGACCAGGAATTGTATAAAGACCTTATAAATCGAGGGCTTTACCCAAACAAGTCGATAAATATGGAATTTCCACAAGTGCCGGATAAATTTTTACCAGATTTTATTCGGGGATATTTAGATGGAGATGGGTGCATATCTACAGAAAAGCCCAAAAATATCATAAAAGTTATTTTTACTTCGGGAAGCCATAATTTCTTACAGTCTCTATCGTTAGCTATAGCAAGCTGTTGCAATTTGTCGGCAACAAAGGTGTTAAGGAGCCATAGAAGCTATCAATTGAGATATACATCAAATAATGCGTTGCAACTATTGGGGAAAGTGTATGGTTGTCTACGCAATGTGCCATATCTAGCCAGGAAATATTGGCGTTATCAGAAATATTTATCTAGCATCAGGGCGGCATACCCAAGTGGCTTAAGGGGACGGTCTGCAAAACCGTTATGCATCGGTTCGAATCCGATTGCCGCCTCCAGGTATCATAAATTGTGCAAAGAAACAAAATCTAGTTGCCGGGGTGGTGAAATTGGCAAACACGAGGGACTTAAAATCCCTTGTCTGAAAAGACTTGTGGGTTCGAGTCCCACCCCCGGCATTAGTACAATTTGGGCGGTTGGCGCAGTTTCGTCAAAAATTTTCACTAACAAAAACCGGGGCGCATGGCGCAGTTGGTTAGCGCGTCACGTTGACATCGTGAAGGTCACAGGTTCGAATCCTGTTGCGCCCACCATACTTTAAAAGGTTATGAAAATTTTGACGAATCCGCTTTAATTTACAGGTGGCGGAGGTTAGCGCGCAACCTTGACATGGTTGAGGCCACAGGTTCGAATCCTGTACCGCCCACCACCCCAATTTATCTTGTGTTTACATAAAAAAATTGGGGTGCTCCGTTGCCTATGGGTAAATTTTCGCAGAAAATTTACCCATGATTAGGCAAGGAGCCCGAACGTGTTGCCAGTAGCAATAGCCAAAAGGAACGATCATGGATTTGCAAACCCTAAGACATAGCTGTGCGCATGTGCTGGCCGCGGCAGTAAAAGAGCTTTACCCGAAGGCAAAGTTGGGCATTGGGCCGGCTATTGCCGATGGCTTTTACTATGATTTTGCCCGCGAGGATACGTTTACTCCCGATGATCTGGCTAAGATTGAAAAGAAGATGCGCCAGATTATCGCCAAGGACGAAAGGTTCGAACAAGAGCTCTTGAAAAAGCCCGAGGCCAATAAGCTATTGAAAAAAATGGGGGAGGATTTTAAGCTTGAACTGCTGGAAGACATCCCGGACGCCGAGGCCTCAATCTACCGCACCGGTAAATTCCTTGATCTTTGCCGCGGGCCGCATCTAGAATCAACCGGCCGGATCAAATTCTTTAAATTGCTTTCCGTAGCCGGGGCCTACTGGCGCGGCAATGAAAATAACCCGATGTTGCAGCGGATCTACGGCAGTTGTTTTTTGAGCAAAAAAGAGCTAGACGATTACCTGCGCCTGAAAGAGGAGGCCAAATTACGCGATCACAGAGTGTTAGGACCCAAACTGGGGCTGTTCAGCCTGCCTGAGGAGGCCGGCCCGGGCTTGGTGCTTTACCATCCTAAAGGAGCGATGTTGCGTTCGATCATTGAGGATTACGAGAAAAAAGAACATTTACAACGTGATTATCAGCTAGTCTTAGGCCCGCATATCTTAAAAAGCGATGTCTGGATTCGTTCCGGGCACTACGATTATTATAAACAAAGCATGTACATCTTTAAGATCGAAACTCAGGAATACGCGATTAAGCCGATGAATTGCCCGGGGCACATGATTATTTATAAATCAGCCACCCGCAGCTACAGGGATTTGCCGATGAAATTTTTTGAGTTGGGCACAGTCTATCGCCACGAAAAATCAGGCGTGCTCCATGGACTGTTACGGGTGCGTGGATTTACCCAAGACGATGCCCATATCTTTTGCCTTCCGGAACAATTAAGCGCCGAGATCATCAAGGTCATCGATTTTATTCAGCAGGCGTTAAAGGATTTTGGTTTTTCCGAATTCGGCATTGAGTTGAGTACGCGTCCGCCTAAGTCGATCGGCACGGATCAGGACTGGCAAAGGGCCACCGGGGCCTTAGAACAGGCCCTGAAGCTCAAAGGCTTTGACTATGAGATTAATCAAGGCGAAGGCGCGTTTTACGGCCCCAAGATCGACGTCAAATTGAAAGACGCGCTGGGCAGGCTTTGGCAATGCGCAACCATCCAATGTGATTTTGCGCTGCCCGAAAGATTCGACCTGAACTACATCGATAAAGACGGCAAGGCCAAGCGTCCGGTAATGTTGCACCGGGTGATTTTAGGCAGCCTGGAACGGTTTATCGGCGCCTTGATTGAACATCATGCCGGGGCGATGCCGGTTTGGCTGGCACCGGTGCAGGTAGCAGTGATCCCGATCACTGATCAGCAGTCCCAATATGCCCGGGAAGTTGTGGCCAGGCTTAAAGAACACCAGATCCGGACACAGTTGGATACCCGTAAAGAACCGATGCAGAAGCGCATTCGCACCGCACAATTGGAGAAGATTCCGTATATGTTGATTGTCGGTGAGCGCGAGCAAGCACAGGGCCAGGTGGCGCTGAGAATGCGCACAACCGGCCAGCAGGGCACAATGACTATCGAAGCGTTTATAGACAAGCTCAACCAGGAAGTAAAGCAAAAGAGATAGTTCAACCGTGAAGCGCAAAGCGAAAAACGCAAAACGCAAAACCAAAACTTAAAACTCAAAATTTTGAATTTTTAATTATAGTTTTTAGCTTTACACTTTAAGCTTTAACTTACAAAGGAGGTGAGCGAATATTTTTAATGATGCCAGAATTAACCACAGGATCAGAGCCGATAAGATTCGGCTGATCGGAAAAGATGGTGAGCAGTTAGGAATTACTACTCTACCCGAAGGAATCAGCCGAGCCACAGCCGATGGCTTAGATTTAGTGGAAGTTGCCACGCAGACTCAACCGCCAGTTTGCCGGATTATGGACTATAGTAAGTTCAAATACGAGCAAGAGAAGAAGCAGAAAGAAGCCAAAAAACACCAAAAGAGAATTCGACTGAAGGAGATCAAGATCCGGCCCAAGATCGAAGAGCACGACTATCAGGTCAAGCTAAAAAACGCCGAGAGATTTTTGGGCCGCGGAGACAAGGTTAAGGTTACGCTAACCTTTCGCGGTCGGGAAATGAGCCATCAAGAATTAGGCCGGCGGCTGATTGACAGATTCATCAAAGACTCAGGCCATCTGGGCCAGATTGAAAAGGGCCCGGTTGTCGAAGGCAGGTTTATTAACTTATTCTTAGCCCCAAAATAAATAAAATAACCATCGCCGCACAGGACTCATCCCGGCGTACATAGATAAGCTAAGCCAAAAGCTTCAACCCAAAAGGTACGGAGGAGAATTTTGCATGCCTAAGCTGAAGACTAAAAAGGGATTAGTAAAAAGATTTAAGATCACTAAGAAGGGCAAGCTGAAAAGACAGAAGGCCGGTCGCGGCCATCTATTAGGCAAGAAGTCAAGTAAACGAAAGAGAAAGTTGAGAAAAAGTGCCTTGGTTTCTAAAGTAGAAACCAGGACACTCAGAATGTTGATGAACAGATAAACAGTTAATCGGGAGGCACCATGGTTAGAGTAAGACATGCGCCAGCGAGAAGGCGAAAGAAAAAAAGAGTTCTCAAGCAGGTCAAGGGGGCCCGGGGGGCTCGTTCGCGTCTGTTGCGCACAGCTAAGGAAACGCTCCGGCGCAGCCTTTATTACAGCTATCGCGACCGCAAGACCAAGAAAAGAGTCGGCCGCCGCCTTTGGGTGGTCCGGATCAACGCCCGCTTGAAAGAGAAGGGACTCAAATATAGTCAGTTTATCAACGGACTGACGAAGGCTAAAATCAAACTGGATAGAAAAATCTTGGCTGAGTTAGCGGTGAACGATAAGACTGCCTTCGACTGTATCGTCGATGCCGTCACCAAACCAAGAGCTAGATAAGCGTAGCCTTATGTGACCTGTTCCCAAAGGGAACAGGTCCAAGCAGCAGCGAGCGTGCTGCCAGCAGCAATAGCCAAAAGCATAAACCAAAAAGGTAGGCCGATGTATATTATTATAGTTGGTTGCGGCCGGGTGGGCTCAGAACTGGCCCAGCTGCTGGCCGACGCCGGGCATAATGTAGTAGTCATCGATAAGGATGCCGAGGCCTTTAAACGCCTGGGCACTGCTTTTAACGGACTGACCCTGACCGGCAACGGCTTCGATGTGGATTTGCTCAAAGAAGCCGGCGCCGAAGGGGCCAATGTCTTCTGCACGGTTACCGATAATGATAACGTCAATATTATGTCGGGCCAAGTAGCCAAAAAGATCTTTCATATCGCCAAAGTGATTACCCGGGTCAACGATTCCCAATACGCGCACATTTATCACAAATTAGATATCGATGTAGTCAATAGCACCACCTTATTAACTTCAATGATTAGAAACAAGATTGTGGAGAGCAGGTTTTCCAGCTTCTTTCTCGCCGAGAGCAGGGTTTCTGTAATCAAGATCGCAGTAGATACCAAGCTAGCCGGTCAGCGCATTGAGGAACTCAGCCTGCCCGGAGAGTTCTTGCCGGCCGCTATCCTGAACAAGAAAAACCAGCTCAGTATTGCCCAGCCCAAAGATAAATTGGCCCTGGGCGATCTTTTACTTGGGGTAGTCAAGGTGGAAAGCCTGGCCAAGACAAAAAAACTCCTTGGCCTCACATAGATAGGCTAAGCCAAAAGCTTAAACCGAAAAGGAATAAAGATGTATATAGTTATCGTAGGCGGAGGCAAAGTCGGTTTTTATTTGGCCAAAGAGCTTACCGAAGGACACCATACGGTTAGCCTGGTGGAGAAAGATCTGGCTACTTGCGAAGAGATTGCCAAAAAGCTGGATAGCGTCCTGGTGATTAACGGCGACGGTTGCAATAACCGTTTTTTGGAAGACGCCGGGATTAGCCGGGCCGATGTCGTGGCCGCAGTAACCGGAAGCGATGAGGTCAATTTGATGGCCTGCCAGCTAGCCAAGCAATTTTCTAAAGTTAAGCGTACGGTAGCCAGAGTCAACGACCCCAAAAATGCCCACACCTTTAACGAAGTAGGCGTGGACGTGGCCGTGGATTCCACCTCGATCATCGCTAAAATTATTCAGGAAGAAGTTTCTTTAGAAGACTTAGTGACTCTGATGACTTTTAAACGGGGCAAGCTGGCCTTGGTCAGAGTGGACTTAACTGTTGATTCGCCTTGTGTCAACAGGCAGGTGCAGGAAATAAAACTACCCCGGACATCGGTATTAGTTTCAATCATTCGCGGAGCGGATGTAATTATCCCCCGCGGAGAAACGGTGCTGCAGGCTAAAGACGACATTATTGCGTTAACGGCGATTGAAAATGAACAAGAGTTGTTAGATGTCTTAATCGGCAGGGTCTCAAAATGAAGAGAACCAAACCCGCAGCTTTTTGGAGGGCTTTGTTAGGCATCGCCACGGAAATGGCCATGGCTGTTTTTATTATGGCCTGCGCCTTGGGTATCTCTTGGTTGTTCAGTCGAGGGTGGCAATGATCTTACGACCGCAATTGCAAGACCTAAAAGTTATTGGTCAATATAGCGGAAGAATCATGCTGGGCTTGGGACTGGCAATGTTGATCCCGCTGTTAGTAGCCGTAGTTTTCCAGGAATTCGCGGCGGCGTTAGACTTTGTGATCGGGGCCTCGGTTTGCTTAAGCGCCGGATATCTTTTAATTATCTTTTGCTTTACCCGTAAAGAATTAACTTGGCGCCATGGCATGGTAGTAGTTTCTTTATCCTGGCTGCTAGCCACGCTGCTTGGGGCGCTGCCGCTTTATTTAAGCGGACATTGGCTGAGTTTCTTGGATGCCTGTTTTGACGCGATGAGCGGGCTGGCCACCACCGGCTTAAGCCTGGTCCAGGACTTAGACCATCTGTCTTTTACGCACAATATGTGGCGGCATTTAATGATGTATATCGGCGGTCAGGGGATTATGGTCGTGGCCTTGACCTTTTTGGTCCGCGGCGCGGCTAGCGCGCTGCCTATCTACGTAGGCGAGGCCCGGGAAGAAAAAGTATTACCCAATGTTGTCCAGACCGCGCGTTTTATTTGGTTGGTCAGCCTGGTTTATCTGCTCATGGGCACAGCGGCCTTGGCCTTTAGCGCTTTTTCTGCGGGGATGCCCTTGGCCAAATCATTGTTACATGGTCTCTGGGTGGCGATGGCGGCCTGGGATACCGGAGGGTTTACGCCGCAATCACAAAGCATTCTTTATTATCATAATTTCGGCTTTGAGCTGATTACGATTTTCCTAATGTTTTTCGGGAGCCTTAATTTTAGTCTGCATTATGCCCTCTGGACGGGTAAACGCAAAGAGATATTCGCTAATATTGAAACGGTCAGTTTTTTTATTTCCGTAACGGTCTTGTTTAGTTTAACCGCTTTTGGTTTGGCCGCCTCAGGGATCTTCCCCGGCGTAACCAGCTTATTCCGTAAAGGGTTTTATCAGGTCATCTCCGCGCACACCGGAACAGGTTATATGACCATCGGCCCGGAACAATTTGCCCAACAATGGTCGGCCCTGTCCTTAATGGGGGTAACCTTATGTATGGCCTTAGGGGCCGGGGCCTGTTCTACCGCCGGTGGAATTAAGATTTTAAGAGTAGGGATGATCGTGCGGGCGCTTTTGCAAGACATGAAAAGGACCATGCTGCCCCGTAGCGCGGTGATTCGAGACAAAATCCATCATATCAAAGACGTGGTCTTAGGAGAAAAGCAGTTGCGTCAGGCGGCGTTGATTATGCTGGGTTATATCTTTTTGTATCTTTTAGGCACTTTAGTGGGCATATCTTACGGGTATCCGTTAAGGTTGGCTTTGTTTGAGTCGGTCTCCGCGGGGGCCAACGTCGGGCTTTCCTGCGGAATTACTGCCCCGGCGATGCCGATGCCTTTGAAGGTTACTTATATCTTTCAGATGTGGGCGGGCCGGCTGGAATTCGTCTCCGTGTTCGCCTTCTTAGGAACAATCTTTGCACTGATCAGAGGTAAATGAGAACACTTATTTGTTTAGCCGTGGTTTTAGCTTTAAGCATCGCTGGTAATGCCGAAGCGGCGCAGCAGGTGAGTGCCGCGGAATTGTTACAGCAGCCGGAAAAATACGATGGCCGGGAAGTAATCTATAAGGGTGAGGTGATCGGCGATATCTTTATACAGCAAGGATTCGCTTGGGTCAATGTGCATGATGGAACCAGGGCCATTGGCGTATTTTGTCCGCAGCCGCTGATTGAGCAGATCGAACACAAAGGAAATTATAATTTTCAGGGTGACCAAATTTCACTGCGCGGCGTGTTTCATAACTCCTGCGCCGAACACGGAGGCGATCTGGACATCCATGCCGCAAAGATTACTCTGATTAAAAAAGGCGCTACGATCGCCCATCCTTTAGAAAAAGACAAGATTAAAACCAGTATAATTTTATCAGCGGCAACACTTTTCTTAGCAATCGTCCATTTAGTAGTGAAGCGGTTTAGATAAGCGTTGGTATTGGCCTTACGCATCTAAGATAAGCAATGCCCCGAACGGGACAGTTTTTGGTCAAATATATAAAAACTGTCCCTCGGGGTTGCACAGATAAGCGCAGCCAACAGCAACAGCAAAAAGGTAAGGAGTTCCGATGTCCAAGATACCGCCCAAGATTAAAAGTCTCAGTAGAAAAATCGAGAAGATAGAACAAGAGATCAGCGCTAGCCTGGATCAGGCGCTGACCGTGGAGGCCTTAGATAATCTCAAGAACCTTTATTTAGGCAGAAGCGGCCTGGTAGCCAAGTTGCTTAAAGACATCCCCCGGGTGCCCTTAAAATACCGGCCTGAAGCCGGACGGCTGACTAATACTTTAAAGAGGAGTGTAGAGCAGAGTTTGCGCGATAAGGGCGATTTGCTGCGCCAGGAAAAAGAAGAAAAAGAATTCAGGATCGATGTGACTATGCCCGGGATATCTCCGGAATTAGGCAGCACCCATCCAATCAGCCAGACGCTAAAAAAGATCAGCCAGGTGTTTATGAATCTAGGGTTTAAGGTAGCCTCCGGCCCGGAAATAGAGACAGATTACTACAATTTTACGGCCTTAAACATCCCTGAAGGCCACCCCTCGCGGGAGACCTTTCATACCTTCTATTTGGACAATCAGCGACTTTTGCGCAGCCAGACCTCTCCGGTACAAATCAGAGTAATGCAAAAAGAGAAACCGCCTTTAAAAATTATAGCTCCGGGCAGGGTGTTTCGTCCCGATGCTACTGATGCCAGCCATTCTTTCATGTTCCATCAAGTAGAAGGTCTGGCTGTGGATAAAAATGTTAATTTTGCGGATTTAAAAGGCGTGCTTTCCGTGTTTGTGCGTGAGATGTTTGGTCCTCAGGTGCGGATGCGTTTTCGCCCGCATTTTTTTCCTTTTACCGAACCCAGCGCCGAAGTGGATATTTCTTGTATTATCTGCTCGGGGCGCGGTTGCCGGGTCTGCTCGTTTAAGGGCTGGCTGGAAATTCTCGGTGCCGGCATGGTCGACCCTAATGTATTTCGGGCAGTCAAATATGATTCTGTTGCCTGGCGCGGTTTTGCCTTTGGCATGGGCGTAGAAAGAATCGCGATGCTCAAATACGGCATCACCGACATCAGGCTGTTCTTCGAAAACGACGTCAGATTCTTACGACAGTTTTAAAGAAACTAAAAGCTTAAATTAGGAGAAAACGATGCGCGTGTCATTAAATTGGTTAAAAGATTATGTAGATATTCGTACGCCTGTGGAGGCCCTGGCTGAGAAACTGACCATGGCCGGCCTGGAGGTAACCTCAATGACTAAAATGGAAAAAGACACGATTATGGAGATTGAGGTTACGCCAAACCGCGCGGATTGTTTAAGCATCTTGGGTATTGCTCGGGAAGTAGCCGCAGTAACGGGCAAAAAAATCAAGTTTCCCAAGATTAGCGCCATCCGCGGCAAAGCAAGCTTGCGCATTCCGATTCAGATTCAGGATAAAAATCTCTGTCCGCGATATTTAGGGCGGGCGATTAAAAATATCAAAGTTGGCCCTTCGCCGGATTGGCTGGTTGAGCGGTTGGAGGCCATGGGCGTGCACAGCGTCAACAATATAGTCGATGTCACTAATTTCTGTCTTTTAGAATTTGGCCAGCCGCTGCACGCTTTTGATTTAGATAAGCTTGAAGGTTCCAGGTTAGTCGTCAGACGCGCCAAGTCGGCGGAGCAGATAGTTACAATTGATGGGGTCAAAAGAGATTTAGAATCATCGATGCTGGTGATTGCCGATAAGTTTAGGCCTCAGGCCATTGCCGGGGTGATGGGCGCGCAAGAGAGCGAGGTTACCGAGTCAACGACAACTATTTTGTTGGAAAGCGCATATTTTGATCCGCTGAACATTCATCGCACTTCCCGCAAGCTGGGATTGGCTACGCAGTCATCTTACCGTTTTGAAAGAGGGGTTGACCCGGAAGGCGTTTATTGGGCCTCTTTGCGGGCTACGGAATTGAT
This sequence comes from Candidatus Omnitrophota bacterium, assembly GCA_042571705.1. Taxonomy (GTDB): domain Bacteria; phylum Omnitrophota; class Gorgyraeia; order JAFGHF01; family JAFGHF01; genus JBHPFV01. The sequence continues at coordinate 27,858 of JBHPFV010000014.1, forward strand.
TAAGCGTCTTTCTATTCGGGAGAAGAGAAAGACAAAGCCGGTAGCAATTGGCGGCCTGGTTGATAAAGGACAGAAGGGCAAAAGCGCGGCCAAAGTCCAGTTGCGCTATGCCCAGGTCGAACAACTCTTGGGAGTAACCGTGGCTCCGGGGCAAATAAAAGAAATTATGCGCCGTCTGCAATTTTCTATTCTGCGCCGCTCCAAACTTGGCCTGACTGTAGCCATTCCTTCTTTTCGGCCGGACATTAGCCGGGAAGCGGATTTAATTGAAGAAATCGGCCGCCTCTATGGCTATGACCAGATCCCGACCAGCTTAGCTCAATTAGCGCCCGATTTATCTTACGCCGGTAGTTTGCAGCTAGAGTCCGAGCAAACTTATAATCTGATTCGGGAGGGGCTTTGCGCCCTGGGGCTCAATGAAATTATTACTTACAGCTTAATCAGCCGCCAGGCCTTAAGGAAACTAGGGGGCGCCCCGCTTTTTGACAATACGATTAGCGTTACAAATCCCTTAAGTTACACCCAGGAGATCCTGCGCCCGACTTTACTGGTCGGCATGCTGAATACCATCCTGGCTAATCTTAATCGCAAGAACAGCAATTTAGAATTATTTGAGTTAAGCCGCACCTATACCAGAGAGAATCCGGACAGTCCCGCCGCAGAATTGGATAATCTATGTATCGGCATAGCCGGCAAAGGACATGATAATTGGCTGACTAAATCAGCGGAATTTAGCTTTTTTGATCTTAAGGGCGTAGTCGAGGCCCTGTTCAATAAATTGGGCCTGCAGGAATTTTCAATCCTGGCCGCGGAGTTTCCGCTGCTTGCGCCTGGGCGCTCGGCAGAACTCCTCGCAGGAGGTGAAGCAATCGGCTTTTTAGGAGAGTTGAAGCAGGAGATTCGCGAACGATTTGACATCGAGACCCCAGTTTATATTGCGGAACTTTCGCTGCATAAACTGTTGCCGTCTATTGCTCCAGAAAAAAGCTTTATGCCTTTGGCAAAATTTCCCTCTGTGGAAAGAGATATATCCTTAATTGCTCCGCCAGATGTTTCATCTGGCGAAATTATCGCCTTAATTAAGAAAATGGGCAGGGATCTAGTAGCTCAAGTGAAACTTTTTGACCAGTATTTTGGAGAACAAATTCCCCAAGGCTCACGCGGCCTGGCTTATTCTATAGAATATCGCAACCCGGAGCGGACTTTGACCGCAGAAGAAGTGGATCAGCTGCATCTACAAGTCAGGCGGGCCTTAAGCGAAGAACTAAAGCTGCAGATTAGGTAAAAGGCCTTGTTATCGCACTGTAAATGTGATATAATCTATTTAGATACCCTGCCATGTACGTGCTGACTTGATGAGTTTTGAACCAACAAAATTTCATAGGGAGCCCCAATCTAGATGTAGCGTGCAGGCTTCGTCTAGTACGAAGAAGCATAAAGCATCTGCGCGGGCACCCACCTGTAAAAACAGGGTTCAACCTCTTCAAGCGCTCACGGCATGCGCGGGGCATCTTTTTTTAGGGAGTTAAGCGATGCCTTATGTGACCTGTTCCCAAAGGGAACAGGTCCAAGCAGCAGCGAGCGCGAAGTCAACAGCTACACCGAAAAGGTAACCGTTGTCAACAGCAACCACCAAAAAAGAAAGCTAAGCAATGCCCAAACCCGACTTATTTGAACAGGCTCAACAGCAGAAAGATAATAAGTTTGTGCCGCTGGCGGTGCGGATGCGTCCGCGCAATTTGAATGAGTTCATCGGGCAGAAACATATCTTGGGCCCGGGGAAGTTATTGACCCGGGCGATCTTAGCTGACCGGATTAGTTCTTTGATCCTCTATGGCCCTCCGGGAACAGGAAAAACTTGCCTGGCCCATGTAATCAACAATGTCAGCAAAGCTAAATTTTCCAGAATCAACGCGGTGACTTCCAATGTCCAGGAGATGCGCAAGATTATCGCCGCGGCCCAAGAAAGAAAAAGACTCACCCAGCAGAAGACCATCCTGTTTATCGATGAAATCCATCGTTTCAATAAGGCCCAGCAAGATGTCTTGATGCCCGATGTGGAAGAAGCCAACATTGTGCTGATCGGGGCCACTGTGCATAACCCCTTCTTCTCCATTATCGCGCCGCTGCTTTCCCGCTCAATTATTTTTTCTTTAAACCCTTTGAGCGAAGCAGAAATAGAAAGCATCTTAAACAGGGCCTTAAAAGATAAACAGCGGGGTTTAGGTAACTTGCCGATCAAGGTCCAGGATCAAGCCTTAAAATATTTAGCCAAACTTTCCGACGGAGATGCCCGCCGGGCCTTAAATGCCCTGGAATTAGGGGCCCTGACTACACCGCCGCAAAAAGGGACAGTTAACTTTTCTGTTCAGGTGGCTGAGCAGTCGATTCAGAAAAAGGCAGTGGTCTATGATCAGCAGGAAAGCGCGCATTACGACACTATCTCGGCTTTTATCAAAAGCATGCGCGGCACTGATCCCGACGCCACGCTTTATTGGTTAGCCAAGATGATTTATGCCGGGGAGGACCCGCGTTTTATCGCCCGCCGGATTTGTATTTGCGCTGCCGAAGACGTGGGCAATGCCGATCCCCAGGCATTGGTTGTGGCTAATGCGGCCTTACAGATTGCGGAATTTGTTGGTTTGCCTGAAGCCCGGATTCCTCTGGCCCAGGCCGCGGTATACATTGCCTGCGCGCCTAAAAGTAATGCCGCGTATATGGGAATCGAAAAGGCTCTTAGCGATGTTGAGGCCGGCCGGACTCAAGCCGTGCCTAAGCACTTGCGTGTGGGGACCTACGCCGGGGCGGAGAAATTAGGCCATGGTCAAGATTATAAATACGCCCATAATTATCCCGGCCACCACGTCAAACAAGAGTACCTGCCTGAAAAAAAGAAGTATTATCTGCCCACAGCTATCGGCTATGAAAAGAAAATCAAAGATTGGCTAGAACACTTGAACGCGGGATAACCATTGCCCCGAACGGGACAGTTTTTGGTCAAATATATAAAAACTGTCCCTCGGGGTTGCACAGATAAGCACAGCCAACAGCAACAGCAGAAAGGTAAGGAGGGTTCAAATGCACAACAAAGCTTTTATTCTCTTAATAGTTTTGGGACTAGTCGTTGGCCTGGGACAGAGGGCATTTAGCCAAAAAGAGCAGGCTAGCCTAGACCAACTCAAAATCGAGAGACAGCTCGATCAGGTCCTGGCCAATCAGGCCGAAATCCTCAAACAATTTGAGGAAATTAAGCAAGAGTTGGAGATAATTAAAGTTCGCGCCAGCCGTTGATTTGCTTAGTGGAATGTGGTAGAATACCCTTATGTTAACAACTAGAGTGAGAAAGGAAAAGATTAGAAAGGAGATCAAAGAACAGTTAAATAAACAAAGCGATGCGCAGCGATTACGTAAAAGCAACCGGATTAAGCAAAAGCTTTTTCAACTTGCCGAGTTCAAGCGGGCCGATCACGTGATGTTTTATCTGGCCACAGCTGAAGAGGTCCAGACCCGCGCGATGATTAAGGCCGCTCAGGGACTGGGCAAAAAAATTTTGGTACCTAAGGTATTGCGGAAAGAGAAAAGAATGATTGCTACTTTGGTAGCAGACTTTGAAAAAGAACTGACTACGGGACCTTTCGGGATTGAACAAGCCAAGGATCAATATACCCGTGAGATTCCCGGCACAAGCATAGATTTAGTGGTGGTTCCCGGTCTGGCCTTTGACCAACAAGGCCGGCGCCTAGGACGCGGCGGCGGCTATTACGATAAATTCTTAAGTGGCCTTTCGGAGGACACGCCGCGTGTCGGTCTAGCTTTTGATTTTCAAGTCTTAAAAAATCTTCCCACTCTCCCCCACGATACCTTGCTCACCAAAGTAATCTCTGCGTAGCTTTTTAGGAGGATTTCCATGTTTACAGAGATGAGCTTTACCCAAATTGTCACTTTGATCATTCTCTGCGCGATAACCTCTTTTATCATTGGTTATTTTATTCGCAAGCTTGCTGCCGAAAGAAAGGTCCGCACCGCCGAGGCCAAGTCTAAGGAAATTTTGCAGTCAGCCGGCAAAGAGGCAGAGAATATTCGTCGGGAAGCGAAGTTAGAATCAAAAGATTTGCTCTACCGCACGCGTGCGGATTTTGAGAAGGAGACCAAAGACACCCGGCAACAATTAGCGGCCTCAGGCAAGAGGCTGCTCCAAAAAGAAGAAAACATCGACCGCAAGGTCGATATTCTGGAAAAGAAAGAAAGAGAAGTCCAGTACAGAGAAAGAAACATCGCTTCCCGTGAAAGACAGATCGACAGCAAAGACAAGGAGTTGTTGCGCCTGATCGAAGAAGAAAAACAAAGGCTGCAGCGCGTTTCCGGCTTGACTGCCGAGCAGGCCAAGCAGATTCTTTTGCAAAGGATTGAGAGCGAAGCCAAGCTTGATGCCGTGGCAATGATTAGACGCGTGGAAGAAGAGGCCAAAGAGACCGCGGACAAACAGGCCAGAAAAATTGTCAGCCTGGCTATTCAAAGGTGCGCTGCCGATCATACCATTGAATCTACCGTCAGCGTGGTCAGTCTGCCGAATGACGAGATGAAGGGCAGGATTATTGGCCGCGAAGGCCGCAACATCCGGGCGCTGGAGATTGCTACCGGAGTAGATGTGGTAGTTGATGATACGCCGGAGGCGGTGACGCTTTCGGGCTTCGACCTGGTCAAAAGGGAGATCGCCAGGATTACCCTGGAAAGGTTGATTGCCGACGGACGGATCCATCCGGCCCGGATCGAGGAGGTCGTGGCTAAGGTGAAACAGGAGATGGAAGCGACCATTCGCGAAGAAGGTAAACGCGCCGCTTTTGATGCCGGGATCCATAGACTGCATCCCGAAGAAATTAAACTCTTAGGGAGGCTTAAGTACAGGACTAGTTTTGGACAGAATGTCTTGCAGCATTCCAAGGAAGTGGCTTATATCCTCGGTGTGATGGCTTCGGAACTGGGATTGGACTTTACCTTGGCCAGAAAGGTCGGGCTGTTGCATGATCTGGGTAAGGCCGTGGACCATGAAGTAGAAGGCACGCATGCTAAAATCGGTTCCGAGCTTGCCAAGAAATACGGAGAGAATGATGTTATCGTTAATGCCATCGCCGCCCACCATCAGGATGTAGAGCCCCACTCGCTTTTTGCCGTATTAGTCCAGGCGGCTGACGCGGTCAGCGCGACGCGCCCGGGTGCCCGGCGGGAGACCCTGGAATCATATGTTAAACGCCTGGAGAAACTAGAGTCCGTGGCCGATTCCTTTAAAGGAGTAGAGAAGGCCTTTGCCATTCAGGCCGGCCGTGAAGTCCGGGTGATTGTCCAGCCCAATAAGATTAACGATGCCGAGGCCACAGTTTTAGCCGGTGAGATTAGAAAGAAGATCGAGGAAGGGTTAGAATACCCCGGCCAAATTAAGATTACGGTGATCCGCGAAACCAGATCCATCGAGTATGCTAAATAAATGAACATATTATTTATTGGAGATATTGTCGGCCGGCCCGGCCGGGAAGCCATTCGGGTGCTTTTGCCAAAGCTGGTCAAAAAACATAAAATCGATTTGTCTATTGCCAATGCCGAAAATGCGGCCGGGGGCTCAGGGGTTACGCCTCAACTGGCTGAGGAGTTATTCGGTTACGGTTTGGATTTTCTGACCAGCGGCGACCACATTTGGAAAAAGAAAGAGATCTACGAAACCTTAGATCAAGAGCCGCGTCTTTTACGTCCGGCCAATTATCCCAAGCCGGCTGTGGGCCGAGGCTATGGAGTTACCAAGACCCGCTCCGGATTGCCAGTCGGGGTGATGAATTTAGAAGGCCGGGTGTTTATGTCCAGCCTGGATTGCCCGTTTAAATGCGCCGAAGAGGCCGCAGCCGAGATGAGAAAACAAACTCCGATAATCTTGGTAGATATGCACGCTGAGGCCACCAGTGAGAAGATTGCCTTAGGTTGGTTTCTGGATGGATCAGTCAGCGCGGTAGTAGGTACGCATACTCATGTGCAAACAGCGGACGAGAGGATCCTGCCCCAGGGCACTGCCTATATCACAGATTTAGGCATGACCGGACCGTGCGATTCTGTAATCGGCAGAAAGACCGATCAGATCATCGAGCGTTTTCTGACTCAGCTGCCCGGGCGCTTTGAAATGGCCAAAGACAATGTCCAGCTTCATGGCGTGGTGTTGGATATAGATCAGACCAGTGGCCGGGCCCGGTCTATAAAGAGGATACAGGAGAAATTGGAGGAAGATAAAAAATGTGGGACGGATTAGAAAGACGTAAGTTTCCCCGCGTGCAATACCCTTGTTTAGTTACGGTTTTTAAAAGGATGAAGCCCGCGCTTTCTATCCTGACTCATACGGAAAATCTTAGCCTCGGCGGCGTGCGAGTAGTGGTTAGCGAACAAATCGATGTTGCCGCTGAGGTAGATATAGAAATAGATTTACAGGATATGCTGCCGAACGTGCTTTCTAAAGGAACGGTGGCTTGGGTCAGAGAGCTTACTCCGGGCGATCCCGCATTGGCTGCTAAAAAAAGAAACATTCAGCGTTTAAAAGGTAAGGTGGCCTGGGTCAAAAAAATTCCCTCAACTCGAGCAGGAGAACCGGCCCATTTTGATATTGGTATTCAATTTGTCGGGCTCAAAGCAGACGACCGGCACAGAGTAGAGCGCATTGTGGCTTATTTCGCCGGAAAGACAAAAGAAAGGGGCTGAAGAAAATGTGGGATGGGGTCAGCAGGAGAAAGTTTCCCCGCGCGGAATATCCATGCCTGGTAACCATTCGTAAGAATACTCAGCCTCAGGAAGCCATCCTGACCCATACAGAGAATATTAGCATCGGCGGCGTACGGATAATACTGGCTAAAAAGATCGGGGTCTTGACCGAAGTAGATCTGGAGCTGGATTTAAAAGATACCCTGGCCACCATCATCTCTAAAGGAACAATTTGCTGGGCCCAACAGATCAGCGTTAAAGGAGCACGCTACCGTTATGATACGGGGGTTAAGTTCTTGGGGCTCAAAGACAGTGACCGGCGCAGGATCCAGAAAATAGTCGCCCGTCTTTTAGATCGGACCAGATGAACAGGCAAATCTATTCCATCTCCGAGCTGACCCGTAAAATAAAAACAGACTTAGAGGCAAGCTTCTCGCAAGTTTGGGTAGAGGGGGAGATCTCCAACTTTAGCCGCTACCCTTCGGGCCACATGTACTTAAGCCTCAAAGATTCCGGCAGTGTCTTATCCGCTGTATTATTCAGAAATGTGAATAAAGACCTGAAGTTTGAACTTAAAGACGGCATGCAGGTGGTTTGTTTTGGAAAAATTAGCGTATATGAAAAAAGAGGGCAGTATCAGCTTAGTATTTTTAAAATCGAACCCCGGGGCATTGGGGCGTTACAGCTGGCCTTTGAACAGCTGAAGACGCGTTTAGACAAAGAAGGTCTGTTTGACCAGAGCCGCAAACGGGCAATTCCCTTTCTGCCGCAGCGGATCGGTGTAGTGACTTCAGCTCAAGGAGCGGCCATTCGTGATATCTTACATATCTTAGATAGCAGATTCTCTAATCTGGAGGTTGTAGTTGCGCCGGTCCGGGTCCAGGGCCAGGGCGCAAGTTCAGAGATTGCTCAGGCCATCGATGAACTGAACCGCTTCGGCCGGATCGATGTGATGATTGTCGGCCGCGGCGGAGGCAGCCTGGAGGACCTCTGGGCCTTTAACGAGGAGGTTGTGGCCCGGGCGATCTTTCGCTCCCAGATACCGGTAATCTCAGCCGTAGGCCATGAGATCGACTATACCATTTCTGATTTTGTGGCTGATTTTCGCGCGGCCACACCTTCCCACGCCGCGGAAAGAGTAATCGCCCGCAAGCAGGAGTTGATTGAAAGAATCGAGAATTTGCAGGCTCGGGCCCAGACGGCCATTTTGAATAAGATTGAATTGCTCCAGCAGAAATTAAAGAGATATGTCTTTCGCGACCCCGCGGATTTAATTCAGCAGTATCAGCAAAGAGTCGACGAGCTAGTTACTGTCTTAGATCTTAAAGTTAAGCATTTGCTGGAGATTAACCAGCAAAGGTCTAACCTGTTAGTCGCAAAGCTGCAAGCCTTAAGCCCGTTAAATATTCTAGCCCGGGGCTATAGCATCACCTTTGCCTTACCTACAGAAGAAGTGATTACCACGGCCGGGACATTAGAGGTAGGCGCAAAGATAAAAACTAAAGTTGCCGCAGGTTCCCTGATTAGTAAGATCGAGCAGATAAAAGGAGAAGGTAGCAATGGCCGAGATTAAATTCGAAGAGGCGTTGAAGAAATTGGAAAAGATTGTTGATGAGCTGGAATCGGGAAAAATTTCGCTTAATGATTCGCTGAAGAAATATGAAGAGGGAGTTAAGCTTTCACGTTTTTGCCATAAGACACTCCAAACAGCCCAAAAGAAGATCCAGGTCTTAACTAAGAAAGACGACGGCTGGGACTTAAAGCCCTTTGCCGAAAGCGCACAAGATTAAAATGAGTTTATTAGAAAACATCACCAGCCCCCAAGATTTAAAAAAGCTTGAGCCAGCGCAATTAGAAAAGCTCTCCCAAGAGATCCGCCGGATGATTATCGCCACAGTTACCTCGACCGGAGGCCACTTGGCCTCTAATCTCGGTGCGGTAGAATTGACTGTGGCTTTACATTATGTCTTGAATACGCCGCAAGATAAAATTATTTGGGATGTCGGGCACCAGGCCTATACTCACAAAATCTTGACCGGACGCCGCCCGAAGTTTAGTACCCTGCGCCAATGGCAGGGCATTAGCGGGTTTCCCAATAAGGATGAAAGCGTTTACGATGTCTTTACCGTTGGGCACGGCTCAACATCGATTTCTACAGCCCTAGGGCTGGTCTGTGGCTATGGTTGCGCCCGCCCGCCGCGGCCTAAGGCAGTGGTAGTCATCGGCGACGCCTCATTAGGCGGCGGGATGGCCCTGGAGGCCTTAAACCACGCCGGGCAGCTGAAGCGCGACCTGGTAGTGATCCTCAATGATAATAAAATGGGCATTTCCAAAAGTGTCGGGGCGATTGCCCACTATCTTAATCGCATCCTGACCATGCCGATTTATAACCGGGCCAGAAAGGACTTGGAAAATTTAATTGAAAAAGTGCCCCGTTTTGGTAAACGCCTAAATAATTTAGCCCGGCGCCTGGAAGAGAGCTTAAAGAGCCTGCTGGTGCCGGGGATACTTTTTGAAGAGTTGGGCTTCCGTTATTTTGGCCCCATTGACGGACACAATATTGAAGAAATCGTGCATACTTTAAGGAATGTCTTGCCCTTGGAAGGCCCGGCGCTGATTCATGCCGTTACCGTCAAAGGCAAAGGTTATTCTCAGGCCGAAGAAGTCCCGGAGAAATTTCATGGAGTCAGCTCTAACTCTTCCGGAAAAGAAAAACCGCCGCTCTCAGGCAAAAGTTACACCGGAGCGTTCAGCGATAAGTTAATTTGCCTGGCTAAGAAAAACAGGAAGGTCGTCGCCGTTACCGCGGCGATGCCCGAGGGCACAGGTTTAGATAAATTCGCTCAGCATTTTCCGCGCCGTTTTTATGATGTCGGCATGGCTGAGCAGCATGCCGTTGGTTTTGCCGCCGGATTAGCTCAAGCGGGTTTGCGGCCGGTGGTGGCGATTTATTCTACCTTTTTACAGCGGGCCTATGATCAGATTATGCATGATGTCTGTTTGCAGGATCTGCCGGTAGTATTTTGCCTGGATCGCGCCGGTGTGGTGGGAGCCGATGGCGCTACGCATCAGGGGATTTTTGATCTGGCCTATCTGCGGCCTATCCCGAATTTGACTGTTGCCGCTCCTAAAGATGGCCGGGAGTTAGAGCAGCTGCTTGAGTTTGCTTTATCCTTTACTCATCCAATGGTGATCAGGTATCCTAAAGATACGGTCCCGGATAATAAGAGTAGAGATCTGTTTGCGCAAGATTACCAGCCGGCAGGGATCGAATATGGTCAGGCCGAGTTCTTGCGTGCCGGTCGCGATCTGGCGATTATTGGCCTAGGCAGCATGGTCTATCCTAGTTTAGAAGCGGCCAGGATTTTATCCGCTCAAGGAGTAAATTGCGCGGTCATTAATGCCCGCTTTGTCCAGCCGTTGGACGCTGTAATGATTAAAAGGCTCGGCGCTGAATTTAGACAGATTATTACCGTGGAAGAAGGCGTGGCCGAGGCCGGTTTCGGCGCGGCGATTTTAGAATTTTTGGAGAAAGAGAATCTGCAAAAAGTGCGCTTGAAAAGGATAGCCTTGCCTGCCAGTTTTCTGCCCCATGCCCAGCGTTCATTTCTTTTAGATCGGTACGGATTGACCGCAGCAGGTATCGCCAAGGTAGCTATTGAGGAACATGAAAAAGTCAAAGCCACAACAGGCCTGTTCAGCCGGCTACATAAAAGTAGACCGCCACAAGTGCAAAAGCTGTGAGCTTTGCATTGACATTTGTCCCCGGGGTTTACTTGTCCTGGATCAGTCTTTGAATAGGCGCGGCCTAGCCCCGGTGCGCTTTAGCCGCAAAGGCGGTGAGTGTTCAGCTTGCGGGTTGTGCGTTCAAATCTGCCCTGAATGCTGCCTCACCCTCTATAAGTAGGACCAGGTCCCAAACCAATCGGGAAGCTGAGCCAAATTCAATCGGGAACCTGTCCCCTTGTGCATGTGCTCAGTGTTTTTAAGCTTTGTTGAATGCTGGTGTGCGTCTCGCGGCCTGCAATTTTTTGCCGAGTTGTGG
>JBHPFV010000015.1:0-37623 GCA_042571705.1 Candidatus Omnitrophota bacterium
ACCTGCAAAATCTGCGGAACTGCATTTGGGGTTACGGTAAGAACAATCGTCGCTGTCTGAGCGGCAAAAACAGGACTGACGCACAATGAAAATATTATTATTAAGAAAAAGGTATTTTTTTTCATTCTTGTTCAGCGATAGTAAATAACAATCTGCTCTTTAAGCCCACGCCCAGGGCCTGGCCTACGGTATGAGACCAGATATAGACTTGAAATCTGGCCCCGCTGTATTTTGTCTCTTCGGGAATGGCAACTATTACATCTGTTTTGGCTTCTTCGCCAGGAGCTAACACAAAATAGTCTTGCTCTAAAGATATCCAGTCTATATCAGGAATAGGCGTAAAGCCTGTTTTGAGCTCTTTTTCTCTGGGATAGAGAACATCAACTTTTAACTCAATCTGTTGGTCTGAAGTATTTTGTACTATTAAAGGAAATTCAACCGCTTGCTCAAGGCTATACTCATTACCTATCTGTAAATTCTCTACTTTCACCTCGCCAAAGGTGGTGGTGAGTCCTCCGGCAGAGGCAAGATTAGAGACTAGCAGCAGTATTGTTAAATTTAATAAGATTTTCTTCATTTTAGTCGCTCTTCGCCCTCTCTACCGCAGGCAGCTAGATGAGCTGCAAGCGGTAGAGCGAGGAAGATGTCCTCCTAATTATGTTTACGGTAATTGAGCCGTAACGGTCACATTGATACTCTGGCTATCGGTTGCAGCAGTAGTAGTTGGGGCCTGAAATTGAAACCACAGGTCCTCTGAGCCACCATTATCTACAGTACCGGAGACAACTGAATCTACCCGGGTCCAAGTAGCGCCTGCTGGGTCAGCTGCAAAGGCAGCGTTGAGCACATAGGTTTCGGCTCCTGGAGCAGCCCCAGTGGTCCAAGCACCGGATGTTGAATGCGACAAGCTAAACACCTCTGCCAAACCACTACCGTCGTTGGTCGCAGTAATAGCGCTGCTAGACACAGTGGTGGATCCAGGAGAAACAGCACCCAGCGCAACTGTGTTACTAGAAAGAGTTACACTTAAATTCGCAACTACTGATACAGTGATTGCGACACTTTCTGATGGAGCAGCCTCGGCCACTCCTGAAAACGCTAATGCGGCGATGGCCAACATTAATAGGCCTTTTTTCATTTGTTTCACCTCCCTTCAACTTATCTTGCAGGTAATTCGCAAGAAATGGTTAATGTTATTGTTTGTCCTTCTTTGGTTTTGGTTTTGGTAGGAGACTTAAATTGCAGAAACAGGTTTCGATTATCTCCCGGTGAAACATTGATTCCGGTTTGGTCGCCGGCAAATCTGGTCTCTGTACAAGTAACCGGCATCGGGCCGACTTGATGATCAGTTTCATCCCAGGCTATATTTTCAACCTGGCTTGAGAAGGCCGCGTTTAAGACATACCGCTCTGGTCCGGCTTGCGATGCGGCCTGCCAATCCGAAGGATTGTTCAAAGATAGAGTAAAATTCTCTGCTACTCCCCCGTCGTTAGTAACCACGATTCTCTCTGAATTCCCCATGGTAATGGTACTATCTGCCCGCACACCCCCCAAATCCCAGCCATATGTAGAAACAGAAATGCTTAAAACAGGTCCGGTTTCCCGAGTGATGGTAACTAAAACCGAATCGCTTTCTCTGCCCTCTTGATCGCACGAAGTGATAATGAAGAAATTATCACCTTCTTCTAAAGTTACTGCATAGCTCCAAGTTGTCTGATCGTCTTGAGGTACAGCCAGATAGCCATTGATATAAATAGAAGCATTAGTTCCTTTTGTGCCGGTGAGGGTCTGGGAGCTTTGAGTCGTGGGAGTGGTCACGGGATTAACTAGTGGGGGATGCGGATAATCGGAAGTAGAAAATGTCTCGATATTAGTAGCACTTAAAGAAAAACTTGCGCTTTCTGATTTTCCGGCCAAGGCCCTGCCAATCTCGGCCTGTTCAATGGAATAGATAGAAGATGCGGCCTGGCCGGAAGCGATGACTACTCTTACCTGCGTCATGGTATAGTTTGAACTTGTGGATGAAAAAGCAAAAGCTAAAGAGCTGGATAAAACGATGATAATTAAAATAAGCTTAAACTTAGTAATCATTATTTTATTTATTGCACCATGTTAAACGAATACGGCACAGACTTAAACTTAAACCGGGGGAACATCTCAATATCAGGAGCAATTTCAACGCCCAACCAGTATTGTTTATCAAATGGCAGCATTATTGCTACTGTTGAGCCTAATTCTGCGTCCAAGAAACCTTCCTCTATATAAACTTCTTGCGTCTCTTCCCACAACGGTACTCCGCCAATATCGGTATCATATATTCTAAAGGAAATAATATAGGTACCGTCAAGCAAGGTTCCCTGGTAGTCTTTCAGCTTGGCCTGAAATCCGATTGAACGAGGCATTCCTCCGGTAGTCCCGGTTCCATCTGTAACTGTAACGCCAAGAGTATCGGAACCTGTGGCCCCCTGATCATCGGTTACGGTGAGTATCGTTGCATAAATACCTGAGCTTGCGTATGTATGAATTGGGTCTTGTTCAGAAGATATAGCCCCATCGCCAAAATCCCAACTGTAAGAAGCGATTGCTCCATCTTGATCAGCCCCTTCTCCGGTGTAAGCAACTGCAAGCGGCGCATCTCCGCTTGTGGGAGTCGCTGTCGCATTTGCTGTAGGTGGTAGGTTGGATGGAGTTGTTGATTCCTCTGCTCCGCTAGAAACTGCTGGTTCCGGCTCAGCGATGTGACGAATCAGGATATCATCAAAGTAGGTGGTATCTGGTTGTCTTGAACCAGCAAAACCTATTTCCCCATAGCCTCTGGCACTGCCGCTTCCGAAATTACCGCTTACTGACCAATCACTGGGTTCAGCTGTTCCCACCTCCCAAACCTTAGCCTTGCCCAATTTACTGATCGGATCGATTACCCTAAATCTCATATAATACCAAGTACCTATTGACCAACCACAACTCCCTCCTGTGCCCCAGGAGCGCCGATCATTTAAAAAGTGTAAGCTGCCTAAATAGTTATGGAATAACGCGCAGTAACCGCCTCCACTGGAATCCATAGAAGAAGAGATGCCCATTCTGGCATAATCGCTACCGCCAAAAGTAACTACTTTAATTTTTGTCAGCATATCAACGTCCTTGCTGACGGTCCCGAGTGCCGAAATGATTAGTTTGTTAGGGTCTCCGCCGCCGCCAATATTCTTAAGGGTATTATTTTCAATTGGCCAAATACCGCCTCCGGTCTTAGTATAAGCGGACTCTATGGTAATATTCGTCTGATCTGCCCTGTTAAAATCATCAAACCACAAGTAAACATTCTTTTCATTTGCCGGTGGATTAGTGGCCGCGGCATTGCCATAATAAAGGATATATGATGTTCCATCAGGAGTTGTGGCAATATCTGACTGGACCTTAAACCAAATCTCAATCAGCGATGGAGTAAAAGATGTTATATCCCGGTCAAGCTCTGTGCCATTATAGACAATGCGAAAATCATCACCTTTTGCCGTAGAAACAGAGGCAGCATACAGTGTTGTGGCCGAAGGCGTTGTTGCAGTATCAAACCGCAGCTTGACCGAATAGCCTTGATCAGCCGGCCCTACAGTCAGTTGCCGGCGATATTGAAAATCGCTATCCCACCAGCTCTGTTGGGCCGAGGCATACTTTGGCAAAAGAAAAACGGTTAATAGCATTACTACGCTAATCTTAAGTAATTTCGACATTTTATTTATCCTTTCTTTTACACGGTTTTTAGCACGGTTTTGGCACAACTAACCTAGCATCTGTTAGTTGTGCTGCTTGAACCAGTTCCCTTTGGGAACAGGTTCCATAAGGCAACGGTTTAGCAACCAAAAAAAGGGCCGGATTGCCTAGAATTATTTCCTTCGGCAACCCGGCTGTCCTTATTTTTTAGGATCCGTGGTTTTGCTCCTTAGCTTGCGCTTAAGGATTTCTGCTCCGCCTCGCGCAGAACGCCCCCTGATTACTCAGGGTTTGCCTTTATCGATAAGGCTTTTCAAAAACTGCAATAAGTATACCATATTGTTCCGTTTTTGTCAAGAGCAATCCAAAAATAATTTATTTTTATATCATAACTCTTTTATTTTCAACATATTATATTTATTGTTCCTCTTTTTATACTTATTTGTTCCATTAAAAATAAATACTTGACATAACCTCTGCTATAATGTATACTTGGGATACAGATTAAGGCGAGAAAGGAGCAAGATGAACTTAGGCGCAAGACTGAAAAAACTGAGAAAGGCCGGTAAGCTGTCCATGGATGAGCTGGCCAGAAAGGCCAAGGTAGCTAAGGCTACTTTAAGCCGGATCGAGAATGGTCAGACTCCGGGGACTTTTAAGACTCACCTGAAGATTTGTCAGGCCTTTGGCATCAGCATTAAAGAGCTCTATCTGGGAACCAAGGTCTTGGAAGGTGAGGTCTCCTCTTTTGAGGGCGCCCAGCCGGAAGACGCGGAATTGTTTACTTATGATGAGCTGACCTCTTCAGTTATCCTGACCTCAGGAGTGGCCAAGAAAAACATGCTGCCGCAGCTGTTAGTTCTTCAGCCTCAAGGCCAAACTCATCTTGAAGAAAGCCCCCGCGGGACGGAGAAGTTTATCTTTGGTTTAGAAGGGACTATGGAAGTAAAAGTAGCCGAGGTCAGTTATTCTTTGACAAAAGGCGGGGCGTTGTATTTTAAGAGTTCAGCGCCCCACTTTATTAAAAATGCGGGTGCGCAAGAGGCAAAGTGTCTTTGCGTCACCAGTCCCGTGGCTTTATAAGGGGTGGGTGCAATGAGTAAAAAAGAAAAGATTTTGATTTGTGACGATGAGAAAGGTGTCCGGGAATCTTTTGAGCATATTTTAGCTGAGCGCTATCAGCTTTCTTTTGTGGCGGACGGCACCCAGGCCATTGAGCATATTAGGAAAAATCCGGCTGATCTTTTAATCCTCGACCTTAAAATGCCCAAGATGAGCGGGATGAAGGCCTTAAAAGAGATTAAGAAAATCAACCCCGCGCAAAAAGTAATTGTCGTCACCGGCTATTCCGCGGTCTCTACCGCCTATCAGGCGGTTAAGGCCGGCGCCTCCGACTACATCCCCAAGCCCTTCGATAAAGAACATATCCTTGAGGCAGTCGCCGCGGCCCTAAAGAAATAGTACCGTTGTTTTAGTCGATGTAGCCGAGGTCTTTGAGCTTATCTTTGATAATTGACATGTCTTCAGTGGTGAGTTCTTTCTTGACGGGAAGTTCTGATAAAGGGTGTTGCACAAAACCCCAGGAGGCCTTGGCCCAGGCCCGCTCGTGCACATAATAAAGCAACATCTTGGAGAGCACCTCAACCACTCCCACTCCTAAGGAAAGGCTGAGCTCTCTGGTAAATAGATAGACTATCGACATTGTGGTTACGGTGGCGCAGACGCGCCAGCTGATAGTCTTAACGACACTTCTTTTGTTGGTTTCCTTTAACATTTCCTTCTACTCCTTCACTTCTATTCTTTTGTCTTCATCGTAATAGTCCAGATCGCTGATCGGTAGAATTACCGAAGTGGCGATATTGGCCAGGTGAGCGGCGATGCGCTTAAAATACCTGGCAATCAGCGTAAAGCATACGGCTTCATTGACTGAAAGGCTGCTTTTGGATAGCTTCTCTACTATCTGATCGCAGGGTTTGACAATCTTGCGCTCATATTGCCAGGCTAGCTTGGCCTTGGCCTCATCGGAATTAATAAAGGCGTCTTTGGTAGCCGCAAAAAGAGCTAGAATCTGCTCATCCATCTCATCGAACAGTTCGGTAAAGCGGACCTTATCGATCGGTTTCTCTAAAATTCTAGTCAGCTGAAAAATGTTCTTGGCGTAATCACCCAGGCGTTCGGCGTCTTTGACTACACTCATTAACAGAAGACAGGCCGGCACATCCACTGACGGCTGAACAGCCAGGTGCGACATAATCCTTTTGCGGATCTCCCGTTCTAGGAGATTGACCTTTTTATCGATTTCATAGACCTGCTCTTCTAAACCAGGCTGATCTTTGTTGTTCAAAATCCTGTCGCAGACTTGTTTGAACATAGCTTCAGACTCATTCAACATATTGCCGAAATCAGCGATCACCTGGGTCAAGAAATCCTTGCCCTTCCAGAAATGCAATAAATTTTTGAACATTTTTTGTTCCTCCTTTAATTAAAGAACTTAGAAAATATGATTAAAAGGGTGGGTAACAGGAAAAACATAGTCAGCACATAAATAAACACATACCTTCTTCTCTTAAAGGCCAGGTTACCCAACCCTTTGGCTAAACTCATCGGGATTATTCTAAATATTTTTATCGGATAAATTACCAGCACCCCGATTGTATTAAATAAAAAATGCACAAAGGCAATAATCATCGCCGCGGGATTTCCGGTAGCGAAAGAAGCCAGGATCGCCGTAGTGGTCGTGCCGATATTAGCGCCTAAAATTATCGGAAACGCCCCTCTAATAGTCAAGATTCCGGAAGCGATCAGCGGGACCATTAGCGAAGTGGTAATTGAGCTGCTCTGGACGATAGAGGTAAAAAACAACCCGCCAATAATCCCAATCACCGCATTGCGGCTAATCATATCATCCAGGGCTGATTCCACGGTCTGGACGATCAAGGAGCGCATTAATTTCACAATAAAGAATAAGGCCAGGAACAAAAACACTATCGAGATGACTAGCATTAAGATATAGGCAGGGTTTTGGGCTAAATTCAAAAAATTATGTACCATATTTTCGATAAAATGAATAGTTGGCTTGGTGGCTAATTTAATCGGGCTGGTGAACTTAATCCCGCCAACATTAGCAAACAAGACACTCATCCGGGTAGCCAGCTTCTGCAAAAAACCCGTAGCCAGCTCTAAAGGAAACATAATCGCCACACAGACCAGATTAAAGAAATCATGCACCGTGGCCCCGCTGACCGCCCGGCTAAACTCTTCGCGCCGAGTAACGTGGCCCATGGAGACCAGCGTATTGGTGACAGTGGTGCCGATATTAGCGCCCATGACTATCGGGATGGCGTTAGGCACAGTTAACACGCCGGAGGCGACCATGCCCACTACTATTGAAGTTGTAGTAGATGAGCTCTGCACGATGCTGGTCGCTAAAATGCCGATAAATAAGCCCACAAAAGGATTAGAAGTGGTGCGAATCAAATTCTCGGCGAATTCTTTGCCAAAGCCTTTAAAGGCCACGCCCATCAGGCCAATGCTGACCAGGAACAAATAAACAAAACCAATGACCATGCAAAATTTAAGTATTTTTTGCCAAGTAACTTTACTCATTGTCTCCTTTTTCGTTCTAATATATTTTTGGCTAACCTTCTGATCGGCTTCACCGGATATTCTCCGGTAAAGCAAGCCGTGCAAAAGTTATGCGCCGGAAGCAACATCGCCTTGAGCATGCCCTCGAGGCTCAAATATTTCAGGCTATTCAAGCCGATAAACTTGCGAATCCACTCCACGCTATGATTGTGCGCGATTAATTCTTTTTTAGTGGGAAAATCAATACCGTAAAAACAAGGAAAGCGCAGCGGCGGACAACTGACCCGCATGTGCACCTGTTTGGCCCCGGCCTGGCGTAAGGTCTTCACGCGTACCCGAGAGGTAGTGCCGCGGACAATCGAATCCTCAATAATTACAATCCGCTTACCTTTAAGGGTCTCTTTAATCGGATTAAGCTTAACCCGGACCCGAAAGTCTCTGATGTGCTGTGAGGGCTGGATAAACGTCCGGCCAACGTAATGATTTCGAATCAGGCCGAACTCTAGAGGGATTCTTGAACTCTGCGCGAAACCTAAACCGGCATAATTGCCTGAATCGGGAATGGGCAGCACTAGCTCGGCTTTGGTCGGATGTTCGCGGGCCATCTGCCGGCCTAAGCGTTTGCGAGTCAGGTAGACATTCCGGCCAAAGATATTGCTGTCCGGACGGGCAAAATAGATGAATTCAAAGATACAGAAGGCGCATTTAGTTTTGGGGAAAGGCTTGACCGACTTGAGCCCCTGCTTAGTAATGAAGACGACTTCACCCGGCTCAACATCGCGGATATATTTGGCCCGGATTAAGTCTAAGGCACAGGTCTCGCTAGCTAAGACATAGGCGCCATCAAGCTTACCGATGCATAACGGCCGCCAGCCATAAGGATCGCGGGCGCCGATTAAAGTATCGTTGACCATTAACACTAGAGAAAAGGCCCCTTGTAACTGGGCCAGGGCCTCGACTACCCCAACTTGGATATTTTTCTTTGCTGATTTGACCAAAAGATGGGCAATGATCTCTGAATCCATGGTGGTCTGAAAGATAGAGCCTTTTTCCTCTAAGGCCAGACGTAAATGCAGTGTGTTGACCAGATTGCCGTTATGGGCAATGGCGATTTGGGCCTTACGGTGGCTGACTAAAAACGGCTGGATGTTCTTAACGGCTGAGGCGCCGGTAGTAGAATAGCGGGTATGGCCAACCGCTAAATTTCCCCTTAATGAGCGAATCGCCTGCTCATTAAAGATATCACCGACTGCGCCCATGCCTTTATGCGAGCAGACCTTCTTGCCGTTGTAGGCCACAATGCCGGCGCTTTCTTCACCGCGGTGCTGTAAGGCATAGAGGCCCAGATAGGTCAGTCTGGCTGCGTCTCTATGTCCGATTACTCCGAAAACACCACACATATTTTTTTTATTTTTTAACGGGGACGCCGCGATTGGCCAGATACTCCCTGGCTTGTTGAATAGAATATTGGCCGTAGTGAAAGATTGAGGCGGCTAAGGCGGCATCGGCCTTACCTTCAGTTAAGGCCTGAAGTAAATGCTCTAAGTTGCCGGCTCCGCCTGAGGCAATCACCGGAATATTGACCGCCTCGGCAATTGTTCGGGTCAGTTCCAGATCATAGCCATCGCAGGTCCCGTCGCGGTCCATGCTGGTCAGAAGGATCTCACCCGCGCCTAAGTATTCGGCTTGTTTGGCCCACTCTACGGCGTTGCGGCCCGTGGGTTTACTCCCGCCGTAAGTGTAAACTTCCCAGCCTTGATCTTTTTTTCTCTTGGCGTCAATGGCCACCACAATACATTGGGCGCCAAAAGCCTCAGCGCCTTGCTTGATTAAATCCGAATTCTCAACCGCGGCGGTGTTAATCGAGACCTTGTCCGCGCCGCTTTTAAGCAGGGTCCTGATGTCCTCTAAGCCCCTGATCCCTCCGCCCACTGTCAAAGGGATAAAAACTTTTTCCGCGGTTTTGGTAACCACCTCTATGATAGTGCTGCGTTTTTCCCTGCTGGCGGCAATATCCAGAAACACTATCTCATCGGCCCCTTCGCGGGAATAGATGGCCGCGGTCTCCACCGGATCTCCGGCATCGCGAAGATTAATGAAGTTAATGCCTTTGACTACCCGGCCATCCTTGACGTCAAGGCAAGGGATAATTCTCTTGGCTAACATTATTTAGCTCCATGAAATTCTTTAATACTTTTAAGCCTAAGTCCGAGCTTTTCTCAGGGTGAAATTGAATCCCCCAAAGATTGCCTTGATTAACTACTGAGGTAAATTCGCGGCCGTACTCGGTAGTGGCTACGGATACAATATCATTCTCCGGCTCAACGAAGTAGGAATGCACAAAATAAAAATAACTTTGGTCCGGAATATCTTTAAAAACTGAGAGCTCAGAGCCAAGAGCTGAGAGCTGAATACTGTTCCAGCCCATGTGCGGAATCTTCAGGTCTTCTTTGAATCTTCTCACTCGGCCCCGGATCAGGCCCAGGCCCTGGCAAGTGCCGTACTCTTCACTCTCGGTAAATAATACCTGCAGGCCCAAACAAATACCTAAGAAAGGCTTGCCCTGCTGGATAGCCTGAGTAATCGGATTAATCAAATGCAGGCCGCTTAAATTATCCATCGCCCGTTTAAAAGCGCCCACACCGGGCAGGACTATCGACCGGGCATCAACAATGTCTTGAGGGCGGTTAGTCACTCGGACTTCCGCGCCGACCAGCTCTAAGGCCTTGCTGACGCTGCGTAAGTTGCCTAAACCGTAATCAATGACGGCAACGTATGTATCCATCGCTCAATCCTATCTCCAATTAAAAAGGGAGAGGCGGTTCCGCCCCCCCCCTTTTTTTTAATAATGCTACTTTTCTAATCGGGCAGGGATTGTTTTCCTCCAAGTATCATTCAATTTTGCCAAAGGAAGGTTAATTACTTCTTTTCCTGCGTATTCAACTGTTAAGTTTTCTCCGCCAACATTGCCCAGAGTCTGATAGGGGATAGAGTATTTGCCGGCAATTTCTTCTAAGGCATCCAGGTTAGCTTTGTTTAGTGAAACCACTATCCGTGAAGGGGCCTCACCAAAAAGAAGTTCATCTACGCGGATACCTGCGTTCTTTGCTCTATCCAGTTTTATCTGGGCGCCCAACATTTGGTCTGCATTTGTGATGCAAGACTCAACTAAAGTTGTAGCTAAGCCGCCTTCTGAACAGTCATGGGCGGAGTTGATAATACCTGATTCAATCGCCTCAAGAGCTGCCTGCTGAACTGCCTTTTCTCTTTCTATATCTATTTGGGGATCGCCTTTCTTTTGCTTATGTACCCGGTATAGATATTCGCTGCCCGAAAGGTCAGCCTTATTCTCACCTAAAAGGACAATCCAATCACCCGCGTTTTTGAAATCCTGGGTAACATATTTATCTGCGTCCTTAATCAACCCAATCATGCCAACCATTGGAGTCGGGTCTATCGCCCCTTTTGGATTTTCATTGTAGAAACTGACGTTACCGCTGACTACAGGGGTATCTAACGTCTTGCAGGCAGCCGAAAGCCCTTCGATACATTTGGCAAACTGCCAGTAATTCTCGGGTTTCATCGGGTTGCCGAAATTTAGTCCGTCGGTAATTGCCAAAGGCCTGCCTCCGGAGCAGACTATATTTCTGGCGGCCTCGGCCACCGCCATCATTGCGCCGTGATAGGGATTGAGATAGCAATAGCGGCCATTACAATCCACGCTTATCGCTAAGGCCTTGTTGGTGCCCTTAAGTCTAATTACAGCTGCGTCCGAGCCCGCGCCTACGGCTACTCCATTACCGAAGGTACCAAAGTTCTTATATGCCGACTCTTTACTGGCAATAGTGGGCGAGTCTAACACCTGCAGTAACGTCTGATTTAAATCCTCGGGCTCCTGTATAGATTCGCGGTTTAAGTTCCGGGTCTGTTGCAAATAAGCAGGTTCCTGAACTTCTCTATCATAGAGAGGCGCTTCCTTTGTAAGTAATTCCGGCGGTATCTCGCAGACTACCACGCTATTTTCTTTAACCCGCAGCAATCTTTCCTCTATCACCTGTCCAATCTTGACCGCATTGACATTCCACTTCTTTAGAATATCCACGGCCTGTTTTTCTTTACCTTCCTTTAAGATGGTCAGCATCCGCTCCTGAGACTCAGACAAAAGAATCTCATAAGGCGTCATGCCTTTTTCTCGCTGGGGAACTAAGGCTACGTCTATCTCGATGCCTGTGCCGCTGCGCGAAGCTGTCTCGCAAGAAGAGCAGGTCAGACCGGCGGCGCCCATATCCTGCATACCCGCCACCAGGCCCTTTTCTGTCAATTCAAGGCAGGCCTCTCGTAAGCGCTTACCGAGCTCTGGGTCGCCTATAGCCACTGCGCTCTTCTCCGCGGCTGATTCCTCGGTTATCTCTTTTGAGGCAAAGCTTGCCCCGCCAACACCGTCCCTGCCTGTATCTCCCCCAATATAATATACGGGATTTCCTACTCCAGAGGCAGTGCCTTTGACAATATTCTCATGCCTGACAACGCCTACTACAAAGGCGTTCACCAGAGGATTGCCCTCGTAACTTTCATCAAAATAGCTATCTCCGCCAACCGCATTCACCTCCGCGATATTGGCGTAGTGAGCCAGGCCCCGGATAACCTCTTTAAATAGCCATTTAACTTTGTCACTATCCAAACTGCCGAATCTCAATGCCCCTAAGCCGGCTATAGGCTTGGCTCCGATAGTAAATATATCCCGCAGGCACCCCCCTATTCCTGTAGCCGAGGCCTCGAAAGGTTCTACTGCCGAAGGATGATTATGAGACTCGATCTTAAAAGCTGCTCCCAGGCCGTC
The DNA here is from genome assembly GCA_042571705.1 of Candidatus Omnitrophota bacterium. Classification (GTDB taxonomy): domain Bacteria; phylum Omnitrophota; class Gorgyraeia; order JAFGHF01; family JAFGHF01; genus JBHPFV01. The sequence goes on from JBHPFV010000015.1 coordinate 12,131, forward strand.
TCCGATATCTACGATTCCGGAATTCTCCTCGCCTGCGCCAACTAATACTTGTTTTCCTTTAGTGGGAAACAGCTTAAATAGTTTACGTGAATTTTTGTAGCTGCAATGCTCCGACCACATTGCCGAAAAAACGCCTAATTCCGTAAAATTCGGCTCACGACCCATTAATTTTTTAATCTGCTCAAACTCCTCTTTAGTCAGCCCTAACTCCTCTGCTAACGTTATATCGACCTTGACTTCCGCTTCCATTATTTAACCTCCTCTTTCTGTCCTAAGTTGAAGCTTAGGGTTTAAAGCTTATAGCTTATCTTAGTAAACATCAGCGTTTTTTGCAGCTCTGCACCGAGCACTACTCCCATTCGATGGTGCTTGGCGGTTTAGAGGAAACATCATAGACTACACGATTTACGCCTTTAACTTCGTTGATTATGCGGCTGGAAATGTTTTCCAGCAACTCGTAAGGCAACCTTGCCCAACGGGCTGTCATAGCATCTTCGCTATTGACGGCCCTTATCACCACAACGTTTTCGTATGTCCTTTTGTCCCCCATTACGCCCACGGTCCGCACCGGCAACAAAACGCAAAACGACTGCCAAAGTTTACGATATAGATTCTCTCTTTTGATCTCATTGATCAGGATCCAATCGGCCTGGCGTAAGATCTCCAATTTATCTCGAGACACCGCACCCAGCAGGCGCACCGCCAGTCCCGGACCGGGAAAGGGCTGACGCCAGATTAAATCATCCGGCAGGCCCAATTCTTTACCCACTGCCCGGACCTCATCCTTAAATAAATCTTTGAGCGGCTCGATCAGTTCGAACTTTAGATTCGGCGGGAGGCCTCCGACATTGTGATGCGTCTTAATTGTGGTCGAAGGCCCGCCGATGGGCGATGATGATTCGATCACATCCGGATAAAGCGTACCTTGAGCTAAGAATTTAATCTGGCCCAACTTCTTCGCTTCTTTTTCAAATACCCGAATAAATTTTCTACCGATAATCTTGCGTTTCTGCTCGGGATCGCTGACGCGCGCCAGCGCCCTTAAAAACACATTTTGGGCGTTGACTACTTTCAGATTTAAGCGGTAGTTATTCTTGAACCTCTGCTTGACTAAGCGGACCTCATCTTTACGCAACAGGCCGTTGTCAATGAAGATGGCCACTAAATTTTTGCCGATCGCCCGATGTAATAATATCGCCAATACTGAGGAATCCACGCCCCCGCTTAAGGCGCATAAGACTTTTTCCCGGCCGATCTTTTCTTTTAAGGACTTGATCGAATCCTGGACAAACGAATGCATGTTCCAGCTGCGCTTGCATTTGGCAATGCCAAAGATGAAATTATTGAGTATCTTTTTACCTTGGGGGGTGTGTACAACCTCAGGATGAAACTGGACTCCGTAGAGCCTGCGCTTCTGATCGCTGAGCGCGGCTATTTTGGCGTTGCCGCTGGAGCCGATAATCTTAAATCCTCTAGGGAGTTTAGTGATCTTATCACCGTGGCTCATCCAAACCGGCTCTTGTCTTTTTAAGCCTCGAAATAAGGGCTCGCTGGATTTAACTCTTAAGTTCGCCGGACCATACTCCCGGGCCCGGGCCCGGGCCACCTTACCGCCTAAACACTTCGCCATTAGTTGGGCCCCATAGCAAATACCCAGAACCGGCAGGCCGAAATTAATGATAGTCGGATCACAAGCCGGGCTGTTCTTTTCGGAGACACTGGCTGGCCCACCGGAGAGGATTAAGGCCTTGGGTTTGCGGGCCATTACCGTATAGGGCGAAATATTAAAAGGCACAATCTCCGAGTAAACGCCGGACTCTCTGACCCGGCGGGCAATCAGGTGGGTGTATTGTGAGCCGAAATCTAAGATGGCGATCCAGTCTTTAGGCATGCGTCTTCGGTTTTCAGTTCTTTATGATAGTCCTGCAGCGACTTAGGCGCAGACTTGCCTTTGACAGTAGCCTCGATTCCCTCAACGCTGGCCTGCGCCGCCGTAAGTGAAGTAATGTAGGGAATCTTATATTGGATGGCCTGCATCCTAATATAGCTATCATCGTGCTTGCCGCTGCGGCCAACAGGGGTATTGATAATCAAATTAACCTCATTGTTCTTGATCGCGTCGGCAATATTCGGCCGGCCTTCGTGTAATTTCTTGATTGTGGTATTATCAATCCCTTTTTCTTGCAAGAACTTGGCTGTGCCCTCTGTGGCCAGGATATTAAACCCTAAGCTTTTTAGCCGCTGGGCCAGGGAGACTAAACTAGTCTTATCTTTATTGGATACGCTCAAAAGCACAGTCCCTTTTAAGGGCAGTGTAGTGCCGGCGGCCTCTTCGGCTTTATAGAAAGCCAGGCCAAATGTATTGGCAATGCCCATTACTTCTCCGGTAGCCCTCATTTCCGGGCCTAACAGCGGATCTACTTCCGGAAACATGTTAAAGGGAAATACCGCTTCTTTGACCCCCACATAAGGCAGTTTGACTTTCTTCAGTTCCGGAAAGTCTTTAATCTTTTTACCTAACATTACCTGCGTGGCGATGCGGGCTATCGGCACGCCGGTCATTTTGGATACGATCGGCACTGTGCGCGAAGCCCTGGGGTTGGCCTCCAGGATATAGACCTTATCATCACAGATGGCATACTGAATATTCATCAGGCCAATTACGCCCAGCTCCTTGGCAATGACTGTGGTGTATTGTTCTATCGTTTTTAGGTGCTCTTCCTTAATCGTTCTGGAGGGAATCGCGCAGGCTGAGTCTCCGGAATGTACGCCAGCCAGCTCAATATGTTCCATAATCGCGGCCACAAAGGTAGTCTCTCCGTCAGAAAGGGCATCGACCTCGGTCTCCACGGCATGCTCCAAGAACCGATCGATCAACATCGGATGTTCGGCGCTGACCTCAATAGCCTGTTTAGCGTAATTACGCAGCATGGTCTCATCATAGACCACTTCCATGCCCCGGCCGCCTAAAACATAGGAAGGACGGACCATTAACGGATAGCCGATTCTGTTGGCGATAGTGATGGCCTCATCTAAGGAATGCGCAATGGCGCCTTCAGGCTGAGGAATATCTAAATCAATCATCTTTTGGCGAAAACGCTCCCGGTCCTCGGCGAAATGAATACTCTCAGGTGTAGTGCCTAAGATATTGACCCCGTTCTCTTTGAGTTCTTTGGCCAGATTCAAAGGAGTCTGACCGCCAAACTGGACAATCGCGCCTTCGGGTTTTTCCTTGTCATAAATCGCTAACACATCCTCAACGGTTAAGGGCTCAAAATAGAGCTTGTTCGAGGTATCATAATCAGTAGAGACGGTCTCGGGGTTACAATTGACCATGATTGACTCAAAACCTTCATCGCGCAAGGCAAAGGCCGCGTGCACGCAGGTATAATCAAACTCAATGCCCTGGCCGATTCTATTCGGTCCGCCGCCTAAGATCATTATTTTCCTGTTGGCGGAAACCGGGACCTTATCTTCGCCATTGTGGGTAGAATAATAGTAAGCGGCGTTTTCCACTCCGCTGACCGGAACCGGCTCATAAGCTACTTTTTTACCCAGGCTGATTCTTTTCTCTCTCACTTCTTTTTCCGCGACTCCAAATAGGCCGGCCAGGTAGCGGTCGGCAAAGCCCCATTCCTTGGCCTGGATTAGTTTTTCATCAGGTAGCTTGCTCCAGGAATATTTAAGCAGCTCCTGCTCAAAATCAACCAGCTCTTTCATCTCTTTGATAAACCAGCGCCCGATGCGGGTCAGCTGATACAGTTCTTCGACTTCGGCGCCCTGGCGCAGGGCCTCATACATTAGAAAAACGCGTTGGCTTGAAGGCGCGGCTAATCTAGCCTTTAGCCTATCCAGGGAAAGGGTCTTAAAATCCTTGGCCCCGCCTAAACCATAACGCTTGATCTCTAAGGAACGAATTGCTTTTTGAAAGCTCTCTTTGAAGTTCTTGGCAATGCTCATTACCTCACCCACGGCCCGCATCTGCGTGCCCAGGATATCCTTGGCTCCGGGAAACTTCTCAAAGGCCCAGCGGGCAAACTTAATTACTACATACTCGCCCCACGGCTCATATTTATCTAAGGTGCCTTTGCGCCAATAGGGGATCTCATCCATGTTTAATCCCGCGGCCAACTTAGTGGAAATGCGGGCAATCGGAAAACCGGTGGCCTTGGAAGCCAGGGCCGATGAACGCGAAGTGCGGGGATTGATCTCGATGACCACTAGTCTATCGTCTTTGAGATTGTGGGCAAATTGGATATTGGTCCCGCCGACCACGCCAATGGCGTCGACTATTTTATAAGAGAGCTCCTGCATTTTCTTCTGTAGGGCAACAGGCACGGTAAGCATCGGGGCGGAGCAGAAGCTATCTCCGGTATGCACGCCCATGGCATCGATGTTTTCGATAAAGCAAACGGTAATCTTCTTATTCTTGGAGTCGCGGACTACCTCCAGCTCCAGCTCTTCCCAGCCGATCACCGCCTCCTCAACTAACACCTGATGCACCAAACTAATGCTTAAACCGCGGGCCACAATCGTCCTTAATTCCTCGATATTATAGGCGCATCCCCCGCCGGTTCCGCCCATTGTATAAGCCGGACGCAGGACCACCGGATAGCCTAATTCCTCGGCTATTTTCTCGGCCTCCTCAACAGAATAGCAGGGCGCCGACTTGGGCATCGGGATGTCCAGTTTATTCATCGTCTCTTTAAAGGCAATCCGGTCTTCTCCGCGCTCAATCGCGTCGGCCTTGACCCCGATAATCTCCACGCCGTATTTTTTCAGGACGCCGGATTTATACAGACTGGAAGATAAATTTAAGCCGGTCTGGCCGCCTAAATTAGAAAGCAGCCCATCCGGTCTTTCTTTCTCGATAATCTTCTCTATAGTCTCTACGGTCAGGGGCTCAATATAAGTCTGATCGGCCATGCCCGGGTCGGTCATAATCGTGGCCGGATTGGAATTAACCAAAACTACTTCGTAGCCTTCTTCTTTTAAGGCCTTACAGGCCTGCGTCCCGGAATAGTCGAACTCACAGGCCTGGCCGATAATGATTGGCCCGGAGCCAATAATCAGCACCTTCTTGATATCTTCTCTTCTGGGCATCAGCTTTCCTTTCTATACTGTCATAGTCCTATATTTTGCGGCCTATTATATCACAGAGCAAACACCTTTTGCAACAGCCAAAAAAACGAATATTTAATCGACTTTCCTCTTTGAGGACCTGGCCTTTTTCGTCTTTGCAGGGTCTGCTCTGAAAGATATAAACTCCTCGCATTCTAAAACCGGAAATTTTCTACGAAAGACGCACCAGCTCTCATAGATACAGCTAATGCAAAGCCCTTTCTTACGCATATCAGCACCCCTTTCCTTTAATAATATCTTCTGCCTCTCGGCGATAGGCGTCCATTACATAAGGAATGCCGGAAATCTTTTCCGCCTCTTCGGTCAAAGACATCAAATCCTGGCGGGAAATTGCGCTTAATCTGAAATTTCTGCTCCCGGCCATCAGCTGTTGCAGTCCGACTTTAATCTTCTGGGTAAAAGAGTAGATTCCAATAGCACCCAGAGGGATTTTATCGACGTCTTTGCCGTATTTATCTACTAACTCTTCATAGCTGACAAAGATTTCCTTTTTTGTCCGGCCAAATTCCGACACTGTAGGGGGAAGCTTTCCCTGTTTAAGCCAGATCCCGATATTCTTACCTACAAAAGCAGGAATCATCAGCGCCCGGCCCATACAGACGGCCTTAACATAGGGAGCACCCATGGCAATCACCTTAAACACCTGATCTTCGCTGGAAAATCCTCCGGCGACAGCGATGTCAGGGGCACGCAGACCTTGCTGTTTAAGTTTTTCGCAGAACTCATAGGCCAAGGATTGTAAATAAAAAGTAGGGATGCCCCACTCTTCCATCATTCTCCAGGGGCTCATTCCGGTGCCTCCGGGAGCGCCGTCAATTGTCAACAGATCAATCTTAGCTATTGAGGAGTATCTGATGGCCATAGCCAGCTCTTTCATTGAATAAGCCCCGGTCTTCAGGGTAACGCGTTGAAACCCGAGTTTTCTTAAACGCTCCACCTCCTTAAGAAAGGCCTCTTCGGAAACAAAGCCTAAACGAGAGTGTCTTTCGAATTCCTTGATCGCTCCGTCTTTGAAAGCCTGTTGGTTAGCGTGAACCGAGGGGTCGGGAGTTATAATATAACCACGCTTCTTAAGTTCAAGTGCCCGCTCAATGCTTCTGACCTTGATTTCTCCGCCAATACATTTTGCCCCCTGGCCCCACTTAAGTTCAATAGTCTGGAGTTTATGCTTTTTGATAGCGTACTCAGCTACACCGAGGCGGGTGTCTTCCACATTCATCTGCACCAATATCTCCCCATAGCCTTCATGAAAGTTTTTGTAAATCTCTATCCTTCGGTCGATTTCCGGACATTTCTTAATCTTACCTTGTTTATCCAACTCAAGACAGCGGTCAACGCCGCAAACATTTTCTCCGCAGACTAAAGTAATCCCGGAGATAGCTGCTCCCACAGCCAGGTGTTCCCAGTTTTTATCGGCTATTTCTGTTGAGCCCAGGGCACCGGTAAAAATTGGCAGGCGCATCTTCACTTTTTTGCTCCATCCGTATGCTGTTTCAACATCCACGTCGGGAAATTTGGTTGTATCGGGGCTGGGAACGACTTTATTAGGCAGGCCCTTGGCCCCCTGGGCATAACCCTGAATATTCAGATGTGAATAATCCACAGGGTAATTTTTGTCGGCCCCGGCGGTTACCTCTCCAAAAGGCCCGGGATAGATTACCTCTCTGCCTCTAAAAGCGGCCTTAAACGCCTCGCAGTTTCCCTTGCAGCCGTCAATACAGCGGGAACAAACTCCGGAACCGGGAACTACATTCCTTGAGCGGTTAAATGTCCTGGTGGCATCATTTGCATTCGGTCTTTGTAAATTCATTGTCTTTTCCTCCTTTTCTATGTCAACTTAAGCTAAAAATAAAAATGCCCTCTCCCAGGCTAATCATTGCCTAAAAAGGGCTCTCCCTGCCTTATGCGCCTCACTTAGGAACTTCGACGAACTAAGTGTTGCGGGCAAATAAAAAGCCTCAAGATTCATCTTGAGGCTTCTTTGCCTTTTTACATCATTGTCAATTAAAGTATATCACCAGAAATAAATTTGTCAAGAAAAATCTAAAAAAGTTTTAAACTACTCCCTGATCCAGCATCGCATCGGCGACCTTGACAAAACCGCCGATGTTGGCCCCCTTGACATAATCGATATATTTGCCTTCTTTGCCATACTTGGCGCATTGCTCATGAATGGCAATCATGATTTGATGTAATTTCTGATCCACTTCCTCTCGAGTCCAGGACAATCTCTGGCTGTTCTGAGACATCTCCAGTCCCGAAGTAGCTACTCCGCCGGCGTTAGCGGCCTTGCCGGGGCCAAAAAGAATCTTAGCCTCCTGAAACACTTTTACCGCCTCGGGTCTGGTGGGCATATTGGCCCCCTCGGCAACACAGAGACAACCGTTCTTAACCAGTTTTTTGGCGTCGGATTCGCTGACTTCGTTTTGCGTAGCCGAAGGAAAAGCCACATCGCACTCCCGCTCCCAGGGCCATCTGCCGGCCTGGTGATATTCGCAATCGTATTCCTTGGCGTATTCCTTGATTCGGCCGCGCTTGACATTTTTAAGCTCCATTACAAAAGCCAATTTTTTCTCATCAATTCCGTGTTTATCGTAGATATATCCGTTGGAATCGGATAAAGTAACTACCTTACCGCCTAATTGCAACACCTTCTCTACGGTATACTGGGAAACATTCCCGGAACCGGAAACTGTGCAGACCTTTCCACGCATCGAGTCGCCCCTGGTCTTGAGCATCTCCTCTGCAAAATAGACGCAGCCATAACCGGTAGCTTCGGGCCTGATCAGGCTGCCGCCCCAGTTGAGGCCTTTGCCGGTCAGCACACCGGTAAACTCATTGCGCAGTCTTTTGTATTGGCCGAAAAGATAACCGATTTCACGGCCACCCACTCCGATATCTCCGGCCGGAACATCGGTATCCGGACCAATGTGTCGGGCGAGCTCCGTCATAAAACTCTGGCAAAACTTCATTACTTCATTATCCGACCTGCCCTTGGGGTTGAAATCCGAACCGCCTTTTCCACCGCCCATCGGCAGAGTAGTCAGACTATTCTTAAATACCTGCTCAAAGGCTAAAAATTTTAAGATTCCTAAATTGACGCTGGGATGAAAACGCAAGCCTCCTTTATATGGGCCCAAGGCGCTGTTCATCTCGATGCGAAAACCACGGTTGACCTGAACTTCTCCTTTGTCATTAAGCCAGGGTACGCGGAATATCAGCACTCGCTCCGGATCTACAATCCGCTCCAGGATCCTGGCCTGCTGATATTTAGGATTTTTTTCTAAGAATGGCATTAAGGATGCAACTACTTCCTCAACTGCCTGGTGGAATTCATTTTCACCCGGATTCTTCTCTATTAAACCCTGCATGAACTTCTTCGTTTTTGCCTCTGACATCGTCTTTTCCCTCCTCTGCCGCTATGATATAAAAAAACGTTCTGAACCACCTAGGTGTTCAGAACGCCATTGTTCTGTATCCTGATACAACATTGTATCGATCTTTCGACTGGGAGCTTGATTATATCCGTTTTTATTATTTCCGTCAAACCTATTTTTTAAATGTCCGTTTCATCTCCTCATTGACGATAATCGCCTCGGAGATCTCACGCATGCTCTTGCGGCTGTCCATGCTGTATTTTCTGATCCGGGCATAGGCATCCTGCTCATTCAGGCCCTCCTGCCGCATTAAGATGCCTTTGGCCCGCTCAATGGCCTTACGCGACTCCAGCTCTTCCTTAATAACTTTGGATTCGACTACCAGCCGGAAATTCTCAATCACTATCGCCGCCTGATTAGCTATTGATTTTAAGACATTGATCTCGCTTTTATTGAATTGATGCGGCGTAGAGGTGTAACTGTTTAACACGCCGATGACGCTGCCTTTAAAAATCAAAGGCACGCTCAACAGCGAACAAAGCTTCTCTTTTTTAGCAATTTCACGGTTGATGTAATGGGCGTCTTTGCGCACATCGGCAACTCTCAGCGGCTGGCCGTCCTGGGCTACTCTTCCGGCAATGCCCTGGCCGAATTTGAGATTGGATTTTTTGTTGTAGGCCTCGCTAATCGATTGGGTGGCCTTGACCTCCAGCTCCTGAGTAGATTTATTCAGCAGCAACAAGGAGCAGATTTTAGAACCCATCACCTCGGCGGTAACAGTAACAATCAGTTTGAGGATATCCTCAAGATACGAATCAGAAGTAATCGCTTCACTGATTTTAGCCAAGGCCGCAACAACCGGTTTTGCGCCTTTGGCCTCTAAAACTGCAGCTTTATCTTTTTTTGCCACTTTTTATCTTTTTTGGTTTGGTTTTTTTCGCGTCGGACTCTATGATTAGCGGGTTCTCAGATAAAATTTTGAGAAAGGCTTTGACTACCTGGGGATCGAATTGCGTGCCGCTATTTTTCTTCAGTTCGGCAATCGCGTACTCTTTAGAGAAAGGTTTACGGTAAGGTCGTTCGGAAATCATCGCGTCAAAGGAATCGGCAACGGCAATAATCAGCGCCCCCTGTTTTATGTCTTTCGCTTTGAGTCCCAGGGGATAGCCTTTGCCGTCATAGCGCTCATGGTGCTGCTTGATTAATACAGTCACGTCTTCGAGAAATGCCAGCGGGTCTAAGATTTCCGCGCCGCGCAAAGAATGGAGCCTAACCTCATCCCACTCTTTCTTAGTCAGTTTATCGGGTTTATTCAAGATATAATCGTGGATGCCGATTTTACCTAAATCATGCAATTGGCAGGCCTCTCTTAAGACCTCTATCTGTTCGGAAGGAAAATCCAGCTCTTGGGCAATGGCGGTGGCGTACTTAGTTACTTTCTTTGAATGGCTGTGGGTATAGTGGTCTTTGGCGTCGATTACTTGAGCCAAGGCCTTGACCGTCGACATATAGGCGGAATGGATATTGCGATAAAGGTCTTTTAGGTCTTTGGTCCTTTCATCGACCTTTTTCTCTAAGATGACGTTGTCTCCCTCCAGCCTGCCCAGCAACTCTTTGTTGGCCTGTTTCAGGCGCCTAAACTCTACCGCTCTTTTTACGGTAAAAAGGACCTGCTCTAAATTAAATGGTTTGGAAATATAATCGTAAGCGGATAAGCGTAAGGCCTCCTGAACGGTTTCAAAAGAAGGATAGCCGGTAATCATAATCGCCACGGTATCTTCGCAGGTTTTATTCAATTCCCTGATAATCTCCAAGCCATCCATTTGGGGCATTCGTAAATCCGTAATTAACAAATCGAATTGTTCGCTCTTGGCTTTTTTCAAGCCTTCTTTGGCGTTCTGGGCCGTGACTACGGTATAACCCTTTTCCGAGAGACTATCTTTTAAAAGATTACAAATCGAGTCTTCGTCATCAATTACTAAGATCCGGCCTGCGCGCATAGACTGTCTTCTCCTTTTTCAACCTGCTCGATAATTTCAAACACCAGTTTAATCTCAAATGGTTTATGAATACAGGTAAGTACCCCTTCTTTTTTAGCCTCTTCGATCAAACAATTAGGAAAGCTGTCCATCATCGCAATCCGCATCTGGGGCCTGATCTTTCTGATTTTCCTTAAGGCCTCGACTCCGTTCATCAAAGGCATGTGCACATCCATAAAGGCCAGGGCAAAATCTTCGCTCTGGACTGCCTCAACGGCCTCTAAGCCATTTTGCACGGTCACGGCTTGATAACCTTGATCTTCGAGCAAATCCGTAAATAGGCTGCGGATGACCGGCTCGTCGTCAACAACCAAAATCTTAATTTTCTTTTTCATCCTTGGCCGCCTGCGGTTAAATTCTAAAGAGCTGGTAAAGTAACTGTAAAGATGCTGCCTTTGTCCAACTGGCTGGATACTGTAATCGCGCCCTTATGTTCCTGAACAATCTGATAGCTAATCGCCAAACCAATACCTACCGATTTCCAGTCTTGTTTGGTAGTAAAGAACGGATCAAAGACCTTATCTAAATTCTCTTTAGCGATTCCACTGCCTGTATCTTGAAATTTAATCGCCAACTGCTTCTGTTTAGCTTTACTATCTACCTTAATTTGCAATTCTCCGCCTTTAGGCATGGCGTTCTGGGCATTAATGATAATGTTAGTAAATACCTGCTGCAGCTGATTAATATTACCGGATACCTGAGGTAAGCTTTTGGCATAATTGACCGCGACCTTAATTCCTGTTATTTTCAGCTGGCCACGAAGAATGGCTAAAGTGGCTTCGATTGCCTTTTGAATGTCCAGCGGCTCATATACCGCATTGGATTTGCGGGAAAATACTAACAGATTCTCCACAATCGTCATGCAGCGCTTGGCCTCTTTTTCGATATATTCGACATATTGTTTGCAGGGCTTAGTATCCTTAAGCGAAAAATTAGGCCGGTTCATTTTTTTCAGAATAAACTGGGCGTAGCCTAAGATGCCGCCTAAGGGGTTATTTAATTCGTGGGCCACGCCGGCGCCCAATTGGCCGATCGCCGACATCTTAGCTGATTGAAGTAACTGGGCCTCGGCTTGCTTTAATTGTTTGGTCTTGTCCTGGACCTTCTGCTCTAACTGGACATTGCAATTCTCCAGCTCATTATTTGAGCGCTGCAACGCGGCCTGGGCTGTTTTTAACTCGGCATTGACCTTTTCCAGACTGATGTTCATCTTCTCCAGCTTGATTAAGTGTTCTTCGAGTTCTTTCTCCAGCCGGCGGACCTTGATATTGCGCTCGACGCTATGTAAGAATTCCTCACTTTTAAACGGTTTATAAATATAGTCATCTACCCCGACTTTGATCGCCCTGATCGGGGCATCTTCATCGGCGTAACCGGTAATTACTATGGCCATGCTCTTAGCATCCGGCCTGATCTCTTTGATATTCCTGATCGCCTCAATACCATCCATGCCCCCGGGCAATCTGACATCGGCCACAATCAGCTCAAACAGGTTCTTTTTGGCCTGCTCCATGGCCTGAAAGCCATCGCGCGCCCCGGTTACGGAGTAACCTTCCTTTTGTAAAAGCTGATCTAAGGTCTGGCGAAAGGTCTGGTCATCCTCAATAATCAATATGCGCTCTTTCATTTGTCGTCTCTAGTCCTCTTTCTCTAATACTCGCAGCAAGGCCTTTACTGCCAGCGGGTCGAATTGGCTGCCGCTATTTTTATTCAGCTCATTGATCGCCTCAGGCTTGGAAAGAGCCTTTCGATACGGCCGGGAGCTGACCATAGCGTCGTAGGCATCGGCCACAGCCATTATCCGCGCCCCCAATTCTACCTCTTCACCTTTGAGCCCGTTAGGGTAGCCCTTGCCGTCGAAACGCTCATGGTGCTGCTCGATCAGCCGGGTCACCCCTTTTTTGATATTTAACGGCTTCAGGATCTTCACTCCGGTTAAGGCGTGCAGCTTGACCTCTTCCCATTCTTTGGGAGTAAGCTTCTCGGCCTTAGTCAGGATATAATCATGCACACCGAGATTGCCCAGATCATGTAGCCGGCCGGCCTCTTTAATCGTTTCTATCTCTTTTAAGGGCAGGCCTATTTCCTGAGCCATAGCTACCGCGTATTTAATCACCTGCTCGGAATGAGTCTTGGTATAGCGGTCTTTGGTGTCAATCACCGAGAGCAAGGCCTTGACCGTGTGCTGGTAAGTATCTTGTAAATTTTTATAAAGTTTGGCGTTGACAATACCGATCGAGATCTCGGAAGCAACCTGTTTTAACAACTGTAAGTCGGAGTCGGTAAAATTATGCTCGGTTTTTTTATCGTTAATATTAATTACGCCGATGCATTCGTTGCGGACAATCAAAGGAATGCTGATTAACGAACGGCTATAGTACTTCTCCTGCTTGCGGCGGGAAAAACGAGGATCGCTATTCACGTCTTCTGAGAAGATCAGCTCGCTTTGTTCGGCTACCCAACCGGAGATCTTCTCTCCTTTCTTGAGCAGAGTCTGCCTAATTACCTCTTTATTCAAGCCCCGGGCATATTTAATGGATAAGATTTGGCCGTCTTCATTAAAAAGCAGCAAGCTGCATCTGGTCACATTTAATTTTTCAACGATACTATCGATAATATTGGGTAAGACTTCTTCCAGCTCTAAAGAAGAGGAAATCTCCCGGGCAATATAGTAGATAAATTCGGCTTCCTTAACGCCGGCCTTAATCCGCTGCTCTAATTTGTTGCGCTCATCCTGCAGTTGGCTGAGCAGTTTTTTGTTTTTCTCGACTAATTTTCTTGAGGCTACTGCCCGGCGCACGGTAAAATAGATCCGGTCCGGCTTAAACGGCTTGGTAATATAATCATAAGCCCCTAGTCTTAAGGCATGCTGAGCTGATTCTAGAGTGCCGTGGCCGGTAATCACAATCACTACGGCATCGGGATCTTCTTTAAGCTTGATCTCTCTTAAGAGCTCGGTGCCTTCAATCTCCGGCATCTTTAAGTCCATAATCACGACATCAAACTTGCCGCCGGCAATAAGCTTCAGTCCTTCAGTGGGGCTCTGGCAATACTCCACATCATAGCCTCTGTCTTTGAGCACATCCGACAAAAGCGTACAGATGACCAGCTCATCATCAATAACTAAAATACGGTCCTTTTTCATCGTCAGCTTATATTTATATCACAATAGAATTTACAAGTCAATCCTTAAAAAGCCGGCCCTGAAACCCCGCTTGAGCTAAAAGCAGGCGGTCTATTTCCCGCAAAGTCCGGGCCTTCTCCAGAACCCACAATGGCGCGACTAAAACTTCGGCCGGACAATCAGCGCTGAGTCGCTGAATTACAGTATCCGGCCAAAGATACTCTAAAAATGCGCTGACTAAACTGACATATTCCGCCAAATCCAAAGGCTGATACCGGCCCTGCCGGAGTAATCCTTCTAATTGCGTACCTCTAATAACATGCAAAGGATGAATTTTGACCCCCTCGAGTCTTAGCCGGCCAATCTCACTGGCTGTCTTTAAAACATCCTGCTTGGTTTCACCGGGCAACCCTAAGATTGTGTGGGCGCAAATCTTAATCCCGGTCCTTTTCCGGGTCTGTCTAACCGCGGCCAGGAAGTCCCCAAAAGTGTGGCCGCGATTGATTAGCGCTAAGCTCTTTTCGTGGATACTCTGCAATCCGTATTCAAGCCAAACTTCATAATCCCGGGCATAGCTGTCGATCAAGTCCAGGATTTCATCATTAACGCAGTCCGGCCGGGTACCGATAGCCAGGCCAACAATATTTTTAAATTTCTTAATCGTGTCATATTTCTTTTTTAGTTCCCGGACCGAAGCATAGGTGTTGGTAAAGGCCTGAAAATAGACGATAAATCGCTCGGCCTTAAACCGCTTCCGGCCGGCCTGGATGCCTTCCTGAATCTGGACCTCAAGCGGCGGTGAAGCTCTTCTGCTGTTGAAACTAAACGCGCGGTTATCGCAATAGATACAACCGGTTTGGCCAATTGTGCCGTCGCGATTAGGACAAGAAAAACCGGCATCGACGCTGACCTTGTGCACCCGAGAACCATAGTGCCCCTTAAGGTACTCAGAAAATTTATAATACAGCCTGGGTGAGCTGCTCACTTTTTTCGCTTTCTAATGTAAACCATTAAGACCATAATCGCCGCGGGGGTAATGCCGGAGATGCGCTGGGCCTGGCCCAGGGTCAGCGGCCTGAACTTGGTTAACTTCTCTTTAATCTCTAAAGAAAGGCCGTTGACCTGATTGTAATCTATGCGTTCAGGCAAGACAATCTTCTCTAAATGCTTAAAATCACGCAGGTCGGCGAGTTGCCGCTGAATGAAGCCTGAATACTTGATTTCAATTTCTATGCCCTGAAGCGCGCTGGGCAATGTCCGTTTTGGCAAGACCTGCTTGATATCCGCTATCTTGGTTTGCGGCCGCTTTAACAGCTGAAAAAGAGTAATATTATTAATTTTGGTTTTTTTAAGTACTTCTATGCCGGCCTGGATTTGCTGTTGTTTGTTTTGGGTCTTTTTAAACTCCAGACCGCTGATCAGGCCCAATTTATATCCGTGCTCTCTTAAGCGTAAATCGGCATTATCTTCGCGAATAATCAGCCGGTATTCTACGCGCGAAGTAAACATCCGGTAGGGCTCAAGCGTACCTTTGGTGGTCAAGTCATCAAGCAAGACCCCGATATAGCTTGTGGAACGATCCAGAATAAAGGCCGGCTTACCCTTCAAGCGCAGGGCGGCATTAATGCCGGCGATTAAGCCTTGGCCTGCGGCTTCTTCATAACCGGTGGTGCCATTAATCTGTCCGGCAAAATACAAGTTTTTCACTAATTTTGTCTCGAGGCTGGGATAAAGCTGGGTGGCATCCACGACATCATGCTCGATGCCGTAACCAAAGCGATTGATCTTGACTCGTTCAAGACCCGGGATAGAATGAATCAGTTTTGCCTGAACCGGCTCAGGCAAACTGGTCGAAAGACCATTAGGGTAATACTCATTACTGCTTAAGCCTTCGGGCTCCAAAAAAATCTGATGCCGCGGGTGGTGGGAAAATTTGACTACCTTATCCTCAAAAGAAGGGCAATACCTTACTCCGGTACCCACAATCTTGCCGCTAAAAAGAGGCGATTGCTTTAAATTTTGGCGAATAATCCGGTGGGCCTTTTCATCGGAATAAGTAATGTAACAAGGGACTTGTTTAAGTAAAAGTTTCTTTGTGGAAAGTGAAAACGGCCGCGGGTCGGTATCTCCGTTTTGAATCTGCATCCGTGAAAAATCGATGGACTGAGCGTCTAAGCGCGCGCAAGTGCCGGTTTTAAAACGCAGCGTAGAAAAACCTAAACTACGTAAATTTTCAGCCAGGGCAACGCTTGCCGTTTGCTCCTCGATCCGGCCGCCCGGAAAAGAACGCATCCCGATATGAATCAGGCCATTGAGAAAAGTGCCGCAAGTTACGATAACCGCGCGGGCATTCAGCCTAATTCCCTTCTTAGTGACTACGCCTCGGACTTGACCGGCCTCAACAATCAACGCCACTACTTCCGCTGCCCGCACTTTAAGTCTTTTTTGAGCGCGCAGGGTGCGCTTTATATATAAGGCGTATTTCTTTCTGTCTACCTGGGCCCGGGTCGACCGGACTGCGGCGCCCTTAGAAGCGTTAAGGATTCGCGACTGGATACAACAGGCATCCGTGGCCCTGGCCATCTCACCGCCTAAGGCATCGATTTCTTTAACCAGTTGCCCCTTACCAATGCCTCCTATTGCCGGGTTGCAGGAAAGAAATCCAACTTTATCCAGATCTAAGGTAATCAGTAAAGTAACGCAGCCCATCCGGGCTGAGGCTAAACCGGCTTCCACGCCGGCGTGCCCAGCGCCCACAACTATTACATCGTAAGTTTTATTTTGCATTTTGAGGGTAGGGATAGGCCGAAGGCCTGCCATTTTGGGCTTGGCCCTTGCCTTATAAGGAGGGCAAGGCCTACACTTCTGTATTAACGAACGAGAAACCTGTTCTCAATCGTCTTAGCTTTGAAGAATTGGCGGGTAAATTTTTTGGCCAGCTTGCGGTTAAATTTGCGGCAGGAAAAGATATTGATATAGGCCCGGCCCCAATTATCCGAAAAATGCCCGGTAATCGAGCTGGTCTCAATCAATTGGACTAGTGAATAACCCTTGGTAAACTCCTCTTTCTCGCCAAAATAAGGAATCAGGGTCTTGCCGTATTTTTTCATTTTAATCAGCTGGCAAAGCCGATCAACATAAAGCTGTAACTTTTTTTTAGAAGTTAGAACCTTGGGATCACATCCATGAAGGTCCAGCACTAACTCATAACCATAAATTTTCTTTTTCATTCCCACCCCCTTCATAAGGTTTCTGAACCCGGTAACTAAGGTTTCTTGCCGACAAGTATATTAAAGCAAATTTTTTGAATTTTGCAAGAAAATTCTTTAATTTTTTTTAAGCGGCAATGGATTACTAGATTACGCGATTCTTCAGCCGGCCCAGGCCCTCCAGCTCAATCTCCACTAAATCGCCCCGCCTCATCGATCCGGTGCCCGATGGCGTGCCTGTTGAGATTATGTCTCCGGGATGTAAAGTCATGATTCGTGAAATAAACCAAATTAAATAATCTACAGAAAATATAAATTTAGCGGTGGATGAATCCTGTTTTAACTGGCCGTTCAAATATGACCGGATTTTTAGATTACTCAAGGAGAGCTTTGTCTCGATCCACGGCCCCAGCGGACAAAAGGTATCGAATGATTTAGCCCGCGTCCACTGGACATCTTTTCTTTGCAGGTCGCGGGCAGTGACATCGTTAAGACAGGTAAAACCTAAAATATATTTACCGGCTTGGTGTTTACGAATAAAACGGCCTTGGCGCTTAATCACTACGGCCAATTCAGCTTCGTAATCTAACCTGTTCACAAAAGGCGGATAGATGATTTTTTCCTGATCGGCGATTAGCGAGGTATTCGGTTTAAGGAAAACCACCGGCTCACGCGGCAGGCGCATCTTCAATTCCCGGGCATGATCGCGGTAATTGAGTCCGGTCAGGATTATCTTGCCGCCGGGGCCTGCCGGCGGCAGAAGTTTTACCTTGCTTAAGCTAATCCGTTGGTTAGTTAATTTTATTCTTTTAAAGGGGTCGCCATCGATCAGCCTGATAAACCCGTCTTGGATCTTTCCCCAATATACCTTCTTCTTGTAACGAAAGCGGGCTAGCTTCATCCTCTTAACCCAAAAAATTGTTCGGCGTTTCTTGCGGTTTCTTCCCTGACCTGATCAACGGGAAGATTTTTTATTTTAGCCACCGCCTCTAATGTGCGCCAAATGTCCTTAGGTTCTGAGTCATAATCTCCGCTGGGAGGTCTATATTTTACAGGTGAGTCGGTCTCCAGGATAATTTTATCTAATGGGGTGTTGCTGATGGCCAGCTGGTGGTCTTTGCTGTATTCAGCGCTGGGAGCGGCGGAAATAATATAGCCGCGGTTGATTATTTCGGCCAACACATCTTGCGGGCCGCTATACCAATGAAATAAACCGCGTTCGACTTTGCGCTCAATCAAAAATCGCAAACAATCGGACCAGGCCCCGCGGCTGTGGACAATCGCCGGCAGGCCCAGGCGCACCGCTAAATCAAGCTGGGCCGCAAAAACTTCCTGCTGTCTCTTTCTTGGCGGGCCATCTTTTCGCGCCTGGGGATACCAATAATCTAAACCGATTTCACCAATAGCAACCAAATGCTCTCGACCTTGCTCAATAAATCGCAACGCGCCGGCTAACTCTAAATTCTCTAAATTCCCGGGATGGATCCCTAACGCCAGGTAAATCTTAGGTTCAATCTTTAGAGATTGAAGATAAAATTTAAATAAAGATTCGTTGGCGAGCTGATCTTGGCCAACGGCAATCAGGGCCTTAAGCCCCGCCTGCTGGGCTCGGGCTAAACTCGCCTCTATATCCGGCAGTTGCTCAAGGTGCACATGTGTATCGATTAAACCTTGCATTGGCCCAATTATTTAGCGAAATCCTTAACGATCCCGATCTTCCAATCTTCTGTTTTTCCCTGTTTGTCTAAACCTGCGGCGACCATTTCGTTAATCCGCTGGCGATCGTCTACGCTGATATCCTTAAATTCAATGCCGTTATCAAAGCGGGGGTGGCCGCCGGGACTAATACCTAAAGAAGACGGCTTGGACCAAACTACTGTTCCGCAGGCCACGATGGGTTTCTTAGAGTGGGGAAATTTTACCTCCAGGGCTAAAACCGATCCGCTAATCAAGTGCTCTCGAGCCACTAAACAAAGTCCGCCTTCGCTAATATCCTTGGTCTGGGCCTCAACTTCCTGTTCGGGCGTTTCTAAGACTTTGTAGCGGACCAGTAATTCTGACTTAATCCGCGGAAATTTCCGTCTTTCCTGCGCTCCCATATCTACCCCCCTGTTAGAAAATACTTATAATCTTAATTCCCATAATTATCAACATAGCCACAGCTACACCCACCTTAGCCACTATCGAACCCAATCTGCCCAACACGCCACCAGCGCCGGATTTAACCGACCTAACCAGGTCACCGCGGACAAATAGCTCGACTAAAAATGCCCCTAGAAAAATACCTAATAAAGTGCCGATAAAAAGACCGACTCCGAAAAAGGCCGCTCCAAAAGTGGCGCCCAATATCCCGCCCACGAAGGCGCCTAGAACTGCCTTGTTGGAAGCGCCGAATTTTTTGCCTCCTACAATCACAAACAGGTTTTCCAAAACCTCACCGAAAAGATAGAGCGCCAGCAGCAGGATCAACGTCTTGATGGTAATAATAGAAAAATCGGTTAAGAACGCGTAAAGTAAAGCGCCCAGCATGATGATTAAAGTGCCGAAAGTGGTAAAGAAAATCGCTAAAAAACCAACCAGGCTAAACACAACTAGAATCACTAAGGCTAAAACTTGCATCGAATTCAAGGTCTATCCTTCTGGATTACTCTTAGAAGTTTCGCTGTATTTCTTTAGGCGCTTGGCCATTGTGTTCCAGATAAATCTTAAGTATGAGTTTTGATCGCTATCGTCAAGAGCGGCTAGCTGAACCCCAACCTCAAAGGCCGGCTTGCCGTATTTAAACCCGATTGGCCGCGACCACTTCACCTGTCCCCTTAAAAGCAGCGGCTCTTCTTCATTGGATATAAATATTTCTAAGTCCAGTTCCGTGCCGGTGAGCATTTCCTGGTAGGAGGTAAAACAAACTCCTTCAATGCTTACGTTTTTGCTTGTGCTGGCCTCTTTTTTAGTAGCGGCTGGCTGAGCTTTCTCTTTTCTAACCAAATAATTAATTTTAGTATTTAAACCAAAGCGCACGTAGCGGCGCCTTTCATTGAATTTCTGCTCTTCCGTCATTTGCTTACCTCCAGGAGTTTTAAGGCGCAAATAGTCTTGGCGTCAACAATATTTCCGGAATTTATCATCCGCTTTAGCTGTTTAGGCGTAAACACGCCGGGAGTAATCAATTCATCGGCCTCTTTTTTAGACTCGATTCTTTGCAAACCCCGGGCGCTGAAAATTACAATCTGCTCAGTTGTATATCCGGGGGCCGGCAGAATTTTACCCAGCCTCTTCCAATGCCTGGCTTGATAGCTAATCTCTTCGGCCAGTTCACGTTTGGCGCAGCTTGTGACGCTTTCACCCTGCTCCAGCGTGCCGGCGGGAAATTCCCAGATGTAGGCATTGATTACCGGCCGGTACTGCTTAATCAAAACCATTCTTTGACTGTCCAGCAGGGGAATAATTAAAACCGCTCCGGGGTGCCTGACGATCTCCAAGTCGCCTACGTAGCCGCCGGGATACCTCTGTCTCTGTTTATAGACTTTAAGCAGCCGGCCGTTAAAGACTGTTTTTGTTTTTAGTACCTTTTTCATCTAGACCAGGTCTTTGTGCCGTAACTGCAATTCCAGCTCTTCTTTTTTATCGGAAAATTCCAATCCTACTTTTGGGTCTATCTTTTTAGCAACAATCAGATCAAACAGACATTGGTTGAAGCTCTTCATCCCGTAGATCTCTCCGGTTGAAATATATTTGGGCAATTCCCATAATTTATTTTCTCTGATTAGGCTCGATACGGTGGGACTTAAGGCCAACACTTCGTAAGCCGGGATCAGGCCCGGTTGATCAATCCGCGGAACCAGGCGTAAAGAGATTACTCCTTTAAGCAGAAAAGAAAGTTGGTTATAGATCAGATGATGCTGTTGATGCGGGAAGAAGTTGATCAGCCTTTCCACGGTAGTGGTGGCGTTGACGGTATGCACGGTAGAAAGCACCAACACCCCGGTCTCCGCCGCGGTCAAGGCCGCATGACAGGTCTGTTCGTCGCGGATGTTGCCGATATAAATTACATCGGGAGAATGAATCGTAAACTGACGCAAGGCGTCCTCATAAGAGTCGACGTCAGCTCCGATCTCTCTTTGGTTAATCATCGACTTCTTTTCTTTAAAGGTGAATTCTATCGGCTCCTCAACCGTCAGGATGTGCCGGCCAAATTGCTGGTTGATGAATTCAATCATCGAGGCGATCGCGGTAGACTTGCCGCTGCCGGTGATGCCGGTCAAAAGCACCAAGCCGCGGCGCTGATTGCAGAACATCTTTAAGGGCTTAGCCGGCAGGTTTAAATCTTCGAATGTAGGGACATTTAAGTCAATCTTGCGGATCACCATCGCCAGGACATTGCGCTGATAAAAAATACCTACCCGAAAACGCCAGCGTTCTCCGGACCAGGCGCCAAACTCACAGTTTTTGGCTTCTTTAAGCTGCTGTTTATGCTCATCAGTGGTTATCTCATCGATTATTTTTTCTATGTCTTTGGTGCTGAGCAAGCGCTGGTCAATCACCTTGACCTCAGTGCAGATCCGGCCCCGGATCGGGCTTTCGGCCCGGAGAAAGCAATCGGAGGCATCGGCGTCAATCATAATCTGGACAATATCCTTAAAGTTCATTTCTTTCTCCTGGATAAAAACTTCTTGTAAATATTAATTGTTTTCTCGGTCATAACCTGGGTAGTGAAGTTCTGCAAGACCATCTCTCTTCCGGTAGAACCTAAGCGCTCTCTTAGTTCTTTATCCGCTAAAAGCTGAATGATCCGATTAGCCAATTCTTCAAAACTCTGCGTAGGAATTACAAAACCATTAATATTGTCGTAGATTATCTCCGGCATCCCTCCGGCCCGGGTGACCACAATCGGCTTTTTGCTGGCCATTGATTCCAGCATGGTCAACCCAAACGGCTCCTGGGAGCTGGAAGGATAAACCACCACATCAGAGGCGGCATAGAGCAGGGGCATGTCTTTGAGCTCATAAAGGTCAATCATCACATTGCCGCGTAAGTTAAAGAAATTGACTAATTCCACAATATAGGCGATATCCTTCTTTTGCGTCTCTCCCCAATCGATAATATTTTTAGTGCCGGCCAAGACCAGAATCGTGTTGGGAAATTTGGCTTTGATTAAGCGCAAGGCCTTGACGCTGATATCGCAGCCTTTAGCCAAACCCATCCGCGCCGGATGAAAAACCACTAACCTATTCTTTAATTGGGGGTATTTTTTGTAAATCGGCTTGGGGTCGATCCTCGGCCGGAACATCTTAGCGTCAATGCCGTGGTGGACTGTCGAGATCTTTCTCTGGCGGATACCGATGCCGATTAATTCCTGCCTGATGTAATGGCTGACCGCGATGATATGGGCCCATTTGATCTTGCGCATAATACTCAAGAACAAAGGATCGCTCCAGATGTTATGCGCGGTCAGGATCAGCGGAACCTTTTTCTGGCTGGCCAGTTCAGCCAAGATCTCGGCGTGACGTAAACTAAAGTAATGCATATTATGGGCGTGCAGGACATCGGGCTTGGCCCGTTCGATAAATTCGCTGAATATCCTGCGCAACTCGATTTCGATGGCGTTTAAGCCTCTTTTGTATAACCAGTTTAAATCCATCATCGGCGTCCGGGATATCGCTACTCCGTGAAAACTATCTTCGACCGGAGTGCCGTCTACCGAACCGGTCAGCAGGCTCACCCGGTGCCCCTGGCGGACTTGTTCCGGTAGCAGGAAGGTCAGATGGGTCTCGACCCCGCCGATTATCGGCGGGAAGCCCCAATGCAAATGCGCAATCGATAATTTTCTTTTCATATTAGTAGAACCCCTCTTTTTTGGCCTTGATCCTGCGCCGGCTGAATGTATCCATCTTATTCGTGCGCAGCTGCATCAATTTGCTAAAAATGCCTAAGGTCACGACTTTTCTTTTGCGGGAATTAATTTTAAGCCTAATCGTATCGTTGGTCAATTCAAACTTGATTACATCACCCTTCCAGAGAAAAGAGAAACAAACCTTGTTCCAGGCCCGGGGCAGATGCGGCTCGATCATCAATTCCCCTTTTTTGATTTTTAACCCGGCAAAACCAAAAACAAAGGCCTGCCAGGTGCCGCCCAATGAAGCGGCGTGAATCCCTTCATGGCTGTTGTTATAGACATCGCTAATGTCGGCGCGCAAAGAGACCTTAAACAAACTGTAGGCCCGGCTTAAGTCGCCCACTTCCGCGCCCATCAGGGCGTGGATAGAAGGACTTAAAGAAGACTTATGCACTGTTTTGGGCATATAATAGTTATAATTTGCCTGCTTGGTGCTTAAGCTGTAGATATCGTTGAGCATATAAAGCAACATCACTACATCCGACTGCTTGACTAAATTGGTCTGGCCTAAATTTTTGGGCCGCAGCTTGGCCGGGATCAGCGGAATGCCATTTTCGTCGGTGCGGCTTAAGTTGACCTTTTTTAATTTAAAATATCCGTCAAACTGCTCAATCACGTTACGATTATTGGATTTTACCGCAATCGCCGCGGCAATCTTTTTCCAGGCCTTGACTTCTTTATCTTTCAAATTCAGCTTTTGCCTTAACTTCTTTAAGGCCGGGGATTTTTTCCTTTTAAGATCACCGACCAGCCGGTAGGCCGTAGCCAAATTCCATTTGGCCATCATGTTGGTAAAGGCATTATTGTTTACCTGGCAATGGAATTCATCGGGGCCGATGACATTGTTAATTTCATATTTTCTTCTTCTCTTATTATATCTAACCCGCGAGGCCCAAAACCGGGCGCTGGCAAAAAGCATCTCGTAGCCGCAATTTTCCATAAACTTCTCATCGTTAGTAGCCAGATAGTATTTATAGACCGCGTAAGCGATATCGGCGGTAATGTGGTGTTCCTGTTGATGGGTATAAATCTTAATGACCGTGCCGTCTAAGTCCTTGGACCACTCCGGGGTCTCATCCTCTCCGGTATCGGCCGACTCCCAGGCAAATTTAGCCCCTTTATAGCCCTCTTTCTGAGCCAGCTCTCTGGACTTAGCCAATCGCTTATACCTGTAGAGCAGCATATTCTTGGCTACCCGGGGAAAAGTAAATAAGTAAAACGGCAATAAGAAAATTTCGGCGTCCCAAAAGATGTGGCCGCGGTAGCCCTCACCGCTTAAGGTCCGGGCGCCGATGCTGGAGAAGCCATGATCATAATGCGCGCAGATCAGCATGTGGTAGATGTTAAAACGCAGATTTTCCTGTAAGTTTTTGGTCCCGGCAATCTCGATATCGGCCCTTTTCCAGAGTCTCTGCCAACTAGCGATGTGGTCTTTAAGCAGATTAGCGTATTGGCTGCGAAATGCCTTCTTAAATATCTTGAAAGATTCTCTTTTGTAGGCGCCAATATCTTCTTTGTAAGGGAAATGCCTGATAAAAAATATCTTGGTAAATATCGCGGTCTGGCCTTTTTTTAGCTTCAGGCGAAAGATATTGTCTTTGGCGAATATCTTTTTACCATTGAGCTGGTAATAAAAACCGCTCCAGTAAATGATCATATGCCTTTTTTCTAAAGTCTCGACTGCCAAATATCCGGCATTTTCGGACTGGCCCAGCTCCCGGACCCGGAAATGCCTTTTACGGCCCTCGCTTAAGATGCCGGCATTGGAAACAGAGGTATCGATCCCGGTATTGATATCGATGCAGCAGGTCGCGTCCAGCGGCGTAACCGCGATCTGCATCACGCCGATATTTCTGTTGTGTTGGGAAATGAATTTCAGCGACTGATAATCATAGCGGTTTTTCTTTGTGTCCTGATATAAAGTGCGCCTGGCGAGCACCGCCTTTTTCATGTTCAGGATTCTTTTATGCTCCAGGATGTCGCTGGCCACCAAACCCAGCTTTTCTCCTTCAATAGTAAACTTAAAATTAAGCGGATTAGGTAAATTAACTATTTCATCGACCTGTGAGCCGACATTATCGTAAATTCCGGCAATGAAAGTACCGGGCATGGCATCGTAAGGGATCTCTTCTAATACCCCGCGGACTCCCAGATAACCATTACCCAAAGTAAATTGGGCCTCGCGGATATTCTGCAAGTCTTTGTTCCACAGCGATTCCTCGATCAGCCAAAGATCATCTTTGGTCAGATCAGCGTAAAGGTCCCTCATTTGCAGTTGCTCCTTTGTAGATCTTGAGTTAAAATTAGATTGCTTAATCTTTTATTATACCGCTAAAGACCAACAAATTCAATCTCTCAATTCCACTTGCTCTGAGGCAGACGGTGCTCGGGGTCCTGTCTCGGGTGCGCTTTCGGTGCTCGCCCCGTACCAAAATACCGCCAAGCTTTAACTTTTAGCTTAACTAGTGCTATATGGCAATAGTTTACTTTTAATCATCCACCGTAGTTAGTATTTTGGTACGGGGCTCGTTCGATTACAGTCCCTGGCTGCCGAAGGCAGAGAAGAAACTTATACTATCTGTGTTTTCTCTCACTGCGCGCCGAAAGCTCAGCACCCTCGCCACCCCTCGCCAGCAACGATGACTACCTCTGTGAAGTGTTTTTCATTTAAATGCTGGTGGGCGGCTAAGCGGCCATCAGCAATTTTTT
>JBHPFV010000016.1:0-36658 GCA_042571705.1 Candidatus Omnitrophota bacterium
CCAATAATCCCAACTCCAGCCAAAGCAAACAGCCCGCTTGAGCTGCCGAAGCCGAACCGGCCAGCCAGAACCACAAGGCCCATGACACCAGCAAGATAGCCCAATGTGCGCAGCCACCAGGGGGTCTGTTCAGGAACCGAATTGAGTTCGATAATAAATTCATTTAACGCCGTTCTTAAGCTATTTTCGCTAAACGAAACTAAACTTGGGAAGACATATTCCTGGGATCTTGAAATAATGATTTTGTCAGGCCTGATATTATATCTGCGCAGAATGTCAATAATATTGACTATTTCTCTGGCAACAACCCTTTCGCTGGGACAACGCGGCAATTGATTTGAAATCAGATAATCTAAATCAATGGTTGCTACAATGGAATCCGCAGCCTTTTTAGCAGCCAGGATACCTTTGAGGGTCTTCCCTGTTTTCTTAGAATCTTGACCATAGCAAATGCCTTCGGCAGTCCCGAACACACTGGCCCAAACCTTGTTTGGGAACCAGACATAATCTTTGACTAAGCCGTTATTGAGCGCATGCGATACCCAGTTCCAGTCTTCTATGGCAATAGCCTCACCAGGCAGGTACTTTCTTCCTTTGGGGTCGGTCCAGCCCTCTACGGGAGCAACGGTTCTGCCCAAGTCTGAATGTCCATCAAAGTTCAATAAAATAGTGTTTTTCGCCAGTAAAGGATACGCTTGCTGATGCTCTTCTATGAACTCAATAGCCGTTTGTCTTTCGGCTCGCCTAACATTTTTTGTCAAATGCCCTATCACTGATGGAGCCACACTCAGCAACAACAGGCCGGCTACAACAGGGAAAAACAGCCCGACCTGCCCTAGGCCTAAGAGGGGGATGAAGCTGTTGGCAATGGAAGTTTCGCTTTCTGCAGACAGTAATTCATCGGCTAGGCCTAAGGCCTTTAAAATAGCCCCGCGCCTTGTGAAATTACCCATAAAGATGATGTCAGCGCCGGCTTTAATCAGCTTCCTTCTGGATCTTAAGTCTTTGGCTAAGCCTACCGCAATACAGCCGCCGACCCGATCGTCCTTGGCCGCTTGTATATCAGAGGCTGACGAATCACCCAAGATTGCTATTTGATTGGCAGCTAATTTTTCTTCAGACTTAGTAGCTAAAAGAGCATCTGGCTTTGTATCTGGGGCTCCGAATATATCTTCAGTTCTAAACAAATCTGTAATACCAAAGAACTCAAACTGAGCTACCTTTGATTTGAAAGAATCGCTGGATGCCAGCCGACACCAGACGCCTCGACGTCTTAAAGATTCGAGTAGCTCTGGGAAACCCGAAATAAACGGTGGATTATTCTTCCAGCCTCTACTTTCAAACTCAGCTAACATTTCTTTTAGCCAGCGGTCTCTATATTCTTCTACCGTCCCGGCATTTCCGCCTCGCTTCTTAATAATACCAACCAATCGAGCTAATCCCTCTAGAAGAGGCTTGCGAAAGATTTTCCTAGACCATATTTTCCTTCCTAACTTATCTGCCTTTTTCTGGCTGTCAACCGCTCCACTCTCTAAGAGTATCGCGCTTACTATCTTTGGTTCTTTTTCTATATAGGTATCTACGGTATCTACTACCGTACCGTCAATATCAATAACTAACGCTTTTATATCTGGTTTAATCCTCCTGTTAATCACCTCGACTGTGCCTATTCCAGGGCCGCGTTGGGCAGGTTCACTATGCGGCACACTGGCTTTATATAATCCGGCTGAAGCAGTTTTTGCTTTAATTGTATAGGCCCCAGACCTGGCCGGTATCAAGAAGGTAGCGCCCTGCCCAAGTTGCAAGTTATAGCCTTGAGCATCGGTAACTTCAACCTCTCCCCTATGTACAATTAAGGCATCAGCGCTGTGAAGGTCGCTACTGGTAAAGTTCTGACCCTTCTTAACCTCAATTATGCTCAACTCGAATTCCCGAGCTTTGGTTGTATATACACTTTCGGCTGCTGACTTAGCTTTTGGCGTTAAAATTTTGGGCTTACCGCTAGCAAAGGTTAACACGCCCAATAACTCATCAATATCCATGTGTTTATGAGTCATACCGCCACGCAGCACATTGTCAGAGTTGGCCATAAGTTCCATAATTGCACCGTGCAAATATGCGTGCAACTCTCCCGCAGGTAGATACATAGCCTGCCCCGGTTTTAAACAAACCAGGTTCAGCAGATAAATACTGGGAATACCGCGTAATGACTGTTTAATCTTGTCATCCCTATCCTCAGGCCTGATATTTCCGGAATCAATTTCATCATCAATAGTCTGTATGCAGGCCTCAGTACATCTTAATGCCCAATCTTCTTCGGAATTTTGGAAGTTCGCCTCTTGACTCTTAGACTCTGCTCTATCGGTAATCCGCCTCACTACGCTATCCATATCTGGCTGAGATAATTTCATAATCGATGAATAAAAGTCTCTTAAGCTTTTATCTCTCTTAAACCTCTGCAATATCTCTTGCAATTCGCTAATGTTCAATGCTTCAAAGTTAGCGATTATTTCCTTAATCGGCCTGAATCCATTCAAGGCCCAGAACTCGCTCAGGGCACAACAGATCTCCGGTTTATGATTATCATCCCTATAATTAGGGCCCTGGCCTTTCTCCCGGGCCCAACCCTCTTCTGCCTGTTGTCTATTGGGATGGGCCTGGATAGATAAAGGCCTGGCTGCAGTTAGGACTTTAAATAAATAAGGAAGCTGGGCATCGAAATGTTTAGCCACAGCAGCCCCAAGAATCTCATCTGTGGCACCGTTGATCAGATCATTTAGTTTAAGCTCAATATCCACCACTGCTGTTTTAGCCGGGGCCTTAGGGTGGGCACCAATCCAGAGCTCAGCATAAGGTTTTCTTTGAGAATTATCAATTCGCAATAAAGCCGGAATATACTCTGGATCTCCCCAAGCATAATGCATTACTGCGCAATGGATTACAAGAGGTGTAGGATTCCGTTTATAGGTCTGAATGGCTTTAAACTGGGCCAGAGTAATTACCGGAATGGGTTCTTTATCAAGCTTCTTTTGGCTGTTTGCCAGGGCATTGACCAGATCATTAATCTTGGTTGAGTCAGGTTGGCCGTTTTTGGTTAAGGTGGGATATAGTTCTAAGAGGGATTTATTCTTGAATATACTGGCATCGGGGGCGCTTAGCCAGGTAATTGGCGGGGCATTTGGCTGCATCTGGACCAGATACGGCTTATCGCCAAAATAGACCATAATGTAGGGTGAGACAGGGCCGGGTTTATTTTCAAACACATTAGCCTCGGTACTTCTATAGTATTTAGATCTGACGAATTTTCTGGCTTTATTTAACGGTAGATTACAGGAGAAATCATTAAAGCGTGTTACGCCGCCATTGAGCATGGAATCCACATAACCCGGCCTGGCCATGGTATATTCACCGGCGGCAACGGTCTGGGCTAAGACCTGCCTTGGATTCCCGCGTTTATCATAGAGTATGTTTAATTGGACATTGGCGCCATCGCCTTCGGTAGCCTGCTTAATATCTAACCAGGTACCTTGAGCATGGCCGATTCCGGTAGAAACCGCCTGAATGGATCCGGGAAGCCTCTGGTGTAAGAATCTAGTCTCATGTAAGGTGCTCAAGCCCGCTTCCTTTCCGGTATGATCTCGTAACTGTTTAGGCACATCCACAAAGCCATGATCCATGATATACATCACCATGTTCTCTATTCCTGCCTCGAATTTCGCTTGATCGTAAACAAATTCTTTTCTGAGATTTTTCTTATCTTTCTGATCTTTGTCTAATTTCTTAGCCAGTTCGTATCCTCTCCAGAAGAAGCCTCTGTTGAATTCCTCATCTGTAGTACCGACAGCAATAGTGCTGGCCTTCAAGAAACTGCCTAATTCATACTTTCTTTTTCCTGTTTTCGGATCTATAGGATATTTAAGCATTTCATCTTCGTTGGCCGTAAGCTCAATCTTTTCCGCGTCCGGTGCGCCTCTTTTAATCCAGAAGATGATGTTTAAAAGCTGGCCAATGATAATTTGCATGGATTTGGCCTGCTGGCTATCTTCCATCAACAGTGCCTGGGCCAGAGTCTGTTTAGCGTATTGTTTGATATGGTGTTCTATTCCCTCTCTTCCGTCAGCAGCAAAGTTCCTGATACAAACATTGGCTTGCTCAACCACTGAATGAATATTTACTCTGGGTTGGTGCACTTCTTGCGGTCTTCTATTTCTTACAATCCAAGGCTCAATGATTAAAAAGTAGACTATACCAAATACAGAAACGGCGATAGCCACATACCACTCCCAACCAACATTCATCGCCAGCACCGCCGGCACGGCCAACCCATCCAAGCCGGCCACGAGCCAAAGCCCCAGGCCCAAGCCAATGCAGTTGGTTTTGTTAGGAGCTGATGGGGGTTTATCTTGTTTAGATAAAACCTCGATAGAGCGGCTAATATTTTTATTATGTTCTCTCTCCGCTTGCAGCCATCTCCCAAAAAGACGTAGGATCAGGAAAAGGCCTACGCCAATCGCCACCACAACAACAGCGATGATGATGGCTGTGGTGGTAGACATGCCCAGAACCGGCAGGGCCAAGAGCGGATCGAAGCAGGCGGCTTGAGCTATGCATGCTTGACTTTTGGGCAACGGTATAGTATTATGAGTCTGAGAAAAAGGAGGTAACTTTATATGAACGAAAGAATAGTTATTGATCCCGCCATTTGTCACGGAAAGCCTAGAATCAGGGGAACCAGAATCATGCTCTGGCAAATATTGGACCTTCTGGAAGGTGGCCTTAGCTTTGACCAGATTATTACCGATTACTTTCCTGACATTACCAAAGACGATATCAAGGCTTGTCTTGAATACGCTAACCAGCTTGTAAAGAATGAAGAGGTTCATCTTGCCAAGCAAGCCAAATAAGCTCAAATTTTTGGCTGATGAATGTGTAGGCCTGCCCACTATCGCTTGCTTAACCGAACTAGGATATTCCGTAGTTACTGCTAAAGAAACTAAGTTAGCAGGCAAGGCCGATTTAGAAATTCTCAAATGGGCAATTAAAGCTGAAAGGATTCTGCTCACCGAAGATGTAGATTTTGGTAATATCTTTCTATATCCTCCTAAATTACACCACGGCGTCATTCTTTTCAGATTTCGCCATAGCATAGAAGAGAAGCTCCATAATGTGCTTAAGCAACTCTTGAAGGAATTGAAGCCGGAAGATTTCAAGAAAACATTAATTATAGTTGATGCTGAGAAATATCGCCTGCGCAAAGAATAATCTTGCATCCTATCCCTACCTAAGCCTATCCCACACAAAATCACAATAACAGCAACAGTTGGTGCCATCCACCCAAAGCCGGCAACAGGCCAAAGCCCCAGGCCTAAGCCGATGCAGTTGGTTTCTTCAGTAGCGCTGTTTGCCTCAGATTGGATTGGCTCCTGGATCTGAGTTTTAGCCCGAGCCTGGGCCAGATAATCAAAGACCTCTTGCTGATTCCAGACTTTGGCTTCCATTTCCCGCAAGATTCCACCGGGCGAGGTAGCCATGGAGACTATTTTTCGGGCGCGTTCTTCACCTTGTTTGGAATAGACATAGATTCTGGTTTCCGGGGCGTTGCCGGAAGGCCGGATATGGAAACGGTCTTCATTAGTATCCCGCATCACAATTCCGTCCGCCTGGCGATCGCCATAGGCCATGCGCCAGATTGTGCCAAACTCACGTTCAGCATTAAAGAACTGCTGCATCTGGCGCCTTAAAGAGAGCATCTCCTTGACCATTTCGTGGTTGTAGTTGTACTCTATTGGCTCTGTACTCCCTCGTTTAGTGACTTTGATCACGCCTTGCTGATCACCAAAGACGCAAACTTTGATACCCCATTCATCCTTGGGAGTGTATTTATCTAAGATGCGCTCTCCGGTGCGTTTGGTGCCCGGGATCACCGGCATCTCATGCATTAAGCCGGCGTTGTCGGCATAATGATCGAGTTTTCCTTCAAATAACTTTGAGACCGGAACTTTATCACGCACAGCGCGCAAGAAGACCATGATTTCAGGCAGGATGGCATCCCGAGTAATCAGTTGATCGATTTTGCTGCCGTTGGGAAGAATAAAGCCTGGTCCGATAAAGGCGCCGCCGTTAACCTCTTGTCCGGCTACCAGCAGTGCTTCCTTTTGGGCTTGGGCCTCTCTTAATAGTCTGCGGATCACAAATATATGGTATGGTGAGCCGACTGAGCAGTCGATGGCCCGGATTTTCGGAGTAAGATTATCCAGGTAAACGCGTACGTCCTGGTTCCCGGTTAAGGATTGGACAAAGACCTGCGCCTTCAGGATTTCGGCTACAATCGCGCCGGTAACGTCTCCGCGCCAGAATTTACCCTTTTCATCAGTTATCAGGGACCTATCTCCATCACCGTCAGCGGAGGCCAGGCCTAAGAAGATATATTGTTTGCCTTTAATGGTAATTTGTATTCGGCCATCGGGCAATTCTTCAGCCTTATACTTAGCCTTGGCCTTTTCTATCTGCTCTTTGAGATACTTTTTGTGGGCCTTGGTGATGTTTTCGGTATCTAGGGCAATAAATTCTTTATCTCGTCTGCCAACCTCAATGACTTTAGCCCCCAGGTTACGCAGGATCTGCATATCATCATCTCTGGCTACAGAGGAATGCGACCAATATAACAACGCATGGCCTTTAAACGGCTGATCACTAAAGGCCTCAGTGTAGCGTTGGATATATATCTTTTGGCCTTCAGGGTTAAGTTTGAGTTTTTTAAGATTTGGCTTAGCCTTTCCTTTGAACTTACCATTGGGCTTAAAGTAAGACTCCTGGGCAGGCTCTTTATAGGTGAGCTCACGGATGTAGCCTACGGCGGCTTTAATCTGATCACGGTCAGAAGCTGAATCGTGTGGCTCAGCTTCATTGAGTACCTCACCATCAACATCATAGAGTTTTAAGCCGTTGTATTTTCCTTCAGTGTGGGAGCCGGTAATCATGATTCCGGGGCGTTCCATTCTCTTACAGTAGTAGGCCATGGTCGGGGTAGCTACGGTGCCCAGATAATCAACCTTAATTCCGAAATCTTGCATAGCCTTGACTGCGGCCGCGGCAAACTCAGGTGATGAATCCCGGTGGTCTAAGGCTAGGGCCATATGATAATCTTCGTTAGGATCAGGGCGGCTGTCTTCATTCAATTGATACTCGCCAAAGTCATTAATCGACTCATAAGAAGTAGGTTTATATTGACCTTTCTGCATCAGCCACCAGATAAACCCGCCGCCAACTACAAACGGCTCTATATCCTGCATATCATCCACTGAGCCACGGAATCCGGAAGTACCCATCTCGGTCGGCTTAGGCTTATAGCTAAGAGAAGCCCTGAGGCTATTAT
The DNA here is from genome assembly GCA_042571705.1 of Candidatus Omnitrophota bacterium. Taxonomy (GTDB): domain Bacteria; phylum Omnitrophota; class Gorgyraeia; order JAFGHF01; family JAFGHF01; genus JBHPFV01. The sequence goes on from JBHPFV010000016.1 coordinate 7,376, forward strand.
CGTTTTTGAGACTGGTAGCCTGGAGGCTGGCTCGTTTAATTAATCCGGCCATGGTTACCCGCTGTACTCTTAGCTCCACTCCTGAAGCGGGATCTTGGATGAATTTCTCAGCATAGAAGTTGCTGGGTAAGGGGCTTTGAGTCTTGTTGAACAAGGCCATGATTCGACCTGTGTGTGTAGTGAGTTGCCGGCTAGAGATGCTCAAAAGACGCTGGTCAGGTTCAAGAGCGATTTCCACCAATGCCTCTTCTGTCCCGGCCCAGGCCTCGCTATGATCTTGGGCAAAAGGATGGGTAATAGCAATCAATCTGGCAAAATCAGTAGCTAGAATATCATAATACTCCAAGAGCAACTCATGGCGGATTGAGCCTTTGACTACTTCCTTACCGAAACGTTTAGCATCCAGACCAAGATAGTAGTTACCCCGCCTGTTACGTAACTGATCGGCATGCATATCCAGGGCGATAAATACGCCTTCGGCGCCGGGGGTCTCATCAATAGCATCAGTAATTACTCTTAAGCGTTCCTTGATCGAAAAACGCTTCTTAAGACTCAGTTTAGCCACAGCGTGATTGGCCTGCTCCAGAGCCTGCTGGAACCCGGTGATTGAGTCTTCTGAGGTATGATATCCGGCAGGGACCAGATAGATCTGGGCCAGCTTAAGTAATTTAAGTCGTTTTCTGATGATCAGCCACCCGAAAAGACCTAATACTGCCAATGTCAACACCACAACAGCGCCTACTGTGACAGCGGTGTTGGCCAGAACCGGCATCACCAGCAGCGGATTGAAGCAGGCAGTCTGTTTGTAGTTTAAGCGGTACCAGGTGAGTTTTTCCTCTTTTTCCACAGGGCGATAGCGATACTCTATAGCCTCTGTTTTTGCCTTAAGTATGATGCTGATGCCGGTGCGCTGTAAGGTTACTGCTTGACCGATCTCTCCTAATTGGCTGGCTGCAGCGGTGAATTCTACTGGTGCTGTCTCGCCTTCTTTCTGCTTAAGCAGAATCTTTAAGGCCTGTTGAGCTTTAGGCCTGGTGGCCTCCTTTGGTTCGTATTCCTTACCCAGATCGGGGATAATAATCATATCCAGGACCATTCGCGGAATTACCTGATGCAAGCTAATATCGACAATTTGCTTAGCCCGGGCTTGATCTTTGGCATTGGCATAGGTTCTAAACTCTGGGGAATTGCTAGAGGCCCTTAAATGGGCGCTGTCTTTATCCTCTCCGTGGAATTTAATTCTGACCCCATCGCGGTAACGGATTGCGGTGATCTTGGAAAAACCAGCTTTAGCCTCATCAAAGTATTTGTCTAACTTTTCTTTTATCTTCTGGGCCTGCCTGGCCAATTGAGGGTCTTGAGAAAATGGGCACCACTTCTCCTGGTGGCCTTCTTCATAGAAGATTTGTTGTTTCTGGAAATCAACCTCAAGGAGAGTCTTATCAGTCTGAGGAGTGATCTCCGGCATCAGCCGCTTGGTAAAGTCAGTCGGGAACTGTTTGAGCTTGGAGGCATGGGTCTTACGGGTGTATCTGGAGAATAACTCATGCACGTCACCTTTGGTCTCCTTGACGGCCTGGGCTAAGACAGCCAGTATCGGTAACATCGCGTCTCTGGTAGGCAAGGCTGTTATTGTTCTTTCGCTTTTTTCTTGGGTTTTGGGATCCTTAAATTCAATAGTTACAGGAGTCCTTAACAAGAACCCGCCGTTTGATTCCCAGGAGCCGATGGCCTGGTATTGACCACTGGCCTCGGCCCTGTCCATGGAGGCAATTACATAGGGTGAGCCGATCTTGGCGTCTTCTAAGGTGATATTGTTACGCTTCATCTCATCGTCTACTTCATCATTGCGGTTATCGCTCACGGCTACGAAATCGAGCCCTAAATATTTGGCTACCTCAATGCCTAAGATATCACCGGTAATGTATTCTGCATATGATGAACCAGTTTTGGCCTTCTTGTTGACAACTACACCGGGCCGGTCCCCATCACCGTCACAGAAGCAGAGTGCATCTAAGTTGTGTTTTTTGATCCATTGGGTAAAATGTTTCATATGCTCATCGCTAACGGCCTCAGTATCAATGGCGGTGAAAGTATCTGTTCTGCCTAATGATACTACTTCTGCGCCCAGGGCCTCTAAAATTTCACGGTAGTAATCGCGCCCCACTGAGGACTGCTCCCACCAGCCTATCTTTAAGCCTTTCAGGGCATCCTCGGGGAAGAACTTAAGATTACGTTCCTTAAAGGCCTCTATTGTAGCGGCATAGCGATCATCCACTCTAGCCAATGCATCCAGCTGTTGAGCTTGCTTGAAGCTTCCGTCGCGGTTGAATAGATTTTTATCTTGATTGTAGGCCCGGGTTACATATTTGAGGATAGTCTTTTCATCACCTTTTAAGACCTCTTCGCCCGGGAAGTAGGGCTTGATGCCGTTTTCTTCCTCTGGGTTGTGAGAAGCAGTGACCATTAAGCAGGGAACTTTATGCTTTCTGGCATAATGAGCTAGCATGGAGGTGGTAACTTTGCCGCAGTTGAGGACCCTACCGCCAGCAGCCAGTGTACCTTGGGTCACCGCATTCATGATTCTATCGGTTGAAGGACGCAAGTCTCCAGCAATGGCTACAGCGATGCCTGGTTCAACGTCATCTCTATTCTTCAGCTGATACTGATAGAAACCCCGGGCAAAGGCGTAAGCTACCCGGTCGGTGAGTTTATCAGCATTATCGCGCAGACCACTGGTGCCAAACTTTACCGGGAAGCGCTCCAGGGGCCTGATGAATAGATACCCGGCTAAAGCAGCTAAGGCTACTGCCACAATAGCTGCGGCAATAGTGCCACCTAGCCCCGGCAGGGCCATGAGCGGAGAAATAGCCAATGCCTTGCTCGCTCTTTCTTTCATTTTAGTATAAATACTGTTTTCGCTATAACGTTTGGGCGCCTGTTGTGCTTTCTTAATCCAAGCCTCTATGCTGTTCCTGTCTTGAACCTCTTCTACTGGGATCTGGGCTAAGGCATCAATTAAGGCTCGCATCTTTTTCTCAAACCGGCCCCAATGTTTCCTGCTGCCCCTAGTATATTGTTTGCGTGCTCGCGCCACACCACCCGCTACAGCCCGATCGACTGCCTGGTCTCTTTTTTCCTTAATAGCTTTTACAATATTTGAAATTTCTTGTTGTAATTCCTTTATTTGCGTTTTGGGACTAGTTGCTGGCGTGCTCGCTTCAACAATCATCTCTCTAGCCGAACGCCATCCTCTCCAGAGCCATAGAACAAATTTTACACCCAAAACTATAGCCACAAGTACCAATATAACAACCGCAATCGTCGTATTGCTAATAGCCAGCACTGGCAGGGCGATGAGTGAAAAAGAATGGGCAGGCGAATCAGCTGGAGGCCCCACGGGCAGGTTGTCACCTCCCTGATTGTTTGCCCGCCCATTCTCAACATTTGCAACTCCCAGGGACATACTTCCAATTGTATAACTCTCAATCATACGGTGAATAGTTCTATCATATTCTCTTGCCTTATTCGCCCACCTGTAAAAAGCGCGTAGGAGTAAAAAGATCACGTAAAAGCCTAGGAGAATCCCCACAATGGCAATGGCTATGGCAGTAATGCCCCCCAGCACCGGCAGGCCACTTAAGTTGGGGGTAAACAACAGCCCCAGGCCTAAGCCGATGCAGTTGGCCTTTGTGGGAGAAGCTGACTGCACTTGGTCTAATTCCTTGGCCTTTCTTATGTATTTTTCAGCCTGATGGGGCCTGTGCAATCTACGATAATTATCTGCCAATAAATTATAGGTACTTGCATCCTTGGTGGCCTGTTTTAAGAACTTAATCGCCCAGGAAGGATTAAAATAAGAATAGGCTAAGCCCAAATTAAAGTAATCTTCAGGGGTAAAATCAAAATTACGCTCTAAGGCAATAGTAAGATTATGAATTCCTTTTTCGCGATTTTCATTGGCCAACTTATTGTTGCCTATTTGAGATGCCGCTTGAGCTAGCGCATAGTATGCTAAACCCAAAACATAAAAGGCCAGGCTGGGAATTTTATCCGGATGCGCTGTCCTTATTGCGCTTTCTGTATGCATGACGGCCCGGTGGAATTGCCTTTCATTAAAGGCTCCCAGGCCTTCCTGGAAACTGGCCTGACTATCGATCTTGCCTTCCTGATCAATTTTTTCTGAATACTCTGCATGTTTATTACTATCCACCAACCTAAAATAACACTCGGTTAATTGAGAATATAGCCAAAGCTTAGGAGTTGTCTGTTGGGCCTTTTTAAGTGCCTGTTCGTAATTTTCACTTGCCTTGCTCCAGAAGATTTTAGCTGCTGCATAATCCCTCTGCAGGTAATTCATCATTGAGGCTTCTATAAAATATGTTTCGCCTAAGGTTAGATAATAATGCAGCAATAATTCTTTTGGCAGAACTGCCTCCGGGTCCGCTATTGCTTCTAATATTTTCCTGGCCTGATCATTGTCTGTAAGGTTCCTTGCTGTCCGAACGCGTCCTATATAGGCCTGCGCCAATGTAATGGTAAGATGCGCTGATTCAAAGCTGCGTTCTTGAGCTAGCAACAAGTCTCTAACCGCATTATCATAATCTCCCATGAAACAGCTTATACTTCCCTGCCTGAAGAGTACATACGGCTCTAATTCAGGGGCCATGGCTTGAGCCTGCCGGCAAAGCTGAATGTCGTTTTGGTTGAGTAATCGTAAAGCCTCACCGTGTTGCTCGGGAATCTCGAACTGCCCAGCGGTAGATTGCTCTATTTCCTGAACACTCCGCCAATCCAGTTGTCCTTCAATCACTACCGTCACGCGCTCGGATCTTGCGCTAAAGTTGCCACTGTTAGGGTCGATCACCTTATATCGGTCTTGGGCAGTCCTTAAGATATTGCCGGCATGTCTAATCCACTTACCCTGCTCATCCTTTTCAATGCCTACTACTCCGATTTTTAATTCACACTCCAACCCAAAGTACTCTAATAACAGGGCTCTGCCCAGGCAACTGGCAATCCCTTCCAATATCACCGAATTCAGATCATCAACCGTATGGGCTAAGCCCACCGAAACCACATTCACCCAGAGCAGATCATGCAGGAAACGAGCAGCCTCAACCTGCAACTTCGCTTTTGCTGGCAGGTTCCTCTCGGCAGAAATAGTCTGCTTTATTTCGCTAAATAACTCGAATAAATCGGAAGCCTCTTGTAAATTGAAATGGCTGGCTAGCTGAAACTGATTCTGGTATTCGGCTAACCATTCGTTTAAGATTCCATGGATTTGCTCTTTGGCCTGTTGGTGGGTCTGACCGTTGGCACCGGCTACCTCTCTAGTAGCCACTGTCAAGAAGTCAGTCCTGGACCTGGTCTGACTACAGGAGCTCAACAAGGCAACAGCTGGGGGTACCACAAAAGTTGCACCCCAGCTTACGCCCGTTTGTCCCAAAAATGCCCGGCGGGTAATACTGCCTTTAGAGACAGAGCTATCCGGTGCGCGGACTGGAGAAGATCTAAACATCCATTTGTCTAAGAAAACTAAAGCTGCCATTGCCAGCAGTGTTGTAATTACTACAATCCAGATTTTCGCACCTGCACCATTGGCCAAAACCGGCAGGGCCATGAGTGAAAGAGAATGGGCAGACGAATCAGTTGGAGGCCCCACGGGCTGGTCGTAACCTCCCTGATCGTTTGCCCGCCCATTCCCATTTATAAGTCGAAGGGCTGCTAACAACATTGCTAAATTACCGGCCAAAACATTGGGGGCGGCTTGTGGTTCTGTCTGGCCTGCATTATCTTGAGCTGAGTCTTGGGTATGATCTGCTAAAGGCTGGCCATCTTCTGAGTCAACATGGTCTTGAGGCTGGAATTGATCAGGCAACGCTGCTGCAGCTGCTGTTTTTAATTCCAGGGCCCAAACCAGATAAGAGTGGACTTTGTTGCCAACATATCTAAATGTAGTCTCATCTGCTATTGTTAGTCTGAAGCCACGCGTATATGGCAATTGCACATAATGCCAATAGGCCAAAGCTGAATTATAACCGTAATAGCCATCGGCCTGGTATTGGGCAAAAACCGGCGAGAATAGAACTGTGCTTATGCCTCGTGCCCGGGCGTATTTAATTGCTGAGTCAAGCAAGCGCAGCTGCCAGCCCGCTGTTTTTCTCTTCACTTCGGGTGTTAGATCACCAGTTGTAATTGCATACACATTGCCGATAGACATTACACCGCTGCCGTTATCTACAAAATCCAGATATCCGGAAAAGCTGTCTCCGCAACTAACCTTGAGGCAGCTATCTTCTTCTGGTCCTTTGTGCTCAACAGCTGCCTTTCGAAATGGCTTAGTCGGCAGATTGGAGTCAAAAGCAAACTCAGACTTTTGCTCTTTGCTACTGTTTTTAAGTGGGCAACGTTCGCGGAGGAACTGTCTCAAACCTCCCTGGATATCATCGTGCTTTAATCCTCTCCAGTAAATGTATTCGGGAAGTTCGCGCAATTCTTCGATGGTATCGATGTTTTCTAGTAAAATCGCAAAATTATCTATATCTTTTCTGAATGAGTCTGTGGCCAATTCCACCAAGGCCATTAAGGCCCGGTGATCATCAGGGATAATGTCAAGTTCGATTATTTTGTCGCTGATTAGTTGTGTTAAACGGAAGGCATCGGCTGGATTCTCGCAGTATTCCGCTTCGATCCAGATCTGGCCGATGGTTAATTCAGTCCTTTGCGAGTCAAAGCCGGCCAGGCTAAACCTTTCCCTTAGCGCCACCAGCATTATGGTCAGGGCTTTGCGAATCTGACCTAATTCTATGTAAGCCTCAAATACGGCCTGGTAAAGTTCTTGTTCTTCAATTGGACAAATCTGTCCAACTGCCTTTTGCGCCTTCCGTGGTAAACGGACAACTTTAAGTAGCTTAGCCAAGAGCAGCTCGAGAGGCGCTCTGGCAACAGAAAGATGTCTTTCGCGGTCCTCTCTTTCTGCAATTAACTGTTTGGCGAGTGTTTTGTTAAACGCTCTTTCTTTTCCAAGCGAAGTTACGATAGCGACTAATTTTTCTGGAGTGTACTTTTGGCTGGTAAACAGTTTAACCTGAGCCGCAATAGCCAGCTCTTCTTTCTTTCTTGATTCATGGGTTCTAAAGTGCTTGACCAAGGTTTTTCCTTCGTAATTTAGCTTTCCGCCAAAAGACTTACACCCTAAAGCTCTGATGGCTAAGAGCACAGTTTGTTCTTTTGCTTCTTGATCCTGTCCATCTAATTCATCGGCCCAGCGTATCCAGCGGGTTTTAGTATCATGGCGGGCAAGTTCGAAGGTCAAAGCATCGAATGGTTGATCAGGAGGGCCGTGAATCTTACCTGAGTCATAAAGATGCTGACAGATAGTCCCGACATCCTCACCCATCTTCCCAAATTCTTCAGCAAACGCCCGGGCAAAACTGTATTTAACTGGTGCCTCAAACTGTCCTTGTGCGGTGATGGGGTGGGAGAAAGCTTCTCCGAATTGCCGTAACAACATACTCGCGATGACCGCAGCCAAAACAGCCACAACAACAGTCAAGGTAGTATTGGCCAGCACCGGCAGCAACAATAGCGGGAAGATGGCGGATGCCTGACTCGTTCTGTCTTTCATTTTAGTATAAATACTGTCTTTGCTATAACGCTTGGGCGCCTGCTGTGCTTTCTTAATCCAAGCCTTGATGCTGTCCTTGTATTGCACCTCTTCTTCTGAGATCTGGGTTAAGCAATCAGTTAAGGCCTGTATCTTTAGCTCAAACTGCCTCCAAGCTTTTATACTGCCTGTTTTATATTTTCGGCAAGCGTGGGCAGGTTGACCTGTAAGAGCCTGATTGACTGCCTGGTCTCTTTTCTGCTTAATAGTTTCGATAATCTTCTTAATTTCTTTCTGTAACTCATTTATTTGCTGGCTGGGGTTAGCTGCCAAAGCATTCACCATATCATACATCGCTTTGCCTGATCTGTATTCTCGCTGGGCCCATAACAGCACTTTCACAAACAAAACTATGGCTGCAATTACAGCTACAGAAAACGCAATCGTCGTATTGCTAATAGCCAGCACCGGCAGGGCGATTAAGCCGATGCTGTTTGCTACGGAACCAGGCTTATCCTCAGCTATGATCGCCCGCACTTCATCGGCGAGCTGATTTATTAACCTGCGCAAGCCCTTTTCTCCGCCAAATCTCTCATATCCTCCTGCTTCTATTTGAACTACATCATCTTTCCTATCAACAAAATGATAATATCTGCATTTGTCCATCTTTTCTTTAGGAGCCCTTACAAAACGAATATTATCAGGCGATATCCCGCGTTGAATAAAGTGGCTTATGGCGAATCTTAACCCATTTACAAATTGTAAATTATCAATTCCTTCGCATAATTTCTCGTTGATCTCTGGCATGTGACGAGAATTACATATCTCACCAAACACGCAATCGCGGAATGGCTCCATAAACATATTAGGATTCAATAATGCTTCCCCTGTAATTTTACAATAACTCTGCATCTCCTCGTTTGCCGAACAGGCAGAAAGAAGCATCGCTAATGCGAATTCAGCGATATCGGAACTTCCCTGCCCCTGAATTTCCTGGATTGCAAGATTGGATAGCTGTTCTTCGATCGCTTTCAGTTCACTCGATTTCTTGTATGTATAATCCGTTTGTCTAGCATCTACTATCAGCATATCTATCTCTAGGGACTTATCTTCTATTATTCCTTGATCCAGCAGTTGCCCCTGAACCCGTTCGAATAATTCATGATGTTTTTCGCGCGCCAGATGAATAATGCTTCTCGTAAGAATGTCTATGGAATGCATAACAGGTGAATTTATAAAATCGGCGCCGTGTTCGTCATACTTTCCATAAAGCTTAATGTTGAGTCTGTGCGCAACTTGATGTATCTCAATAAACCTTTCCACGGTAAGGGTCTTACCCCATACCGGCGTAACTCTTCCATCCCATAATTGGCGTGCTTTGGGGCTTAGCTCTTCATATAGCGCCACAACGCCTGATTGACCGGGTTCCGCATGGGAAGACTTCCGCTCTTCGCTGCCGAAAAGCTCTTGAACTACCTCTTTGGCTGCTGGATAGCCCTTGCGGCAAAGAGCGCGTAATTCCTCTAATACTATGCTGAGATTCTTTTCCTCATCTTGCTCTAAAAAGTTGCGATATGCGCTAAATGCTTCTTGGGGCTGGTTATGATAAACATGAAAACGAGCTTTGGCGGCTTCCTCCCAAAACCAATTTAAGTCAGTGAGTGTACTAAGATATTCATGCCGAGCAGATAGATCATCTATGAGTGGACAAAGATACATAATATTAGAAATATAATTTTCGGAGTAGCCATAATGCTTACCGGTTGTTTCAGCCAGGTATATACCGGTTTCCCGGCATGCTTTAAGAAAGGCTTTGGCGGTCTCGAAAATAGCCTTCGCTATTGGAGTTTGCTCTTCAGAGCAACGGAATTCTTCAGTCTGGGTCCTGATTTGAGCACGAAGGACATTCTCCTGTTGTTCCGGCTCAATTGCTGGCTTTGCACGAGAGCTTTTAATCCGCAATTCAGGCCTGTCTCGCCACCCTCGAGATATGGCCGGATTTATCATTGCCATATCCTCACTACGGCAATTTCCTGTCTCTTGAGCTAAATTGAGTAAGCTTTCAATGATTAGTTCTTCGGCCCGGCAAACCAGCTCCCAGCGTTCGGTCTCCTTTTCTAATGTATCTGTTGGCCTTGAAGGATAAAAATCCATGTGCTCCAATAAGCAGTGCATAAACTCCGGCATTAGTGCTTTATCCCAGATCGGCTTAATAATCTTGCCTTCCCTCAAGGCTTTAACTTCCGGCCTGTTTACAAGCTTGGTCCAGCAAAGGCTCTGTCTGCGAAGCAATTCGCGTTTACTTAATATTTGTATCTCAACCGGCACTCCTAAGTGCTCAAAGACCAGTGTCTCCGAGACGTTTCTGCGCCTCCACAGCCAAATAGCACCGCCAGCTGCCGCTATCAACAACGGCACAGCAACACTCAAGGCGGCATTACCCAGCACCGGCAGGGCCAACCAGCCCTGGCAGGAAATCTCGGTAGAGCCTTCGTCGTTGCCAGATTGAGCAGTGACGATGTGAGCGTTGTCGGGAATTTTTCTTCCCTGACTGAATGGTTCAGCCAGATTAATAATTAACTCCGCATTATCAATAGTTACATTCTCACCAATCCTGGTCTCTGTGCCAGCTAAATACAGCTTGGATTCTCCTTCAATCCGGAAGTTGCTCCCAACCTTAGCCCGTATATCTTCGGAACCGAGAGCAAAAGACGGAGAAATTTCAATGCTGCTGCGTGGGTCGATTTCGGATGTTACGCCGGAATCTTTGAGCAGCTTCATGCCAAAGTTCAAAATGGCTTGAGCGCTTGTTTGCGGACTATCTTTGTCTTCCGGGTTTTTGATCGGAGCAAAACAGATCTCCCTTGGCAATTCAACGAAAATTGGTCTTTCAGCCTGGGCTAAGGTATCAAAGTTAAAACGTTCAAATTTGTCCACCAGCCCTTTTTGGGTTTTACCCTCTTTAAGTATTTGTGCTTTTTTATACCTCGCCTGATGATAAGGCTGTTCCTCTGCATTAGCCAAAAATTTGCGGGAAAAGACAAACCGGGCAATTGAACCGTATTCGTATCCGGGAAGTTCACGCAGTACTTCTGCTACAGGCTGGTTGTATTCAATGATACAAGGTAAACCTGTGGTTTTATCTATCGCTATCATCGCCACGCCTTCTTTTTTGTCTCTTTTCTTGACTAATACCGTGGTAAAGTCTGCTTTCTTGCTAAGATGCTGCTGGAGCAGGTCTGTGTTCAGTACCAACAAAGGATTATCTACCTGATTATAGAAGAAGGTATCCACGCCTCTTTCCTTCGCCTCATCTAATGCGCTTAGCTGGTTATGCTTCCCGCCATCGGTGCGGGCGCACTGGTCACGTAAAGCGCGATAAATGCCACCGTGGCCATTAGGGCTTGTAAGCAGTGTGTTTTCGTCTTTCCAGACTAACCTGCCGGTTTCGGTCTCAGGAGAAGGAAGATTCTCCTGCTTGATAAAGATAACGTTATCTTGGCCTAAGCCAAGATAATCATTTTGCGCAAAATAACGACGCACCTTGCAATCATTATCTTTGACTTCTGAAGTCATGATAATCCACAACATCGGCACACCGTAACGCACCTGAGCTGCCTTAAGCTCTTCGGCAAAGAACCGGAATAGTTTTTTGCCGGATGGTGAAGGAACGGGGTACATTCCTTTGGGGTCATCATACCCTAATCTTGAGGAGGCCCCGCCGGCCACAGTAATTAACCCTACACTGCCTTTTCTTAAGGCTTGCCGGGCTAAAGGAAAGTCCTTTCCTGTAACTTTTGGCCTAACTATCTCCACCGGCTGAAGCAATGCGGGATTAATTTCTTCTTCCACGAAGTGGGTCAAATCCTGATCTGCCAGTTTTATGTTTTTGTAAGTAGCGTAATATCCACACAATTTTCTGCGCAGTGATTGTTCAACGAAGACTAAAGGCAAATCTCTGGCCAATCGTATACATCTTTGCACTGTGCCAAAGCCTTCGGGATAATCAAAACCGTCGGGCTCCCAGGTGCCATATGTTCTATCGGCATCTACATTTGGCGCAGAGGTAGTAATGTGCATAGTGGATGGAATCAACCTGTCTTTACGGAAAACTTTTTCTATAAACGCCATTATTGTGCAGGCTTCCGCTGCGTCTGTTTCTATATTAAATATGGCTTTCGTATTATGCGGCCTTTGAGCTAACTCAAAATATTGTGAATGATGGCACCTATTGTTGTTAACACCAAATGGCGCCAGCTGCTTATCCGGACCAAGAATTACTCTGCCTCTCCTCGAATCAAGCTGGGCATCAAAATAGACCCAATTGTGGCTTCTCAACCAACCTGCCTGGGCAATATTAAGAGCCACAGTAGCATCGGGTTCATTAATATCTTGCGTATCGGGATGATCGTCGATCCAGAGCTGGTGATTATCGTGACGGCTGATTTCGCCTCTGTCCTCAGCTTCATTAAGATAATTCTTAGAGTCAGCATGTGCGTCAAACACATAGATTGTATAACCGGAGTTGAGCCGAATAGCCACATGGTTTTGCATCTCTGTAGGATGAGCGTCTCTCTTACCGGACTTGCGCACATCTTGCCAGGTGCCCAAGACCAGCCGCGGATAATCATTCGACCGCCAATAACCGGCGCCGGCAGCCTCATCCCAATCCCAATGATAATGCTTTCTGTCATATCTATCGAGTTTCAGCTGTGGATTGCGTGGGTTAGGATACCTATATATGGTGCGCTTTCCTCTTACCTTCTGCCACAACCAAATAGCACCACTAACTGCCACTATCACCACCACAGCAGCAACAGTCCAGGCGGTGTTGGCCAGAACCGGCAGGGCGATGAGTGAAAGAGGATAGGCAGACGGATCAGTTCCAGACTCCACGGGCTTTTTGTAATCTGGCTGATTGTTTGCCTGCCCATCCCCAAAATGTGAAAGGCAAGCCGGTTGAGGGAAGCGCCACGGGCCTTTCTGGGTACTTCCCTCCAATAAAGCCTGACCGGCTTGCCGAATCATAAACACAACTGCTAGTCCCACAAATAATATTGCCCACATCGTCCAGTTGCCGTATAAAGAAACAACCACTAACGGCAAGAGGCACTGGGCGCCGTCTTCGAAAGCGGCAGTCTCCTCAAGCGGCACGTCCACGGTCAAAAGTGGCGCCTCGGGCTCGGGCATGCCTAAGATTCCTAAGCCGTTTTTCTCAAATCCAGTTAATAAGCGTACTCGTAATTCAACCAATTCTTCCTGATTGAGCCGCTTTTGTACCTCAGCAGCATTCCCAAACTCATATGATCTAATGGCAATAGCATAGCCGTTAACTGCGAACGTCAACCCCCATTCCTCGTTCAACTCCAATTCGTGTTCTGCTAACGTGCTCCAGAAGTAGTGCATCCGGTTAATCATGTTTCCAGGATGGTCAATCATCACCACTAGTAATTCACTCATATCATAAGCCTTGATCACTTGCGCATCAGACAAAATCCCTTCATAGGGGTTGTGCAAAAAGGCCCAGGTTAGGTCTGCTTTGTTTTTCACTGCAGGCTGATTGCAGCTACGCATTAAGAGCTTGATTAATCTAAAGATATTAATTCCCTGATACTCCAGCCTCTTTAGGGTGGTGGCTACATTAACCGCTTCCCCCGTCTCTCGATGTTTCTGCAGATGCGCTCCTGTGCATTCAGGAACAAGCTCTTCCAATATCTCTGCTTCTTTTTCAGAGGTCTCCCCGGTAATAAAGCCGTCTTCATTTTCTCCTAAGCCAACGCCTACAGCCTCTTGACTTAGAGCTATAGATTGATCGGAATGAAAGTCAGGTATCTTACGGGCATAGCGGATCTGCCAGGGGTCGGGCCTGTCCCTCTTGGTTATCAATAAGCCAAGGACTGATTCCAGCAAGGCATCTTTGCTAAACAGCTCTACGCGTTCGCTGCCCTCATAGTAAGGGTCGCCGGCCTCTAGCTGAGCGCCCTGCTCAACGAAAATCCTGCGGATTACTACCGCTACCCCCTGATTATCCTGGGCTTCAAATTGATTCCACCTGGGATTGTCAGTTACTGCGCAGGCAAATCTTCCTATTTCCAGGCTCATCTTAAATCCTGAGGCAGAATAGAATTCAGTTAGAAAATCATCATTACTTTCAATAATTCTTAATTTAATATCATTGGACTTGAGTATTTCTAATTTTTCTGTCAGTAAGGCGCTCCATTGTTCGCTCATATTGCGCATTCTCTTTTCACCTTCCCAGGCGCGAGCTTGGTATCCGAAACGATCAACAATGTTGAAGATTCCTAAAAACATCTCAATAGCCTCATGGCTGCCAGATAACGCTAAGAGGCTAAGTTTATTAAGGGCCTCCTGTTTACGGCTAAATGGCGCACCTTCATAAAGAATAGCAGCGGTTAAGGCTAAGACGTTGTCCTGTTGGGCCATCCAGCTTAACATGCGGTATGTGGATTTATCTATTTGCTGTTGCAGCTTGACCATCTCTGCCTCGCGTACAAACCTGGCCAGCCGGACAAGTTTCTTTCTGGCTTCTACAGCCTGACCCGGATCCACGCCCCTGACCATCTCGTCTATTTCCATGTAACGATAGCGGTTACGCTTTATTCCTAAAGGTATGGACCAGTCCTCGCTCCCGTCTCTGCTTAAGTCCGTCATTAATCTAATCTGGCCGCGATCGGGATGGAATAAATCTACCCAAACATCACCGGTTACTGCTCTTATGCTTCCGTAGTCAGCGATATGGTAGATGATCGCCCCCTGGGCCTTCAGGCGATATCCTTCGCTGCCGATTACTAAACTGTTTTCAATGTCCGCTTCTGCGATGTCACAGTTAATCACAATACTGTTGACTATGCGGCCCTTCTTCACTGTACTATTTAGCACCAGTGAATTCTCGACCTTGACCTCAGCGGTATCTGAATTCCTAACCCAATTATCAGGATCCTCATAACCGTAAAATATCCGGGCCTGCTGGGCATGCCGCTGTTCCATTTCCGAAAGACCTGACTCAACTCGGATGGCCTGTTGCTGATTCTGCATCTTACCCGTAGGCTCATCCTGAGTACCAAATTTTAAGCGTAGGCCGACCATTTGCATCAGGTTCCTAAAATAGAGGTAGTGCTTGCCATAGTCCCACCAGGCAATATTGTGCCCGACCAACAACACGCCAAAAGGCCAGCCGGCATTTCCTCTTGTATCTTTGTATTCTTGCCAGAACCGATCAAACCGATCCCAGTTTTCGCCTCTTCGCTGGGCATCATCCGGATCGATATCAATATACTCTTGCCTTTTTGAGGTCAGCGGCTGCCAGAAGTGCGGATCAGTATCGTGCTTGAGCAGCTTATCGTCTAATTGCTGTTTGTAGAATTCGGTTAAGGCCTCCAGCATCGGCACATCGATGCAGAAGGAGCCAATGCTCTTACCGGCTATCTGTTTGCCTTCCTCGTCCTTCGAGACCAGCCCCTTTAAAACCTCAAATTTTAGCTTTTCTCTCTGTTTGGCATTGCCTTCGGGGCGCAAAAGAATGGTGCCGTAGCTTTCGAATTCTGGAGAGATTTCTTTTTCTTCGGCTAAAATCATCACATCGTGTGTTTTGTTTATTCCACTCATATCGGTAGAGGGCACAAACACCTGATCGCCCCAGAATACCCAAACGTTACCAGGCAGAGCATAGAGACTGGTAGAATAGATTGTAGCCTCTAATACCGTCATCGGCTCCTGATCGCCGTTGATCTGCATCAGCATCGGCAGCTCCACCTTAGGCTTAATCCCTAACTCAGCGCAGGTTAAAGGCGCCATCCGCTTGCCGCGGCCGGCAGTCTGGAACATGGCTAAGGAGTGGCCGTCTTTGAGATAGGCGACCAAATCTTCAATGTTGTGTTCTTGGCGGGCAATTTTCTTGGCCTCGCGCCAGGCATTTAAGGTGCCAAACCCGTTGCCGGCGCCATCTTTACCTTTCCAATGTTCATGGACCGAAATAATTATGGCATTATCATTAGCAACCAGGTGCTTGGTGGTCTCCAGCCTCTTTTTCCAATATTCGGCCTGGGCCTCGGTAGTGGAAACCGCTACAATCACGTCAAAGGACTGATTGTTCCGCACCCTCTCTTGCATCAGGACCATATTGTCTTTAATGGCCTGATCGGCTTGCTCTTCTTCTATTTTGGTTCTAAACTTTGACGCTTCTTGGAGGGCAAATTGGTGGGCGGGATCACCATGAATTCCTCTAGCAATCAGGTCATTCTCGCAGATTTCATGGATTAAATCGCTGGCTAGCCTAAGGGCAGTGAGCTCACCCTGCTGCATAAAGAAGTAGATGTTACCGCTTTCGGTAAACCCATCGGGAGGCCCCCGCTCACTCTCGGCTATCCAAAACACTTGCTTGCGCTCTACTTCCTCTAAAATATTTAAGGTATCCATCTTCTCGGGCAACTCGATGGTCAGCCTCGACAGTAAGGCCTTGGCCTGGGGCAAGAATACCAAGCCAGCTAAATTATGCACCCGCCCTTCTTCGGCTGCCCGGGCTAATCTTTTGTGGTAATTTTCCAGGTCTTTCGGAGAGGTCTTACCCTGCATCGAGGCGCATACTGCTTTTTGAGCTGGGAACTCCCTGGTGGTGCCGTTAAGAAATAATCCCTTATACTTAGGATTAAAGCTGCCAGCAATGGCCTGCTCTAACCGATCAGGTAACTCTTGCGCAGAACCAAGTAAAAAGTTACAAACGTAAATCTCTGCTTTGCTTAAGCCCAGCTGCGCCTGACCATCGGCAGTCTTTAAATCAGCGTATATCGGCTGCAGCCAATTGCGGATAAATTTCCTTACCCTAAAGGGCAACGCCAGCTTATTCCTGCCGGAAGCACCAAGTAGGTTCATCACAGGTTCGCGAAATCTAAAGTCCGCTTCTTCTGCCGGTTGTTTCTTTTGCTCCCAAATTGTTTTATCACTTAGTTCCGGGTAATTCTTGTAAGGAGACTTCCGGCCATGACCGGAAGGATCATCATACTTTTTATCAAATCTACCCTGCTCAGTTAAAACCAGATTCATTAATTCGTTATCGAATGCTTCCACGCTAACATTCCACTTGGCCAGCCAATTCTTGAAAGACGTCATAATTTCCCTTTGCTGATCATAATAATATTGCCTTAAGGCATAGTAGATATGGAAGGCCACGCTGTAGGGCTCCTCACCGCTGGAAATCCCTAAACACCGCGCGGTTATGGTAAAATCATTTTCAGCCACTTTAGCCGGAATTAGTTCCGATAAGAATTGTCTTAACCGGGCAAAGTCAAAGCGATTAAAGGCAGTGGAAGTCCGGCTATAATCGGACTCTTGGCTGAAGATCTGCTGTAGCGCCAGGCGTTCTGCTTCAGCCTTTTCATTATCAGCAATAATAAAATCAAGGTATGCATTAAACGTGTCCAGACCCAAAGCCTGTCTTCTGATCTCAAAATAACGCTCAAAAAACGGTAAGGTCTGCTTTACTATATTCCCACTGCTGGCGGCATGGAATACCGATTCTATAATCATCCGCGTTGGCTCAGGAATCATTTTGTAGATATAGCCTATAATGCTCGATTTAGACTTTTTCGTAATCGATTGCCTGATCCTTTTGGCCTTTTCTGGTAAGCGCAATAATATTATTGCCATAACCGCAAACACAAAAATTATAGCTGATAGTCCAAAATACATGCTTAAGGCCAGCGGTAAAAAGCACTCAGCGGCTGATTGGGCCTTATCATCATTAGCACCATTTTTTGGCTCTGGGATCTTTTTGGTCACCAACAGGCAAAAGCCTTTTTTCTTTAACGCCTCAGTGCTTTTAGCAACTATTTCTTCTGCGCCGTCTTCGCAAAAATCGCCAAGAGCAGGCTGGCCAACATGCTGATCGGTTGCAACATGATCGGTTACAACATAAATGGTTACACTCCCGCCCAGCTGATCGCGTGCCTGGAATTTACTTTCATTAATCATTTTAGTTATCTCATATGCGACACCTTCTACCCAGATGCTCATTTCATGCGCAGATCCTCTAAACGTTCTCTTTAATGTCTCATCTTGTAGTCTAAAAACTGCCAATTTCATATCATTGGTGCGCAAGGAAACAACTAATTGACGGATTGCCTCTCGCCACTCTTCCCTAGTTCCTTTTTGCACAATAACATTCTCGAGATAGCGCCTGCGGTTGCAGATATTCACTATGCCTAAGACTACCTCGATAGCTGAGTGCTTTCCTTTCAGGGCCAGAGAGGTTAATTTTTCCAAGGCGTTCTTCCTGTCTGTGTAAGCGGCCTGTTCATACAGGGCAGTGGCGGCTAAGCCTAAGACGTTCTCCCGGTTAGCCATCCTGCGCAAGAACCCAGAGGTTTCGTCATTTATTTGTTCCAGAAGTTCTCTTAACTTAATTTCGCGCAGCTGTCGGCCCATGTCCACAATATTTTTCCTGATGATCTCGGCGCACTTCGGATCTACCTCTCTGACCATACTATCTATCTCATCGTAAGAGAAGCGGTTCCCCTTTTTGCCCAATCTATCACCCCAATCGTTGCTGCCGTCTCTGCTTAAGTCGGTCAGCAGCCTGATCTGGCCTTCCCGGGGATGGAATAAATCTATCAATACATCTCCGGCCTTCACCCTACGCAGACCATAGTCAACCACATGGTAAAGGATAGCGCCAAAGGCCTCAATTCTGTAGCCCTCAGAGCCAATCACTAAGCTGTTTTCGATGTTGACATGATCGAATTCACAGTTGATCACGATACTATTGACTATTCTGCCTGATTTGATCTCACAATTCTTGACAATCGAGTGCTCTACTTCTGTCTTGCCCAGCTCTGACTCAGCAACCCACTCCTGATCATCTTCACTCTTAATGCCAAAGAACATTCGGGCCAGCTCACCTTGCTGCTGGGCCGCGGTAGAAAGGTTGGTGTCCACTACAATGCCTGCCTGGTAGTTTTGCCCAACGCCTTTAGGCTCCTCAATATCTCCATTAGCAAATCTTAGCCTTACGCCAACCATCTGCATCAGATTTCTAAAGTAAAGGAAATGCTTGCCGTAGTCCCACCAGGCAATATCCTGACCCGTAAACAGCACGCCAAAAGGCCAGCCGGACCTGGTTCTTTCTTTCTGATAGCCTGTCCAAAAACATTGAAAAAACTCATCCCAGTCTTTAGGATCTCGCTCCATTTCGTCTCGGTATTCCTTTCTGCTTGAGGTCAGTGGTTCCCAGAATTGCGGATCAGTATCGCGCTTTTCCACCTTGCAATCCAATTCTATCTTGTAGAATTTCTCTAAGGCCTCTAATAGGCTGATGTCTATACAGAAAGAGCCGATGCTTTTACCGGTGATTTGCCCGCCTGGCACATCTGGCTTGGCCATCTTCTTTAACTTATCGAAGGAAATTTTTTCCCGCAGTACGAAATCGCCATCATTATTTTTGAAAACAGCGCCATAGGATTGAAATTCCTCGGAGAATTCCTTCTCTTCAGCTAAAATCATCACATCGTGCTCTTTAGTCATCCGGCTCATATCCCGGGAAGGAATAAATACCTGATCACCCCAGAACACCCAGGCGTTGCCGGCTAAGGCATAGATGCCTGTAGAGTAGATGGTAGCCTCTAACACCGTAATCGGCAGCTGTTCTTCCTTGTCGTCTGATTTTACCGCTAAGCTCATCGGCAGCTGTTCTTCCTTGTCGTCTGATTTTACCGCTAAGCTCATCGGCAGCTCCACCTTGGGCTTGATCCCCAGCTCGGCACAGGTTAAAGGCGCCATCCGCTTGCCACGGCCGGCGGTGTGGAACATGGCTAAGGAGTGGCCTTCGTTAACATAAGCCACCAAATCAACAATGCCGTAATCTTCTCCTTTAGCAATTTTCTTAGCTTCACGCCAGGCATTCAAGGTGCCTAGACCGTTTCCGGCTCCTTCTTCTCTATTCCACTCCTCGCAAACTGAAATAATAATAGTTTCATTATTAGCGATATGATGCTTGGTGGCTTCGAGCCTTTTCTTCCAGTATCTGGACTGGGCCGCAGTGGTGGAAACAGCCACAATCACATCAAATGATTTGTTTTCTCTCACCGTTTGCTCCATCAGGGCCATGTTCTTCTTAATCGCCTCTACGGTTTCTGGGTCTTGAACTGCTTCTGTCTTTTCATCTGCCTGCTCAGCAGGCTCAGTGCTTTCCCCGTTCTGTTTTAAGACCTTCGACCCCAACATCAGCACCAATGCCGCTAAAACGGCGATCGATATTGCCGGAGCGCTCAAGGCCAGCGGAAACAGGCCGGGGATAAATAGACCTAAGGCCACTCCGTCCCTCTTTTTACCACTGGGCATTTTATCACGCAATTTCTCTCTTGCTTCGTCGGTCATCTGGGCATCGACCACTACCCTATGCTCACCCCTCTTAATCGAACGAGATACACCCACATCATTGAGTCCGTAGGCGGCGATTAAACCGACGCGGGCAATAAGTATGCTGTTTGTACATTTTAGGGCTACGGCATGATTAACTAAGATGTTGCCTTCTCCCTCCTTTTTAAACCTGGTGACTTGATGTTTGACGGCTTCTTGCCTACCTTCGGCATAGCCAGCCAGAGCGGGATTCCGGACTAAGATCTTGTGGATCTGTTTTACCTGCTTATCGTTAGCGTGGCCCTGAACTATTACCACCACTTCCCCGTCCACAATCACAATTGCATCTTCCATGCCCCTGACGCTTACCTTAACATCAGGATCACCGATTACTGATACCTTCTTGCAATTTGTAAATTTAGCTTCGCCTTGAGTAACCAAATTGCCTTGCCCTCTCATCTGCTCAGGGTAAGTCTTTTCATATAACCCTCGTAAGGCCCTAAAGTTACCTACGTCTTCCCAGGAGAATTTGGCCATCGACATCAGCATGCCGACTCTATTGGTATTGCCGTCGGAGACCGGCTCAGCCACTACATTGTCAACGGAGCAATGGCTATCTTCTTCTGCTTTACAACCGGCCAGGATCGCAAAGATGTCATCAGCGGTATTCTGCTCTTGTGTTGTAGTTACCCAGGCCCGGAAACGCTGGAATAAGTGATAGTAATTGTTCTTTTTATTCAGCTTACCGTGCTTATCCACTGTATAACCGGCCAGATCATCCAAGGCCTGCAGCCAGGTCTTCACGCTGGCCACAAAATAGCCGGCGTTCCAGTAATATTTATTCCTTTCGTCATCGTCTAAATCATACTCACCCTGGGCCTTCCAGCCATCGATAACAGTTTGATCCGGTTTTTCGGTAAATTCGGAAGCAAATAAGCCCTCTACGGGCAGATCGTGTTTAATCCGGTGATGGCCAAAGTTGGTATCATCGCGAGTGGGACGGACACCGACTACGCCCAGATAGGGCTGGGTCAAGGCCAGGTTGGCCAGACGCTTGATTGAGTTACGATAGTCGGCAAGATCCTTATCAGGCACAATATGGTCGGCAGGATACATCTCCACCACCTTATCCGGCCCTAATTCACGCTCGATCTTAGCTATGGCATAATAAAGGGCCGCGGCGTTATCGGCATAGGCCGGCTCTCCATAGATTAGAATCTTACCTTCATTGTATTCTTCATAATCCTTGACTGCATCTACAACTAAGTCGTTATATCTGGCGTTGGTTTGAATAATAATAGTCCCTGGTCCGTCTTTGTGCAACAGTCTATCTATGGCTAATTGGATTAGTTTTTTGCCTCCGGGGAAGATCTCCACGAACTGCTTGGGCGTGTTCGAGCGGCCCTTGGGGAAGAAGCGAGTGCCTTCACCGCCAGCCATGATTACACCTACGCGTTTCTCTTTGGGGCAAGTTGTAGTGAGCGTAGTACTGAGGATACGCTGGATATTTCGCTCCTGGAGCTCACTGAGATTAGTTTGCTCCTTGGCCCGAGGAATCCAGTCCTTAACCCAGATCGGGTATCGCCGGCTTAATTCTGCAGCTTCAAACAGCGCCCCCTTAAATTTCTGCTGATCAGCCGGAGCAATATCCTTCCAAGTCTCAAAGTGCTTGATCAGCTTATAAACTATGGCCTCCGACTCAAGTTGCAGCCAGGAGGGCTCTTCTTCAGCAACCGCTGGGGCCTTTCTTCTTCTGTATAGATAGAAGATATTCGCGGCTATCACCAGCGCGGCTAACACTACCGCAACAAAGGCTATGAGATCTGCCTTTGCTAGTGCAAATGAGGCCAGGGCAGGCATGAAAAAGAACTGCAAATTACCCTGGCTAGTTCCGGGCCCGATCTCCTCAACAACCCGTAAGTCTTTCAGTGTTTCACCCTTAGGCCGCAATATTTTAACATCGACGGGTGTTTTTGGTTGGTAATCCTTTCTTTCCGCAACGTATTTATCAATTATCTCTTGCGGCCTGTATCTAAGCAGGCCCTTATCGGGACCATCTTTGGGAGCTGCTACTTTCTTAAACTCAAGACCGTAAATACAGAACATTTTCTCAAAGGCTGCCGCGTTCTTGCCTTTAGGAATAAAGTCTTTGTAGAATCCCATTGCGTTCCAGGGGCCGCCAACAGTTGCCTTGAGCCGATCTGCAAGAAACGACTGCTCTATACCCAAAAGCGCCGGCCTGTCAGGAGTAAGCAATACTATCTCAGATATATCTATTCTCTCACCTTTTCTCTCACCTCTCTCAGCTTCGTTATAGCGTTTTCGTATCTGATCATCAGAATAAGGATTAGGGTCGAAAACCAGGTAAAAGTTGGTTTCTCTGTCATCTGGCTTCTTGGTAAAATGCTCCGCCACATGTTGAAAGGCTAGCGATAGAATGATAAATGCCCGGGCGAACCTCATCAGCCTCCAATCATCGGGTATATCTTCAACCCCAGGCTTCCTATCTTCTGTCACCCAATGGTCAGCAATATGGCTACTTAATAAGCTAGAACCCAACTCCATATTGAGCGTGCAGCCTTCCCCGCCTTCGGCAACTGGTTTTACCAACCAGTCGTAGATAAAGTTGATTATTGTATCAGCGGAAAATAAGTCTGCTACTGAGGCTTGCTGTGTCCAATGTTCCTTTTTGTCTTCATCGACCGTAAGACCTAAAGCCGTTCTAACTTGGGTAGCATCAATGGGCAGTTTAGAGAGCGCTGTTTGTTTTCCTTTGTCTGTAATAGGGCCGACAACGACTTTATGCCTGCCGAACTCGATTGAGCGAATTACGCCTATGCCTTTGAGCCCGTAGGCAGTGATTAAGCCGACTTCAGCGCAAAGGAAGCTGTCTTCACATGCTAAGGCCACGGTATGGTTGACTAAGAAATTTTTGTTTACTTTGTCTTTTCTGAGTGTGGTGACTGCATGGGCAGTGCCTTTTTGTCTATTTTTAGCATAGCCGGCCAACACCGGATCTTTGGTTAAGATATCGTGGAGATTTTTTACCTCCTGATCGTTAGCGTGGCCTTGGACTACTGTAACCACGTCTCCATCTACAATAATAATTGTATCTTTCATGCCTATGACACGCACCTCAACATCAGGATCACCGATTACTGAGACCTTACTGCAACCTTCAAATGTAGTATTTTTTTGGGTGTCCAGATTATTGCCTGGCTTTTTGAAATATTGACTGTAGCTTTTTTCATATAACCCTCTTAAGGCCCCAAAGGTACCTACATCTTCCCAGGAGAACCTGGCCATCGACATCAACATGCCAACTCTATTGGTATTGCCGGCAGAGACCGGCTCGGCTACCACATTGTCAACAGAAGAAGGTTCTTTGTTTGATTTCCAGCCGGCCATGACCGCGAAGATATCTTCAGCGGTATTTTGCTCTTCTGGTTTACCCGCCCAAAACCGGAAGCGTTGGAATAAGTGATAGTAATTATTCTTTTTGTTCAGCTTACCGTGCTTATCTACCGTATAGCCGGCTACATCATCCAAGGCCTGCAGCCAGGTCTTTACACTAGCCACAAAGTAGCCAGCATTCCAGTAATACTTATTATTTTCGTCATCGCCTAAATCGTATGTACCCTCTTTCTTCCACCTATCTATAACCTCTTGTTTCGGTTTCTCAGTAAATTCGGAAGCAAATAAACCTTCTATAGGCAAGTTGTGTTTAACCCGGTGATGGCCGTATCCGGTGTTATCGCGAGTGGGACGGATACCGACTACGCCCAGATAGGGCTGAGTCAAGGCCAGGTTGGCCAGGCGCTGGATCGAGCCATGGTAGTCTGACAAGTCCTCATCAGGTACAATATGGTCGGCAGGGTACATCTCCACCACCTTATCATACCCTAATTCACGCTCAATCTTGGCTATCGCATAATAAAGGGCAGCGGTATTATCAGCATAGGCCGGCTCTCCATAGATGAGGATGCTGCCATTCTTATATGCCTGATAATCCTTGACTGCATCTATCACTAAGTCGCGGTATCGGGCCCCGGTTTGAATAATAATGGTTCCGGGACCATCCGGCTTAAGCAGCCTCTCTACGGCTAATTGGATCAGCTTCTTGCCTCCGGGGAAGATTTCCACGAACTGCTTGGGCGTGGTCGAGCGGCCCTTGGGGAAGAAGCGCGTGCCTGCGCCGCCGGCCATAATTACACCTACGCGTTTCTCTTTAGGGCAACCTGTCTCAAAAGTACGCTTGATCGTTGTGTCGAGGATACGTTGGACATTTTCCTCCTCGACCTGATTAAGCTTAGCTTGTTCCTTGGCCTGAGGAATCCAGTCCTTAACCCAGATCGGGTAGCGCCGGCTTAACTCTATGGCTTCAAACAGCGCCCCGCCAAATCTCTGCTTATCATCCGGGGTAATATCCTTCCAAACCTCAAACTGCTTAGTCAGCTTATGAACTATGTCCCTTGACTCAAGCTCTGGCCAGGAGGGCTCTTTTTTGGTTTCAGACTCTTCTTCAAGGGCCTGTTGGGCTTCTCTTTCGTCTCTTCTGTATAGGTAGAAATTCACAGCTGTTACTGCCGCGGCTAACAATATTGCCACGATAGCGATCACACATGCCTGTGTCATTGTGAGCAAGGCCAACGGTGCAAAGAAGTAGGAATGAGCAGGATCAGAGACTTGGAGCTTCATCCTCTTATCAAATATTGCCTTGGAGATAGCGGCAAGATATTGCTGCTCTTGATCTAATATTGTATTTCGATAACCTGAGACGTGTGTAAGAAGGCGGGCTTGTAATGTCCTTAATTCTTTAACGCTTGTTGCTCCGGAGACCTTTGCTATTTCTTGGTCAAACCACTGCTTAAATTCTCCGGCTGTTAGTTGCAGCTGTTGAAGCTTTTCTTGGGCCGCCGCGATATCTTTTTCAGCTGCCTGATTGGCCTTAAGTGTGAGAATAACCTCTTCCACATCAGCTGGTGTTTCGGCGTCGGCAAGCACGGCCAGGGCTAGCTTTATCGCCTGCTGTCTTTCTATAAACTCTTGTTCAGTCTTTCCGGAAAACTGGCAGGCTTGATCTGGGTCAAGGCCCCTAGTGATCAGATCTGATTCAACTGTCTCATGGACTAAAGCGCCGGCCAATTCAAGAGGATTAAGATCATCTCGATGCAGGAACAGGCAAATATCATTCTTCTCTGCAAAGCCATCCGGAGGGCCTCTCTGGGGTTCAGATATCCAAAGGATGCGCTTTGCTCTTAACGCATCTAGAACATCTAAGCTGCCAAATTTCTGAGGCAACTGAACAGTAGAGACCGTTAACAACGCCTTGGCCTCTATGGTCAGATCATCATCGGTTATGTTGTACAGCCTTCCTGTCCGGTGCGCTTCTCTTAGTCGGCGATAGTACTCTTCCCTGGCCAAGTGTTTACCCAATAACGATGAGACTACTTCAGAACCATCTAGAGGTTGGGATGGGTTATTAAACAACCGCCGGAATTCTTCACTAAGATGAAGGACTCTCCTGCGTGCTATGTTAAAAAATTCCGTGGTAACTTTTCTGACTACTTGATCTTCCTCGGTGAGTAATTTCTGCAGCACTGCCTCAATGAGAAGAACGGTATCATTGTGCCAGCGATAATCTGGGTCGGCGCACCATACAAGCACAAATGAGAGACCGATATGATCGTCATCAGCATTTCCTTGCCCCATTAACTCGATAACCTGCTGGAGTTTATTGGTGATCTTTTCTTTAGTGATAGGCAAAAAGCCCGTAACAATATTTCCTTCACAGTCTTCTGCGAAGTCTATTGGAAATACAAGTCCACTTATAAGATCATTCATCTTAGTCGACATTGGCGTATCATCATGCACCTGGACTGCTTTGGACAATAAGTGGAGTTGAGTCTTAATGTCTCCTATTGTATTCAGGCTAATAAGTCCTCTGTGGTTTGCACCTTTAATAATAAACTCTCGAAGCGCACGATTGCGAATATCTGAAGCTTCAAGTTGAGATATAAGTTCACTCCAAGCACAAGAGCGCTTAACATCTAGCACACCATGATCGACAACTTCTAATTCCACGAATATATCCTGATCAGACAGCTGTTGGTCAGGCCGGAGCAGATAAAATTCCGTATTGCCAAGTTTCTTTATCTTCCTAAATCCTGCATTCGGGAACAAGCAAGCGGCCTTTGCATTTTGAGGCTCTCCTGGCATTCCAACAAATATGGGCCTATACCCTGCGTATATATTTTCAGCACCTTGTGCTCTTAAAGACTCTACGATATATTTAAGTAACGCTAGATCGAGCGTTGTGTTCGTAGCTATGGTTTGGTCGGGAGAAATATTTGCGGCCTGACAAGCCACGTAGAATGATTTAATCTCCCAATTCGATGTACCGCCTAGCCTGTGTGATACCGCGATTGCCGCTATACCGTAAGTTCCATATGTATCGTCAAGCTGAGCAGCATAGACCCTGTAATTCGGATCGCTGATCATCTTTAAAAGTTGATCGGCTGTATAGGCCTTATCTGTTGTAGTATAGGTAATTATCTCTCTGGTAAGAAGGGAAATGATATCTACATCTGCGGAATTGTTGATCTGAACTATAGCCCGTAATTGCGATTCCTGGAGAAATCTTTTGCGTCCTGCCTGATCATTCGGACAGGATATTACTTTGGTCAATGCCGCAGCCCGCCGTTTGTTTGCAGCTAGTATACTTTCCCTAACCCGCCCACGACGTAAAATCACCCTTGCCACCAGCCTTTTAATCTGCGGCCAGAAAATAGCAATCAGCAATAGCACTGCCGCCAAACCAACGGCTACTTCCGCAACACCAATCGCCAGTACAAAACCAGCTTCAAGTCGCTCTGCCTTAGCAGAAGCGGAAGGCTTTCTCACTACCATATACCAGTACTCGCATTCAGCGTTGCCTCCATAAATAGGCTCTACTTTAGACTTAATAATATGGAGTTTTAAGTTGTATCTATCAATAAGAGCTAGTAGAAATTCTCGCGAGGCCAGGAATACCCAACGGTTACCTTTGTCCACAACATTATCGGTTCCTGCTGCCCAGCGGATTGATAACACAGCTCCTTCCTCAAGAGCATCAACAATCTTGCCCATCACAATCTCTAAATCATCAGGGCTAAGATAAAGCAGGACATCGTGAACAATAATCAGCTCAAATTTACCCGGAAGCTGATCTGTTCTAGCGTTCAATCTTAATAACTTATTATCAGGAATGCCCTCCTCTTTAGCCATACCCAGTACTTCCTGCGAGATATCTGTGCCTAAGATATTCTCCTGCCATCTTGCCAATATTCTTTTCATTTCTCTTCCGCTGCCAGAGCCAATTTCAAGAATCGCGGATTGGCTGGAAGGCAGCATGCCCGTTACCATATCAAACAGCCATTCTGGTTGAGGATCATTTTCTTTACGTACTTCAAAATCAGCAGCATTCTCTAACCAGTAGGCCTCATTGTCGGGTAAGCCATCTAACGATGCAGGAATGAAATTTGTTTGACCGGTAACAACCAATGTCTTGACCAGCTCAACAGCAGATTGGTCATCCAACTCTAACAATCTTCTGCGCAGGAATTCCGGCTGGCTTTCCCCACCTCTATGCTCTGTGGCGTAAAGTCCGGAGAAATGCCCAACCAAAGCTCTTATTAGCCGATGCACGTTTTCTTCCTTCATCGCCAGTGAACAAGGATCCCAAATGTTTGGTTTAACAAAACCGGCTCTGTATTTATCTTCCGGACCAAATACACCGTCTTTAATTCTGACTTGCTCAAAATCCAACACTTGTTCCAGCGCACCCCTGACAATCTCTTCAGCAGTAGCGGTAAATATCTGGACATCGTCCAAGTCCCGTTTGGCTAAAATGGAGAATTCGAATACATTAGATAACTGCGCAGGGATTTTTCCCAGCGAAATATAGCCTTGAGAGATTCCGAACAGGATATCTTCCACCTTGCCCACTAAAATATCCGCGGCTAATACGGCTCTTGCTTCGGGAAGATACAATTCACCAAAATTCTTACTGTCAATTACGCTTAAATCCTGCTCTACCGTTTCGGGTAAGTGTAAACCATTGGCCCGCAGCTCGATTATTCTCCCTTGAGCCTGGTTCCACTTTGTATCAGTGGCTTTCCTGAACCCTCTTTCGCCAGGTTGGGCAAAGGGCGGACGACCCAAATCGTGGGCTATAGCTATTAAACGCGTTAACTCAACATCCAGCTGTGTCCTTTTGGCAATTTCCACAGCAATATCAGTAACCCGTCCCACATGATGAAACCTAGAAAACAGCGCATCTTCCTTTTTCAGTACAGGGCCAAATCCGGAAATCCGCTTCTGCCGTTGAATAACCGGATGTGCCAACAATTGATCAGGATCAGAAAAAGAGGCACAGGCTAAAGATTGGAATCCGGCTGAGGCAGGCTCAACTACGGCCAGGATTTTTGCCGCCTGGGTGGGCGCGGGATGCTCGGCCACCCAATTAGCGATGGCCTGGAGTTGTTGATTGTATAATGAGCCGGAGGCGGTAAAGTCATCAATGCCGGGTTTGTAATTCCACATTGAAGCGCCGGAGCCGTTTAAATCAAAGACCTGATCAAGATAGTCATCAGCGCTAAGAGGAGTGTCGCCCTCATGAACGGTATTTTTCGTAGGATATTCTTCTAATACCCAGGGCTTATCCTTGCGAATCTCATTATTAACCCAATAATCCAACCAATGGCGATAGTCCTTATTCCAATCCATCCAGGGGTACCAGTGGTAGGCATAGTAATCAATGTAGGGCCGCACTTGGCTTGCGGTTACGGTCTGATGGTGCTTAATCGAGGTACCGATAGTGCGGAAGATCCTTCCTTCAGTCTGGGCTTGAATGGTCTCACCCAGACGCCTGACAAAATAATTGTAGGGTCCGGCTCGGACCGGTGGACGGCCGCCTTCCATCTTATCTCCCCAGCCTCCGGGAACGCTCTGGTCTAAAATCCACTCCGGTTCATTAATGTAATCGATGGCGGTTAAGGCCGGGTGCCGGCCAAAATCTCTTAAGAATGGGGTTAAGAAACTGCTGATAAACCCATCGACATTATTGAGATCGAAATGGCCCCGGGCAACGGCCAAGTAATCAAATAAGACAAATTCTACTGCCAGAGCAATTGCCCCACATGAGAGATATCGGCATCCACAGGATTAGAATGAACCTCTTAGATGACGCCAGACATCTGGCTGATGGCTACAATGTCTTTAAGGAAGATATTCGGGTATTCTTAGATGCTTGTGGGGAATATGGC
>JBHPFV010000017.1:0-35124 GCA_042571705.1 Candidatus Omnitrophota bacterium
GGCACGCGACGCTACAACTGGGGTAAAGAACTAAGAATTTACGGAACTGATAATAGATTGGAGCATTTAAGAGATTTTAAGATTGTTGATATTGATAAAATATTGCGACGGCAAGAAGACACCAAGACATGGATATTCCCAGAGTTTACAGAAGACGTTTTTAAAAAGAGATTTGTGTATTCGAAGTTAATCAAAGACTCTTATGAATCAGGTAGTCTAGTAGCAAAAGTTTTCGGTAAGAAATATGAGCCTAAGGAAAAGATTAGGCATTATTTGCGTAACAATAAGAATCCAGATACTGTCATTTCTATTGAAAAATATTGGTCGGTTAAATGGAAAAAATTTTTGAGAGCATTATTTCGAAAGGCTCCCTTGGAAGCTATGTTGGCCGCCGCATGGGCTCGACAAAGTGGAATTAATGGTAGTCCTGAGAGTAGGCTAGAATTGTTGCCACCTAAAAATAAGCCGTGGAACAAAGTATATTGGCGTAAAGAGCGCATACAGCAGGCACTAATGCAAATAGCCTCAAGATCTAAACAAAGGATGTTGTGGGCAGGCAGAGATGATATCATTGGATCAAGCTCAGGAAATATAAGTATTTTTCTGTCTATTTGTTATGAGGTTTGGGAGACTTTTCTTCGTACTGAAAGCAAAAAGAATACAAAAAAGAAATCGAATTCTTTACTGGGCGGCATGCCTATTGATAGCATGGTTCAAGCGATGGCTATTCATAATGCCAGTTGTGTTTGGTATCAGAAAATTACTGAGCAACCGGACGGAGATGACAGGCAGAATTTTGTTGACTTTTTGGGAAATCAGTTTAAAAGATGGCTTGATTCTGATACTTCAATGTCTTATCCTGGGCATAACGGGTTTTCTATAGCATCCGAACTTTTTGATGCATTTAAAGAATGCCAAGAATTGAAGAATTTCTTGGATGATGCGGTAGATTATGGTGTTTTGTATGATATGCCACACACAACAAAGAAAAACGACAGAAAAGGAAGAACGAAATGGTATTTAGTCCCTATACTCTCACCGCACTTTCAGATACCACATCAGCATATTAAAGAACCTTATTATTTAGAAAACATTTCAGAATTATATGAATGGGTAGTTGAGAAAAGTAAGGTTTGCCCGATACTGAGAACCAAAAAGTATTTGTTTTCCAACCGTGTAAAGAAGCCAGACAATGCCTATGTCCAACCATCGTTATTCGAGAGACCAAAAAAGGGGAACCATGAGTAGGTATCGTCCTTGGGGTAAATTGGCTTGGCTTTTGCCTAAAGTTGAGAGAACATCGTGGAATCTTGTTGGTTGTTTAGGCACAGAAGATCGCTCACTAGAAGTCTACAGGCGGCTTAAAAAGGATCTCCTTACAGCGAAATTACTTAAAATTCTAGATGAAGACTTCGAATACTCAGTAGAAACAAAAAAAATCATCGAAGGAAGAGTAAGTGAGGTTGCCCGTTTAGCTGGGAATGGTATTTCTGATATTGTCGAAGACCATAGATTATTAGAGACCCATTATGAAATATTGTCTCCACTTGAGAGTTATATTAGTGATAAAAGAGATGTTGTTCTTGATGTTAGCTCTTTGCCTAAACGTTTTTTCTTCCCAATGTTGAAAACTTTAATAAGGTCGCCTCATATTCAAAATCTTATAGTCACATATACCGTACCAAAAGCATACACCCAATGTAAGCTGTCTCGAAATCTTATGCCTTGGGCGCATCTCCCATTATTTTCAGGGGGAGAAGATAGTGCTGGAAAAGAGACAAAAGCATTGGTTATAGCTGTTGGGTTTGACCCTATGGGGATACCGCAAGAATTAAGCCTAGATGGGCACGGTGTTCCTATTGAACTGCTTTTTCCTTTTCCTGCACCGCTATCTTCTGTTAGACGATCATGGGAATTTGTGCAGAATATTGAAAAAGGCAGGCGTCAAGAAAGAGGGATAAATTTACATAGAGTAGAAGCAAAAAATCCATCGGATGCCTTCGATCGACTTTGTGCGTTATTAGATCCGGGAAGGGAAAAGATAGAGTTAGCTCCATTTGGCCCTAAGCCGGTTTCAGTTGCTATGTGTATTTTTGCTACTCTTACTGAATCTGAAGTGTTTTATACTCAACCCAAAAGTTATGCTCTGGACTATTCTAGTGGTATTTCAGAAGTGTTTGCCTATGCAGTTAAACTCGATGGGCGGAGCTTTTATTCTTTGTAAAAAAACAAGAATAAGGAATCGTTAGTTGTAGGAAAATAGATTTAGCTATTGGATAAACGTAGGAATAATAAAGGTGTAAAGATTTAGAATGCGAGGGCTATCTAAGATGGAAATCGAACTAATATCAGTTACTCCTAAAGCAGAAAAATTGATCGAAAAAGCCGGCAGAACTGCTTATTTGTCTTTTGGGAAGATCGAAAAAAATAGCGAAAAACAATTTATAAAGAAGCTAATTAAAAGAGGGCATTTTTCCATCTTTGAGCACGCTTATGCGTCGTTTAGAATAAAAGGGGTTTCTAGAGCATTTACTCATCAATTAGTTAGGCACAGGCTTTGTTCTTTTACACAGCAATCCCAGAGATACGTTGATGAATCACATTTTAAATATATTGAACCACAATCAATTAAAAACAATAAAAAAGCACATTTTCTTTTTGTTAACTTTATTGAAAAGGCAAAAGATGTATATGGTAACAAAAATTTGGTATTGAGAATGAAGATGCAAGGTTTGTTCTTCCGAATGCTGTTGCAAGTGAAATAGTAGTCACAGCCAATTTGAGAGAATGGAGACATATTATTGAACTTAGAGGTAGTCCAAAAGCACAATGGGAGATAAGAGAAATAGTGATTGCAATATTGAGGATATTCAAAAAACAAGTCCCAGTAGCATTTATAGATTTCAAAGTTGACAAAAAGCACAAGACCATAAATAGAATCAAGCCGTAAGGCATTAAACAATTTAAAAAACCACTTGACAAATGATTAGTCATATGATATATTGAGATTACGATGACAGATCAAGAAATAGGGGAAAAGCTAAAAGAGTATCGCGAGAGGAATAAGATAACTCAAGAAGAGTTAGCCAGGGCCTTAGATATTCCCACCATAACCATATCCCGGTGGGAGCGTGGGTTGAATGTTTCAAAGGCTTACAGAAAGATTTTAAAGCACGCCGGAATGATTTAAATTTTTTTACCCGGTTGCTAATCATTTGATTAGTCATTTGTTAAGAAAGGAGGTGAGCAAGGATGAACAGTGAGATCTTATTTGTGGAGGATATCTCCAGGTTGTTTGGGGTTTCGGCTAATACGATCCATCGTAAGAGCTGGAGAAAGGAAACCGGTATACCGCTGCATAAGATAGGAAAGAAGTTGTGTGGTTTTAAGCACGAAGTGGAGAAATGGGCAAAATCTAAATGAGAACAAAGCTTTCAGGCGTCAGAGAAATCATCAAAGGGCAAAGATACGAGATCAACTACATGATTGGATGTAGGAGGTTCCAGTATCGTATTAACGCTACCTCTCTAAGTGAGGCTTATAGCAAGAGGTTAGAGGAGATGGCAGATAAGCGCAAGAATGCCTCTTCGCTCTTAGGTAGCGAAGAACGCTTCAATGCCGGGTTTTCTGACGCCTGGGAAAAGCTGCATGCGGATTTAATTGCTGACAACTTGCCCCAAAAGACCATCCATCATTATGTCAGGACCTACAAGAGGATGTTTAATGATTTCAGGGCCTTGAAATTCCCTCAGGTAAAGAGCTTTAAGCAATTAAATTTGCCATTCTTCAGGGAGTATAGGAACTATTACGTGAGTGACTTGGGCCGGCCTAACGGTTTAAGGGCAGAGCTGGTTTATGTCAAAGCTATAATGAGGCGTTTATACACCCTTGGATATTGCACCAAGGAATTGATCGAGATCTTACGGGAAATAAAGAAGCCCAAGGCTATAAAGAAAGAGTACATATCTACGTCTAATTCTAAGATTAGAGAATTGTTCCAGACTATTAAAAGAGAAAGGCCGGATTACTATTATCCTTTGTATTTTATCAGTAGAACCGGCCGAAGAATTAGCGAGACAACCCTGATCGAGAAAAAAGACGTAGAGTGGCAAGGGTTTAAGCCCATGAGGCTTAATATCAGGGCTGAGACCACCAAAACAAAGCAGAATTCGCCTCTGCGCAAATTAGATCAGGATTTGGAGCAACATATCAGTGAGGCGTATAAAAAGAGCATAAAGCATAAGCAGCCTTATTTGTTTCTGAACAGATTGGGAAGAAAATGTAGGCCTGGTAGAGTGAGGGTGTATCTTAAACAAGTAAGCAGGGCAATTATCGGAAGGGCAATCACCCCGCATTACTTTAGACACAGGTTTTTGACTGAGTGTGGTAAGGTCAATGTGCCTTTGGTTGACGTTATGGCTATTTGCGGGATTAAAGACGTCGATGTGTTAGTTAAATATTACAGCCATAGCACCGAAGAGGGCCAGGCAAAAGTGCTTGAAGTGAGTGGAAATTGGTGATATGATGGCGAAAGTTAGGTTTATGTGGTGGGGAATGTGGTGGAAGGGGCATTTTGAGCACGAAGTAACCCTAGTCCCTGCCTCTCCGTTGTTCTTCCTTTAAGCGCTAATCTCTCTAACCCTTTCCACTTCTAAAAATGGAAATTTAGCTCTTGACAATGTTATCATCTTATGATAACCTTATACAGGAGCAGGATTGTGATGAAAAAGGCACTGGGGATTAAAAAAGCTGCGCAAGAACGAGGTGTGACGCTGGCGAGCATAGCAGCTAAGTTGCATATGCACCGTGCGAATATGTCGGCAATTGCTTCCGGCGCCAGAGGCGTATCTTTGAATATCTTGAAGAAGATTAGCCGCATTCTTGATTGTAGCTTAGATGAGCTTGTGTTTCCCAATGAACGGCCACATATTTTTAAGGATAAAAGACTACAAGCAAAGCTTAAAGCTATCGAGCAGAAGAATAAAGACGGCGTCGATAAGACATGGGTGCACAACATTATGATTGCTCATCGACAACACTTCAAGACTGCCAGGAGAACTCATTGAAGAGGGCAAAAAGAATTTATGATCCTTACGCGGAGATTATCGATCAGTTTAATCGTGTAGGCGTAAAATATGTGGTAGTGGGCATGTCAGGAATCAATTATTATGCTTCCAGGGCAGCAGATGCTTTTGCCACGCAGGATTTCGATATATTTGTAAAACCAACTCTGAACAACATAAAGAAGTCTGTATCGGTATTGAAAAAATTTGATTACTCTATTATTTCTAATGAACGAGAGGCAAGCGACTCTTTGCTCAAAGATATTACGAGAAGCAGAAAGACCATTATAGCAACTAATTCATACGAAATAACCTTCAAATTCATCTTAGCTGTTTCAGGATATACGTTTAGCCAAATGGAACAGGACGCTACGGTTTTTGATATTGGCGGGATCCCTGTAAAAGTAGCTAAACTTAGCAAGCTGCTGATGTCTAAAAAAATTGCTGGTAGAAAAAAAGACAAACTTTTTCTTAAGCGATTTGAACTTTTGTTACAGGATAAAAAAAGACTAAAGTAAAAAGGGTCACACCTATAAAAGGAGGAGTTTAGGTAGAATGATACGCTTACTATTAGTTTTAGTAATATGTTACCTGGTATACGCTTTCTATAAGAAACCTCAGGAAAAATCTAAGGTTAAGAATCTTGGCAAAGCCAAAGTAGCCCCTGAGGGTTCTTGTCCAAGCCCCAAAACATTCGTAGATTACATAGAAGGGAGGATAAAGGGAAGACAAAAGGAACAGATACGTAATCATGTAGATACTTGCAAAGACTGCATGGAAGCTTTACAGGATATATTTAATGTACGAAAGGTTGAAAAGCATTAAAGTAAATAGGAGACAAGGACAAGCAGTTTAAAAAAGGAGGAAAGCTATGGCAGAAGGCGAAAGCAAGCATGATAAGTTTAAGAGACTGGCGTCACAGAGGGTAACGAATGCGATAAAGAAGATAGAGTTGATCGGAAATCTATCGTCTCCCGGCTATGAATATACGTCGGAAGAGGTAGAGAAAATATTTGTCAGTCTGCAACAGATTCTCGATGGCACCAAAAGCAAATTCTCTAAAGCTAAGAAAGAGGATGCAGGGAAGTTTGAGCTGTAAAAACGGGAAAGAGGAGAATTCATGGCGAAGTTTTCTTTTGATATTGTTTCTGAAGTAGATCTTCAGGAAATGGATAATGCCGTAAATCAGGCTAAAAAAGAGTTGAGCCAGCGGTTTGATTTTAAGAATAGCAAGGCCTCGATCACTTACGAGCGGAAAGAGAAAAAAATCATTTTGATCGCCGATGACGATTTTATGTTACGATCGCTAACCGATATTGTGTCCGGCCGAATGGCCAAAAGACACATTTCTCTTAAATCCTTGAAATTTAATACTCCCGAAGATGCCTTTGAGGGCTATCTTCGCCAAACCGTGGAAATATGTACGGGCATTGAAAAGGAAAAAGCAAAAGAGCTGGTGGCGATCATAAAAAAGCTTGGCTTAAAGGTGCAAACTCAAATTGAGGGGGACGAAATAAAGGTTAGATCACCCAAGAAAGATGATTTGCAGACAGTTATCGCGCACCTAAAAGGATTAGATTTTTCTATCCCCTTAAGTTTTCGCAATTATCGTTAGGTTCGAAAGACCTGTAATTATATGGGATGAATTATGCAAAAATACAGATTATCCCCCTCAACCTTAAATCTATTTCTCAATTGTCCACGGTGTTTTTGGCTTGATAAGGTTAAGCGCATAAAAAGGCCGCGGGGGATATTTCCGTCTTTACCCGGGGGCATGGACCTGGTAATTAAGAAATATTTTGATAAGTATCGGTTAAATAACGAATTGCCTCCTGAAGTTCAAGGTCAGGTATCCGGAAAACTCTTTACCGACCTGCCCACCTTAGAAAAATGGAGGAATTGGCGCAACAGTGATTTGCGCTATGAGGATCAGGCCTCAAATGCCAGATTAATCGGCGCTTTAGACGATTGCCTGGTGGAAAACGGTCGTTATATCCCTTTGGATTACAAGACCAGGGGCTCAGCATTAAAAGATGATCCTAGAAAATATTATCAAAATCAACTGGATTGCTATTGCTTAATGCTGGAATCTTGTGGTTTTAAAACAGCCGGCCTGGCCTATCTACTTTATTATTGGCCTGAGGAGGTTCAGCGGGAGAGTGTTGTGAAATTCCATGTTGAGCCGATAAAAATAGAAACCAATATTGAATCAGCTAAAAGAATAGTTCAAGACGCAGCTGCGTTGCTGGCATCACCGATGCCCAAATCAAGCGACACTTGCGAATACTGCAACCTGGTGACGCAAAGAAGAGATGAGCAGAGGGCTATCCAGGGGGATTTCTTTGCATAAGGCCGCCGATTGCGGTGGACAAAGCGTGGACAAAATTGGCTGAAGGCAAAAGATTTATCTATATCTCGATTGCTTTAATCATTGGATTAGGGTTTACTGTTTACGCTAATTCGCTGGATGGTAAATTCATCTGGGACGATGGTTTTTTAGTAAAAGACAATACCCATATCAGGAATCCAGCTTACCTGTCCAATCTTTTTAAAGAAAATATCGGCGCCGGGGCCGGGGAAGACTTCGATTTTTATCGCCCGTTGGTCATGGCCAGCTATATGGCCAATTACCATTTTTCGGGGCTTGAGCCAAGGGGCTATCACCTGACTAATGTCCTGCTGCATGTCCTAGTGGCATTATGCCTGTTTTGGTTGATGAATGTTCTTTATCATGATCAGATTCTTGCCTTAATCGCCAGCGTCTTGTTTGTAATCCATCCGGCCCATGCCGAATCGATCTGCTATATCTCAGGCCGATCCGATCCCTTATTCGCGTTATTCCTGCTGCTTTCCTTTATCTTTTACATCAAGCATCTCAATACCAACAATAAGGCTTTCCTTTTTGTGACGCTAGCGAGCTATGCCTTAGCTTTATTGTCCAAAGAGAGCAGCCTAATCTTTCCCTTGCTGCTTTTAATCTACCATCGGGCTTTTCAAAAAAAAGTAAAGATCGGCCGGCTTTTGTCAATAACAGGCCTGGTTTGTATTTATCTAGGCTTGCGGCTAACCGTCTTAAAATTTGCCGAACTGCATATCCCCGCTTTAAGCGCTATCTTTCAAAGAATTCCCGGTTTCTCTGTCGCCATCATTACTTATCTAAGATTATTGATTCTTCCTTTCAATCTGCACATGGCTTATGGCGAGCAGTTGTTTAGTTTCAGCGACCCGCAAGCTATCTTAGGCTATCTTGTAGTGCTGGCGCTGTTAGGCTGCGCCTTATTCAGAGGAGGGAAGAACCGCTTAGCCTTTTTTGCCGTATTTTGGTTTTTGATCACACTGTTGCCGGGTTCTAACCTTTATCCCCTGGTTTTTTACGCCGCGGAACATTTTCTCTATTTACCCTCGATTGCCTTTTTCCTTATTTTAGCAAAAGGCTTTACCGCGCTGCTGAAGAAGAAAGAATTACGAATTATTGCTATCGTTGCGGTTATCTGTCTTTCAACATTTTATGCTTATTTAACAATTAGGCAGAACGACTATTGGCAAGAACCAATTTCTTTCTATAAAAAAACTTTAGAATTCGAACCAGATAACCCCAGGGTGCATACTGCCCTGGGTGTGACATATTCCGATTTAGGTAAAAGCCAAGAGGCTATAGCCGCGTACCAGAAGGCGATCGCGGTCGATCCTGAGTATGTCCTGGCCTATATTAAGCTGGGCCTGGCCTATCGCGAAATAGGCAGCCAGCAGGAAGCCAGGGCGTTATATGAAAAAGCAATTGAAATCAATCCGGATTACGCGGATGCTTATAATAACCTGGGCATTGTCTACTACTACGATCTGGGTAAAAAAGAAGAAGCAATAGCCTTATTTCAAAAAGCAATACAGAAAAACCCATTTGACGCGGAGTTGTATTATAATCTCGGTCAAGTCTATCAAGAGTTGGGAAAATATGAGCCGGCCATCGCTGTGCTTGAAAAAGCGATCAAAATAGATCCAGATAAAGAAGAGGCATTTTATGTTAATCTCGGCAATATGTGTAACATTGCCGGCAGAACAGAAAAGGCCATCGCTGTGCTTGAAAAAGCGATTGAGCTAAATCCAAAATATTTAAAAGCGCAGAACAACCTGGGTGCAATCTACAGCAGTATTGGCGAGTATCTAAAGGCTATCAAGATCTATCAGCAGGCCTTGAAGATCGACCCGGACTATGCCGAGGCCCATGGCAATTTGGCGATCACTTATTATCACCGCAAACAGCATGATTTAGCTATTCAGCATTACCGGAAAGCGCTGAGGCTGGGGTACAAGCCGCATCCCGAATT
This sequence comes from Candidatus Omnitrophota bacterium, assembly GCA_042571705.1. GTDB lineage: Bacteria > Omnitrophota > Gorgyraeia > JAFGHF01 > JAFGHF01 > JBHPFV01. The sequence goes on from JBHPFV010000017.1 coordinate 9,389, forward strand.
CTCAAAGGCCATCGAGGCCTTGCCGGCAAATTAGCGCTTGTGTTGGCGCTGAATTTATGTTAACTTCGTCTCAAGGTGATAGAGCAGTAGATTCATCAACAAGGCAAAAAGAGAATAATAATATGAAACGTGTACTTATTATAATTAGTATTTTTCTTTTACTTTTTTCTAGCAGTCCGTGTTTCAGCTTAGAGCGGGGCCTGGTCTGCTTTCAAGATTATTGCTATTCTGTTGAATTGGCCCAAACTGCTGAGCAAAGGAGCTTAGGGCTAATGTTCAGAGAGCATTTAGATCCGGATCAAGGGATGTTGTTCATTTATCCAGAACAGGGGAACTATTCTTTCTGGATGAAAAACACCTTAATCCCCTTAGATATGATTTGGATTAATAAAGACCAGGCAGTGGTATTTATTGGCCAGGATATCCAGCCTTGTCGGGCTGAACCCTGCCCAAAGATAAGTCCCGATTGTCCCGCCAAATACGTCTTAGAATTAAACTCCGGGACAGTAGACAAAATTGGCTTAAAAATCGGTGACCAGCTGGAATTTGATATAGATTAATTTTGGCTAAAAAAAGGAGAGATGGGACAATGAAAAAGAAAGTCAGAATGATTACAATTATATTAGTGGTTTTGGTTGTGCTTTCTTTAGGCAAAAATATCATTGCCAAGACTACGGTCTCAGCCGGTGTCCGGGCGATCACCGGACTGAAGTTGAGCATGCGCAGTTTTAATGTCGGTATTATCAGAACCTTGATCGGGATTAAGGGATTAAAATTACACAATCCTCCCGGGTTTAAGGATAAGCTGATGGTGGATATGCCGGAAATCTTTGTGGATTATAATCTGGGCGCTTTTCTTAAGGGTAAGATCCACTTAAAAGAGCTGCGTTTAAACTTAAGAGAAGTTACGGTAGTCAAAAACGAAAAAGGCGAGCTTAACTTAGATGCGCTAAAAACTGTCCAGACCCAAAAAGAAGGAAAAAGCGCGCGAAAGAAAGAAAAGGGCAAGACTCGGGAAATTCAATTAGATAACCTGGAGCTTAAAATCGGTAAAGTTATCTATAAAGATTATTCCCGGGGAAGCCCGCCTGCGGTTAAAGAATTTAAGCTTAATCTTAACGAAAATTACACTAATATTACCGATCCCAGCTCTTTAGTCAATTTGATCGTGGTTAAGGCCTTAATGAACACCTCCATTGCCGCTTTAGCCGATTTCGATCTTCAGGGTTTACAAGGCACAGTGGGCGATACATTAGCCTCAGCGCAAAAAGTAGCGGCCCGGACCGCGGTCATAGCCAAAGAAACAGCGCAGCAGACTAAAGAGCAAGTCCAGGTAATTGCCGAGGAAGCTACGCAAAAGACACAACAAGCCGTTCAAGAGACAACAGAGACGCTGAAGAAAACAACCGAGGAGCTAAAAGGCCTTTTCCAATCGCCCTTTGGCGCTAAAGAATAATAGGGGAGGGCAATGGCCAAGAAAATTTTGGTTGTAGATGACAATCGCGATACCCAGGAGTTAGTTGCCTATCGGCTGAAGGCCAGCGGATATGAGGTGATCTCAGCGCCAGACGGAGAAACCGGCCTGCGCAAGATGAAAGAAGATAGGCCTGATTTGGTAATCCTGGACGTGCGGATGCCGCAGATGGATGGGTTTGAATGCTGCCGGATTGCCAGGAGTGACCCGGAACTAAAAGGCCTGCCGATCATCTTTCTTTCTACCGCCGCCCAAGCCTGGGATCTGAAGAAAGGAAAACAAGTAGGCGCCGACGGGTATGTAATTAAACCTTACGATAGCCAGGGGCTAGTGGAAGAGATAAAGAAGTATTTGCCGGAGTAGCCAAGGAATAAACAGTTATGTATATTTTACCATTAATATTTTTCTTTAGTTTTCTGATCCATATCTACTTGTCGGTTATTATTTTAGCGAATCACACTAAATCCAATCTCCACCGCTCCTGCGCAATGTTGCTTTCCTGTTTTGCCTTGTGGAGCTTGAGCGCCGGCTTAGCTCAGTTTCCCTTTGGCAGAGAAGATACTACCAGATTATTTTATAATATTAGCTCAATAGGATGGATTAGTTTTGCCGGTTTCTTCTTGTGGTTTGCTCTTATTTTTAACGGCAAAGAAAAGCGCCTCAAGGCTAAATATATCTGTCCTCCGCTTTTTGCCCTGGCCATCTTGCTGATTTATAAACAATGGACTGGTTATCTGTTAACAGACTTCACCAAACAAAGTTATGGCTGGTCGTTTAGTTGGTCAGGTTCGATCTGGAGCTATATTTTTCAATTCTATTACCTTGCGGCATTATTTTTAGGCCTCGGTTTAATTATTAGAAAAAAGTCAAAATCCGCAAATGAAAGAAAACAAGCCGCGATAATTTTTATTACTTCTTTGATTGCCTTGATTATCGGGTCGCTCAGTGACGTAGTGCTTCCGGAATTGAATATTTTTGTAATTCCTCCGTTAGGGGCGGTGACCACGCTGATTTGGGCCTGCGGTTTAGTTTATGCCATGGTTAGATATAAGTTTTTAGCGATTACACCGCATAGCGCGGCTGAATACATCATTTCCACCATGAAGGAGTCTTTATTTCTCTTAGATGAGCGCTCAGCCGTGGTTAACGTTAATCAAGCGGGGGCGGATTTATTAAACGGCACAAAAAAAGAGTTAATCGGCCGCAGCTTCACTGAGCTTTTTCCTGAGGCGCGCTCTTTATCAGCAAAGTTTAGCCAAGCCGAAACCATCAACAACCTTGATTTTACTTTAAAGCGCGAAACAGGCCAAACTGTTTCTCTTTTGCTCTCCAGCTCTGTGCTCAGGCAGGACTCAAGCGAACTGGCCGGTTTTGTTTGTGTTATCCGCGACATCACTGAGCGCAAGCAGGCCCAGGCGGAGCTTCAGGCGAGTGAGCAGGAATTAAAGAAACAAGTAAGACAGTTGGAGCGGTTTCACAAGGTGGCTGTGGATAGAGAACTGAAGATGATTGAGCTAAAAGATAAGATTCGCCGGCTTGAGGCTAGATTGGGCTGAGATTTTCGTTTTTGAATAGGCTTAAGAACTGATTGCGAAACCAGGGACATTGTTGGCAGGACCTAAACTTGCGTTTTCCCAGCGGACTGAAGTCAGATGTGCAATAGGCGCAATGCCTTCCGGCACGTATGATATGCGCCAGACACTTACCCTTAGTCTTTTTAGAGCATTTCCAGTAATCCCAGCAGTTTTGTGGGGAATCCGCAGTCATTAAAGATCCTCAAGGAAAAAAGATTGTAGTATGTAGGATATATACACACTTTACATTTTTAATTATATCACGGCATAGAGATTTGTCAAGGCTAAATTAAGAAAATTGGGGTAGTAATGGATCAAAAAACGATTAAATTTGTTTACATCGCTTTAATAATAGTGTTCGGCCTAGGCCTTTACGCCAACTCATTGAACGGCCGATTCATCTTGGATGATCAGGCCTTGATTAAAGATAACGCGTATATTAAGCGTTTTTCCTATATTCCCCAAGTTTTTAGAGAAAATCTCGGCCAGGCAGCGGGGATTAAGTCGCGTGCTTACCGGCCAATGCAGATGCTGAGCTATATGCTCGATTACTCTCTATATAGGCTGGATGTCAGAGGCTATCATCTGAGCAATGTGATTATTCATATTTTGGCGGCCGTAAGTCTTTTTTGGTTGCTGGCGCTTTTGACTAAGAATCAGTTGCTGGCTTTTGGGGTGAGTATTTTGTTTGTGGTTCATCCCATCCATAATAGCGTGGTGGCTTATATTTCAGGCAGGGCAGACGGTTTAGCTGTTTTGTTTATTTTTCTAACTTTCATTACTTATCTAAAGTTAGATCAACAAAAAGCTAAAGCCGGATACATCATAATGTTGTTGAGTTATATCTTGGCGCTATTATCTAAAGAAAATAGCCTGGTTTTTCCGTTATTACTCTTAGTTTATCATTATACTTTTCAAGAGAAATTGAAATTAAGCAGGTTCTGCCCGCTTTTACTTATCGCTGTTGCTTATATTTTGTTACGCTTAACTTTCGCGCAGGATTTGCTTAGTTTTTCTAGCGGCACCAGCACTTTAGTCCAGCGGATACCGGGTTTCTTTGTGGCGGTAACTAGCTATCTGAAGCTTTTATTTTTGCCGTTGAATCTGCATCTGGAATATGGCGATAAGTTATTTAAGCTTTTCCAGCCTCAGGCAATTTTGGGCTTGAGCCTGTTAATTTTGCTTCTGGGCTATGCCGCCAAGATCAGAAAGCAGAACAAATTGATTTCTTTCGCGATATTTTGGTTTTTCATTGCTTTGTTGCCCTGCGCAAATCTTTATTATATCAATGCTTATATGGCTGAGAATTGGCTTTATCTGCCGGCAATAGGTTTTTTCCTGATTTTAGCCAGAGTGTGCGCTCTTTATGGCCAGACCAGTTTATTTCGAGTGCCAGCTATTATTTTGGCCGCGGGTGCAGTGGTTTTCTATTCTGTTTTGACGGTTCAGCAAAATAGTTACTGGAGTGATCCCGAGGTCTTTTATCAGCGGACCATAAAATATGCCCCTAGTAGTCCGCGGGCCTATAACGGCTTAGGCCTGATTAAAAGAGCCCAAGGAAAAGGTAAACAGGCTCTAGCTTTGTTTAAGACGGCGATCAAAGTTGACCCTACTGATCCCAACGGCTATAATAATCTTGGCCTGACCTATCGCGATGTCGGCCGGACCGATAAAGCCATCGAGCTCTACCGGCAGGCCATCCAGCTTGACCCTAATTACCTGAAGACCTATAACAATCTGGCTCTAATCTATCATAGCCAGGGTGAACACCAACAGGCCATCGAGCTCTACCAGCAGGCCATCGAGCTTAACCCTAATTATGACAAGGTGTTTTATAACCTGGCTAATATTTATTATGACTTAGGCAAAATAGAAAAAGCAGCTGATCTTTACCAGCAGGCGATTCAAATTAACCCGGACTATGCTCAAGCCTATTATAACCTTGGCTTAAGCCTGCGTGCCTTGGGCCGGCCGGAAGATGCAATTCAGCTCTACCAGCAGGCCATCCGGCTTAAGCCCGATTATGCCCAGGCCTATATCAATCTGGCCATAGAGTATCAAGCCCTGGGCAAAGGGGATCAGGCTATGGCCTTATTAGAAAAAGCCACTCAACTAAAGCCCAATTTCGCCGCGCTCTACTATAATCTTGGCAATACTTACCGGGGCTTAGGCAAAAACAAACAAGCGCAAGCGGCCTATCGCCAGGCTATTGAGCTTAAGCCTGACTTTGCCGCAGCCTACTATAATTTGGGCAATACCTATAAGGACTTAGGGTTAGCTGAGCAGGCTCAAGACGCCTACAAAAAGGCTCGCCAGCTGGATCCGGAGAAAGAAATTTTGCCGTAACTTAAATATTGTCTGTAAGTTATGATTGACTTTTTTGTCTGAGGAGTGTATTATTAGAAAAATGAAGATTAGGACTAAACTAATTCTGGCCTTTTTGACAGTAGCGCTATTGGCGCTTTTGATCGGTTATTTTTCATATCAGCGCAGCCAGAAGATTATGGCCGAAGCTATCGGTGAAAACGCCGGCAGCCTTACAGAACAGATAACCGATGAGATTGAGCGCACACTATTATGGACTGCGTTTTTAATCACCATAATAGCCATCTTTTTAGGGCTATTTGTTTCTCGCCTTATTTCTAATCCGATCACAAAATTAAAACAGGCCACAGTCGCCTTCGGTCAAGGAAAATTAGACGCCTCCGTCAAGGTTAAGACCGGTGATGAGATTGAAGAGTTGGCCGTTTCTTTTCAGGAAATGGCCAAAAATATCCAGGAAAAACAAAAGGAGCTACTGCGCGCTAAAGGAGTGCTGGAAGACTGGTCCCAGGGCCTGGAGAGGACAATCGCCGAACGGACTAAAGAGGTAACCAACTCTCAAGAAGCCACTTTAAACATCATGGAAGATTTGCAGGAGGCTTACAACCAACTTAAACTGACTCAGGGTCAACTTATTCAGGCCAAGAAGCTGGAGGTCGTTGGTCGGCTGGCTAGCGGCATAGCCCACGAAGTCAAAAACCCGTTAGGGGTTGTGCTGCAAGGGATTAATTTCTTAGAAGGCAAGATTACTAATAAACAAAAGAAAAACACTGAAATCTTAGGATTAATGAAGAGTAATCTTAAACGGGCGGACAACATTGTCCGGGCCTTGCTTGATTTCTCCCGGGCCCAAAACTTAGAGTTAAAACCACAAGCCATTCATGCTATAATAAGAAGTTCTTTAGCGTTACTGAAACACGGATTTAAATTAGAAGATATTGAGGTGGTCGAAGAAGTAGAGGCGGATTTGCCGGTGGTGTTACTTGACGCAGCCAGGATGGAGCAGGTCTTCGTGAACATCTTCTTAAACGCGATTCAAGCTATGCCTAAAGGGGGCCAGATCACTATTCGCGCTCGTCAGAGCCGCTTGGATTCCGTAAAAAACGGCGTGGGCAGAAGAAGCAGCGATGCCTTCACGCTCAGGGAGCAGGCCGTAATTATTGAAGTCGAAGATACAGGAATAGGAATTGCCCCTAAACATCTTCAGAATGTTTTTGATCCTTTTTTTACCACCAAGGCACCTGGCCGGGGAACAGGTTTAGGGTTAGCGGTAACCAAGAATATAATTGATCTGCACCACGGCTTAATTGAGATGGAAAGCCAAGAAGGCCAGGGTACCAAGGTGATTATAATTTTAAAAATACCAGGAGAAGTTAATGAAGAAAATAAGAGTCTTAATAGTTGATGACGAAGCGGATTTCCTTAAAATCCTCCGTTTAAACTTAGAGCAGGAGGAAAAATACGAAATCCTAACTTACACCAGCGCCGTGAACATTGTCTCTAAGGTGCATGATTTTAAGCCGGATGTGATATTGTTGGATTTGTTAATGCCCGTAGTATCCGGATTGGACGCCTGTTTGCAGTTAAATAAAGACCCGGTTGGGCAAAAGATACCAATCATCATTCTTTCCGCTTTGGATAAAGACAAAGACCAGCTCAAGGCCTACAAATTGGGCGTAGTGGATTATCTGGTCAAACCCATTGAGAAGAACGATCTGATCGCCAGAATCGATAAGGCCTTAAAATTCAAATAAAGGAGCGCGCAATGTGGAAGAAAAAGATTTTGATTATTGATGATGAAAAAGAGTTTGTGAAGATGGTACAATATAGGCTGGAGGCCAATGGCTATCAGGTCCTGACTGCTAATGATGGTGAACGCGGCCTGGAATTGGCTAAGAAAAATCCCGATCTGATTCTTTTAGATGTGATGATGCCGACATTGAGCGGCATTGAGGTCTGTCAGCTGCTTAAAGAAGACCCGCAGCTAAAGGATATCCCGGTAATATTTTTGACCGCTAAGCGGACCAAGGAAGACCAGCTCAAAGGTTTAACGGCGGGCGCGGAGGAATATATTGCCAAGCCATTCTATTCTGATGAGTTATTGGAAAAAATTAAAAAGACCCTGGAAGAAAAGAACAAATGAATAAACGGCAGATTTCTTTTGGCAGATTTTCGATTACCACTAAATTTATTTTGTGGTTTTTGTTTGTGGCTTTAGTGCCCTTAGTTATAGCTACCTATATTAGCTATGACCGCTCACGCGAAATCTTAGAAGAAGAAGTGGCTAAGAGCTTATTTGCCGTTGCCGATAACGAGACCCACCAAATAGAAGTATATTTAAGGGATAAAGAGCGAGCGGTGACTAATCTCTCGCATATGTCCGAACTGGTTGAGGCCGTAGAAAGGTTTGCTGCAGTGGCGGAGCTTGGGCGAGAAAGTCCGGAATATCTCCAGGTTGATCAGGAACTGCGGCCGTTTTTGAGTTATTATAAAGATTCAACCGGATATGATGACTTATTTTTGATTGATGCCCAAGGGCTGGTCCTGTTTTCAGTAGGAGAAAAAATTAATCTGCAGTCCGTTTATGAAATAGCCCTATATAAGGATTCGGAATTGGCCCGGGCGCTGATTGAGGTTAAGGAGTCTTTAAAAACAGAGGTATCTGATTTTGAGTATTCTCCTGAAGATAAAGCGGCGGCTTTGTTTATTGCCGCTCCTGTGTTTAGACAGGCCGACCTAGTGGGTGTAGTAGCCTTACAGATGAGCAACAGCGAACTATCCGAAATGGTCGGCGATTATGCCGGCTTAGGGGAAACCGGAGAGACGATGATCGTCTCCAGGATGCAAGATAAAACCGTCTTTATCACCCCCTTAAGATTTGACCCGGAGGCCGCCTTTACCAGAGAATTGGCCACTGACTCAGAGAATCAGATTGACATTGAAGGCCTGGTAGAGGCCAAGTATGGAACCGGCGCTACCAACATTGATTATCGCGGTGAGGAGGTAGTCACGGTCATCAGATACTTACCTTCTTTTCGCTGGGGCCTGGTAGTTAAAATGGATACCGCCGAGATCTTTGCTTCAGCGGAACGTTTGCGCGATACTTTACTGACTGTTAGTTTTATCCTGTTAGGTGTAGTTGTCCTGATGGCGATTCTTATTGCCCGTTCGGTCTCCAGCCCGATTAAAAACTTGACTGAAGTCTCCAGTGTGATTACCGGCGGCAATCTTAAGGCCCGGGCGCAAGTTAAGTCTGAAGATGAGATTGGGGCATTGGCCAATTCTTTTAACCAAATGACCGATAGCCTGGTTAAGGCCAAGGCCAATGTGGAGCAAAAGAAAGAAGAGTTAGAAGAGCAGAAAGAGCTCTTAGAACAGGCCAACCACGAGTTAGATAGCTTTGTTTATACCGCCAGCCACGATTTACGCGCGCCTTTAAGAGGGATCTCCTCATTTGCCAGTTTCCTGGTCGAAGATTACCAGGACAAGCTTGACGATGAAGGCAAAGACTATATCCACGAAATCCGCGATGGGGCCAACCGGATGAATGAGTTAATCGAGGATTTACTTAAGCTTTCCCGGATTTCCAGAATTAAAAACCCCTATGAGCGGGTCAACATTAATGAAATGATAAAGTCGGCGCTGAAGCGCATCGAATTTGACATTACAGAAAAAAATGTCAACATAAAGGTACATCCGGGCCTGCCGACAATAAATTGCGATCGGATTAAATTAAACGAGGTATTCTTAAATCTGATTAATAACGCGATCAAATTTTCTTCTAAAAACAAAAAAGAAAAGCCCCGGGTCGAAGTAGGCTATCAGGATGATGGTGAATTTCATAAATTTTTTGTTAAAGATAACGGTATCGGCATTGACCCGAAATATCACGATCAAATTTTCGGGATCTTTAAGCGCCTGCATACCGCCAAAGAATTTGAAGGCACCGGCGCGGGTTTGAGCATTGTCAAGCGGGTTATCGATGACCATAAAGGCGAAATTTGGATTGAATCGCAGGCCGGTCAGGGCGCGACTTTTTATTTTACGATTCCTAAAGAGTTAAGCAAGCAGCTTAACCTCAAGTCAGACTAAAGATTGATCAGCTTAACCTCAGCTCAGACTAAAGGTTGATCAGCTTAACCTCAAGCCAGACCAAAGATTGATAAGGAGGAGATGTAATGGTTGACGAATTCAATCAGAAGGTTGAAAGTAACGATTCGATCAATATCCTCTTGGTCGAAGACAGTGAAGCCGATGTTAAAATCACCATCAGGGCCTTCGCGAAAGTTAAGCTAAAAAATAAGATTTATGTAGTCAGCGACGGAGCCGAAGCCCTGGATTTTATTTATCATCAAGGCCAATACCGGGATGAAGAGAAGTTTCCCACTCCGGATTTGATACTTTTGGATATTAAGCTGCCTAAGGTAGACGGGTTCCAGGTGCTGGAGAAAATAAAAGGCGACCTGGAATATAATTTCATTCCGGTGATCATGTTAACCTCATCGCGCAATGAGGAAGATGTCGCCAGAAGTTATTCCGGGGGCGCGGCCAGCTTTATCCCCAAACCGGTCAGCTATGAACAATTTGTTAAAGTTGTCGAAGGTTTTACTTTTTATTGGCGAATGATTAATAAATTGCCCAGCTCTAAGACGAAAGCCAAAAGAAAAAAGACTTAAAATGAGCAAGATCTTAATTGTCGACGATAACGGCCAGGACCGTAAGATTATCGAGAGGTTCTTAAAGAAAGCCGGATTTACTGAGGTGCTCACCGCTGAGACCGGCGAGATGGCAGTGGAGAAAGCCAAGACTGAGCAGCCGGACTTGGTAATTACCGATACCATGCTTCCGGGGATTGACGGTTTTGAGGTCTGCCGGCAAATTAGAGAGGGCTTAGGGCCGGATCTTACGAAAATTATTGTGATTACCGGCATGATTGATGCGGTAGACGCCGTAAAAGCGAAGAAGATGGGCGCCGATGATTATTGCGTTAAGACCAGCGATTACGCGTCCTTAATCGAAGCGGTGAAAAAACTTATTTAAAAGATGAAAAATAAAACCCAGCTGCTGCAGGAGAAATACGCGATTCTTCTGCGCACCATTCCCGATATAGTTTTTGAGGTCGATAGCAAAGGAAGATTTACTTTCCTAAGTGAGGCGATTAAACAATTCGGTTACCGCCCGGATCAGCTGATTGGCAAGAGTTTTAAGTCGATTATCCATCCCGATGATTTTAAGCTAATTAGCCGCGCCAGTGTCTTGGCGAAATATAAGGGCCAGACCACCGGTCCGGCCGCGGCACCCAAGCTCTTTGATGAGCGCAGAACCGGCCTCCGGGCGACCACAAATCTGAAAGCACGCTTAATCTTAAAAGCCGCCAAAGAAAAAAAAGGCCTGAATAACTATTGTTATGTGGAGGTGACTTCTTCCGGGCATTGGGATAAGCCGGTGAGCAGCCGGGATAAAAAGCTTTTAGGCAGCATCGGAGTGATTAGAGATATTACTGAGCGCAGAGAGGCTGAGCAGGCCTTAAAGGACAGCGAGGCTAAATACCGCGACTTAGCCGAAAACGCCAATGACCTGATTCAAAGCGTAGCCCTCGACGGTACTCTGGTTTATGTTAACCCCGCCTGGCGCCAGGCGTTAGGATATAATCAGGCCGAAGCGGCCCAGTTAAAACTGTTTGATATCATCCATCCCGAAAGCATTAAGCACTGTCAAAAAATATTTCAACGGATTGGATCCGGAGAAAATGTCGCCAACATTGAGGCCAAGTTCCTGACTAAAAAGGGCCGGGCAATTGACGTAGAAGGTAACGCCAACTGCCGTTATGTAAACGGAAAACCAGCAGCCACTCAGGCCATCTTTCGTGATGTCACCGCCCGACAGGCGGCCCAGGCCGAACTGAAACGGGCCAGAGCGGATTTGGAGACTCAGGCCTGGGGCTTGAAAAAAACCAACGAAGCGGTAAAGCTTTTGTATAAAGAATTAGAGGAGAAAAACAAGAGGCTGCAGGCCCTGGACCGTTTGAAATCTGATTTTATTTCTACAGTCTCACATGAATTGCGCACCCCGCTTTCTATTACTAAAGAAGGGATTAGTCTGGTTCTGGATCAGATCCCGGGCAAGATTAATGTTAAACAAAACAGGATTTTAACTACCGCGATCAATAATATTGACCGCTTGGCCAGGATTATCAATGACCTGCTGGATATCTCAAAAATCGAATCCGGAAAGATGGCCTTGAAGCGAGAGCTGGTTAACATCAACAGCCTGATCAAACAAATTGCCTACTCTTTCAGCGCCCAGATCAAGCAGAAAGACTTAGAAATAAAAGTCGATCTTCCCGCTGCCGATATAGAGGTTTATATCGACGAAGATAGAATTAATCAAGTCTTGACCAATCTAGTCAGTAATGCCTTTAAGTTTACCAAGCAAGGACATATTAAGATCTCAGTTAGCGAAAGAGCAGATGAGATCGAATGCAGCGTGGAAGACACCGGCAGCGGTATTTCCAAAGAAAACCTCTCCCGGGTATTTGACAAATTTCAGCAATTCGGCCGGGTTACCGGAGGCGGTTACAAGGGTACAGGTCTGGGCCTATCTATTGCCAAAGGGATTGTGGAAATGCATCTGGGCAGGATTTGGCTGGATAGTGAATTAGGCCAGGGCACAACGTTCGGGTTTACCCTGCCTAAGCATACCTCGGAGTCGCTATTGAGAGAATACCTGGGCGCGGGAATAAAAGAGGCCGAAGAAAAGAATGCCGAATTTTCTATCGAGACGGCTTATTTCGCCGAACCGGATAAATTGAAACAGGAGTTCTCTGACTCAGAAATTCAGTCGATTGTAAAAGAACTGAAGATAGTCTTCCAAGGCAGCCTCAGACGCGAAGGAGACGCCGCCTTAAAAATTAACGAAAAGTTAATTGTGCTGTTCAATGCCTGCGACCGGGAAAATATAATCAGAGTAGAGTCCAGGCTCAAGCAGGCAGTCCAAGGCTATCTTGAGCAGCACAATTTAAGCGGTAAAGTTAAGTTAGAATTTACGCACCTGACCTATCCTGATGAGGTAAAATCCGCTGAGCAGATTTTCGACCGGGTTAAACAGCAATGATCAGCGCTGTCTTTGAGGAGGAGCAATGGCCAATAAGAAAATTTTAATTGTCGATGATGAAATAGAGATGGTCGAGATGATCCAGATGCGCCTGGAGGCTAATAATTATCAGGTGATCACCGCTTATGACGGACAAGTTGGATTGGAGAAGGCCCAAAAAGAGGGCCCGGATTTAATTATTTTGGATTTAATGCTGCCGAAGATGGACGGGTATAAGGTTTGCGGGTTGTTAAAAAAAGACGCCCGGTTTTCTAAAATCCCGATTATTATGTTTAGCGCCCGGGCCCAAGAGGAAGATAAAAAACTGGGAGAAGAGTTGGGCGCCAATGCCTATATTACCAAACCCTTTGAGCCCGCGATACTGTTAGGCAAGATCAAAGAACTGCTGAAGGAGTAATCTAAAACCATGCCCAAGAAACATAAGAAATCACTTGGTGAGAATTTAGTCGATCGGGGGATCATCACTGCCGAACAGCTTAAACAAGCGCAGCTGGAGGCCCGAACCAGCGCCAAGCCTTTACGTCAGGTTTTAGTTAAGAAGGGTTTGGTTAGCGAGGAAGATTTAGCCGCCTTCTTAAGCCAACAGTTGAGCCTGCCTCATGTTGATTTGAACAATTATCTGATTGATCCCGGGGTGATTGAATTAGTCACTGAAGCCTTAGCCCGCAAATACCAGTTGATCCCTATTTTAAAGATTGGCAAGAGCTTGACCGTGGCGATGGTCGACCCTTTAAATGTTTTTGCCTTAGATGAGTTGCGGATGAAAACCGGCTTAGAGATTGAGCCGGCGGCGGCTTCGGAAACCGAACTGAAAAAAGCGATTGATCAGCATTACCGGGCCAAAGGCTCAATGGAAGAGGTCATCGCCAAGCTCGATCATAAGGAGCTGGGGATTAAGTTAGGGGAAGAGCCGGAGTTGAAAAAACTCCAGGGGATAGTTGAGGAACCGCCGGTGATCAAATTGGTCAATTTAATGATTATTGACGCGGTGCACCAGGGCGCCAGCGACATCCATATTGAGCCGGAAGAGGATATCTTAAAAACCAGATTCAGGGTGGACGGGATCCTGCATGAGCAGATCTCGCCCCCTAAATTTTTGCAGTCGGCGGTGATCTCGCGGATTAAGATCATGGCCAATCTGGATATTGCCGAAAGAAGGGTGCCTCAAGACGGCCGGATCCAGATGAAGATGGAAGGACGCCAGATCGACATCCGTGTCTCTTGCGTGCCCACCATTTATGGAGAAAATGTGGTGATGCGGCTGCTCGACCGCTCTTCGGTGATTGTGCAATTGAATCAGCTGGGTTTCTCACCCCGGATTTTAGGCGATTACGAAAAATTGATTCGCCGGCCGCACGGAATAATTTTAGTTACCGGTCCGACCGGTTCGGGTAAGACCACCACACTTTATGCCTCTTTGAATGTGATTAATTCGGAAGAAAAAAATATTATCACGGTTGAAGACCCGATTGAATATCACCTGCCCGGTGTGCGTCAGATCCAGGTTAACCCTAAGGTCGGCCTTAAGTTCTCCACAGGCATCCGTTCCATTTTAAGGCAGGATCCGGATATCATTATGGTTGGTGAGATTCGCGATAAGGAGACCGCGGAAGTCGCCGTGCAGGCGGCCTTAACCGGACACTTGGTGTTTTCCACCTTGCATACTAACGATGCCCCGGGGGCGATTACCAGGCTGGTAGATATGGGGGTGGAACCGTTCCTGGTTTCTTCTTCTGTGATCGGGATCTTGGCCCAAAGGCTGGTGCGTACTATTTGCGGTGAATGTAAGGGCCAGGGTTGTAACACTTGTATCAATACAGGATTTAAAGGCCGGATCGGGATTTATGAGCTAATGTTAGCTAATGAGGAGATTAGAGAGTTAACCTGCGCTAAGGCCTCAGCTGACGAGATCCGTAAAGCCGCGCTAAAAGCGGGGATGAGACTATTGCGCCAGGATGGAGAGGAAAAGGTCAGCCAAGGCATCACCACACAAGAAGAAGTAATGCGGGTAACTGAAGAGGTATAAGGTGTCCAGTTTCAATTACAAGGCTAGAGACAACACAGGTAAGTTAGTCAGGGGAACGCTAGAGGCAGAAACCGAAGGCCAGGTTGCCGATAAATTAAGACGCATGGGCCAGGCCCCGATTGAGATTTCTAAGGCGAAAGCGGCGCTAAAGTTGCAAGGCTTAGAAGATGTATTTAAGCGGATCAGCACCGAAGAGTTGGTGATGTTTAATATCCAGCTGGCCAACATGATTAACTCCGGGTTAAGTATATTAAGCAGCCTGGAGGCCTTAGCCAAGCAGATGGAAAATAAGCGTTTTAGCGAAATACTGGGCAGCGTGATGCGCAGCGTCGAGTCGGGAGATAGCTTCTCCGGTGCCCTGGCTAAACACCCCAAAGTGTTTTCGCATTTATTTGTCAGTATGGTTCGGGCCGGTGAGGCCAGCGGTAATCTAGATCAGGTCTTGAACAGATACGCGGCCTTTGCCGAGGCCCAGGAGGATTTAAAGCAAAAGGTCCAAAGCGCTTTATTTTATCCGCTAGTATTAATCTTGGCGGCCGTCGCGGTGGTTGGTTTTATAGTTACTTTTATTATCCCCAAATTTGTGGTCGTATTTACCAGGGCTGGAATCGCTTTACCGGTGCCGACTCTAATGCTTTACCAAGCCGGCATCATTATTCGACAGTTTTGGTATCTGATTATTATAGCTTTGGCCTTAGCGGCAGTGGCGGTCAAAGCATATCTGGGTACCGAAAGAGGTAAGTTCAGATTTGACCAACTCAGTCTAAAGGTGCCGGTTATCGGCGCCTTGGTGCGCAAGACCTGCATTTCCCGCTTTGCCCGCACATTTTCTACTTTGATTACCAGCGGGGTACCGATCTTGCAGGCTTTGGACATTGTCCGCGCCGTAGTCAATAACGAGGTCTTAGGCCGGGTGATTAAACAGATGCGCCAGGCCACGGAAAAAGGTGAACGCCTGGCGACTACGCTTAAGGTCAGCGAAGAATTCCCCTTAGATACTGTCCAGATGATTTCTGTAGGTGAGGAATCCGGCAATCTGGACGGGATGTTAAATAAGATTAGTGATTTCTACGACCGGGCGATAAATTACAGCATTAAAAAACTGACGACGATATTAGAACCTGCTTTTTTAGTTGTCATGGGCGGTGTGGTGGCCTTTATTATGGCCTCGATGCTCCTACCGATGTTTGATATGATGAAGTTATTGAGAAGGTAATAATGGAGGATAAGGGATGAAAAAAGGTTTTACGCTTATTGAAATGCTGATTGTGGTGGCCGTAATCGCTATTTTGATTGGCATTGCCCTGCCGCGCTTTCGGGGCATGCAGGAGGAAGGCCTGATCGCTCAAGCCAAGGGCGAGTTAAGGACCCTGCAGACCGCGGTAGAGAGCTATTATTTGCACAACAGTAGCGTCTATCCGGCTGATGGGAGCTTAAGCGATATCACCAGCTCGACTCCGGAAATTGTCAGTGCTGTTCCCGACGATGTCTTCAATATCGGCTCTGCCTATGCTTATGACCTTTCGGCAAACGGTGATTACTACGCGATCTGGTCAGTGGGTATAGGAGGAAACGGCAGCGCAGTGGCCAATGACGCCGGCACAGTAACCGAGACCAATGGCTCAAGCTGCATCTTTGTCTCTAATGCCGCCAGGGACTCCGCCCCGTAAAAATGAGACATGCTCAAGGGTTTACACTACTGGAAATACTGATTGCCCTGGTTGTTGTAGCTACCAGTGTAATTGTTATCATGGGGTTATTTGCCGATGCTCTGGTTGGCAGCGTAGACGCGGAAAATATCACCATTGCTATGAACTTGGCTCAGCGCCGGACAGAAGAAATCAGGAATTTAGATTATGACACCGGTGTGGTTGACGAACCTAAAGATGCGGTCAGCGGCTTTGCCGGTTTTCAAAGAGATGTAGTGGTCAGCGAGTCCGAGACCGATCTTAAGCAAGTTACTACCACCGTATATTATACCTATCAGGGCGCTGTAATCAGCGTGCCCCTGGTAACTTATATCTCGAGAAATTAATGAAAAAAGGTTTTACTTTAATAGAACTGATCATTGTTATTGTGCTGTTCGTGATCCTGGTCGGGTTTATTATGCAGGGTTTTTTGGTTGGTTTGAAAAACTGGGGTTCAGGAATTAACCGGGCCCAGATTAGACAGGATGCCAACTTAGGCATGAACTGGATGGTCCGCGAGCTTGGCCAAGCCTCAAGTATTACTACCGCCGCCGCCGATGAGATCGAAGTTGCGGTTGATTTAGATGACGATGGCACTGATGAGACGGTAAATTTTGCGGTTAGCAGCAATCAACTAATGAGAACTGTGGACTCAACGGCCACCATATTATCCGCTAACGTAGCGACTTTTACGCTGGCCTATCGCGACTTAGATGACAATCCGATGAGTCTTCCCGCGGATACCTCTTCGCAAGGCAAACGCGATGACATTCGGGTGGTAATTATCACCTTAGCGATGAATAATGTAGATGAATCACTCACTTTAAGCTCTAGTGTCTATGTCAGGAATCAATAGAGATAGATTTTTCAAAATATTTGTCGAACAAAGGGCGGCGGCGCTGATTCTGACCTTTATGATCTTAGTTAGTTTAACCAGCCTAACTTTGGCTTTTTTAACTTTAAGTAAGGATGAGTTCAAAAGCGCAGGAGCCGAGTTGTCTAATATGCAGGCCTTCTATATTGCCGAGGCCGGGCGGGCCAAGGCCAGATGGGCCTTAACTACCGGTGAAGAAGCGCTGGGCTGGGGTGAAGCAGACACCAGCCTCGGGGCCGGGACTTATACCGTGACTACTACTGACAATGGTGACGGCACCTGCACTATTACTTCTTCAGGATATGTCCCCGATGATACTAACCCTATTGCTCAGCGTCAGGTTATCGAGCGGGATATCACTGTGAGCACCGACTCAGGTCCCAACCTTTCTTTAGCTGCTGCGGCTTCCGCTTCTTCTGCGCAAGGCAGCTTTACCGCGGATAAGTCTAATGACGAGGACAGCGGCAGCAAATGGAAATCTAATGTCAGTAATGGTTCCTGGTTGAAGCATAATTTTGGCAGCTCGAGCACATTTGATAAGGTTGTTGTTGACGACGGCACCAAGATAGATTCTTATACTATTCAATATTCTACCGACGATGTGGTTTACAATGCGGTTACCGGGCTTTCAGAATCACCGGCCTGGACCTTTGCTTTTAATTCGGTCGCGGCTCAGTACCTGAGATTTAATGTCAACGGCAATAAGCCTGAAGTCAATGAACTCGAAACATATAATACCGTTTCCGGAAGCACCAGCCTTGGCCAAGGGCAATTCCTCAGCTCTTGGTAAACGAAAGAAAGTTTAGAATGATGTCACTGTCTGCGCGGATATCTAAATTTATTCCCCAAAAAACTAAACTGATTGGTTTAGATCTGGGCAGCTCCACGATCAAGCTGGCCGAATTTACTCATCAAGAAGGTAAGTTTACCCTGGTCCGTCTGGCAATGGAGGAAATCGACTTACAAAAGGATGCCCAAAAAAGTCAAGTCGGACTGCTGAAAAAACTGTTTGCCGATGTTGACCTGAAAGCGACTCAGGTCAATGTAGTGATTAACTCAAGCCTTGCTACCACCAGGATCTCGACCATCCCGTTTATCCCTCGGGCGGAGATCCCCCAGGCCTTGAAGTGGGAGATGAAGGATTCGGTTTCTTTTTCGCTGGATCAGGCCGCGGTTGATTATGAAATTATCCAGGAAGTCGTTGAGGCCGGAGTCAAGAAGCTTAAAATTGCCGCGGCTTTTGTGCCGCAAGAGACGGTTGCGCAAAACCTGGATCTGTTGGCTGAGGCCGGGATCAGGCCCAGCCTATTTACATTGTCCGGATTTGCTTTAAAAAATATTATTGATCACCTATATCCTAATCAAACAGTGGCGGTATTAGATATCGGGTATAGTTTTAGTGAATTGTTTATCTTTCAGAATAAGGAACTGGTATTTAACCGTAAGCTGCCGGTTTCCGGTCAGAGTTTTACGCAAGAACTGACTCAAGCACTGGTTTCCAGTATCGGTAAGACGCAATTGAGCCTGACTGAGGCCGAACAGATTAAAAGAAAATACGGCCTGCCGGATGCGGCCAATTCCCAGGTTTTAGAGGGCAAGATTACCAATGCTCAATTGCTCTCCCTTTTACGTCCTAATCAAGAAAAATTGTCTGTTGAGATTGAGCGCTCGTTTGATTTCTATCGCGAAAAAGTACAAGCCAATGAAGTCGAGCGTCTGGTTTTATTAGGAGGAGGCAGTAAGCTTAATAATCTGGCTAAACTTTTATCCGGCGATTTAGATTTACCTGTAGAATTAGGCGATCCCTTAAAACAGTTTTCACAAACCAGCCCGGACGCGCATGCCTTTGCCCAGGCCGTGGGCGCGGCTTTTGCCGCGGCGGGGGCAGTTAATCTTTTGCCTGTAGAGATAAAAGAGCAGACTAAAATTTTGGTCAAGCGTTCCTCGTTTAAAGCGCTGATTACGGCGGTAGTGGTGATTTTAATTTTGTTATATACAGGGATGCGGATTAGGCTGGGTGTTTATGGCCAGCGGATTACCGCCGCCCAGCTTGAGTTAAGGGCGATTGCGCCCCACAAGGGTGAGGTGCAGAAGAAGGCCTCTTTGGCCCTTGCTTTGCAGGAATGTGTTTTCTGGAGTGATGCCTTGAAGGAAATCGCCAACCTGATCCCCGGGCAAATTCGCTTAACCGACATAGACAGCGACCAAAGAGAGCTGCTGCTTAAAGGCGAGATTAAAACTTCGGAGTTAACAGAAGAAAAAGTCCTGACCCAATTTATGAGCTCATTAGAAGGAGGCATTTTTCAGCAAGTCCAGCTGGTAGCTAGTAAAAAAGGAGCGGCCCCGGACTCACTATATTCATTTGAATTAAAGCTGGGTGTAGAATGAATAACGAACAATTGAAAAAGATTAAACAGGCAATTGCTAAACTAAAAACGGATTTAGGCCCGCGTAATCTATTAATTGCGGTCTATGGGTTAATTCTGCTTGCGCTGATCCTGGCCTTTGTCTTTTTCTATAGACCGTTAAGTCTTAGCCTCAGCCAGAAGCAAAGAGAATTTAAGGCCTTAGAACAGCAGCTGGCCAAGCAGCGTAAAACTGTGGCCAGACTGCAAAAGATAGATTTGCAAGGCAGATTAATGCCGGAAAAAGAGGTCTCGCAAGCTATCGATGAGATTACTGAAAAAGGCCGGGGCTTAAACTTAAAATTTATCTCGATTACGCCTGGTGAATTAGAGCAAGCCGCCAGCGGTAACTTTAAACAATTACCTATTGATTTTGAGATCGAGGCCGAATACCAGAACTTAGGCAAATTTCTAATATTCCTTGAGGCTTATCCGCGCAGTATAGCCGCGGTAGATAGCCTTCGGGTACGCCCGCTGGCGGAAAGCGCGCTTGGCTTGGATATAGAACTTTCAGTAAATCTGTATATGGAAGGAAAAGATGGCCCAGCAGGAGAATAGTAAAAAAATAATAATTTTAATTGTCCTGGTTATTGTGATGATATTTGTCTGGATGCCCAAGAAAAGACCAAGGCCAAAGCCGCCAACCGCCGATCGCCAAGTCTCGCTAACTTCCGAAAATATCCAACCAGGCCTTAAGCCTAGCGCGAGAAAAAGGAGCGAGTTTGTTGATTGGGGCAGGAACCCCTTTGCCTGGTCAAGAGATTATGGCGCCGCCGAGCTTAAGCTTTCCGGTATTATCTGGGATCAGCAGGCTCCCTATGCTATAATTAGCGGGGTAGTAGTGCATATTGGCGAGCAAATCGGCGGGAAGACCGTAAAAGATATAAAACCCAGCCAAGTAATTCTGATCGAAGGGGCCAACGAATACATCCTATTGTTAGAATAAAGATTTTTTCTTAAGGAGAACTAAAAAAGATGCAAGCGGAAATCGTCAGAATTGAGAATGAGATCCTGGAACGGCTGGCGGGTGAGATTACCGTTAATCAGGACCCTGAGCAAAGGCGCAAGATAATCTTTGGCCACTTTTTGCAAGTCTACAATTCAAAAAAAGGCAAGACTATCCTGAAGAAAATGAAAGGCATAGATTTGGAAGAATTCTTCAACCAATTTCTCTCTTATGGCCTGATTGATAAATTTCTTCAGGACCCCGAGGTCGAAGACATTATTATCAACGCCTTAAATCCAATCTTTGTCCATAGGTCTAAAGTCGGCTTGGTCAAAAGCGATGCCCGGTTCAGCAATTACGACGAATTAAACCTGTTTATTAAAAAATTGATAGTCTTCTCCGGCCGCAAGAGCTTAAAGAAGATTAACAATATTGAATTAAAAGACATCAAAGGCCGGATCAATATCGTTTATTCTCCATATGGGCCGCAGGTTACAATTACCCGGGCTAAAGAGAAGCCCTTAAGTATTATTGAACTGATTAATCAAAAGACCTTAAACTACCAATTGGCCGCGGCTTTTTGGGTCTATGTTGAAGGGATGGCGGTTAAGCCGGCAAATATACTTATCTCCGGGGGGCCGGGTTCAGGAAAGACCACAATCTTAAATGCCCTGTTGAGTTTTGTACCTCATTTCGAGCGCCTGGTTGTGATTGAGGATACTTTAGAGATTAATACGGATTTAGAAGAGAATTGTTCGCATCTGGAGAGTGATGATGAGCTCAGCCTTGAGGATTTAGTCAAGAATAGCCTGCGGATGCGTCCGGATCGCATCATCGTCGGTGAGGTCCGGGGACGCGAGGCAAAAGACATGATGACGGCAATGGGCATTGGTAAATATTGTTTGGGCACTATTCACGCCAGCACCGCCCGGGAAACAATCATGCGTCTGGTCAATGAACCGATGAAGGTGCCCGAGGAGTTAATCAGCCTGATTGATGTAATCATAGTGATGCGCCGGTTTCAGGCCGATGGGCAGATGCACAGAGTGGTCGCCGAAGTCAATGAGACCGGTGGGATGGAGATGAGAAAAGTTCTTTTAACTCCGCGATTCTCTTATGATTTATCCCGCCAGGAGTTCATCGACAGTCAAATTAGCGGTTTATTCCGTGACCGGCTGGCGGAGATGAAAGGCGTCAGCCCAAAAGAGGTGATTGTTGAGCTGAGCTTGCGCGCTGGATTATTAGAGATTTTAGCGCAGAAGAAAGTAACCAAGATAGAAGATGTGACGAATTTCTGCCGCGGCTACGCCAGAAATGCCGAGGAGGCGATCGCATCTTTAGGCTATAAGAAGGAAGATTTAATTTAACCAGTTTTTAAATAGGAGTTTTTGGATGACCGCGAAAGAGATTCTGGGAAAATGCAGTAATTTACCGGTTGATGAGAAAAGAGAAGTCAGTGATGATTACGCGGAGTTAGTGTTTTTTAACAAAGAACTAAGCCAGTGGAATAAAACTATCGCCGCGATCCTGGGGCCGGCGGCCAAGCCGTCGGGTGAGAAACCCAGCGATGAGGATGCTCAGATTACCGAAGAGTTTGGCGGAATTTTCGACAATCAGACTTTATTTAAGAAAGAACTCCCCCAGTCTACGATAATCGCGATGTTCTGGCCGTGGCAGGATGAGATCCATACTACCTTAAAGGTAGCGGTTCTAAAAAAATAAAATGGAAGAATTAAAAAGCGCGCAAAAAGATTTTTTGACCGGTTTCTACAACAGAGAGTATTTAATCTCCACGCTGTTGAAGAAGATTGTTGATGCCAAAATGCGCAAAGAGGAGTTCTCGGTCCTTCTAGTAGATATTGACCATTTCAAAAAGATAAACGATAAGTACGGACATCTTTGGGGAGATGAATTTCTAAAATACGTAGCCAGCACTTTGCGCTTGAGTTTAGAGAGCAAGGGCCTGATCTTTCGTTACGGGGGAGATGAGTTTGTGGTCATCTTCACCACTACCAGCCCCAAGAAGGCCTTTTTGCTGGCCCGGCAGTTTAACTTAGTGATGCGCAGCCGGCCGTTTCTTTTTAACGGACGATTGTTCAAATTAACGATTAGCTGCGGCCTGGCCAGTTATCCTGAGGATGCCCAAAGCGCGGAGGCCTTACTCGCCGCGGCTGACCGGGCTTTATATTTTTCCAAAAGATACGGGCGTAATACCACGACTGTGGCTTCTAAGATCGGGCTGCAGAGACTAAAGATTACATTGGTGATATTTTTGGAAGTTTTATTTTTTGCCGGGCTTTCGCTTTTAGCCTTTGGACGTGTGCATCAGGGTGTGTTTCGGGGTGCATTTGAGAGGCTGGCGATAAGCCGTCTGGTTCCGGCCAAAGTCGAAGCGGACACTAAAATAGTGCTGACCACAGGCGATGTGTTTTTAGGCCGGATTGTGGCTGAAGACGCAAAAATGATTATCATGGAGGTCGCTCTTGGCCAAGGCAGCTGTACGATGAATATTGAAAAGGCGCTGATCCAGAAGACCGTGCCGATTACGAGTGAGTCAAAATAGAGAGGGGGGAGTAGTGAAGAGAATAGCTTTAATTGGTTTAGTTATCTTTTTTCTGATGACACAAGCTAGTTTCGCGGATAGTTTCTTTGCCGACGATCTGTTAGAAGGCAGGTGGGGCTTAAGCTTTTTCGTAAATAGGGCTATGCCCGACGGAGGTTACGACACTAAAATGGGTTTGGCTGGGGCCATCGAATATAATTGGGCGCCGCACTTGTCTTTTGAAATGGAGGCCGCACATCTCAGCCTGGAGGAAGAAACCGAGAACTTAGGCAGCCAGAGTACCGGAGAGCTCAATTTCACTTCAGTGCTGACCAATGTTAAATGGCGTTTTTACTCGGAAAACAAATTCTACGTGTTTGTCTTCGGCGGGGTAGGAATGGTATTTCCGGAATACAAAGAAGCGACTTGGATTAATCAGCAAGGCGTGAGCGTAGACTTAAGTACCGGCTTTGCCTACCAGTTCGGCGGCGGCTTAGATTACTACTTTAATGATAATTTCGCGTTAGTTGCTAAAGTAGGGCGTTTTGAAGCCACAGAAGACGCGGAATATACCGCTACTTGGCTGGGTGCGACCGACTCAATAACAACAGAGATGAACCATTTATTCATGAAGATCGGCCTGGAGTTTTTATTTTAAATGTAATCTTTTTTGAGGAGGCCAAGATGCTGAAAAGATTATTAACGCTGGTTTTGCTGCTTTGTTTATTTCAGGCGGCCGCTTCCGCCCAGGTACTTAGTTCCGGCGGTAAGAAGGATACTACTACGGCCGCTACAGAAGCTGTCGGTGAATTAAGCACTTCTGTTAATGAATTTGGATTAATCAGCCAAGACCAGCCGATTGGAGCGGGAGGGGAAATTTATCGATTCACTAAAATAGACTTGACCTCCAACAAAGACGGCTCTTATTTAAAGTCAATAACAGATACCAGTATTTATACTTATACGGGTTTTAGGTACAACAGGATTGAGGTCTTGGGCGAGCATAAACATGACTCCAGCCTGGTCTCAGTTGGCGCTGAGCCTGAGACTGAAGAAAAGGTAGAGACCGAAGATATATCGCTGGATGCCGACGAAAAAAAACAAGCCTGGCTGGAGATAGCAGACGGCAAGAAGCTGCTGATTACCGTTGTTGATGAAAATAACCGGATCACCGCTCGGGAATAAATGATATGTGCGCCCGTAGCTCAATTGGATAGAGCACTAGTCTACGGAACTAGTTGTTACAGGTTCAAGTCCTGTCGGGCGCGCTTTACTTAAGGAAGCATAGAGAATGTTTATTGCCATTGCAACAGTTTTAGGGTTGTTGATCGGTTTTATAATAGCACAGCATTTCTATCAGAGGAAGACCAAGCCGGTTAAGCCCGAAACCCCGCCGGCGAAAGGCGGATTGGATGATAGAACCTGGCATCAGCAAGAGACCGAGTTTATGTTTATGCTCAACGAGCAGATCTCGTTGACTTTTGATCGGGATAAGGTGGCCAAATACATAGTAGAAGGCGTACATAAATTTTTGTATGTACGCAAGACCGTACTGCTTTTGCTGGATAAAGAGACTCAACAGTTTAAGATTGCCTCGGCCCTTGGCCTGGAGCAGGAGCTAATTGAGAATTTTGTTTTGAAAAATGGAGAAGGGATATCCGGACATGTGTTTTCAGGGAAAAAGCCGTTGATGATTAACGAGCTGGCTCAGGAGCCCTACCTAAAAGGCTTAAATAAAGAAGACTACTTGCAAAAATCTTTTATCAGCGTTCCGCTGGTCTTTAAAAATGAGTCTTTAGGAGTACTGCACGTTTGTGATCGGATATTTTCAGAGAATGATTTCGAATTTATGCGTAATATCGCGAAAGTCGGCGCGATTGCTTTTAACAATGCCCTGCTGCGCAAACAGATTCAAGATGACTATTTGAAGACCATTGTTACCCTGGCCGCGGCCATCGATGCCAGGGATCATTATACAAAGTGGCATTCGGAAAATGTCGCCAGATATTCTGTGGCTATCGCTCAAGAAATGAAACTTAGCACTGATCAGTCCGAGGTATTAAGACGCGCGGCTTTACTACATGACATCGGAAAAATCGGCATTAGGGACGATATCCTTTTAAAGACCAGCAGGCTTACCCCCAAGGAATCTGAACAAATAAGGCTGCATCCGGAAAAAGGAGAGCAGATAGTCAAGGCCTTATCTTTTCTTAAGGATATTTCTACCTTCATCAGGCACCATCATGAGAACTACGACGGCTCGGGCTATCCCGACGGCATCAGTGGTAAGAAAATTGAGCTGGAAGCGAAAATATTGGCTGTGGCCGATACTTTTGACGCCATGACTTCCGACCGGCCGTATCGTAAGGCCTTAGCCTTAGATCAGGCTATCCAGCAGCTTAAACAGAACAGAGACACTCAACTTGACCCGATAGTAGTGGATTATTTTTTAAAGGCATTAGAGAGTAGTCCTTCTATTATAACCTCTCCGGACCAAAAAGCTTAAACCAGCCCATGCCCAAAAAACCCATTATCGTATCCATTATAATCGCGGTATTTTTAATTGCCGGATATTTGGTAATTAAAAATGTTACGCTGTTTTCGCCTCAGGGCACTGGCGCGAAAGATACTTCCGGAGAAGTGGTTACGGTATATTTTAAGAACGGCAGTGTAATGACAGGCGAATTGCTGGGTAAAACCAAAGATAGATATATTATTAAATGGAAGGGCAACGAAACCATTGTTTATGCTGAGCTGGTTGAGCGTATCGGC
>JBHPFV010000018.1:0-33899 GCA_042571705.1 Candidatus Omnitrophota bacterium
GGGATAATTACATGAACAACCCGGTGGTGGCGGACATTAATTGGATTTCCGCTTTTGAGGACCCTGCGCCTGATGATGGCGACCAGTTAATCCTCTATCCTGAGAATCCGTTTAATCAATATCCCTGTCCGCAGATGTTTTCTGTGCAAGCGCGCAACCCTTACGGTAATTCAGTGATGATTTCCGAAGACTATGCCCGCCCGGCCCTGGCCCGGGTTAATGATAACCAGGGTTCAGAATCCACAGTTTGGTATCAGCTGCAGACCGGTGATGCGGTTTCTATAAACGGTCAGCCGAAACAATACGCTCAAGAAGGCAGTCTTGAGGATTGGGGCGAAGGCTGGGATCAAGCTAATCGGTTTACCTTTCTTGATGAATTTAACGATGATTCCTGGTTGATGGGCGTGTTTTATTTAATTAATGATGACGGAACCTTGGTAGACTTGCCTGGTGAGGCCGATGAACGCTCCTATCTTTTTGATGTCCACGGCATTAGGGATTGCGTGAATCCTGATTTCAACTTGGAAATGGTTTTCTTCTCTTCAGATTTTGGCGATACGCCTAGTGATTTACCGATCACAATAGCTAGTCAGGAAAATGTCGATCAGGCCTATGAAACATGGTTATACAATACTTACAGGAATATTGATGTGATCACTATTCCTGAAATTACCGAACCTTATAGAAATCAACAGGCTTTACAAGTAAAAACTCTTTCAATCATCGGGCAGGAAGAAGATTAATTAGCCCAGACAGCTTACGAACACTTTCGTTCCGTAAGTTGTGGGTTCATTAAGGAGAGGGGATGAAAGCTATACGTATAATTCTTACGGGAATTTTACTTTGTCTATTCTCGGTTCCGGTGGTATCCGCGGCAGAGTTGGCAAAATTAGAGCGCAGATTAGAGAATTGTGACGAAGTCTTAAATGAAGTGTTGCAGATGCCGGATAAGACCATTCCCGCTGATCTGCTTTCCAAATGCGCAGCTGTCTGCGTCTTTCCTTATGTCATCAAAGGGGGATTCTTTGTCGGCGCCCGTTACGGAAAAGGTGTAGTGATCGCCCATGATCCCGACACCGGGACCTGGCAATCCCCGGCATTCTTTACGATCGGGGGCGGCAGTTTTGGTTTTCAATTCGGTGCCCAGGCCGTGGATTTGATTCTAGTGGTAATGAACAAAAGAGGCCTGGAGAGCCTGCTGAAGAATAGGTTTACTTTAGGAGGCGACATCGCTGTAGTCGCCGGACCTGTAGGCCGGGTTGCTTCCGCGGACACCGATCTTTTATTTAAGGCCGGAGTTTTATCCTATTCGCGCAGTAAGGGTATCTTTGCCGGCGTAGCCTTAAAAGGAGCGGTAGTGGCTCCGGATGATGAGGCCAATCACGCCTATTACAGCGGTCCAGTTGGTGCGCGCGAGATCATTTTAGGTGAGCGCATCGTCCCCCCGGCAACAGCCAAACCAATCATCGAAACTTTAAAGAGATTTTCGAAATAACAATGAGACATAACCAGGGTCTAACTTTAGTTGAGCTTTTGACCGCGGCTTTAGTAGCCAGCTTAGCCATTGGCGCTACCGTGGTCTGTTTTTCCCAAGTGTTCTATCTAAGTGAGGTAGCCAAAGATACTTCCGTAGCCGTTTCCGATATTCGGGA
Source organism: Candidatus Omnitrophota bacterium (assembly GCA_042571705.1). Taxonomy (GTDB): domain Bacteria; phylum Omnitrophota; class Gorgyraeia; order JAFGHF01; family JAFGHF01; genus JBHPFV01. The sequence continues at coordinate 1,653 of JBHPFV010000018.1, forward strand.
TATGATGGAAGAGATTTGGAGCACCCCTTTCGATTTTATTGTCAGCAGTTTTCCTGATGGAGATATAGACGGTCCGCCGACCAATAATTACGCTAATGTTGTCGGCGGTTATACGCTGGGCTCAGAAAGCATTGTCGTCGATTACGCTGATGTTGCTGCCGACCCTTTAGAGCTTGCGATTACGGCCAGCTGGCTGGATACGCGCGGGCATCCCCGGACCATCCAGCTGTCTACTTTTAGGACCAGATAATGATCAAGAAAAGTAAATTCGGGTTTACCTTAATTGAGACGATGATGTCGATTGCCATCTTTGCCATCGTCAGTGTTGTGATCTATCTGTTCTTCATGGTCGGCGTGGGCAGTTGGCAAATCGGTAGCGGCAGCATTGATCTACATTCCCAGGCCCGCATATCCGGGGACATGATTATCACAGAATTGAAACAGGCCACACGCAATCATGCTACCCGGGGACTGACTATTCCAGCTGTGCCGAACAATGACAGTATCACTTTTTATTTACCGGACAAAGACGCCAATGGCGATATCATTCTTACTGCCAGCGGTGAGATTCAATGGCCCAATGATATTTTGGACTTCATCCAGTATAGATATGTTGCTAATAACAGACAGCTGATCCGTGAGGACCGCGCTGTCCGTGACGGAACTAGTTCAGCTAGGGTTTTGGCTAATAATGTAGATAGTGTGCAATTTATTGATGCCGGCATTGACATTTCGCTTTTTCTGGACGAAGTAAACGTTATTTTGAATTTACAAAAGGATACGCCTCGAGGGACCAGCTTAACTTTTTCCATGCGCTCAACCGTAAAATTACGCAATTAAACCGGGGGAAGGATAATCTTGAGATTTTTTAAAAAACACAACAAAGGCCAGGCCTTAGTCTTGGCTTATGTGGTTTTGATCTTCTTAACTGTCCTGATCGCCGCTTTCTTACATCGGGCAGTTACGGAAAACCGCTTGTCCCAACGCCAAAGATGGACTCAAGAAGTGATTTATTTGGCCGAAGGCGGTATTGAGGACGCCGTTTCCCAATTTGCCCAGGACATTGCTAATTTTGCTGTAGCTGCCGATATCCCGATTTGGCCGGCGCAGCCCGATCCGGTGCCTGATCCGCCGATTCCGCACACTACCACCTATACCTCTTTTAATAATGCCACGGTTGATTCGCTGATCACCCGCATGGAGGCTGTCGACCGGATAGAAAATATCGAAAGCGGAGCGGTTGCCTATACCCGTAATTATGAAGTTGTGGCTACTGCGCAGCACCCCTCAGAACCCAGTATCGCGGTGACCTTACATCAAGTGGTCGGGCGCAGGCTGATTCCGGCTTTCCAGCATGCGGTATTCTATGATCGGGATTTAGAGATCTTGCCCGGACCGGATATGGACTTTGCCGGCCGGATCCATTCTAATGAAGATATTTATATCGGCACTAATAATACCTTGACTGTGGATAGTATGTATCTGCGCTCAGCCGGAGAAATCTTTAATGAACGCAAGAATGATGGCTCCTCAATGCCCGGCACAGTGGATATTAGGGTCACCGCGCCCGAAGGGGATCCGCCGACATATCAGGCCATGGACGGCCTGGATAGCAATAGTCCCACCTGGACCGCGGAGTCTCAGACCCGTTGGCAGGGTACGGTAATGAGCGCGGTGCACGGAGTAACTAGACTCTCTGTCCCGCAGGTGCAGTCGATTCAACCTGGTGGTTTCTATGCCAGCCAGGCAAATGTAGTGATTACCAATGATACCATCAGTCAAGGCGGGACAGATTTAGTCGCGGGGGTAGATGTTCCTGCGGATACTGTTACTTCACACACCGACTTTTATAATAATCGCGAAAACAGGAACATCAAAATGACCAATCTGGACCTGCAAAAATTAGCCGGATACGCCACGCCGGCTGAATACGCTGCCGGGACGCCCAGTTTTCCCAATCATTTACCCAATAACGGCCTGCTTTATGCTACCCGCGATGATGCCGGCGGGGGCTTTCAGCCGGGAGTACGCTTAATCAATGGTGTGGAGATTGTTCAAAATCCGGTGGCGGACAGAGACGGATTAACTGTAGTCTCCAACGATCCGGTGTATATTCAAGGAGATTACAATACTGAAGCCAAGAAACCGGCCGCGGTAATCGGTGATGCTTTAAACATACTCTCCAGCGCCTGGGATAATGATTCAGACAGTAATTTACACGTCAATGATCGCGACGCCGCGATAACTACGATTAATACTGCCTTTGTGGCCGGGATAGATGACACTAGCGGGGGAAATTATAACGGTGGATTGGAAAATTATCCACGGATGCATGAAAGATGGACTGGTATGGATTTAAATATTAGAGGCGCCTTTTTGGCGCTCTGGAATAGCCAAGTCGCCACCGGTGAGTGGCAGTACGGAAACCCGCAATATACCGCGCCGATAAGAAACTGGGATTATGATCTCGATTTTAACGATCCCGCCCATCTACCGCCCTTTACGCCCTGGGCTGTAGAGATGAATAGGGTGGCCTGGTGGCAGCAATAGCTCCTATTTCATCCGCAGCTGTTTCTCCGCATCAATAATATCTCGCTTAAACACCGCTAAAATCCGCTCAATCTTTCCTTTAACTTCCGCAGAAGCCACCCGGGCATGCTGGATTTCACGCAGGATCTGCACGGCCATGCGGAAATAGCGCACCAGCGCCCCTTCATCCACATCAGAATATTGGCTGAGCTTAGAAAACTCTGTTCCCTGTAACCAGGCCTGAGCCACTTGGGCCAGGTGAAAGAAATATTTCTTGGAGTGTGGGTAGATGTGAAACTTGCGCTCCAATTTATGGATGGTCTTTGTGGTTTGGTCGGTAATATCTTTTAAACCGCGGAGGTTACGGGTAATTTTAACGGCCTGGTCGGCTTTGCGCGGTTCATAAACTAAAGCGCAGGCCAGGATAGCCAGCTCTACTTGGCTGAGTTGTTCTAATACATTTTGGGCGTAAATTTCTGATATTGATAATTCATACCCATAGAGCCCGGAGGCAAAGATTCCCTTTTCAGTTAACCTATTGTCCTGAATATAACCTAACTCTTTAAGCAGGTTAATCCTGGCCCGGAGCATTTTCAGCGCGCCCTTTCTGCGCCGGGGTTTTTCTTGAAAATAATGCAGCGAAAGCGGATAAAGCTGATACAGCCTTTCCTGATGCTGGTGATAAAGGTGCAGCAGGGTGGCGTAAGAAGAGTTGAATTTACTGGTAATCTTCTCCGGTCTTCCGTAGAGGATGCGCTGGACTTCGGAAAATTGAATTCGCCGCGGATTAATCCGGCAAAAGACAAATCCTTCCCGGTCCATGCCCCGGCGCCCGGCCCGGCCGGCCATCTGATAGAAGTCGCGGGTCTTTAAATTATGGTGATAGCGCCCATAAAATTTGCGTAATTCATCAAACACCACTGTGCGCGCCGGCATATTAATCCCCAGGGCAAAGGTCTCAGTGGTAAAGATGACCTTGAGCAGCCGTGAGGTAAACAGTCGTTCAATGACTTCTTTGAGTGTAGGCAGCATCCCGGCATGATGGTAGGCCACCCCGCGTTTAACTAAATGCAGCAGGGCCTGCGCGCTTTTTTCTCCCTGTAAATCAAACCGCTCACAGAGAGAATCGTAAAGCTGAACAATCTGTTCCTGTTCCGGAGGAGTTAAGAAGTTAAAGGAAAATACCTCCCCGGCCAGATATTCACAGCGGCGCCGGCCAAAGGCGAAATAGATACAAGGCAGGGCGTCTTTTTCCTGAAGATGGTGTAACAGGGCAGTTAAGCGGTTAGGTTTAAAAAAGATATGGTTAAAGCGTCTTTTTCCATGGTAACTCAAAGATTGTGTTTGCTTATAACCGCTTTGATGTAATTTTTTTAATCTGTCGATAACCTGATTTTGGCACTGAAAGAAAAAATGCAAGGGTACCGGCCGATGAGTCTCAATAACTTTTTTAAACTCGGTATGGTGGACCGACTCAATCCAACGGGACAGTTCATCAATGTTGGGTACGGTAGCCGAAAGACAAAGCATACGCATATGCTCGGGTAAGAACATAATTGATTCTTCCCAAATCGTGCCGCGCTCTTCATTATCTATATAATGCACCTCATCAAAAATAATCCAGGCATAACTTTGCAGGCTTTTGGCTTCTTCCAAGACTTTATTGCGAAAGATCTCAGTGGTTACGATCAGCACCGGGGCCTGAGGGTTAATCGAGACGTCGCCGGTTAAGATTCCGATTTTATCCCCATATTGGCCCTGGAAATCACGGTATTTTTGGTTGGATAAGGCCTTAATCGGGGCGGTGTAGATCACTCCCTGGTTTTGCTGCAGGCATTGAGTGATCACGTGTTCGGCAATTACAGTCTTACCGGCGCCGGTAGGCGCGGAGACTATTACTGAAGAGCCTTGATTGATATGTTCGATCGATTCCTGTTGAAAGCGGTCCAGTTGCATAATTAGCTTAGTCTCCGAATTGCTCAAAATCAATTTTCAGCATTTCTTCTAAAAATTCACCGTTATTGATCAAATTTTGAAACTTGGGATTTTTGAGTAGCCCGGGGATGTCTTTTTGCTCTATTAGTTTTGCGGTTTGCGGATCCTGGGCTAGTTCCTCAAGAGACTTGTGTTCGAGCAGGGCTTGGAACTGCGGGTCCGCGACCAATTTAGCCTTTGCTTCGGGGTTTGTGCTAATTTTACTGAGCTGGTGTATTTTGTCAAAAAAAGCAATATTTTGTACAGGGATCAGCCTCTTGAGTAATTTTGCGCTGGCCGCATTTTGAATTTTCCGGCTTAAGTTGCTCTCCAGGGGCAAACTATCGATGCTAGAGACTAAAAATGCCGAGATTAGCGTACCCCAGAGGAATCCAAATACCCCGCCCAATAAATGATCGAAAATTGAACTGCCGGCGCGATCCGGCTGGGCCCGCTGGCTGCTGCGAATCGAAATCACCATTATCCATTTAAAGATGGAGAGGCCTAAAAAGACCACCAGCGTTACTAATAGGCTCTTGAGGATCTGGTGGGTTTGCTGGAAGATCAACCAACCGGTAAATAAACTGAAACCGGTAATCAGCAGTTCGGCTAGGGATTGGCGCAATCCTTTATATAGGCTGATCAGTGTAAAAAATGCGATGATCGCCAGGACCGCTAGATCAACTTGGCAAAGTTTAAACATGCGCATATTATACTATATCGACAGGGGTTAAGCTAAATATATTTTAAGTTTTTACTTGGAATTTCACTAATTAGCGATATAATATTAGGGCAAGATTAGGAGCTTTTTGGGCCTTGGCTAAAGTACATTATTCTACAGATAGGTTTAACCGTCTTTTGCTCACCCAAGATGGCCGCAGATATCCCTTGGCCGGTGTGTTCAAGGTTGAGCGTAATCGGCTTAACTTTACTCCGGAACGAAAGGCCCCTTTAAGCGAACAGCTTAACTTTAACTTGCCCAAGAAGATCACCTTCCGCGGCCGCTGGCGGTTGGACCCCAATCATGATCTGAACCTCGTGCTGATCCAGACCAGGAGTCAGCATCGCGGCGATCAATTGAAGTTTCACGGTAAGATTACTTCAGTGCGGGCGGAGCAACTAACCTTTCAGATCCACTGTAAAGACGCGCAAGACAAAGATGTAGTCTCGCTGTTTCGCTTAGGCGGCCGCTGGCAGGCCGATCAATTTAACCAGTTACAATTTTTAGTCAGCCGGGATTTAAGATCCGATGTATTGCGATTTAAAGGCGCCTGGCAGCTGAATAAAACTCAACAGATTATTTATAGATATAGCAAATACGATTTAGTCCGTAAGACTAAGATAGAAGAAGAGTTAATTTATCAGGGCCACTGGCAATTTGACGCTAAAAACAGACTGACTTACATCTTAGATTTAAAGAGCAATTCATTTTTTGCCTTTCGCGTACAGTTGGAAAGCCCGAATATCCGCAGTAAGCGCGGGGAAATTCGCTATCGTTTAGGTGTAGGCGTAAGGGGATTACGCAAACAGCGGATAATCTCTCTGTTTGGCCGCTGGAAATTTACTCGCCGGGGAGAGATCGACTTTGTTATTGATTATGGACAGAAAGGCATCCGCAAGCTAACGTTTCAGACCAAAGTCGCGATTAGTAAAGATAATCAAATTATATTTGAGCTGCTGAACAAAAAGGCCGAAGGGTTGGGTTTACGAGTTATTTTTACTCACGATTTCTTAAAAGGCCAGGCTCAGGTGTTTTCCCGCCTTTCGCGGCTAAAAGACCATGGCCGGATTGAAGCCGGGATGAAATTAAGATGGTAACTTATTGTAATCAGGAGGCATTATGGAAATAGCTATAGTTCGGGAAATCGCGGCCCACGGCAGAGAAACCAGGGCGGTACTGCTGCCGCGTGAGGTCAAGCGTTTGGCTGATGAAGGTCACCATGTGTTCGCGGAGAAAAAGCTGGGAGAGAAGATTCATATCTCCGATAGCGAATATGAGAGTCACGGGGCCCGTGTAATTGCCAATAGAAGGGCGTTATTTCGTAAAGATATTGTAGTCAAATTAAAACCACCTTTAGCGGAGGAATTCAGGCTGTTACGCAACAACCTCTTGTTTTGCATGTTGCACGCTGAGCAAAATCAGCAATATGTCAAGATGCTCGGCCGGGCCCGGGCCCGGGCCGTAGCCATGGAGTTGATTGCCAATAGCGCCGGAGAAAGATTAGTGACCTGTTGCGATATCTCCGGTGAACAAGGAATGCTGATGGCCTTTCATTTGGCCAAGAAGTCCCCCGCGGAGTGCAATGTATTAGTGTTGGGTTACGGTTCCGTAGCTACCGGCGCCTTAAGAGTAGCTTTAAGCTTAGGGGCCAAGGTCAAAATCTTGCGCAAGGCAGAATACAGACATATCCGGCGCTTTATCAGGAATCAGGATATTGTGGTTAACGCGATTAGCTGGCCAAAAGAGAAAAGAGATGATAAGGAATATTTGGTGACTAAGGATATGCTGGCCTTGATGAGCAAAGGAGCGATAATTCTTGACCTTTCAGTAGATTATCCCAGCCCGATTGAGAGCTGCCGTCCGACTTTAATCGACCGGCCGACTTACGAAGTGGATGGCGTGACCCATATTGGTATTTTTGGCTATCCTGGCCTGGCGCCAATATCAAGCGCCAGTCGCTACAGCCGGCAGGTGTTGCCTCTTTTATTAAAACTGGCCTCGACTCCTTTAGAGCGGCTGCCGCTCTATTTAAAAAAGGCCTTAATCGATCCCCAGTATTACATAGTCTAAACTAAAATGAGCCCTAAAGCTTTATTAATCATCGGTGAGGACCAGATCGCTGAAAACAGGCCCTATGTCTCTTTTGGCCGGTTTGTTAAATATGCCCGGAGACTCCAGAAAAAAGGTCTGGAGCTCAACATTATTAACTACAATCAGCTGCTGGCCGGCCAGGTCCCAAGATTCACCGCCGCCCGGATCAGGGTAGTATTATTTTTCCCTTATCAATACTGGAATCACCAGATCGAGATCTATCCCGATGATCGCGTCTACGGGGATCTGCGCTTCGGGCAGGAGTTTAAGGTATTCTTCAGGCGGGTGCGCCGGGCGCTGGAAAGATATTATCCGGGAAAGAAAATTAAGTATTTAAATCCGCCCCAAGCCTGCTATTTGGATAGAGACAAACAGGCCACCAAAGATTTATTAACCAAACACGCTGTCCCGACCCCGCGCAGTTTTAAGGTCAGCTCATTGCAGGATATTCAGCGGCTGCTCGATCGGGGGATCAGCCTGTTTCTTAAACCCAGATTCGGCTCAATGGGCAAGGGGATCACCTACATAGACAGAGAAAATGTAATTTCTAATTTTTTGTTTCGCAAAGGCAGGCTGATCAGCCGGCAAACCGACTTCAATTGGCGCTTCAACAAGATTAAAGACAGGGAGAATTTCCTCAGCCGACTGCTCCAGCGGGGGTTTATTTGCGAACAGGCTATTCCTTTGCCAACTTTTAAAGGCCGCAGATTTGACTTTAGAGTTTACGTGATGTTCGGTAAGGTAGTCTATCTTTACGCTAAGTCTTCAGAGGAAATGGTGACCAACTGGTCTCAGGGCGGCCGGATTGATAAACGCCGGGCGATCTTGAAAGCCTTTCCTAAATCAAAAGTAAATCTGGCTAAAAAGTTAGCCCGGCAGGCCACGCAGAGCATGGGCCTGAATTTTGCCGGTATTGATGTGATCTTCTCCCAAGATTTAAAAAGCGCTTATGTATTGGAAGGCAACGCCTTTCCCGGTTTTGAAAAAGGCTTTGACTTAATGAAGTGCCTAGCCTCCTCATTAACAAAATAACAGCCTTATTTCTATTTTTTTACTCGGTGTTTTTAAGCTTTGTTGAATGCTGATGGCCGCTTAGCCGCCCACCAGCATTTAAATGCAAAAACACTGCACAAAAGTAAAGATCAGCGTTGCTGGCGAGGGGTGGCGAGGGTGCCAGCTTTCGGCGCGCAACGAGAGAAAACACAGATAGTATAAGTTTCTTCTACTGTAATCGAGTGAGCACCGAAAGCGCACCCGAGACAGGACCCCGAGCCCCGAACAATGCTGGTTAGCAAGATAATTGTAATTTTGTTATGTTTTATCCTCAGCGGAGCTGATCTGTTAGCGGGCCCGGATCAAGCCAGCGAGGATGTCTATTTTTCTGAGCTGCGCGAACGGATGGTCGACAAACAGATCGTGGCCCGGGGCGTAGAAGATCAGGCGGTTCTGGCGGCGATGTTGAAAGTACCCCGCCACGAGTTTGTTCCGCGCAAGTTGCGGATTCTTGCTTACCAGGATTATCCCTTAGCCATAGGCTATGATCAGACTATTTCTCAGCCCTATATTGTAGCTTTGATGAGCGAGTTGGCCCAGATCGGCCCTGAAGATCAAGTCCTGGAGATCGGCACCGGCTCAGGATATCAGGCCGCGATCTTAGCTGAATTGGCCGCTCAAGTTTACTCAATGGAGATCCTTCAGCCTCTAGCCGCAACCAGCCGCCAGCGTTTACTGGGCTTAGGATATCAGAATATTCGGGTTAAGTGTGGCAATGGCTACCTGGGATGGAGCCAATACGCTCCTTACGATGCCATCATTGTTACTTGTGCTCCGGAAAAAGTGCCAGCGGCACTTTTGGGCCAATTGGGCTTAGGTGGACGGCTGGTTATTCCGGTGGGCGCGTCTTATCAGGAACTGAAAGTATTTACTAAGACTGAAAGCGGGATAGAGGAGCAGTCGATCATTCCGGTCCGCTTCGTCCCGATGATTAAGTCAGGAAGAAATTAATGAAAGAGTTTCCGGTTAACGGTATTTTGCGATTTTTGGAGCGGGAGAAGGACTGCTTATTTCTGGATACGGCCAAGCCCGACGCCGAGAATTACCTAAGTTACTTATTTTTGCGACCGAAAAAGATAATTTCTACTTTTAAGATCGAGCAGGTGGATCAGTGTCTGCAATCGCTGGATCAGGCCTTAAAAGCAGGCTATTATGTAGCCGGATTTATGGCTTATGAGGCCGGCCAGGCCTTTGAGGAAAGATTAACCTCTAACAATACTTTTCAGTCTCCACTATTATGGTTTGGGGTGTACGATCAGCCATTGGTGTATAACCATCGCCAGAGGCGATTCCGGGCCGATACTCAACTCGCTCGCCGGCTAATTAAAAAGATTAGCGGCGCGGCTTGCGCCGGGCATCAGCCGTTCATCTTGAAGAAGATCAAGCCCAATATCTCTTTGGGCTCCTATCTGCGGGCGATAGATAAAATAAAGCAGCTGATAGCTTCCGGGTTTACTTACCAGGTTAACTACACTTTTAAACTTAAGTTTTCATTTTCTGGAAATTCTTCGGATCTATTTTTGAAATTAAGAAATAATCAACATGTGGCTTATTCGGCTTTGCTGCGGCTTAAGAAGTTTGATATCCTTTCTTTTTCTCCGGAACTTTTCTTCAGGAGAGAGGGCCAAAGGCTGATGGTTCGGCCAATGAAGGGCACGGCCGAAAGGGGTAAAGACACGCGGGAAGATACCGAGATTGCCCGCGGCTTGCGTAGTTGCCTTAAAAACCGCAGCGAAAATTTAATGATTGTCGACTTACTGCGTAATGATTTGGGGCGGATTTCCCGCACCGCCAGCGTAAATGTGCCCCAACTTTTTAACATCGAAAGATACCGGACCCTGTTTCAGATGACCTCGGATATCCGCAGCCGCTTAAGGGGCAGTTATTCGGCCTGCGATATCTTCAGGCACATCTTTCCTTCGGGTTCGGTGACCGGTGCGCCCAAAATCAAGACGATGCAGATTATTCAGCAGCTGGAAAAGGAACCGCGCAATGTCTATACCGGAAGCATCGGGTTTTTCAGCCCGAGCAAAAAGGGCATATTTAATGTAGCTATTCGCACTGTTTTAATCAATAAGCGTAATCAAAAAGGAGAGATGGGTGTTGGCAGCGGGATTGTCTATGACTCCGATCCTAAAAAAGAATATGCCGAATGCTGTTTAAAGGCGAATTTCCTGACTAAGGATTTAAGCGAGTCGAGCTTGATTGAGACTATGCTTTGGCAGCCTGATCAAGGCTATTTTCTACTAGACAGGCATTTAAGCCGCCTAGAGAATTCAGCCCGGTATTTTGATTTCCTTTATAAGAAGCGGGAATTGTTAGCGGCGCTGGAAAAATTGACTCAGCGCTTTTCCGGCCGGCCCCAGCGGGTACGCTTACTGTTAAATAAATTGGGTCAGTTTAGCTTTGAGTTTTCGCAGTTGCCGGAGCAGCCAATCCCAAACCCCAAAATCTACTTATCAAGCAAAAAGACAGACAGCGCTAATCCATTTTTGTATCATAAAACTACGCAGCGCGCGCTTTATGACCAAGAATATAAAACAGCCTCCGCGGCCGGATTTTACGATGTCATTTTTACCAATCAAAAGGATCAGCTTACCGAAGGGGCAATTTCGAATATATTTCTTAAGAAAAACGGAATCTTCTATACTCCGCCTTTGAGTTGCGGTGTTTTAGACGGAGTATACCGTCGGTATCTTTTGGATTCTAAGAAATATCCGATTAAAGAAAAAGCGTTGTTTAAGCGGGATCTTTTTCAGGCCGGGCAAATTTATTTGACCAATTCAGTCAGAGGGCTAGTCAAGGTGTCTTTATAGAAGAGATGCAGCCAAAGATCATCGATTCACATTTTACGGCTTTTTGGGGTGTATTCTTAAATCTGGAGTGCAATTTACGCTGTCCCTATTGCATTCAGAAGGTTTCTTTACCTAGTAAGCCCTTAGCCAAGTACCGCTCGCGCAAGGGGCGCGAATGGACAGACGCGCTTAACGCCATTGCCAATAGAAGCGAACCGAGATTCTTACGCCCGCCCCGGTTGAAAAAACTTTCTATCTTAGGCGGCGAACCGACAGTTTATCCGGATTTTTTATATGTCTTAAATAATCTGGATCGGCGTTGGAAGATTACGGTTACTTCTAATTTTGACTCGCCATTTTTTGACCAGGAGTTAAGCGAGCTTCAGCGGATCAAGAATAAATCCAGAATCAGATTTAATGGTTCTTTACATTTTCTTTATACCCCGGTAGAAAGATTTATTGACCGCGTGCAACGGCTTAAAAAAGCGCGCCTTTTAGTGCATACGCTTTTTGTTGTTGAACACCCGGCCTATGCGGATAAAGTCTTAGATTACAAAAAAAAGCTGTCTCAGATTCATCCCCGGGTAAAACTGCAGCGTTTTCTAGGTTTCTATCAAGAGAGATTGTATCCTCAAGAATCCGCCGATAAAAAAGGGCAGGAGCAGAAAGACGGTATAGTCAATTACCGGCTTTATCAAAAAGCTTTTGGCCAGAAGAATGGTTCTTCCATATCCTGTCATAGCGATAAGGTCTTAATCGCTCCCAACGGAGATGTATATAATTGCCATTATAAGTTGTACACCGGCCATAAAGATAAGCTGGGCAATCTTTTTTCTGATTCAGTACATCTGCGTATTCCGCGCGGGTTTTTTCCTTGCGCGGATTTTGGGTTTTGTAATCCTTGCGATTCCGAAGCCCATGCTTATAAACATTTGAATGGTAAAATCGAGTCAATCAGTGCGGCCTAAAATGAAACCAGCGCTTTTAAAGAAGAAATTAGCATTAGAAATAGTCGCCCAACTGCGTAAACAGGGCTTTCAGGGCTATTTTGTCGGCGGTTGCGTCAGGGATATGCTGATGCGTAAAGCGCCTAAAGATTTTGATATCGCTACCGATGCCTTACCTGCTCAGATTAAAAAAGTGTTCTCTAAAGAAAGTTATCCCATCGGTGAACGATTTGGCACAATCTTGGTGGTTAAGAAAAATATGCATTTTCAGGTTTCCACTTTTCGTAATCAATCCGGACGATATTCCAGGCATCTTGAAGATGACCTGAAGGCCAGAGAGCTGACCATCAATGCCTTGGCCTATGATCCGGCAAATAAGAAAATTATTGATTTGGTCAATGGCCGGCATGATCTGCGCAAAAAACTAGTCCGGTCGTTTGCTGACCGGGAAGCTAAGTTTAGGCAGGATCCGTTACGCTTGATTCGGGCGATTCGGTTTGCGGTCAGTCTGGGATTTTCGATTGATCAGCAGACCCTCAAGCTGATTGCGAAATTAGCCAAACAGATCAGCAGGGTCAGCAAAGAGAGAATCCGCGACGAATTAATCCTAATCTTTACCAGCGAAAATCCCAGTTTAGGCTTAGAGCTGTTGGATCAAACTAACCTTTTAAAATATATCTTAACTGCGGTGGCCGAGCTTAAGGGGGTCAGACAGCCCGAGGCCTTTCATCCTGAGGGCGATGTATTTGTGCACACCTTATTAATGCTCAAAAGCTTGAAGAACCCATCGTTAGTGTTGGCATTTGCTTGTCTGCTTCACGACCTGGGTAAACCGCTGACCTTTAAGATTGCCGATCGGATTAGATTTTCCGGGCATGATGTGGTCGGGGCCCAGTTGGCCGAAGAAATTCTGCGGGAGCTTAAGTTTACTAATAAAGATTGCCAGGAAATTATCTGCTGTATAGAAAATCATATGCGGATCACCGCGGCCCCAAAGATGCGCCAGGCCAAGCTAAAAAGACTGCTGGCCCGGCCAACTTTTCAGGATGAGCTTAAGCTGCACTATCTCGATTGCCTGGCCAGTCACCAAGACTTAACGATTTACCGGTTCTTAGATAAGAAATACAAAGAACTTAAAAAGGCACCGAGGATCCCTGCGCCGCTTTTAAACGGACACGAATTAATAAGAATTGGCTTTACTCCTGGGCCGATTTTTGGTAAAATCCATAAGCAAATGGTAGATTTACAACTGGAAGGAAAATTAGACACCAAGGCCAAAGCAAAAAAGTGGGTGGAGAGGAAATTTAAAAATGAAAAAATCAAAAGCAGCAAGTAAGAAACAGTACAAGATAGAGCGTGGTTTTGTTCAAGGCGACCCCTGGCGCATCTTTAGGATTATGAGTGAGTTTGTTGAGGGGTTTGAGGAATTAGCCGATATCAAGAAAGCGGTTTCTATTTTCGGCTCCTCCAGAGTAAAGCCGCAAAGTGAGTATTATAAGTTAGCCCAAAGAACCGCCGTTGTCTTTGCCCGAGCCGGGTACGCTATTATTACAGGAGCCGGGCCAGGGATTATGGAGGCCGGCAATAAAGGCGCCCTGCAGGCCAAAGGCGAATCCGTGGGCCTTAATATTCTCACTCCCATTGAGCAAAAGCCTAATGAATACGTGACCCGGCTTTTGGAATTTCGTTATTTTTTTTGTCGGCGGGTAATGTTTGCCAAATATAGCCAGGCCTACCTGATCTTTCCCGGAGGTTACGGGACTATGGATGAGTTCTTTGAGGCGATTACCTTGATCCAGACCTTAAGATTAGACCCTCGCCCGGTGATTTTATTTAATCAAAAATATTGGCAGAAGCTTTTGGATTGGCTGAAAAGTAACTTGCTTAAAGAAGGTATGATTGAGCGCAAAGATTTATCAATTTTTAATGTAGTGGAGACTCCGGAACAAGCCCTGAAATTGATAAGTAAATATAACCAGTAGTTTTACTTGAGGCTTAACGCATGCATGACGATGAGTTTGACTTTCAAGAAGAAAAACCTTTAGATTTTTCTGAGCACTCTTTAGTCCGCAGTTGCCCTTATTGTGGAGAGACCTTAGCCAGCGAAGAACTAAATAGTTATCTCAATTCAGAAGACAATACTTTTACTTGCCCAAATTGCCGCAAGAAGTTCAATGTTGATGAATTAAGCACCGGAATTTAACTAAACTAAGAATAGGAGAGATTTGATGGCCGAAGAAGATAAAAAGACTAATCCCGAGCAGGCTCAAGAGCAGCCAAAGGAAGAACCCAAGGCAGAACCCAAGGCAGAACCAAAGGCAGAGCCCAAAGAAGAACCCAAGGAAAAACCCAAGGAAGAAACCAAAGAGCCAGCTAAACCAGAGGCTAAGCAAGAACCACAGGCACCGGCCCAAGAACAGCCCAAAGCCGAAGGGCCGAAGGCAGAAGCCAAGAAGAAAAAGATTAACCGCCTCAGCCTAAAAGAACTCGAAAAAAAGATCAAGCAGACTCAGGAAAAGATGCGCGGGCTTAACTCGGCCTTTGCCCAGCAGTTACTCAAGAGGAAGGAACAATTAACCCAACAGCCTGATGCCGATCAACAAAGCAAAGAGGACCGCGTAAACTCTGGAGGAGAGCATGCCGCAACTTAACAAAGCTGCTGTTAATGAGTTCGCTATCGCCAGCCTGACCATAGCCATTTTGTCTTTTTTGCAATTGGCGGGATTTGAAAAGGCGATTTTGGCGATCGTTCTTGGTGTCTTGGCCCTGCGCAGGATCGCCGCCCCCGGAGCCCAAGTCCGCGGAGAAGGTTTAGCCGCCGCCGGAATTGTCTTAGGAGTCATTTATTGCCTTGTTGCTGGCATTGCCATATATAATTTCATTAAAAACCCGGAAGCGTTACAACAGCTACTCAATCAACAACTGCCAAAGTAGAGTAAGATGAAGACAATTCAAGAAATAAATGAAAAGATTAAGAAAGGTCAGGCAGTTGTAGTTACGGCTGAGGAGATCATTGACCTAGTCGAAGAAAAGGGCCTTAAACAGACTGCCCGCCAGGTAGATGTGGTGACTACGGGTACTTTCGGCCCGATGTGTTCTTCCGGCATGTATTTAAACGTCGGCCATACTAAGCCGAAGATAAAGTTAGGCGGGGCCGAGACCTTGCTTAATGATGTCCCCGCTTATACCGGTTTTGCCGCGGTAGATATATATTTGGGAGCTACAGCCTTACCTCACGCCGACCCGCGCAACGAAGTCTACCCCGGAAGTTTTAAATACGGCGGCGGCCATGTAATTGCCGAACTGGTAGCCGGTCGTGACTTGAAGTTGAGTGGCCGGGGTTACGGCACAGACTGCTATCCACGCAAAACTCTAGAGACCAAGATTAATATTAAGGATCTCAATGAAGCGGTGCTTTTTAATCCGCGCAACTGTTATCAAAACTATAATGTCGCGGTCAATGTCTCAGACCGGGTAATCTATACATATATGGGTGTGCTAAAACCGCACTTAGGCAATGCCAATTATTGCAGCGCCGGTCAGCTTTCGCCGCTGTTGAATGACCCGGAGTATAAAACTATCGGCTTGGGCACCAAGATATTCTTGGGTGGAGGAGTAGGGTATGTGGCCTGGCATGGCACTCAGCACAATCCGGCTGTAAAACGTAAAGATAACGCCACGCCCATTGCCCCGGCCGGGACAGTGGCGGTGATTGGCGACTTAAAACAAATGGATGCTCGGTGGTTGTTAGGAACCACAATGTACGGTTATGGCGTGACCTTGACTCTGGGCATAGGCATACCGATCCCGATTCTCAACGAAGATATCTGTAAACAGACCGCTGTTAAGGACGAAGATATTTACACGCAAATAGTTGACTACGGCCAGGCCTATCCACAGGGAGAAAAATCCAGTTTAGGCGAAGTAAATTACGCCCAGCTGAAAACAGGCAAGATCAAAGTAGCTAATAAAGAAGTGCTCACCGGTAGTTTGTCCAGTTATGCTAAGGCCAGAGAGATTGCCTTGATTTTGAAGGAATGGATTAAAAAGGGAGATTTTCTGCTCACTGAAGCCGTGAACACCTTGCCCACAGCTGAATCAGGTTATCATTTTAGGCCTTTGAAAGAAAGACCGTTAAAATAAATATGTCCCACCTCAGAGAAATCTCTCCCACAAATTCGGTCACTGATTCCTTATTTCAGCGCCCCTTAAGTGAACTAATCTTTCAGGCCAATCAAATCAGGAAAGAGTTTCTGGGCAGCGAGATCGAGCTTTGTAGTATCCTCAACGCCAAATCAGGCGGCTGTAGCGAAGATTGTAAATTCTGCGCTCAATCTTCCCGATATCCCACCAATATTGACACCTTTCCCTTAAAAGATAAAGATCAGATCGTTGAGGCTGCTCGGCAGGCAAAGGAAATTGGCGCCAAAAAATTTGGCATTGTTACCAGCGGCAACTCCTTAAGCTTAAGGGAAATAAATATAATCGCGCAGGCAATCAGGGAAATCAGGGATAAAGTCGATATTGAGATCTGCGCCTCCTTAGGCGCCCAAACAGAGCAGCAGTTGCGCATCTTAAAACAAGCCGGGCTCGCTCGTTACCACCACAACGTGGAGACCTCGCCGCGTTTTTATTCTCAGATTGTTTCCACGCATAGTTTTGAGCAAAGGGTCAACACGATTAAGGCCGCTAAGCAAGTCGGACTCTCAGTGTGCAGCGGAGGAATCATCGGCATGGGTGAGAGCGAACAGGATAGGATTGATTTAGCTTGCCTGTTAAGAGATCTAGATGTAGATTCGGTACCGATTAATTTTTTAGTCGCTCACCCGGGCACTCCTTTGCAGGGCCTAATCCCCCTATCTTGCAGCGAGGCCGTCAAGACAATAGCAATTTTTCGAATTATTTTGAAAGATAAAATTATAAAAATAGCCGCTGGGCGTGAAACCATATTGAGCGATTTTCAAGGTTTAGGATTCCTGGCTGGGGCTAACGGCATGCTGATCGGCGGGTACTTGACTATCCGGGGCAGAGATGTGGCAGCCGACCAGCAGCTGGTTGAGCAGATAAAAATGTTATGGAGAGAATAAGCAAATTTCTTCAAGAACGAAAACAAAACAATCTCTTTCGAGTCTTACAACCCGCAAATTTTAGAAAAGCAGGCCGAATTTATTTTAAGGCTAAAGAATTCATTGATTTATCGGCTAATGATTATTTAGGCCTATCCCGCCATCCCCACCTTTTAACAGCGGCAAAAAAAGCGCTGGCGCAATATGGAGTAAGCGCCTCGGCATCTCGTCTTTTGAGCGGCGACCTAACCATCCATCACCAATTAGAAGAACAACTTGCGGTTTTTAAAGGTAAACCCAAGGCCTTGGTCTATAATTCCGGTTATCAGGCTAATCTGGGAATCATCAGCGCGCTTTGCAGAAGAGGAGACGTGATCTTCTCAGACAGGTTGAATCACGCCAGTATCGTTGATGGGATATTGCTTTCCGGAGCAAGGTTGTTTAGATTCGATCACAATGATTCGGGGCATCTGGAGTTTCTGTTAAAAAGGGAAAGAAATAAATTTAACCAAGCCCTGATTATTACGGAGACAATTTTTAGCATGGATGGAGATAAGTGCCCGCTCAAAGAGATCAGCGCACTAAAACATAGATACAATTGCCGGCTATTAGTTGATGAGGCCCACGCCACCGGCGTTTTTGGCCGCTCCGGGGCTGGACTGGTAGAGCAAGAGGGCCTCAATCAACAGGTTGACTTAATCATGGGCACGTTTAGTAAGGCCTTGGGCAGTTTCGGCGCTTATATCGCTGGGGACAAGAAGACAATAGAATATTTAATCAATACTTCTAGAGGTTTTATCTATTCTACCGCGCTGCCTCCTGCTGTCATCGCCGCTAACATCGCCAGCCTGAGCTTGATTAAGAATCAGCCTTTTCGCCGGAAGACCCTTTTAGAAAATGCCCGTTATTTACGCGAAGAATTAACAAACAGGGGATTTCAAGTTAAAGGTTGTTCTCAGATTGTTCCCTTGATTCTGGGTGATGTCCGGCAGGTGATAAAATTAAGCCGCAGGCTCAGCCGGCAGGGTTTTTGGTCGCTGCCGATCAGACCGCCCACAGTACCAGCCAATGAAGCCAGATTGAGATTTTCTTTAAGTTATGCCCATAGCAAACAAACCTTGAACAGGCTGATCAATGTCATCTGCGCCGCCGGCATTTAAATATATCGATAGAAAAAAGGATAAGCTGATCGCCTTAATTCCCGGCTGGGCCAGTGATCAACGAATCTTTTCTGTTTTAAATTTAGAGTTTAACTATCTAATGCCGCTTAACTTCTCGCCATTTAATTTTGAACAAGCGCTGCTTAAGACCTTAAAAAAGAATAAGCTTAAGAAGATTTCTCTTTTTGGCTGGTCTTTGGGAGGATTCCTGGCCGCCAGGCTAGCGGCAAAATACGGAAATTTATTTGATCAGGTTATTTTGGTTAGCGTCAGAAAAAGGTATTGCCGAGAAGATTTAGACCAAATCAGAAAACAACTGAGCAAAAACAAAAAGGGGTTTCTCTATAAGTTTTATCTGCAGTGTTTCTCTAAACCAGCGGAGATGTCTTGGTTTAAACAGAACCTGCTCAAAGATTATTGCCAGGAATTAGATTTGAATTATCTCCTGGAGGGTTTAGATTATTTAGAGTGCGCCCGGATCGATTCGCGGTTGTTAAATAAAGTTAACAGAATAAAGATTATCCATGGCCAGGATGATCGCATTGCTCCTGTGGCTGAGGCCCGGGAAATTAAAAACGGTTTAAACGATGCCAGTTTTATATCTGTTCCAGGTTCCGGACACATGCCCTTCTTAAAACAGGGGTTCAGCAGACTGATATGATCGATATAGAAACAATCAGAAAAAACTTTTCCAGATGCGCCGCGTATTATGACCAGTATGCTACCGTTCAAAACTGCTGTGCCCAGCGCCTGATCGATCAGATAGAGCCAGATAATTTCCCGAACATTTTAGAGATTGGCTGCGGCACGGGAAATTATACCCAGCTTTTAAGCAGGAGGTTTCCTCAGGCTAAAATTATGGCCGTAGATATATCTTTGGCGATGATTGAAGTAGCAAGAAAAAAAAGTTATCAAGACAGCATCGACTTTATTGTGGCTGACGCCGAAAAACTAAATCTTGAGGCCGATTTTAACTTATTGTGTTCTAATGCCAGTTTGCAATGGTTCAATAATTTAGATATGACTTTATTGAAATATAAAGGACTGCTGGCTGAAAATGGGCTGATTGCGTTTTCATTATTTGGCCCGGAAACTTTTTTTGAACTGAATGAATCGTTGCGTCAATTTTCCGACCAAGTTAACCCGACAGATTCCCGCGGCTTTATCAATAGCCAGACAGTAGAGGAGATCTTAGGAGGACTTTTTAAACAGGTTACAGTGGAAACTAAAATTTACAAGGAAAGATATAATTCTTTGTCCCAGCTGCTGGAAAAGATTAAGTATACAGGCGCAAGAGGACACAATGGCCAGAAAGGGATATTTTGGACCGCGCAGATGCTCAATGAATTAGAGCGGATCTACAAAGAAAGATTCAAGGAGATTGTCGCCAGTTACGAGGTCTTCTTTTGTAAAGGAGTAAAGTGAAAGGAATTTTCATCACCGGTACAGATACGGGAGTGGGCAAGACTATTTGTTCCGGTCTCCTGGCAGGCTATCTCACCCAGCGGGGATATCGGGTGATTACCCAGAAATGGGTGCAAACTGGCAGCTGCTCAGACATCGCTGCGCATTTAAAACTTATACCCGGACCTCAAGATGAGATCAAGGCCTATTCCTCTTACGTTTGTGCCTATAGTTTTAACTTTGCTAGCTCTCCTCATTTAGCGGCCAGCCTGGAAAAAAGAACAATTAAACCGGAAAAGATCAAACAGAGTTTTAAATTCTTATCACAGCGCTTTGATTTTGTTGTGGTTGAGGGATCCGGCGGGGCCTTAGTTCCTTATTCCAGAAAGAAGCTGCTGATTGATATAGTCAGCGAACTGGATTTGCCGGTGGTGATTGTCGTAGCCAACAAATTAGGGGCGATTAATCACAGCCTGTTGACCATCGAGGCAATAAAAAAGAGAAATATAAATATAGCTGGAGTTATCTTCAATAATCAGCAAAAAAAGATTAACAAACTTATCTTGGATGAGAACGTCCGGATAATCAAAGATCTAACGGGGACGAGAGTCTTGGGGGCGCTGCCTTGGGCAAAAGACAAAAAACACTTAGCCCGCGCGTTTATGCCTATAGGCAAAAACATCCTTACTCGTTTAAAGCAAGCAGGAGACAATGGATAAGCCGATCTTAAAAGACTTAAAATATATCTGGCACCCCTATACACAAATGAAAGATTGCCGGAATTCACCGCCGATTTTAATCGAGCGGGCTAAAGGGGTGAAATTATACGATAATCAAGGGAACTTTTATTATGACACTATCTCCAGTTGGTGGTGTAATATTCACGGCCATAATCATCCCAAAATAAAACAGGCGATCAGGAAACAGCTCAATGCCTTAGACCATGTCCTATTCGCTGGTTTTACACATCGGGCGGCTATTGACTTGGCCGAAAAACTTATCGCTATCGCTCCGGGTGGGTTGGCTCGCGTATTTTTTTCTGATAATGGCTCAACCGCCGTAGAGACCGCGCTAAAGATATCTTTTCAATATTGGCAGAATATCGGCAAGAAAAAAAAGAAAAAATTCGTCGGCTTAGATTATGCTTATCACGGCGATACCATCGGGGCAATGAGCGTTAGCTCGGTATCGTTATTCAATAAGATATTTAACCCTTTGTTTTTTTCTTCCCCAAGAGTGCCGGCGCCCTATTGCTATCGCTGTCCGGCGGGCAAACAAAGGCCGTCTTGCGATATCGAATGTATTGCTCCTTTAGAAAAGCTGCTCAAGGAAAAAAACGCTGAGCTGGCGGCGTTAATTATCGAGCCCTTAGTCTTGGCCGCCGGGGGCATGATTATCTATCCTGTGGAATACCTGCTCCGGGCGGCGAAATTGGCCAAAAAATATAATCTGCACTTAATCTTAGATGAGGTGGCCACAGGTTTCGGCCGGACAGCAAAGATGTTCGCCTGCGATTATACAAATATCCGGCCCGATTTTATCTGCCTCTCCAAAGGGATCACCTCCGGGACCTTACCGCTGGGAGTCACTTTAACTACGGATAAAATCTACAAGGCGTTCTACGATAATTATGAAAAGAAAAAGACCTTTTACCACGGGCACACCTATACCGCTAATCCGATATCCTGCGCGGCAGCTTTAGCCAGTCTGGAAATCTTTAACCAGGAAGATACGATCAACAGGGCTAAAAAATTAATTCCCATCTTTCACCAGGGCTTAGAAGAATTTCGCGCGCTTCCTTTTGTGGGAGATGTAAGATATATCGGGATGATCGGGGCTATTGAGTTGGTTAAGGACAAAAAGACTAAACGGGCTTTTGACTTTAAACAGAGGATAGGATTGGCCGTATATAAGCAGGGCTTAAAGGAAAACCTGATCCTGCGTCCCTTAGGAGATGTCATCTATCTTTACCTGCCCTTGAGTATCAAAAGGCACCAGATCGCAACTATTTTAAAGAAAAAAGCTAAGGTGATCAAAAAAATATCTGCTTTAAGGAGCTAAGCCATGGATGTGGAAATCACAGGAGCCGGACAAAAAGATTTTGCCTATATCCAAGAGAAGATCAAAAAATATCTATTGGATGCCACGAATCTGGAAATGGGGCAATTTTATGTGGCTAAAGCGGGTGGTAAGGTAGCGGCCTTTGGCCGGATAATCGACTTTGGTGAGTTTTTTGAGATTGCCTCATTGGGCGTTGATTACTATCAGCGTAAAAGAGGCTTTGGCAAACAGATCTTGACTTTTCTGGTTCAGGAAGCTGGAAGGCGGGATATTCAGAAGCCCATATACGGCGTGACGCACGTACCGGAATTTGTCTTAACTTGCGGTTTTGTTCCGGTGGAAAGCGGCTTTCCCGATTATTTAGACTATAAACGCAAGCATCTTTGTCATTTACATGAATCAAGGATCAAGGTAGTTAAGTGGCAGGGATTTTAGCTTAACTGTGTTTTATGCAACGGCTGGTAAATGGCGCCCTGGGGAGTGAGAGTGCTTTTAAATAAACAGAGGTTTACTGCTTGCATAGCGCTGGGCGTGATAGTTACAGATTGCAGCAGGTTTTTGAGTTGTTCGCGATTTTGCGCTGAGCGCACTCGGCCTAAGGTCAGATGTGGTTTAAACTCGCGTTTTTCTTTTTGAAAGCCAAAATTCAGCAGCCGCTGTTCTAAATCCTCAGCTAACTTAAGCGCCCGATCCTTTCCTTGTTCGATGCCTATCCAGATTACCCGCGGATATTCTATTTTCGGAAACGCCCCCAGCTGCTTAATCTCAAGCTTAAACTGGCGATGGCTTTGGCCGAGCTCCTCAAGCTGTGGTTTAATTTCCTCAAGCAATTGCGGGCTGACGTTGCCCAGAAACCTAAGCGTCAGATGGATTCCTTGCGGATCGACCCACTTGACATCGGCCTGGGCCGCTTTCAGCTGATCCTGGGCCTGCTTGAGCTGCCGGTGGATCTCCTCGGAAAGCTCCAGCGCGATAAAACTTCGTAGCATTTCCATATCGCTTTTTGGTTTAAGGTGTTGACGGCCGTTAAGTTTTAACTGGGAACAGGTCCTTGCTTTTGCTAATAATCTGGAGAGGACCAGTTCCTCAGGGCAGTGGTGGTTTACATTAGGTGGCGGCGGACGAGGTCAAGGGCGGCTTGCGAGGCGCGCAGACGAATCTTCTCCCTGTTGCCGTGAAAATAGAACTCCTGAGAGGTTAGCTTGCGGGCTGAGGCCAGGGCGATATAGACCAAGCCCACGGGCTTCTCCTCATTGCCTCCGGTGGGTCCGGCAATACCAGTGACCCCTAAGCCTAAGTCTGTTTTAGCCAAATCCTTGATGTTTTGGGCCATGATCCGCGCCACTTCTTTGCTGACTGCGCCGGATTTTTTCAGTACGTCTTTAGGGACACCGAGTAAAGATTGCTTGGCCTGATTGCTGTACACTATCAGACCTAGAGGGAAATATTTGGAGCTTCCGCTAAGATTAGTCAAGCGTTGGGCAATTAGGCCTCCGGTGCAGGATTCGGCTACGGCAATGGTCTTTTTCTTTTTAGCTAGCTGTTGAGCGACTGTTTGCTCTAAGAGCTGAGCGTCAAATCCGTAGATGTTTTCTTTGAACATGGCCTGGATCTGTTTTTCTGCCGGACGGATCATCCGCTCTGCTTGCAGTTTATTTTTAGCTTGAGCGGTAACCTTGAGGTCGACACTGCCGGGGTGAGCGTAAATTCCTATGTAAAAAGGGGTTTCTGATTTAAGCAGGGGTTTGATTCTTTGGTTGACTTGAGATTCGGCCAGCCCCGTGGTCCGAATCGTCCGGGAGATAATTACATTCTTTCCGGAAAAATTCTTGGCCAGATAGGGAATTACCTCCTCTTTCATCATCGCCCGTAATTCTCCAGGCACTCCCGGAAGGGCAATCAGCGCTTTTTTCTCAAAAGGGAAGATTAGCCCCGGAGCAGTGCCGACTTTATTCTTTAATGTCTTGGCCCCCTCAGGGACTAAGGCCTGGCGGATGTTATCTTTAGGCATCGGGATCCGCCGTCTATGGAAGTGAAGTTTTATGTCTTTAAGCACATTGTGGTGCAGGATTAGCTTCTTCTGGGTGGCTTGGGCGATGATTTCTAGAGTAATGTCATCTACCGTAGGCCCCAGGCCGCCTGTTGTAATCACGATATCGGAGCGGTGCATTGCCCTTTTAATCACGGTAAACAGCCGGACATTGTCATCGTCAACGGTAGTATGGTAGAAGACATCTATACCTAAAGCGATTAACCTTTGACTGAGGTAAGCGGCGTTAGTGTTGATCAGGCTGCCCTGAGATAACTCTGAGCCGATACAAATAATCTCTGCTTGCATGATTTTCTCCAATGGTACCATTATACGGCTAATCTCAACGACTAGCAAGGCCTTTTTAATACTAAGAAAAAACGCTTTGACAAACCGCTCAGATCATTGTATAATTCTCTATCACCCCTTATTATTATCACATAATAGTGAGGCTTAATATAACAATAATCAAAAACAGAGGAGGGTTTAAAATGGCGGAGCAGAAAAAGAAGGACCAAACCCAGCAGGCCCGAGCCAAGGCCTTGGAATTGGCGTTAAGCCAGATTGAGAAGCAATTTGGCAAGGGCTCAATTATGAAATTAGGCCAGGATCTAAAGATGGATATCTCGGTAATACCAACGGGCGCTTTGTCTTTGGATTTGGCCATAGGTATCGGGGGTTTGCCGCGCGGCCGGGTGGTTGAGATCTACGGCCCGGAATCCAGCGGTAAGACCACGCTAACCCTGACCGTAATGCGTGAGGCCCAAAAGAAAGAAGGAGTGGCCGCATTTATCGATGCCGAGCATGCCTTCGACTATACTTATGCCAAAAAACTGGGGCTGAATCTGGACGATTTGTTAATTTCGCAGCCGGATACCGGAGAACAGGCTTTAGAGATTGCCGAGACATTGGTCCGCAGCAATGCTGTTGATGTGATCGGTATTGATTCAGTAGCGGCTTTAGTGCCCCGGGCAGAGATTGAAGGCGACATGGGCGATTCTCATATGGGCTTGCAGGCCAGGCTGATGTCTCAGGCCCTGCGTAAGCTTACTGCCGCAATTAGCAAGTCAAAGACCTGCGTAATTTTCATTAACCAGATTCGAGAAAAAATTGGGGTTATGTTTGGTAATCCTGAGACCACACCCGGCGGCCGGGCGTTAAAGTTCTATTCCTCAGTAAGATTAGATTTACGCCGCCTAGCCCAGATTAAATCAGGCGATGTAGCGATTGGTAATCGCGTCCGGGCCAAGGTAGTCAAGAACAAGGTCGCCCCGCCTTTCCATCAAGCCGAGTTCGATATTATGTATGACCGGGGCATCTCTATGACCGGCTGTATCTTAGATATGGCCGTGGAGCATAATATGCTCCAGAAGTCCGGGGCCTGGTTTATTTATGGCGAGGATAAGCTCGGCCAGGGCAAAGAAAATGCCCGCCGTTTCTTAGAAGAGAACCCCAAGATTTTACGTGAGCTAGAAACTAAAGTTAGGTCCAAAGTGGCCGCTTAGGAGGAAGACCGTGTCCAGCTTTCAGGCAGGTAAGTTAAGGATTTGGGTGCTGGCTTCAATTGCCGGACTAGTGGCGGGAGTGCTTTTAGCTGTGCGCTTTGACCTAATCCCTTTGACTAAAGCCGCGCGCCAGCATCTAGATGCAACGCCAATTGATGCCGGGCTATTAGAGAATAGTTTTGTCGCGGTGGCCAAGAAAGTCGGGCCGGCGGTAGTTAGTATTAGCACAGAACACATCCAAAAGGTCGCTCCCGGCAGACAATATTACTCTTTCGGAGACGGTAAATTTGACAGCAATTTTGACCGGTTCTTTAGAGACTTTTTTGGCCAGCCCCCGGAACAGGAATTTAGACAGCGGGGTCTAGGCTCAGGATTTATCCTTGATCAAGACGGTTACATCTTGACTAACCAGCATGTTGTTCAGGGCGCGGATAAGATTACGGTTACCCTGTCCGACGGCAGAAAGTTCGCCGCCGCAGTAAAGGGCAGTGACGTCCGTTCCGACTTGGCGGTGATTAAAATTGATGCCCGGGATTTGCCGGTGTTAAAGCTGGGAGATTCCGATAATTTGCAGATTGGCCAATGGGCTATTGCGGCCGGTAATCCATTTGGATACATCGTTGGCAGCGCCGAACCCACGGTGACCGCCGGAATAATTAGCGCCCTGGGGCGTTCTTTACCGCAGGGCGGCTTTGCGCGCAATTACGCTGATTTAATCCAGACCGACGCGGCGATTAATCCCGGCAATAGCGGCGGTCCATTAGTGAATATCAAGGGTGAAGTAATCGGGATTAACGTGGCCATTTTTTCGCCCAGCGGAGGCAATATTGGTATTGGTTTTGCCATACCGGTTAATGCCGCCAAAGAGATTTTGTCGCGGCTGATTGCCGGCAAAAAGATTCTCTACGGTTGGCTGGGGGTCAGTATTCAGGATTTAAACGAAGAATTAGCTAATTATTTTGGCCTAACTGGTCAGGAAGGGGCCTTAGTTTTAAAGGTGGTAGCAGGGAGTCCCGCTGAAGCTGCCGGCTTCCAAGAAGGCGATGTGATTGTCAGCTTTACCGGGCAAGCGGTAAGAAACACCCGGGAACTGCTCCGGGCAGTTGCTAAGACCGAGGTCAACCAAAGTGTAGCTGTTGAGGTGATTCGCGAAAGAAAGCAAAAGACATTGCGCGTGAAAATAGGCCAGCGGCCGGATAATTTAGAACAGGTGATTCAGGCCTCCAAAGAGGCCTGGCGCGGGATCGAAGTCAGTGAAATCAGCGCGGAAATGGCCCGGCTCTACAGGCTAAATGAGCAACGCGGTGTGATTATTACTAATCTACTGCCTAAGAGCCCGGCTGATCAAGCCGGACTTATGGTTGGTGATGTGATTATTGCCATCGATCGCCAGCCAATTAGAACTGTAGCTGATTACGAAGCGGCGATTGAAAAAACACAAGACCAGGCCCTGGTCCGCACCGAAAGAGGCTTCTTTATCGTTAAACCGAAGTAGCAGAAAGCTAAAAACGTAAACCTTAAAATTAAAAGCAAAGAGTTTATCAAAGCCCGGGATTACGCTTATCGGCTGATCAGCTACCGCCAGCGCAGCGTGAAAGAACTAAGCGCGCGTTTACAGCGCAAAGGTTATTCGGCGCAGCTGACTAATCAGACTGTTGAGTATTTGCGCGAACTGAACTATCTCAACGATGCCGAATTTGCCAGATTTTGGGTCAGCTCCAAGATTGCCGCGCATCCTGCGGGCTGGTTGTTAATGCGCTACCAGCTGAAGATCAAGGGGATCGACCAGAAGATTATCGAGCAGACTATTAACGATTTTTCTGATCAGTATGACGAACTCGAGATTGCCAGAGGCCTGGTGCGCAAACGCCGCCGCCGCTACAAAGATCTTCAGCCGCTCAAACTGAAAAAAAGACTGTATGATCTCTTGCGCCGCCGCGGTTTCCCAGGTGAGATAATTTATCAAGTAATAAAACAGGATTGAAACTTGCGTACTGACGAATTAAGAGAGAAATTCTTAACATTCTTTGAGTCCAAAGGACATAAGACTTATCCCAGCGATACCCTGGTGCCTAAAGATGACCCTACGCTGCTTTTCACCAGCGCCGGGATGAATCAATTTAAACAGGAATTTCTGGGAAAGGCCACCAAGTTTAGGCGCCGGGCGAGTTGCCAGCGTTGTTTGCGTACCGGAGATCTAGATAGAGTCGGAAAGACTGCCTACCACCATACCTTTTTTGAGATGTTGGGCAATTTTTCTTTTGGCGATTACTTTAAACAAGAGGCCATTGCCTGGGCCTGGGAATTTGTCACTACCGAGCTTAAATTGCCGCAAGAGCGGCTTTGGGTCTCAGTTTATCTTGAGGACCAAGAAGCCGATCAGATTTGGCAGGATAGCATTGGCCTGCCTGCGGATAAAATCGTGAAATTAGGCGCTAAAGATAATTTTTGGCCGGCCAATGCCCCGGAAGAAGGGCCTAATGGTCCTTGCGGACCGTGTTCAGAAATATTTTATGATCAGGGACAGCTTGTCGGTTGCCGTGAATCCAGCTGTTCTGTGGCCTGTGACTGCGGCCGGTTTGTTGAAATTTGGAACCTGGTATTTACTCAATTTGACCGCCAGGGTAAAGATAAATTAGTACCCCTGCCGCAAAAAAATATTGATACAGGTATGGGTTTGGAAAGGACCGCGGCCGTACTGCAGGGTGTGCAGACTAATTTCGAGATTGATATTTTCAAGCCGATTGTTGAGGAAATTGTAAATCTTGCCGCACGCAGCCCAAATATTCAGACCTGCTATACTATTGCCGACCATATCCGGGCGGTAACCTTTGCTATCGCTGATGGAGTTTTACCTTCTAATGATGACCGGGGTTATGTCATCCGTAAACTTATCCGCCGGGCAGTCTGGCATGGGCGGGCCTTAGATATCAAAAAGCCGTTTTTAAATAAAATTGTGCCGATTGTTGCCCGGATCATGCAGCCGGCCAATCCGGAACTGGTCAAAAAGCGGGAAGAAATAGCCCAGGTGGTCAAGGCCGAAGAAGAGCGTTTTCACCAGACTCTAAACCGGGCTCAGGAACTGGCCAAAGATATAATAGCCGGGCTTAAAGAGCAAGGTAAAGACGAACTGCCGGGAGAACAAGTATTTAGATTGTATGACACCTATGGCTTACCATTGGAAACGCTAGAGGACATTTGTGAAAAGCATGGTTTTAAATTAGACCAGCAAGGGTTCAAGCGTGAATTAGAGCTACAGCGTGATAGTTCACGCAAGATGAGTGGTTTAGATGAGGCGGTCTTTGTCGGTAACCTGGCCAGTAAGCATAAGCTCAAGGCTACTAAGTTTATCGAAGATAAAAGTCATTCTTGTTCGGCTGCGGTACTGGCTTTATTTCGAGAAGATCAACCGGTTCAGCAGGCTCAGGCCGGAGAGGAAATAAAAATAGTTTTGGACCAGACCTGCTTTTACGGGGCCGCCGGTGGTCAGATTGGCGATCTGGGTCTGATCAGGAACAAAAATGTGCAAATTGAGATCGTTGATGCGCATCAAGTTGAGCAAACAGTGGTTCATTTAGGAAAGATCAAGCAGGGCAGCATAAAAGTCGGTGACCGGATAGAAGCAGAGATTGCCGGATCCAGGCGCCAGAGCATTGCCAGTAATCATACCGCTACTCATTTATTGCAAGCGGCCTTAAGAAAGGTCTTGGGTGAGCATGTGCGCCAATCCGGTTCTTGGGTCGGTGCGGATAGACTCCGGTTTGATTTTAGTCATTTTCAGGCGCTGAGCGACCGGGAGTTGGTCCGCGTAGAACAACTAGTCAATGATTGGGTGAAACAGAAAGGCGAGTTGGAAATTTTACAAATGGATTTTGCCCAGGCCAAACAGGCCGGGGCCCTGGCCTTTTTCGCCGAGAAATATCAGGAAAAGGTCAGAGTGGTAAAGATCAAAGATATATCTTTAGAGCTTTGCGGCGGTACGCATGTTAATTCGCTGGCTGAGATTAAGCGGTTTAAGATTGTCAGCGAATCTTCAGTGGCTTCAGGGATTAGAAGGATAGAGGCGGTTACGGGTGATCAGGTTGAGCAATTACTCGGCCAACAAAAACAACAACTGGATCAATTTGGCCGGGTCTTTGGCGCGCAAACAGATCAACTGCCTGAGCAGATCGAGCAGTTGCTCCTGAAGATAAAAGAGCTGGAGCGGCGTTTAGAAAGGTCAAGAATTGAAAATTTTAAATCCCGGATAGAACAGATTGTTTCCGGGGCCCAGCGGTTAAACGGGGTAGAGCTGATTACCCAAAAGGTACAAAGCGCGGATATGAAATTATTGCGCTCGATGACGGATTTACTAAAACAGAAGTCTAAGAATTCCTTAATTGTTTTAGGTTCTGTTTGGGAAGAGAAGCCGATTTTGGTTTGCGCGGTAGATAATAACTTGCGTTCTCTTGGTTTAGACGCCGCGAAAATTATCAAGCAGATCGCCAAAGATGTGGAGGGCACCGGCGGCGGACGGGCTGATTTTGCCCAGGCCGGAGGACGTAAGGTCTCAGGTTTAGATCAGGCGCTGGCGAAAGTAAAGCAGATTGTTCAGGAGGAGCTGAAGCAATGAAAGTGATTAAGGCATCCGGCAGCAAGATGCAGAAGATATTGGGACGGGATTTAAATGCCAAAAAAAGAGTGGAGCAGAAGGTAGCTCAGATTATTAATGATGTCCGCCATTGCGGCGATGAGGCCTTGTTGCGCTATACGCGCAAGTTTGACCGGGTTAAATTAACCGTTCGGCAACTTAAGGCCAGTGAGACCGAGATCTCCGGAGCCTTCCAGAACTTGAATCCGGAATTTGTGACTACACTGAAACTGATTATCAATAATGTCAGTAAATTTTATACTAAACAGATCAAAAAGTCCTGGAAGATTAAAGGCGAAGAAGAAATCAGCCTGGGTGAGAAGATTACGCCTTTAGAGCGGGTAGGCATCTATGTCCCGGCGGGAACAGCGCCTTTGATTTCCACGGTATATATGACCGTGATCCCGGCTAAGATCGCCGGAGTCAAAGAGATTGTCTTGACCGCCCCGCCTAACAAATACGGCACTATTGATCCTTATATTTTGGCGGTGGCGAATTTGTTGAAGGTCAACGCCATCTATAAGGTCGGCGGGGCCCAGGCCATTGCCGCTTTAGCTTTTGGCACCAAGACTATCCCCCGCGTGGATAAGATCATCGGTCCGGGAAATATCTACGTCAGTGAAGCCAAAAGACAGGTGTTTGGCTATGTCGATGTGGACATGTTGGCCGGGCCCAGTGAGATTGTGGTTTTAGCCAATGATGTTACTCATCTTGAGTTTATCGTTTCTGATTTAGATGCCCAGGCTGAGCACTTAGGCGGCCTGGCTATTTTAGTGACCAGTTCTAAGAAACTGGCCCGGGCGGTCAAGAAGAGATTGACCCGCGGCTACATTGTAGTGGTCAAGAATTTACAGGAAGCCGCCGATTTAATTAACCGGATTGCCCCGGAGCACTTGGAGATTATGGTTAAAGACCCGCGCAAGGTCCTCAAAAAGATCAAAAATGCCGGAGCGATATTCTTAGGGCCTTATTCTCCGGTAGTCTTAGGCGATTATGCCGCCGGGCCCAGCCATGTCTTGCCCACTGCCGGGACAGCGCGGTTTTCTTCCGGGCTTTCGATCAACGACTTTATTAAACGCTCGCACGTGATTTTCTATACCAAGAAGGCCTTAGAGAAGGTCAAGGATCCGATTGAGAAGATCGCTCAACTAGAAGGCCTGGAGAAGCATATTCGTTCTCTAAAGGCCAGATTCGAGTAGGAGTTTAATAATGACTAAGAAACGAATTGCGAAAGTGAAGAGAAAGACCAGGGAGACGGATGTTCAGGTCAGTCTTAATCTCGACGGTAAGGGTAAGGCCAAGATTAATACCGGGATTAAATTTTTGGACCACATGCTGGAGCTGTTTGCCAAACATGGCTTGTTCGATTTAGAGATTAGGGCCAAAGGTGATTTAGAGGTCGACCTGCATCACAGCAATGAGGATATCGGGATTTGTCTGGGTGAGGCTTTTAAAAAGGCCTTAGCCGACAAAAAGGGCATCCGCCGTTTTGGCGAGAAGACCATTCCCATGGATGAGGCCCTGGTCAATGTCCGGGCGGTGGTGGATATTAGCGGCCGGCCCTATTTTAATAAAATCAAATCCAGGAAAATAAATCAGGAAAAGTCTGTTCAGGGTGGCTATAATCTGGAATATACACGTCAGTTTTTCGCGGCCCTGGTCAACAATTTCCCGATTACTCTACATATTTCTGTTTTGGAAGCGGGTCAGGATATGCATCATATTCTAGAGGCGATATTTAAGGCAGTGGCTAAGGCTTTAGATCAGGCCACGCAGATTGACCCGCGGGTAAAAGGAATTCCTTCAACTAAAGGGAGGCTCTAAGATGCTGGTCATTCCCGCTATTGACGTCAGGGGCGGCAAGGTGGTGCGTCTTTTGCAAGGAAGATTTGATGAGACCAAAGTTTATTCCTGGAGCGGCTCCAGAAATGGGTCCGGCCGCTGGCTAGGGTCTTAGCTAACGCCTTTTTATTCATATAAGCTACCATCAATACCGCTTTGGTTTTGGCATCCTGGATTACTACCGGCACCAGGCCATTCTGATCAAAAGCTATTTTTTTCAATAACGATTTAAGCGCCAATTTATTATTCTCCTTCTAATAGCAGCTTGACCTGCATCAGGTGAATGCGGTCTTCATACAGGGCCTTACCAATAATTATCCCCGCTAACCCACTTTGCTCTAAAACCTTTAAGTCTTTGACGTCTTCCACCGAAGAGATGCCTCCGGAATAAAATATCGCCGCGCCGGTCGCCTCTAAGACCCTTTTGATCCCTTTACGGC
>JBHPFV010000019.1:0-31821 GCA_042571705.1 Candidatus Omnitrophota bacterium
AGCGGGAATCCGAACGCCATGATAGCGCAATGACTCACAAGCGCCGCAAGCTACGGCGGCATTGACCAGCTGATGTTCGCCTAAGAGCCCGATCTTTAACCCGGAATAGCGCTCAAAAATTCCCTGCAGATCAAAACATTGTCCTTGCAGGTTAAAGGCCCTTTTGTTGATCTGGATATCCGCTCCTACTCTGAATAAAGTCGCTTTAATTTTTTTAGTTCGGCTTTTAATAACTTTTAACGCGGCCGCACGCTGCGGGGCGCTAATCACAATTTGCCTTGAATCTTTTATAATCGCCGCCTTCTCTGCGGCGATTTTGCCCAAGCTCTTACCTAAGAGCTGTGTATGCTCATAACTGATCGGCGCAATCGCGCAGACTAACGCCGAGATCACATTGGTGGCGTCTAATCGCCCGCCAATCCCGGTTTCTAAAACCACAAAGTCGCATTTTTGTTCTTTAAAATATAAAAACGCAAGCGTAGTCAGAATTTCATAATAAGTCAAGGCGCCTAATTCAGTCTGCCTTAATCTTTGCGCATCAGGTTTTATCTTTGTGATTAACTTGGCAAAATCTGCTTTGGGAATCTTGTCTTTTACTGATCGCTTTAGGCTGAACGCTTTAGGCTGAACAATCCTAATCCTTTCGCGCAGATCCAGCAAATGCGGCGATGTATACAGGCCAACCTTAAATCCGGCGGCGCTTAAGATCTGGGCGGTGAAAACACAGGTTGAGCCTTTGCCTTTAGAGCCAACCACATGAATTGCCGGCAAGTTTTGCTGCGGATTACCCAAACAACTCAAAAGGTTTTTGACCCGTTTTAACTTAAAAGCTGACCGATCAGGAACATCGGTCAGGCGTTCGTAGTTAACGAAAGAATTAAGAAATTTTTCTGCCCGAAGGTAATTCATGCTTGACAAAATAATCCATTAACTGCCAGCCCTGAGGAAAGTATATTTTACTCTCCTTTGCCGCTGCCTCATTAAAGGCCACGACTTCATCCTTGGGCACGCCTTGGCCGGATAAAGCAAAAAAGACAGGTTCTGAGGTATGCGTCCTTACTGGAATGGGGGTATGATGGTCGGATAAAACCATGATTTTGTAATCTGTGCGACTCTGGAAGTGAGCTAAGACCTGGCCCACTACTTGCTGGTCAAATTTTTCAATTGCGTTAATCTTGGCCCGTAAATCGCCGTTATGCCCGGCCTCATCCGGCGCTTCCACATGAATAAAGATAAAGTCCTGATGCTCTAATGATTTTATGCCGTACTGGGCCTTGCCGGAATAATTAGTATCATAATAACCGGTGGCTCCGGGCACCTCAATCGGCTCAAGGCCAATAATCTTACCAATCCCTTTAATTAAATCTACCGCCGAAATGACCGAACCGGAGATTCCGTACTTCTGTTTAAATTTAGGCATCTCTGGACGCTGGCCCTGGCCCCAAAGCCAGATAGAATTGGCCGGATTTTCTCCCAAATCAATGCGGACCTTATTTATTTCGTGCGCTGCTAAAAATTCTTTGGCTTTTTCAGTTAAATCGATTAGAAATTGCGCGTTTTTTCCGCTCGGCAGATGGCGGGATATCTCTTTCCCGGTAATATCATGCGGCGGTTTGCAGGCAACTTTCAGCAAGCTTGGCTCTAAATCTTTAGTCACCATTAAGTGGCGATAACTGACTCCCGGATAAAACCTTAAGTTTTCGCCGCGCAGATGTTTATCCAAACCATGAATTAGGATATGGGCTTCTTTATTGGGAATGTGTCCGGCACTATAGTCGAGCATCTTATCTTCACCAACAGTAACCAAATTGCAACGAAAGGCTACCTGACCTGCTTTTAACTCAATGCCCATATTGGCGGCTTCTAAAGGACCTCGACCGCTGTAAAACTTGGCCGGGTCATAGCCTAATATGGAAAGATTAGCCACGTCGCTGGCTGGCGCCATGCGCTCCGGGATTGTGCGTACCCAGCCAACCTGGCCATCCTGGGCAATCTGGTCCATATGCGGTGTCTTAGCCACTTCTAAGGGGGTTTTGCCTTGCAGCTCCTCAAGAGGATAGTCTGCCATCCCATCACCAACTAATACAATATATTTCATAGCGCTTCCTTTTTGCTTTAGCAACCAATCAAAGCTTTAATTCCCTCACCACAGCCTTCAAGCTAGCTGGTAACGCCTTAGGTCTTTTGATCGAAGCAATCGCTCGATCGGGATCTTTCAATCCGTGACCGGTCAGCACGCATACTATTTGTAACTTACGCTGTTTAGGCATTGCTTTTTTAAAGAAACCTTGCTTGGCTACTTTTAACAAACCGGCTACGGAAGCCGCCGAGGCCGGTTCTACAAACACGCCTTCTTGCGCCGCCAGAAACTTATAAGCGGCCACGATCTCACTATCCGTAACCATTCTAATTAATCCGCCTGATTGGTCGCGGGCAGCCTCAGCTTGCTGCCAACTGGCCGGATTACCGATCTTGATCGCTGTGGCTAGAGTCTGAGGATCGCTGACTACCCTTTTACGCACAATTGGCGCGGCACCCGCGGCTTGAAAACCGCACATCTTAGGTAAGCGTTTAACCTTGCCTGCTGCCTTGTATTCTTTATATCCTTTCCAGTAGGCGGTAATGTTTCCGGCATTTCCCACCGGAATAAAATGATAACCCGGGGCCTGACCCAGGCAGTCACAAATTTCAAAAGCAGCGGTTTTTTGGCCTTCAATCCTGTTCGGATTAAGCGAATTAACCAAGGTCAGCGGATGCTTAGCGGTAATCTCGCGCACTAAGTCCAGACAGTCATCGAAATTTCCATTGATGGCCAGGACTTGGGCACCATGGATTAAGGCCTGAGCTAATTTACCCAGGGCAATTGAGCCCTTAGGGATCAGCACCACGCACTTCATCCCGGCGCGGGCGGAGTAGGCCGCCGCCGAAGCTGAGGTGTTACCAGTCGAGGCGCAAATTACCGCGCTTGAGCCTTCTTCTTTGGCTTTTGAAACAGCCAGCGTCATCCCGCGGTCTTTAAAGGAGCTGGTCGGATTTAACCCTTCATATTTTAAATAGACCTGGACATTTTTTCCGATCAGCCGGCTTAATGCCGCCGCCGGCAGTAGTGGGGTGTTGCCCTCTAATAAGGTGACAATCGGTGTCTGAGCGCTAACCGGAAGATGCCGCTCGTATCTTTTAATCACACCTTGATAATGCATTAGTCGGTTACAACCTTTCCACCCGAATCGCCACAGCCTTACGTCTGATTGAGCTTAGTTTGTTAATCTTGGCGAAGGCCAGACGCAAAGAGCGCTCGTTAGCTTCGTGGGTCATCATTACGATGGGCACGATATGCGCGGTTTTTCTTTCTTTTTGCGAAACACTGGCAATGCTGATTTTATGTTGACCTAAAATACCGGCGATTTTAGCTAACACGCCGGGCTGATCAATGGCCAAGAAGCGAATATAATAGCGCGTGTTAATCTCATCAATCTTACGAATCCGGCGAATGTTAGTTTTATAAACAAATTGCGGTTTCGCTGCCGAACCATCCTGTTTGATGGCGTAGACCAAATCAGAAATATCACTGATTACCGCCGAGGTAGTCGGGTATCTACCCGCCCCTTCTCCGTAAAATACCTGCTCGCCGATTAGATCTCCGCTGACATAAATGGCGTTATAAATACCGTCTACTGAGGCCAAAAGGTGCCGGCGTGAGATCAGCGTCGGCTGGACCCTCAGTTCTAATTCATTTTTTTGGCATTTAGCAATGGCCAAAAGCTTAATCGTATAGCCTAATCTTTGAGCGTATTCGATATCGTTCAAAGAAACATCCGTAATCCCTTCGATATGCACTTTATCTAAAGGCACCCAACGGCCAAATCCTAAGGCAGCCAAAAGGACTAATTTATGCGCTGAATCGATGCCCTTGAGGTCTAAATGCGGATTTCTTTCGGCAAATCCCTTTTTTCGGGCCACTTTTAGCGCTTGGCGGAAATCCCACTGCTGTTGGGCCATCTGTGAAAGCACATAATTGGAAGTGCCGTTGACAATACCGTAGATCTTGTTAATCCGATTGGCAACCAGGCTTTCCCGTAACGACTTAACAATCGGGATCCCGCCACCTACAGCAGCCTCGAAATAGACCCGGGTATTATTCTGCCTGGCTACATCAAAGATCTCTCCGGCAGATTCGGCCAACAGCGCCTTATTCGCTGTAACTACATGTTTGCCGCTCTTTAAGGCCTGGATAATGATCTCTTTGGCCGGATGTATTCCTCCTACCAGCTCGACCACAATCCTAATCTGCGGATCATCCAAGATATCCTTGATATCCTTAGTCAAAAGTGACGGGCTGACTTGGACGATACGTTTACGTCTGAGATTAACGTCGCAGATCCTCTTGAGGTGAATTCTGACCCCAAGCTTTTTTTCCAGCAGGTTGACCCGGTTCTTTAACACCTTGACCACGCCGCTGCCAATAGTGCCAAATCCTACTATGCCAACATCTATCCTTTCCATCTGCCCTTCCTCATCACTAGTTATTAAAGGTGATCGGGACGGCCGGATTCGAACCGGCGACCCCTTGAACCCCATTCAAGTGCGCTAGCCAAACTGCGCCACGTCCCGAAATTGTACGTAATTAGCTTAATATTATACCGACTTTTAGGGGGGTTGTAAAGGGGGATTTTAAGGAGAGATTCGGTCATAATTTTTGATAAACGATAAAGTTCCCACCATATTTTAACCTTTTCTTTATTCTTACTCCATATAGAAAATTTTTAAAATCAAGATTTTTCAAAAAGTGAGAAAAATAATCCGGCTTTAGTTGGCCTAAAAAGCTGAAGTTAGATTTTGTCATTACTGCATCGAATATTTTCATATCTTTAAACTTTTCGTTTTTAGGCAAGTGCATAGCGCCTCTAGTAGCAAATGAAGACCTGCTGATAAAGTAGCCATGATTCTTTAAAGTCCGTCCTATTTCTTTTATAGCTTCTTCGATATCAAAAAGATGCTCTAAAACATCATAAGCAACCACAGCATCATATGCTAAATCGGGCAGACTCCTTGAGTCAGAATAAAGACTATTCCTCAAATTCCTTCTATTAAATCGCCATTGAGCGAAATCGAAAGATTTTCCAGGAACATCTAAATAATCGCATCGCAAACCGCGCTGAGACATAAATATGCTTAATCCGCCAATTCCCCCGCCAAAATCGAGCAATCTATTTATCTTAAATTTTCTACAGCCTAAATATAATTTTTTGAATTCATTCTGCTTAGCTCTCAAGGCTTCCCAATAGAGTAATGAATACAGAAAGTGACTGCTTGTTCTGTAATAATTTAATACTTCTTCTCTGTCATCTGTCTGAATAATTATATTTTCCCTCTCTTTTTCTTCGGTCTCTCTGTAATGCCAATATTCTTGGGAAATTCTTTCAATAGACTTATTTAAATAAATCTCTAATTCAGTAAATGCAGTCTGTGCGCCATTACTATCTAATTCTTTTCCTGCGCCAACTATATCAAAGCGTCTATCAATAAACATATTTTTCTATTTAATATTTAAAATTTATAGTTAAACCGGCCCCAATAATAAACTTGATTAGAGATAATGTCGGCGTCAATACCTGTAACTCTGGTCCCGGCCGGCACGGCGCCTTCGGCACGATACCAGCGCTGGACCTGTTCACCGGCGGTGCGGATATTGGCATAATCAACGCCGCCCTGAAGTGTCAGCGCGTCATTAAGATGATAAAAAAGATTTAGCCCTACTAACCAGGCCCACCCGTTACATACAGAGATCGACCGTTTGCCGCGCAGCAAATGGTCATCAAAGTCCTCCGCATGCGCAAAAGGCGAAAAGGCGGCTTTTGTGCTTAAGCCCCAGACTTCTTCCGTTTGGGCTAAATTGAACTTAAAGCCCAGATACGGCAAGTCGTATTTTACTCTATATTCTAAAACCGGGGCCGTACCCACATCTACGGTAATAGTCTCAGAGACATCGCGCAAGTTATAAATCATATATTTAAAATGCTCATGCCTGAATCCCCCCAAAAAACTTAAAGCCATATCCCAATCATGTTGCTCAGCGGCATAAACACCGTTCCAAAGCACATAGCCTACGCTGGAGTCCCAGATGTAAAGCTTCAAAAACGCGTCAGAAAGGGTATCAGAAGTCAAGACATCGTCGGTACCCCAGTCGGAATCCTGCATCTCCCCGCTTTCATCGTTAGTGCTGATATAGCCGGCGCCCTCCCACCAAAACCTGGCCCGCGGAAACACCAGCGCAAATTTTGGGCCGATTACTGATTCGCTTTTTAAAGAAAACTCCAGCTCGCTTTTGCCGCCGTTAAAGCCAATCTGATAGTTGGTATTCCCGGAAAAATACCCGTAATGGACGCCTAGATTAAGCTTGACCCAGGCCTGATCAAAACTGTTTAAGGAGAATAAATCCTCAAAATCTCCTTCACCGCTTAAGGGTAGATCGGGAATGATGTCTTCTTGAGTATTAAAGCAGGTAATTGGCGATGTATAACTACGGTGTAGAGCGAGGATATCTAAA
Source organism: Candidatus Omnitrophota bacterium (assembly GCA_042571705.1). Lineage (GTDB taxonomy): Bacteria > Omnitrophota > Gorgyraeia > JAFGHF01 > JAFGHF01 > JBHPFV01. The sequence continues at coordinate 6,548 of JBHPFV010000019.1, forward strand.
AACGCAGAGCGGATCGTAAAATCGGAGAAAAAATTAGCGGGTTTGGTGTAAGTGACGGGGGTAGAGACAGGCGTATTGTCTGCTTGTTTGGTTACCTGAGGCCCATTTTGATCAAGCCGATGTTCAATCGCGTCCAGGACAACAGAAATTAATTCAGCGCGTTTAATTTCCGTGAGGGCAAAGGCCGAGGAACCGGTAAGCATTAAGCCAAATATTGCAACGAAAACAAAAAATTTGGCCGGCATTATACTATTATGCCCGAATACAAAAGAAATGTCAACAGCCTTTTCTATCGTCTGATCATGGTCTGCAGCAGTTCATAAACCTTATCCATCTTGGTCTCGACCCTGATCAGGCGATCTTCCAGTTCATCAATCTTTTCTAAATCCTTTTTGGAACGCTCCACCTCGCTTTTGATGATTCTGTTATCAATTTCGGCTTCTTCCAGACGAGCTTTTAATTTTTGGATATTACTAAGATTAATATCGGCTAAACTAGTTTTGAGCTGATCTAAGTCTTCTCTTAATCTCCTCTTTTCCACTTCAGTATCAATCAACATATCTTGCACTTGTTTGATTTCATCGGTTTGCAGCTCAGCTAAATCTTCCTGGAGCTGTTTTAAGCCGGTTTTGAGCTGCGCGCTGGCGGTTTCGGTTTTAGAGAGCAGGTTATCTATTTCCATCAGCCTGCGGGCCAGGAATTCTTCTGTCGATTCTATCGACATTACTCCCAGCTCTTTCTTGACCTGCAGGCCTTTGGGCACTACCACTCTGGCTTTTCCCACTAAGATGACTTCCATTCCCGGGGGAACTTCCGCAGGTTCTCGGGCTTCGGCCAACGCCGAAGAACACGTAAGAATTATGATTAAAGATAAAGTCTTGATCATTTCATTCGGGTTTCTTTTCCCGTAACATTAATTCATTAACCGCCATCTTTGGGTCTTTATTTTGATAGAGCACGGCGTTGACTTGGGTAATAATCGGGGTCTCTATTTTTTTCTGTTGAGCTAACATAAACGCCGACTTACAAGTCCGCACTCCCTCGGCTACCATTTCCATTGTCTCTAAGACCTGCTCTAACCTCTGGCCCCGGCCGATCTGTTCACCCACCCGGAGGTTTCTGCCGTGCGTGCTGATGCAGGTGGTGACTAAATCACCTAATCCGCTTAAACCGGCAAAGGTTTGTTGTTTGGCTCCCAGGGCCTGACCTAATCGGGCTATCTCCACTAACCCCCGGGTAAGAATTGCCGCTTTGGTGTTAGCCCCAAAGCCCAGGCCATCGCAGATACCGCAGGCAATGGCAATTACATTTTTTAAAGCGCCGCCCAATTCTACGCCAACCACATCTGTGCTGGTATATACCCGAAACCGCTGATGCATAAAAACATTTTGCGCAAGCTTCGCCCAACGGATATCCTGACTTGCGGCTACGCAAGTTGTGGGCAGGCCCCGGGCAACTTCGTAGGAAATGGTCGGTCCGGAAAGGACCGCCAATTTCAATTTTCCTAACACTTCCTCAATCAGTTCGGACATCCGCAGCAGCGTCTCATTCTCAATCCCCTTGACCGCGCTGACCACCAGGCAATTTCCTAATTCCGCTCCTTTTAAACTATTCAACACCGACCTTAAGAAATGAGAAGGCACCGCCAGGACCACAATTTCCGCCTCAGCAACTGCTTGGAGGATATCGGTAGAAAAAATAATGCCTGCAGGAATCTCGACCCCGGGAAGAAACTTATGGTTTTCCCTGGTTTGCTCCAGGGTCTTAAGATATTCGGCAAACGGCCCCCACACACAGACCCGATAACCCTGCTCGCGCAAAAGAATAGCCAAGGTGGTGCCCCAGCCGCCATCACCAATTACAGCTACCTGCCCGCCATGCTTTATCTTAGGCAGGCGGGCTTTTTTTAACTTATCCATTGCCGGTTTAGTCCCTTATGTATTAAATTTATCTAAAGCTTCCTGCAAACCCTGCAAATTCTTCAGCAGCTCTTCTTTAGAAACCCGGCCCTTGGCCCGGACACGAGTTTGCATCTCTTGATTTATGTCTTTCGCAATTGAGATTTTGGCCCGCAAAGACTGAGTCATTTTATCCAGGCTCTCAGCTAAGGGCTTAATCTCATCGCTTAAGCGCAAGTTAAATGTTTGCCTGAGGTTTCCTGAGCTAACCCCTTGAATATCTTTCTCTACTCGATAAAGCGGCCCGGCGATGCGGTGTGATGTAAACAGGGCCACAAACACTGTGGCTAGCCCCACAAAAATCACTACCATCGCCGCGCTGAGTAAAACCGCCGGCAAAATAAAGTCGGCCGTGCTTTTTATGGTTAGGCGGCAATTCTCAAAAGTAGTGGTCAATGTCGAGCGGGACATCGAATAAATCAGCGCGCTGGAAAATACCGCCCCCAGAGTAACTAACAGACAAAATTTAAGAATAAAATTTCTTTGAAACTTCTTTTTGATAAAATGTGTTTTTCTGCGTTCAATAAATTTTTCGGCCATTGGCCTCCCCCTTTTTTACAGTTTACTTTAAGTTGATTGCCCGTAAAACTTTTTTATCAACTTTAACAGTCGCGCCGCGCCTTAAAGTAGCAATCCAGGCATCCAGCGCGGCCTCCTTTTTTCTTTTATGAATGTTGCTTCTGATTACTTTAGTTAGCTTCCTAAAAGGCTCAATCTCAATTTTTTCTTCTTCTAAGACTTTAATTACCGCCCAATTTTGTCCGCATTTAATCACCGGGCTGAGTTGGCCGGGTCGCAGCGCAAAAAGCGCATCTTCCAGATAATTCGGTAAATCGCCTAAACTCCACCACTGCGCGGCGTGACCGGAAATGACCTTATCCTCCACGCTTTTGAGCACCGCCGGAAACTTCGCACTCTTTGCCTGAGCGAGTCTCTGGGCTGCGGCCTGGTCGCTGAACATCAGTAATCGAGCCCGGACCCTGTGCTGCATCTTGCGGTATTCATTAATTACTTCACTATCATCGATAACAATATTTTCGGCTAACTCCGCTGTCTTTTTTTCCAGCAATAATTTCAACAGTGACTGCTCCCAATACCCTTCTATTTCTTTCATAAATGCAGTTTGTTTATCAAGATTCTGCCGTTGCGCTTCCTGCAGTAAGACATTTCTGGTAAGTAACTCATCCAGCAGGTCATCTTTGGCTTCATTGGGTTCAACCATTAAAAATTTGCTGCTCAAAACAAGCTCGACTTCGTCTTTGAAATCGGCTACGGTCATTTTATAGGCGTTAATCCTGGCCACCACTTGCGTATCCTTAACGCTGGAATCTCCGGGTGAGGCCCCGCAGCCACAAAGGCCGATACTTAAAGCAATAACAGCTAACGCCGCTAAAAAGAGATACCTTGAATTTTTTAAACCCATCATTTTGACCCCCTTAATTTTTGGTTGACCGGCTAACTACCAATTCACATTTGTATTTTGAGCGGTAGCGATGTCTTCGTAACTTTTATTACTTAAAAAGATTAAAAATTTACCGTTTAAGTCGTGGTAATCTCCAATCCTGTAAACTTTGTTCATCGCGCTGTAAAATGCCTCACCGTCGCGGAGCTCACGGCAAAAACGGACAAATTGATCTTTGCCGAATTCCTCCAATAGAAAAATTACAACCGAGGCGGCCATAGAATAAAATTTGCGTTGATGCTTTAAGGCGCCGCGGCCCAGGCCTTCAAGTTCCGGCACGGAAAAATGAGTATTTTTATCCACCAGCCCCTTGGCCACTAAAAGATAGCGGACATAGCAGTCGTCTTCATTCGCGCAAGGCAGGCCTTCTTCAAACCAGAAAGGAACTAACGTTTTGAAACCGATAAATTCCCTGAGCACTATATGGGTCAGTTCATGAGGTAAATAACGATCAAAAAACTGATCCGCGAAATAATAAGTGCTGATAAATTTATTCCGGACATGCACTGAAGCCGCCGACCAAGCCTCACGGCCGCTAAACTTGACATAGTCTTGCTTTGAGCCATAAACAAAAATTTTGGCCCGATTTTCCCAGGACCAGAAATCGAAACGTTTAAACCCCATCCGCTCGGCAATCAGATGATAATACCGCTCGCACTTGCGGGTGAATTCCCTGATATATTTACTAGGAATACTGGGGTGGTAGCTGACCATAAAGTGATCACTCTTATATTCTTTCCACTCCGGATCTATCTTATAAGCATAAGAAAAACTCGCACCTAGGGAGCTAAACAGCAAAACAGACATCAAAAGGAATATTACTTTAAGTCTCATAGTCATGGCTAAATTCTAGTTGGCAACAACAAAATCCTGGTAGCTGGTATTACCCAGATAAACTAAAAAATTGTAATTTAATTCTTGCGCGCTTTGAATGTTATAGACAGTGTTCATCGCGGCATAGAACTGGCGGCCCTCGCGTAACTGGCGCAAAAATAGGCCAAACTCACTGCTGCCGTAATTCTCAAGAAGAAAAAGCACCAATGCCGTCGAAAGGGCACTGGCCTTTTCTGAATAATAATCTCCAGAGCTGCCGAAACTTTCTAGCTCCGTTACTCCCAGATAACCTTCTTTAGCGGCTAAGCCTTTAATCAACAGCTGATATCTTAAGTTATCGCTTTTTTGGCTGGCTAGGCCGATTCCGCGCTTAAACCAAAACGGTACTGAATCATTCTGGCCAATAAATTCCCGCAGCAAAATTTGACTCAACTCATAAGAAAACCCGGCCTCAAAAAAATTTTTATCAAAGTAAAAGGTTTCCATAAATCCCCTAGGCTCAAACCTTGTAAGCATCTCACTCCGCGGCCGCCCTGTTTTTTTTAGATAATCCTGTTTATCCTGATAAACAAATATGGATACCTTCTCCATATTTACCCGCAGATCGAATTTAGTTAAGCCTAATTCCCCGGTCAGGCTGCGAAAACGCTGCTCGGATTTGTGGGCCAGCTGGCGAAAGTATTTACTGGAAATGCTGGGGTGAGAATAAATCAAAAAGTGCTCGCTTTGAAATTCATTCCAATCTCCCGGGAGTTGGTAAGCAAAGCAAAAGCCGGCGCCGATAAAAAGATTAACTGTTAGAACTACACTCAATACTTTATGATTTTTCATTGACCATCCTAAATCAACCACGCTTGTTTACTCCGCGGCGATAAGTTCTTGGCTAATCGTCATCCGTACCTTTAATACCGCGGATAGTTTTTCTTTGGGAACTAGGCGAAAATTATTTACTCGTAATAGCGCCGGCGTTCTCTCCAACTGGTAAATAAAATCAATCAGTCCGTCTATTTTAGCCTCGGCTTCTATTTCCACTGTATAGCGTTTACACAATTCGGCCGGCTTAATCAATCCGGGCTTGATGTCTCTCAGCACTACCTCGGACTTACGGGCCAATTTTTCTATTTCGCTGAGCAGCTGGGAGCGTTCTTCCTCATCAGCTAACCGCTGTTTTAGCGCCCGGGTCAATTTTTGATGTTGTTCCGAAATCAAATCCTGCCGCGACAAGGTATAAAGCGCGCGCTTTAATCTTTGCTCCTCCAGCGGAATCTCTATGCTCAGCTTGTTCAATTTCCTTCTTACGGGAGTCAGAACTATCCGGTCAAAGATCACTAAGCTGACTATAGCCAGGCAAGTATAAAGGATATATCTTTCTCTTTTGGATAATTTCTCAAAAATTGACTTCATTTAATTATTACCGCTTTAACCTCTGTTGGAACTCTTCCTTTAACGGACAAACAATTTCAAATTCAGTTACTTCTTCCTCAGCCGCCTTCCGGGTAGAAACAAATTTAGTCTTTACATTCTGTAAATATTGTATTTCTTCCAGGGCCTCGATAAATCTGAAGATTTCCGACATGGCATTGGACTCACCCCGGAGGGTTAGCTTTTCTTTTCCGTCAAAACTAATTAAAGTTAAATATATTTCTGGTGAGATAGCCTGATGAATTTCATAGATGAAATTAATCGCGTAATCTTTATTCAAAGATCGCGTTTTAACCAATTCGATCTCAGCGATCATTTTATTCAACTGCGTTACCCGGGTGGCATTATTATGATTTTCCTGCTTGAGTTTGTTCAGGTAACCTTCCCGGCTATACATCCGGCCCAAAAAAATACTTGAGATCAAGGCTAAAATAAACACTAAATAGCTGCCAAAAAAATACAGGTCTCTGCCCCGCTGGCGCAGATTCCTCTCAATCCGCAGCTGCGCCGGGATCAGGTTAAGCCTTAATTCGCGAAAGCCGAGCGCAAAACCCAGCAGATGGGTCACGGAAACACTTTTTGTTTTGGCTTTACAGTCAGCTAATTGAGCACGAGCTAAAGGGATATTCTTGAACTGCCCCGTAACCTCGATCGGAAACCCGAGCTTATTCTTTAAATCGGATTCATTTAAGACCTCGGTTAAGGAACCGGCGCCGGTAATTACCACTCGCGAGACATCTGTCTCGACCATGTCGTGCGGATAGGCGTGCAGGGCATGGTTAACTTCTTTTAAGAATTTGTCCTGCCAGCGCTCAAACGATTCTTGGAGCTGAGTAAATCCTACCGAGATATTTCTGGAGAAGACCAGCTGACTCTTCGCGATCAGCAAAAAATTGCCCTGATCAAAATCTAAATTAATTATGGCGTAGGGCCGGTCAAAACTCCTCTGTTTAAAAACAACAGTGGCCCAGCGCAATAGGCCTTCTGAGCTTAAGCCGATATTTTCTGTCTTTAAGCCGGCCCTTTCCAGTATCTTCAACTTTTTATCGACGATATTGCGGTGCGCTATCGCCAGCATCACCCGGCTATAGCCTTGGGAATTGGTGCTTAAGATTTGATGATCGTAAATTATTTCTTCTTTTGAGTAAGGGGTTTGTTTGCCCACTTGTAAATCAACAATATTTTTTATTTCCGCGGGGTTAGCTGAGGGTAATTCCAAATCCCTGATGATTACCTGCCGGGATGGCAAGGAAATTAAAAGTCCCTGCTGATTAATCGGCAGCTGCTGGGCCAATTCACCTACACGAGCGGCGACTTGCTGATCGGCGGAAGAAATTTTCTCGACCAGAATTTTAGATATTTTATTCCCCTGCGCCGCGGGCTTGGCCTGGACCACTTTTAGCCACTGACCGTCTAACTCCAATATTGTAATGACCTTGCTTTTACTCAGTTGGAACATCTTGCTCTAATCCTCATGCCAATATAAAAGCTCTGTCGGCTCATCCTGTTTTCTTTGAGCTACGCAAACAAGCTTTTTTTTAAATTCCTGATTACTGCCTGTTTTCAAAACGCCGGTCGAAGTAATCCTAAAAACATCCGATTTTACCGTCAAAAGATACTGCAGCGCGGTGATTTCCGCGGCCTCTTCCGTAGACAACCCGATAGCGTCATCAATATCGTTGAGTGTGGTGGTGGTGAAGATATTATCATCTGCGCTCCCGGCTGAGCCATCGTCGCCGCGACGGTATTCTACAATTCTATCGGCCAAATCAGCACCTAATCCTAGGGCCACCAGCGTCGGGTAGCTAACCGTATTAATATTTATTTTTCCTTCGCCCCAGACAGTAACCACTTCGGCTATTTGGGCATAAATTTCGGCAGTCAGGTCCTTAACTAACAACAGTTCCTCAGGGATTTGAAAATCGTCATCCTTGCAAGGATAAGATAATTCCAAATTCTGATAATAGTCAGTCTCCGCGCCTCTGTCTGAGACGATTTCATCTGCATCTCTCCAATCTATGATGGCATGGGCAATCTCGGCGGCCTGCTCTTGCTCCAGCTGGGCGATATTCACCAGTAAGCTTTGCAAGACCGTAACTTCAACCTTGTTTACATTGATCTTGCTGCCTTCATCCATTACACCATAGAGGATGGCCGGCTTTAGTTCCGAATCCAGGTCTTGCTGATCCGGCTGAAGCGCCAAGCCACTAAGTTGATAACTGACTGTAAGCTGTCCATCGCCCAGCTTTGAATTTTTAAACAGTTCTTCATTATTCGCCCATTGTTCAGTCAGTGAATCGAGATCTATATTTTCGTCTGCTTCTAAAACAACCAAGGCCTTCTCTATTCCGGCTTGAGCCAAATAATGGGTTTTTAGCCTATTCTGTAAATGTCCGGCAAAACGCAATTGGGCGTTGACGCTACGAGCTAAGCCTACAGTAAATATGGTTAAGAAGCTTAGCGTCCAAAGTGTAAGAATGAGTATACTGCCTCGCCTTAAATTCATTTTTCTACTCTTTGCGCTCCTGTGCCCAAAGCAAGAAATACCGCTTTTTCAAATTCTTCCCTTGTCTGGCCGGTTTGCAAGACCATCTTGATCTTGACCGCTTTAGGAATACTATCTTGTTCCTCTTTTTTCCAGTCAGCTTTCCACATATAGGTCCCGGAGGCATTATCCAGATAACAATAAGACAAGCTAAACTCTTGTAAATTTTCAATCAAGATTTCACCCGGCGACTGTTGATCTTCTTCCAGATAAACTTCAGGATAAGTTAGCGCCTGTCGGCGCAAGACATTTTCCTCCTGATCAAAAAAGTATTTAATCCGGCCCAGCTGGTAATAACTCTGCGCCTCGTCTTCTTCCGATCCGGCCGGCTGAATAACTAAAGCGGCAAATTGCAGAGAGTCTTCGGCGCCCTCAAAGAGCATGGTCGCAAATTGAAATACCGATCTTAATTCGCCGGCCATCTTTTCAGTCTCCAGCCGCAGACGCTGATAGTAAGTTTGATCACGATTTCCCCGTCGCCAAACCGCCAGGCCATTGCTTAAAGTTGAATACACCGCTACCCCAACCAAAACAACTACCGCCGAGCTGACTAAAAGCTCAATAAAGGTAAATCCTTTTTTTGTCCTGTTCATTCTTCGCTAGCTGAGCCTCTGATTAAGCTGACCAAAGGAATCCGGCCTTTTCTTTTTCCCTCTGACCAGGCTAAATTCGCGCTGAGCAAATTTAAGTCTTCATTGGCCTCTTGCTCCTCTAGTTCCAAGGAAAAAGTCTCCAGCGTCAGTCGCCAATTACAGCTTAACTGATCAAACTCCAAATCTTGCTCCAATCCATTCTTAAACTCTTCCCAATCTTCGGCGGCCTGAATCCGGGCCTCGACCATCAAATTTTGCGCGGCTTGCGTGGCCTGTAAATTATTTTCGGCAATCTGCAGGGCGTTGAGCGCAAAGGTCATCCCTTGCAGAACTAAGACTAAGCCGGTGGCCAAAATGGCCACGCTGACCATCACCTCAACCAGCGTAAAGGCGCGCGTCGTGCTCATCGGATTCCTAAATTTATCTGAAAGATGGGTAAAAGCAGGGCAAAGACAATAAACCCTACCAAAATAGCCATGACCAAAATTATTACAGGTTCAATCAAAGAAGTAAATACCTTGGTGGCCTTATCCACCTCGCGATCATAAAAATCAGCGATTTCCAGTAAGGCCTCTTCCAAATTCCCGCCTTTTTCGCCTACTGCCAGCATACTGGTCACAAAACTGGGAAACCAGCTGGTTTTTTTCAGGCCCTGCTCAAGCGAAGAACCCTCGGCGATATCTTTATGCACCCCTTCCAGCTCTGATCTGAATATCCCGCTCTCTACTGTCGGCACCGTAATCTTAATCGCTTGGAATAAGGGAATACCGTTGGCTAAAAGAATAGCTAAAGTCCGGGCAAACCTGGCCAGGATTGATTTCCTGGTAAAGTCACCGATCAAGGGCAATCTAATTTTTAACTGGTCGACGAGAAGCTCTTGCCGCTCAGTAGGTTTTTGCCGGCTGATAAAAAGCAGCAAAAGCGCGATCGCCGCCAAAAGCCAATACCAATATCGTTTCAGCGCCTGGGCGGAAGCTAACAATATCTGCGTAGAAACAGGAAGGTCCTGGCCGATCTCATTAAACAGAGAGCTCATCTTAGGGATCACAAAACCCAGCAAGATAAAAACAGTAATTATGCCCACAAAAATAATAAAGACGGGATAGGCCAAAGCTGTGGAGATCTTGGACTTAAGTTCTTCTTCCTTGTTTCTGAACTGAACCAGACGGCGTAAGGTTTTTTCCAACACTCCTCCGGCTTCACCCGTGCTAATCATGTTAATGTAGAGCTGAGGAAACACCCCGGGAAATTTAGCGATAGCCTGAGAAAGGGCCTGGCCGTCTCTGACCTCGCTGAGCACCTCTGCAAGGATCTCTTTGAAACGCTGGTTCTCTGTCTGTTCGTGGATCACCTTCAAGGCCTCTAAAAGCGGCACCTTGGCTTTAATCAGGCTGGTTAACTGCTCAGTAAAAAGAGTCAAATCAGCGGGGCGCACTTTTTTAAAAATCGCCCAACCGCTTCCTGGCCGCCTGGCCGCAACTGAAGTCGCGCCGCTTGATCGGCTTGTTCCTTGATCAGGGATAACCCGAATCGGCACATAGCCCATTTGGGTTATTTTCTCAACGGCACGCTCAAGGCTCTCGGCTTCAATCTTGGCTTTGATCACCTGCTGGGGGCCTTTTTTCGCTTCGTAACTAAAGCTGGGCATTTTACCTCTCTACTAAAATAGAAAGCTGATTGCCCTGCATCCGGGCAATGCCTTTCTTAATCGCCAAGGGCGCAGTCTTATCGATTTTAATCGCGCCTTCCTGGAGACAGGCAATAATCGGCTGGTGAAAATCCAAAATGCTCAACTCTCCTTCCGCCGCCGGCAAGATGCAGCAGTGAGCCAAATCTTCAAAAATAGTCTCGGTCTTTTTTATATCAAGTATCGAAACCTTAAACACTATTCCTCTGTTTGGGTCACCCGCATTATTTCATCGGGTGTGGTGATTCCCTCAAGTATCTTTTTCCATCCGGAAAGACGCAATGTCTTCATTCCTGAGCTAATCGCCTGTTCTCTGATCTTATCCGCCGAGGCCCGGGTTAAAATAAGCTGGCGGATGGCCTTGTTGACTACCAGCATTTCATAAATGGCCGTTCTTTGTTTAAAGCCGGTGGAGTTACATGATCGACAGCCGCGGCCTTTGTAGAAGCGTAGATCTGAAGACCGGCTCAGGGCAAAAAGCGCTTTTTCCTCGGCATCGCGACAGAGGCTCCTGAATTGGCTGATTTCCTTCATTATCTGCTCTTTTAGCTGCGGATCCAGAGAGTGATCTTCAACTTTGCACTCCGGACAAATTACCCGCACCAGTCTCTGGGCAATAAAGGCCTGCACTGAAGAAGCCACTAAAAATGGTTCGATGCCGATATCTAACAACCGGGCTACGGCTCCGGCGGCATCGTTAGTATGCAGCGTGGAAAAGATTAAATGGCCGGTTAAGGCAATCCGAATGGCCAATTCCGCGGTTTCAAAGTCCCTGACTTCCCCGACCATCATAATGTCCGGGTCATGCCTTAACACGCTTCTTAAACCCTGGGCAAAGCTAAACCCGATCTCCGGGGTAACTTGAATTTGGCTGATCCCGGCCAGTTCGTACTCGATCGGGTCCTCAATAGTAATAATTTTATTGGTTACGCTTTTGACTGTATTTAGGCAAGCATAAAGAGTGGTAGTCTTTCCGCTTCCGGTGGGACCGGTAACAAAAATTATCCCGTTGGGTCTGGTGACTAACTCTTGGAGGATCTTTAAATCATCGGATTCCAGGCCCAATCTTTCCAGGCTAAACAGCATCTTGGTGGGCAGGATCCTGATCGCCAGGCCCTCTCCATGGCGGGTGGGAATAATCGAAATCCTTAAATCAAGTTCCTCCCGGCCGATCTTGACTACCGCACGGCCATCTTGGGGCAGGCGCCGCTCGACAATATCCAATTTAGACATAATCTTAATCCGTGAGACTATCGCCGGGAAAAGCCGAATAATATCGGCGGAGACGGTGGCTTCCTGCAGTACTCCGTCAACACGGTAACGCAAACTGACCTGATCTCTGTATGGTTCTAAGTGGATATCCGTAGCCCGCATCTTATGCGCGTCGACGATAATCTGATTGACCAACTTGACTACCGAGGCATCTTCAGCCAACTCTTCGATGTCTTCTATCTTGCCGGCCTCACGCTGCAGTTGCTGATCAACCGCAACAGGCGATTGCTCAATAATTTTCTCGATGGTCTCAGAACCTACGCCGTAATATTTATCCAGGGCCGCTACTATTTCCTCTTCCTTAGCTAAAACCGGGCTTAAAGGATGTCCTAAGAGCATCTCCACATCGGTTAAAGAGCGTAAAGGGTCGGCAGTGGCCACCACCAGTTTATTCTGCGCGGTTTTAAGCGGGATGATTTTATAATACCAGGCAAATTTAGCCGGAAGCATCTTCAGCGCGGCCAGCTCGACCTTAGTCTCTTTCAGCTTAACAATCGGAATCTTCAATTGCTCAGCAAGAGCAGCCAAAAGCTGATCCTCGCTGACATAACCCAATTTAATTAAGACCTTACCCAGCAGGCCTCCTGATTTCTGTTTTTCTTTAAAGGCCTGATTCAGCTGCTCAGGGGTGATCAGCTTTCTTTGCAGCAACATCTCGCCAAGTCTTATTACCATCGGCTAAATCTTCCTTAGGCTATTGCGCCAATCATGTATAACTCTTCTGAGGGCGTTTTATCTAATTCACCGCTAACAATTTTTTCACAACCCGCTATAGTCTTGGATAAAGGAACGTATTCGCCTTTTTTGCCTGTGTAAATCTCGGCGGTAAAGAAAGGCTGGGTCAGAAAATTGCGCAGTTTTTGGGCCCGCTCATAGACGGTGCGGTTCTCCCGGGAAAGTTCCTCAATGCCAACAATAGAGACAATCCGCCTTAATTCTTCGAATTTATTCAAAATCTTTAATGTCTGTTGAGCCACCTTAAAATGGCTGCTGCCGACAATCGCCGCGTCAAGGTAGGAACAGGACGAAAGCAACGGATCAATCGCCGGATAAAGCCCCAGCTGCACATGCTGGCGGGAAAGAATCAATATTGAATCCAAATAACTAAAGATACAAACTACCGCGGGGTCGGTTAAATCATCACTGGGCACATAGACCGCCTCAATTGCGGTAATCGCGCTTTGGATCCCGGAGCGAATCCGCTCTTGGAAGCCGCTCATCTCCGAAGTCAGGGTCGGCTGATACCCGGTTTCCGAAGGAATCCGGCCTAAGAGAGTGGAAAGTTCACTTCCGGCTTGAGCAAAACGATAAACGCTATCAATAAAAAATAGAACATCCTCATTTTGCTCCTGAAAATATTCGGCGATGGTAATGCCGGTATGGACCACCTCAAACCTGGCTCCGGGCGACTCATTCATCTGCCCAAAGACTAACACCGAACGCGCAAGCAGCTGCTGCTTCTGCATCTCATTGTAGAGCTCATTGCCTTCTCTAATTCTTTCTCCGGCCCCGGTAAACACACAGAAACCTTGTTCCTTTTTAATAATATTGTGCATCAGCTCTAAAATTAAAAGGCTCTTGCCCAGGGCCGCCCCGCCTAAAATACCGGTCCGGGCCCCTTTAATCAGCGGAAACAATAAATCCACGGCCTTGATCCCGGTTTCCATAACTTCAAAGCGCAGCTGGCGGGCCTTTTCAATATGCAGGCGCGGCGCAGCCTTTTTGTGGGTCGGACGGCTGGAACTTGACTTTATCGGGCCGGCTTTATCAATCGGTTCACCCAAGACATTTAATATCCGCGAGCAGATTGCTTTGCCGACCGGGACCTGAATCTGCGCTTCTGTCGAGATCACCTCGGCATTGCGCTGTAAACCAAATATACCGGTCAAGGGAATGCACTTGACAATCATTTCCAGATCACCGGCCCTTCTGCTTAAATGCTCAACGACCTCCAAAACTACACGCTGACCGGTATAGGTCTTGGTTTCCAGGATTTCATAAATCCGTGGCGCAAAATGAGCCTGTTGCGGGAACTTAACCAGCACTATCGGGCCCTGAATGGCAATCACCTTGCCTTTTTTCATCCTCGGCCTCTTCCCCTTTGGGCGGCAATCCTGGCGGACACTATCTCTCTAATATTTTTGTCGCTGATTTCATGCAGGCTGCGAAAATACTGCCAGTGCAGCTTTTTGTCGGTACGCTTAATCTCATCGGAACTGCGCTCCAGATGCATTACCCGCGCCGCCCATTCCGAAAGTTTGCTTTCCCAGAAAATTCCATAAACTAAATAACTAATCCAGATCTTAACCAGGTATTCCAGCGCCTGTTGCTTATCCGGCTCAACAATAGTCTCTTCCTCCCGGTTGATATTTTCGCCAGGCGCTTCAGGCGGCTGGGGAAATAAAAATCTGCAGGGCAGTAATTGAAAAATTTTTGTCTGCCAGACAGCGAAAGAAACAAAATGCGGATAAACTATCGTGGTCTGGCCAATTTTTTTGTTCAGGCAGTTTTGGGTAATATAATTAGCCAGCCGCTGGGCCTCTTTATATTCTATCTCTTCGCTGATTCCACCCATGGCGCTAAAGCGTACGCCGGTCTCTTCAAGATAATGGCTGCCTTGCTGACCAACTACAATCAATTTTTCTCTTCCGGTATACAGGCTTAAGGCCTGATCAACTACCGCAATATTCAGCTTACCCAGAAAGCCGCTATCCGAAGTGATAATTAACAAAGCGCCGGGTGAGTTACTCTGGTCCAGATAAGGATGACTAAGCTCAGGCACTTCCAGCATCTTGAAAAAACCCTGTAAATAGTCAGCGAATTGATCCAGGGTTTTTCTGGCTTTTTGCAAGCGGTGAAATTCGGTCGCCGCTACCCCCTTGAGGACATTGATAATCCCGCCCATCTCCTGATTAAAATGTAAGTCCTTGCGTAATTTTGAGAGTTGGCGCATCTACTATTTCCCAGTTGAGAAAAAGGCATTAAAGGCCTGATCCAGCCCGGTCTTAATCTCGGCGGTTAATACCTTTTGGGTGTCTAGCTTGTTAATTAATCCCGGGTACTCTGTTACAAGATAGCGATAGATATCTTTTTTGAATTTCTCTCTTTTTATCTCGTTGAGAATCTCCGGCCGGTCTTGGTCAAAGGCATAAAAAATAACGATCTGTTCTACTAAAGGCAAAGGATTATCTTTATCTTGAACAAAAAGACTGATTAAGGCCTCACCGCGCTTAATCTTTTCCTCCACCTCGTGAGTTAATTTAGTCCTTAAACGGGTCAGGCTGAGTAATTCTTTATATAACGCGTATTCTCGCTTCAGCTTTCTGGATACCTCCTTGATCGCCTGAGATTGAACTTTATTGCCAATCCGCGAGACCGACAGCCCCAAATCAATCGCCGGCCTGAATCCTTCGAGAAACAGGCTGTTGTCTAGATAAATTTGTCCGTCGGTCATGGAAATCAAATTGGAAGGAATCAGCCCGGTAACATCGCCTTCCTGGGTTTCGACAATAGGCAGAAAAGACATTGACCCGGCCCCGTTTTCATCATTTAATTTTGCCGCCCTTTCCATCAGCTGTGAGTGCAGATAAAAGATATCCCCCGGATAGGCCTCTCTTCCCGGAGGCCGTTCTAAAAGTAGAGACAGCTGGCGATAGATCCAGGCGTGCCTGGTCAAATTGTCGAAGACGACCAGACAATCGCGTCCGCGGTGCATAAAATATTCGCCTAAGGCGGCCGCGGCATAGGGCGCTAAATATTGTTCGGCTGGTGAGTCAGAGGCCAGGGCGCTGACGACAATACTGTATTCCATCGCCCCGGCACGATGCAGCTGCTGCACAGTTTTTAAAAAAGGCGCGTAGCTGCCGCCGACCCAGCAGAAAATACAAACTACATCTTTATTTTTCTGATTTAAAATGGCGTTTAAGGCCAGGGCGGTCTTGCCGGTCACTCGATCGCCAATAATCAGCTCTCTTTGTCCTTTCCCTAGTGGAATCAAAGTATCGATCATCTTGATTCCACTAAGTAACGGCTCATCGATCGGCCGGCGATCGACTACTCCCGGGGCCTCTCTAAAGATTGGATAAACATCAGTTGCTTCGGGTTGTTCCTGTTGATCCTGAATTTTTCCAAAAACATTAACTATATGGCCGATAAAATTATTGCCCACCGGAATCTCAAAGGTGCTTTCTTCGGCAAAAACCGCGTCACCTATATTCAGACTGGTCTCATCACCTAAAACTAAGGCCGACACTTCCCGCTCATTGAAACCAAAGACTATCCCCAGAAGCTCCGGGCCAAGTTCAATCAGCTGTCCGTTAATACAGGAAGTCAGGCCGTTAATTTTAACGATCCCTTTTTTGATCTCACAAATTTCACCGGAGTCTTTAATGTCTAAAGAATTAATCCGCGCATGTTCAGGCATGTTATTCTTCCTTGGCCTGCTCTTTAATTAGCGGCACAATTTTCTTAAGTTTATTTTTAATGCTTCCGTCAATAACAAAACCGCCCAGTTTAATTACTAATCCGGCGATAATCTGCGGGTCTACTTTTTCAGTGATCCCTATCTTACCATTGGTCTTAGCCACCAGGGCCTGCTTTAACCTGAGCAGCTGGCGCTCCTTTAATTTAAAGGCAGTAGTAACTTCGGCCTGATTTCCCTCAGGCTTAACCCGGGCCTGATCCAGGGCCTCGATTTCAGTCAGTAGCTGATCGATCAAGTGGGTCTGCAAATCCTGCTGCCCGGGCTCGGTAAAGATGTATTTAATCATCCGGTTAGCTAAATAAACAGCGCGCTGCTCTAGCTCTAAGTCCGACTCGACCTGCTTGCGCTGAGACTCTCTTTCGCCCTGATTAAGCAGCCGCCGGGCCTCTTGGCGGCCGCTATTGATGATCTCTTCACGCTCCTGCTCGGCTTTGGCCCGGGCGAGTTGTTTGATATTTTCACCTTCAGCCTGGGCTTGCTTAATCTCTCTTTGGGCTTGCAGCCGGGCCCGGTCTAACTCCTCTTTGAGCGTCTTTTCCTTCTCCAAATTCTCTTGATTCAGCTGGTGTAACTTCCTTAACGCCCGGCTAATCAGACCATGCAGCAACCAGCGTAAAAATAAGACAATTAAGGCAAAAGTAATTAATTGAATCGACACCAATTGCCAAATTAACATAACAGCTCCATTCTAATTTTAGCCACCAAAAAGATTATAGACTACTAACAGGGCGATAATCGCAATGGCCTCGGCAAACATGAACGCCAGAATCATCGATAACATAATTTTTGGCGCCGCCGCGGGGTTGCGGCCTAAGGCCTTGACGCTGGCATAGCCCACTGTGGCAATCACCGCTGATGGCCCTAAGGTGCTAATCAGCATAATTAAAATAATAGTGAAATTTTTCATCCTATTTTTCAGTAACTCCTTCTTTAATAATGGATTGTAACATAAATGCTGTTACAAAAGCAATAAATAAATGCACAAAAAATGAAAAAGCCAGATCTGAAAAAATCAAATCTGGCTACTATTATAGAAGCTTAGAGTCTTAAGCTAATTTTAGGCCTGCTGCTGGTCGTCCTCCTTTAAAATCTGGGGCAATTCCTCATCCTGGTCTTTCTTCTTTTCCCGCTCTTTGATCTCCGCCAGGTGAGCCTGACGCTGCCAGGTTACGAAGAAGACCAGCGAAACCAACCCTAGAGCAATAATTACTCCCAGGATTACCCACCAGCTGGACCGGACTGAGATCCTTCTGGTAGATGGTCCGCTTACAGTCTTGGCCGCAAAGGCCATCTTTTCCAATTGATCCAATAAAGACCTGACTGCCTCCAGGGTCTTGACATTTTCGCGATAGACCGCGATATGGGTTTGCGGCAGCGCATCCTTTGCCCGGGCCTGTTTGGATAAAATCTGATTGTTTTGGGCCTCAATTTCTTTTTGCAGCTTAAGGGCCTGATTAAAGTTAGCGCTTTCCTTGAGCCCCTTGGTTAATTCACGGGCCCGGCGGTTGATTGTCTCCAGCTCCGGCATCGAGACTAACCAAACGTCTTCAATCTTAATCGCCCGGGTGGCCGTTTCACTCGGTGCGAGCTTAATATCTTTATGCACAAAATAAAGGCCTTTAGTGACATCGTAATCTATCTTTAGGTCGGCTAAGTCAATGATGTCATCCGGAGTTACCTCTTTGGGCAGGTATGTCTTTAAGGTGGCCACCTGAGCCTTAAACCGCGACGGATTGACCACTAAGGTCTTTAAGATGACCTCCGCCGCCTGCACCTCGCCGGCCAATAGTCCTGAGACTACCACACCAAGCAAAACTATAATTAACCATTTCATTGTTTTCCCCCTCACACTAAAATTATTCTGCTGATTCAAACCAGCTCTTGATAATCGGCTGGTCACTGCTTCTTTCTAACATCTCGCGGTTAATCTCCATTAAGGCCCTAACCTCCAAGGCCTTATTGCGCAGGTAAACGAAATTATCGGACTGGGACTCAGAAATCTCATACATCGTCTTGAAATTGACGCCCTGTTGATCGGAGACCTCGGCTAAGCTGGCGGCTACATCGCTGACTTGTGAGTAAAGCTCATCTGTGGCCTGGCCCGTCATCTTTCCTTTTCCTTCTCCTTGCCCATCTGTTAAGGCATCATATTCATCCATGCTGCCGAAAACACTAAGCATAATAGTTTCCACATAACTCATCCGGTCCAGTAACTCCCTGAGGCTGATATCCATACCGAACATCTGGGCAGTGGTGGCGGAAAGATCTTCGCCGATAGTCTGGATGTCGGAGGTCTGGACATTCATGGTGATCGCATCCATGGCATCCTCAGTCTTACAGAGTACGGTGTAATCACCACTCTCGTTTAATACCATCGGGGCTTGATATCGGCCTGAGCCCGGAGCTGTTTCTTTCATCGCTTTATTTTCATAACCGGGGACGAGATTATTGTTGGCATCATAAACAGTCAATCGCGGCAACAGGCCCGACTCAGCCTTGTAATTTATCATTAGTTGCTCGCCTTGCCTGATACTGCTTTCGGTATTAAGTATCTGCGAGCTGACTTCTTGCTCCACTGTCTCCACTATATCTTTAGCTTCTTGGGTCTGGGCCTCAATCACCGCTACTTCCAGCGCTGTTTGTTCCGTAGCCAATCTAGTGGCGCTGAGATCCTCTCTTACTCCACTGACCTCGGCGACTGTTTCCTGAGCCGCTTCTTCCGCCGACTCAGCGGCGTCCCTGGCCTGAGTGGCGATCACGCCTACGCCGCTGACTTCTGTTCTGATTTCCTCTGCGGCCGCTCCAGCGGCTTGGGCGGCTTCTGTAGCGAAGGCGCCGGCCGGTTTAACAAAACCCTTGCTGGCCGAATAGGTATTATTCCGGTAGTCTATCTCAGCAACTAAAGTATACATGATTCCGCCGGTCAGGCCCTCGGCAGGGTCCCAGACAACATTAGAGAAAATGCCGTTGGCGTTAGCTGATTTGTCTGCGGATAGATTACCGCTGACATCCGTGTCGTCGCTGCTAAAGACATTAAATCTTAAGACCTCGGGATTGCTGACGATCACGCCACTGCGGCTGAGCCAGACGCTGCTGATTACGGCATCTGCCTCGGTATCATAATCGGCCTCGATATTGACCTCGTAAGTACTAACCGGAGGAATAGTGAATACCTCATACCCTACCCGGGCAACGCCTAAATGCGTAATTGAGGCTTTAATGGTATAAACAGCGTCTGTTCTTAACGGCGCGGTGGGCTTACAGCTAATGCCGGTAAATACGCCATTGGGATCGCTCTCCGTGTAACCCCATTTCCCGGTTGCAATCGGTGTATCCATATCACTTGAATTATAAAGTCCGAGTCCGTTAGAATCAGGACCAATTAAAGTACCGGTATTATCAAAAACCTCAATTGTTAGACCATCGATAGAACCAGCCTGGTTATCATAATTATCCCGGAGCACCAACAGCCCCCTCTTGAGCAGCCAGCAGCTTAAGTCAATCCGGTCTGCGCTGGCATTGTATTGCGGCCTAATTTCGGCGCTATAGTTCTGCGTGGCTAAGGCCTCATTCTGCAGATAAACTATATTTTCATGAGTAAAGTCATCGGTCTCAGCATAGTTAGAAATCCAGGTTAGGCTGGTTCCGACATAACCGGTCTTACCCCAGGAAGTAGTTATCTGCTCGAAATAAGGATAATAATGGATTACCGGTGAGCTTAAGGCCGATTGCTCCCAAGTAGTCAACTCGCCGGCCTTCTCCATCACCGTAACGTCAAACAAATTAAAAGATAGATCCGCATCTAAAACACGCCAGGTAATTTCAGAATAGCGGACCTGGAAGGCCGCGGAAATATCCATATCCCCCTGCAGCTCGTCCGTCTCTGTATCGATCACCGCTAACTTCATGTAAACAATCGGATTGAGTTGCGGATCGCCTAAAGCCGCGACAACATCGGCCACCGGCCAATTTAAGACACCAGCCTCAGCTTCAATTGCCTCAACCGCTACGCCTTTATCTAGATAAGCCTGCCATTGCGCGCTATTCGCCGGCAAGGACGCCTCCGCCAAAGCGTAGGCATATTCAATCCTGACCTGGTTGATCAGGCTGCCAAAGGCATTCCAGTTTAACTCATACTCTTTACCGGCCAGCCACCTTTGCGTCGGGGTAACTACAACCAATCTAGCCTTTACTGTAATCGCAGCGGTTGGCGCCGACTCACCAAGCGCGTTGGCTGGTCTGCCGAAAGTAGAATCAGTCGCCTTAACCTGAAAAGTAGTCGACATCGCATCCGGCACTAACACATCAGCATTAAAGGTGTTATCCGGATTAACGATTACCTCGCTTAGATCTGCGCCGCTGGAATCCTGTAACAGCGTCCAGGTTGTGCCATCGATAGTATAATACAAGGCAACAGTAGTAGCACTGCCCGCTACATTGCCGGAGATAGACCTGGTCTGGCCCACGGCCCAGGGCCCGTCTAGGGCGTTGACAGTTAAGCCCGCTCTGATAATAATTGGACCGATCTCATCGGTAGCGCCGCCAAGGATATCCGTGGCTCTAAGAAAGATATTATTACCGATCTGATCCGGAATGGTCCAGGTGTAGCTAAATGTGCTGTCTAAGTCTAGAAATACATTGTCGGCTCCCGGGCCTAAAAGACTATATCCGCCGGCGGCTCCGGTTGTAGAATATTCCAAAAGGATATTACCGACTACTGTTGCCGTGCCGCTGATTATTGCTGGTTGAGCGACAACATAAGGAGAATTATCCAACACGCTCAAGTCAAAGGCTACGCCAGAAAGTGTATATGGAAAGGCTGTCTCGGCAAACACCAAGACATCATTGGCATCTTCAACTTTAAAATAAACCGCGTTTCCGGAAATGGTCGGCATCCATTCGACTGTGCCTGCGCCGTCTGCATAGGTGTAACTGGCCTCGGCAGTAAAATCAATCCAGGCCCCGGACAAGGAAGTCTTGTAATAGAAGTTAAGTGTGTTGATGCTTGCGCTTCCGGTAAACGAAAGCGTTAACGGCAGATTAGCCGCCGAGCTTCCGCCAGCACTCATGCCCGGAGAAGTTGGATCAAAAACCAATTGTCCATGAATAGTAAATTGTTCGGGCGAAATATCCTGCACTAACCCTTCAATATTAGGGTCTTCGACGCCGGCGGTATTAACCGCTGTAGCCCTAATGCCGACATTATCGCCGACATCATCAGGCATTGTCCAGACAAACGGGCTGCTGCCGGCAACTAAGGCCTCAGCACCCGAAATTATGCGATAGTCAGAGTCGATATTGGAATAATATTCCAGCCTGATAAAATCTAATCCTACATGCTGCCAACCAATACTCAGCGGATCTCCCACTTGGATTCTGTTGCCAGGTATGACTAAAGGATCTAACGCTAAATCGCAAATCGTGAACAGCCCGCTGGTAGCTGAACTGGGCGGATTACTAGTATTAGCATCGGAAACCCTAATTTGGACTGTAGCTGAGCCGGCAGCTAAATCATCACTTGGTTGCCAAGTTAAACTTTCACCTGGTATACCGGCATCGGCTGCGCCGCCAGCGCTAACTGCGCGCCATTCAGCGCCAATATTATACTCAACCATGGAATCAAAAGTACCCAACTTAGTCCAGCCAATTGCATGCTGGGTATTAATCGCCCATTTTTCTCCTCCGGCAGGCTGATTTAGAATAATCCCACCGGCAAGGGCAAACGGCTCAGACACGGAGATGATGTTGTCGCTCGCCGTTAATAAGCTTCCGTCCGGGCCGCCGTCGGTAATTCTAATCGTGTAATTGGAAGAGATCGGGGCCAACGCCGGAATATCCCAGAGTTGAGGACTGTCCTTTCCCGGTCCGGCTGGATACTCAGCCACTATGCCATCATTGTTAACGAGATAATAGTTACTGCCGTCAGCTGAAAATTCAATTTTTAAATGCCCGCTGATAATGCTGGAGCCAACTTCTAACCAAGTAATCTGGTTATCCGCGCTGCCTACCTGCCAAGGGGTGGCCGGCACTGTGGTGGTCGGTTGGGTAATTATAAATCCGGCAATGGTAAAGACATCAGCCAGTGTATATACATCCATTTCATTGCCCACGCCAAAATCTTTTGCGCCACTGACCGTAAGCGCAGCTTGACCAACACCGGTAAATATATCAATCGGAAAATCATTATAGACCAGGTAGGTATCATCGGCCACATTGGTGCTGGTCCAACTGCCGCCGCTGGCGGCCTGTGGCCCGGTCAGGCCATTAGGATCATAACTAACCACCGGCTCTACATTAGTATCCATAGTTTCATCAAAGATAATCCTGATCTCTAATTCACCTACAGCTCGCTGAGGAGTAGGATCGGGAGTAACCACAATTGAGTTAACTGTCGGCTTAGTATTGTCGGCGGCAAAGATATTTCCCTGCAAATCATTAACCATGCGATTGCCGGCTAAATCTGTGCCCTGTGAAATCTCTAAAGCCACCGGACCATTATCAGAAACCAAGATTGTATAATCATAATAGTATTCATTTGAGGAAACCTTAGTCAAATCAGTGGCCAACATAGCCGCTCCACCGCTCAAGGCAATCTGCGGCACTGGACTGTCTTTTATTTCTTCATTAAATATAGCGGTAATTCTAATTACGTCTCCAGTGCCGCCGACATTGGGTGAGGCGGTTAAACCGGTTAATAGCGGTGGCTGGTCATCGCCACTGGCTAAGATAACTTCATTCTCAGCATCGGTCATTACATTAGCGAACAAATCAGAAACGTTATCTATATCTATAGTATAGCTGTCGCCGGTAGTTAAATTAGTAATTCCGGCTTGGGCCTCTGTGTCCGGCTGATCGCCAGCGGCTAAGACAATAGTCACTGTCCGGGCAGCGTCATCATAATTTATCACCGCGCCGGTTAAATTCACGCTATTACCGCCGGAGGTAACGGAGAAGTTGGCCAGATCTTCAGCTTCAGCCTCGACCACGCTTTCGCTAAAGACCACGGCAATAATATCGGTAGCGGAATCGGCAATGGTGGTAATAGTTGCCGCGGCGATTGTCGGGGCCTGGGTATCAACGACGAAGTTGGCGGCAATTGAATCTGTTTCGACATTCCCGGATAAGTCCTGGGCGCCGCTTGAAGTCGCAGTAACTACGGCAGTCTGTTCATTAGCATCAGCTACGGTAAAGGTCTCATACCAGGTAGTGGCTGATGTCCAGCTGCCGTCAGCGTTGGAAGTGATCGCCCCGACATTGCCGGCAAAGCTGATTGTTGGGTTAAAAGCAGGATTCATGTCTTCATTGTAGGTTACGGTCACTTCCTGAATTAAATCGCTTTCATAGATCGGGTCAGTGCTTACTGAGAGCGTGGCTGTAGGGGCGTTGGCATCTAAGGTAATGTCATCGCTGACTACAGCAGACCAATTGCCGGCTGGATCACGAAAGCGGACATACACAGTTTTTAGTCCGTCGCTGCTTGCGTTTAAGGTCCAGGCCAAACTAACCGCGTAATCGTATTCGGTATAAGCCGCGTCGTCATTGCTGATCGACATCCTAGAGACACCATTAACATCAGTAGCCGCAAGGGTCAAGGTAACATCGGCTGATGTAGTATAGAGCGCGCCATCATTAATCAATACTGAGGTGTTGATTGGCGCCTGGGTATCAATGGCGAAGTTGGCGGCAAGCGAGGTTGCTTCGGGGTTAGCGGCGATATCTTGGGCGCCGCTTGAAGTCACACTAACCACGGCGGTCTGTTCATCGGCATCAGCTACAGTAAAGGTCTCATACCAGGTAGTGGCTGATGTCCAGCTGCCGTCAGCACCAGAGGTAATGGCGCTCAGATTACCGCTAAAGCTAATTACCGGCACAAACACTGGATCCATGTTTTCATTATAAGTAATAGTGACTTCTTGAGTCAGGTCAGCTTCATAGATCGGGTCAGTGCTTACTGAGAGCGTGGCTGTAGGTAATACTGTATCTAAGATTAAGTTTAAGGGTAAGCTGGGCGTGCCTAAACTGCCCACAGCATCAATTATCCTGGCGGTAATGGCCTTGGCTCCATCAGCGCCTAACTGGCCACTGGCTACAGTAAAGATATAACCGCCGGAAGCGATATCAGCAGCGGTTAATACACGCGATAAAGGCGCAGGGAAAGCTGCCCCACCAAGTAATAATTCCAAGCTGTCCCCGGCTAAGGCGCCGCTATCCCCTAAGTTGGCCACTATATCAAACCCGGCCAGCTCTTCAGCGGCATTAATATAAGGAGCCGCGGTACTGGTGGGCTGATCCGGGGCATCGGCGGCCTCGGTATCCAGTTCAAAGGTAGCATTAAGCGAAGGTCCTTCGGGATTACCGGCTAAGTCCCGGGCATTGGCGCTGGAGACTGTGACCATATTATCTTCATCAACATCTTGAACAATAAAGGTCTCAGACCAGGTAGTCGGAGAGTTCCAGCTGCCGTCAGTGTTGGAAGTGATGGCCCCGACATTGCCGGTAAAGCTAATTGCCGGAATAAAGGCCGGATCCATGTCTTCATTATAAGTGATAGTGACCTCCTGAATTAAATCGCCTTCATAGATCGGGTCCGTGCCTACTGTGACATTGCCGGTTGGCGCACTGGCGTCTTTAACTGAGAGGTCCACGGTATTATCGCCGACATTGCCTGCCGGATCAGTCAGATAGACAGTTAAGGTCAGGTTGCCATCAGCCAGTGTAGAGAGATTAATGTTGGAGATGGTTTGATTGGCCGAAGTTACCGCGCCGCCTGATGAGACTGTCCCGGATGCTATATCTGTAAAGGCATAGCTGTAATTCGTCCCTAACTCAGCGCCGCTAAGATCAAAGGACATGCTGGTTTGTTCACTAGCATTGATATATCCGTCACCACCATCATCAATTGAGACGGTGTAACCTGCCGGGGCTAAAGTATCAATCGTAAAAGTAGCCGGATTACTTATTCCTTCGACATTCCCGGATAAGTCCTGGGCGCCGCTTGAAGTCGCAGTAACTACGGCA
>JBHPFV010000020.1:0-29859 GCA_042571705.1 Candidatus Omnitrophota bacterium
GAAAGATGGCCTCCCGCGGACCGGCATACCTCATCTGCATATTCAAAACTGACATCACCGACTTTTCCTTGAGGTAGTAGTTCTTAATTAAGGCCTGGTAGGCATCAAGGATAACCTGATCCCGAAAATCCCCTTTTTTCTTTCTACCGATCACCGGGTTAATAAACAAACCGTCGGTAAAGGCCAAGGCCGTCTTTTGCACAAATTCGTGCCCTAAATGCGGCACGTTTCTGGTTTGAAAACCGACTATCTCGGTCCAGCCCTTTTGCTCAAAAAGAATCCGGGTCTCTAAAGGTTTCAAGGTAAACTGATCAAACGGAAGCTCGGGTTCGGAAAGTAAATCAATCTCGCCGGCTACCAGGCGCTCCTTCATCTGCATCGCCTTAGCTACACCGGGGTGAGCCGGATCGTTAGTGCCGAATACCTTTAAGGCCAACTCCTCTTTATTGAACTGATAAATTTCCTTAAGATGCAAAATCGCTATTGGCTTTTGGTTGGGGCTAAGCAGGCAAACTTGATTCTGCCGGGAGAGCTGATTAGCCTCGCTTTGAGTCACGTCCAGAACAATAGGCACGGTCCAGGCCAACCCGCCGGCCAGACGCCGGTTATCCAAAACATTAATGTAGTCTTCTTGACCGAGAAAACCTTCCAGGGGGCTGTAGACGCCGCAGGTGATATTAAACACATCTTGGGTCAGCTCTTGACTGAGCTGCAAATGATATAATTTATCCAGCTGTTGGCTAAACTTATCTTTTTGCTCTTGATTCAAAATACGATTAATTAATTTTCCTCCGTGGGGCCTATGCATTCTTGAACCATCCTATCGTTTTGGCTAATCCGTTTTCTAACTTTACCTTTGGCTTCCAGGCCAAGACCTTCCTGGCCAGAGTAATGTCGGGACAACGCACCCGGGGATCATCCTCAGGAAGTTTTTTGTAAACAATCTTACTTTTGCTTTTGGCCAACTTAATCACTGCCTCAGCCAGCTCCAAGACGGTAATCTCAGCCGGATTACCTAAGTTGACCGGCTGGTTAATCTGCGAACACATCAGTTTATATATTCCCTCGACCAGATCATCGATATAACAAAAACTGCGCGTTTGGCCTCCATCGCCATAAACGCTAATCGGCTGATTATTCAAGGCCTGAGTGATAAAATTCGGCACAGCCCGGCCATCGGCCTGACGCATCTTCTCGCCATAAGTATTAAAGATCCGGGCAATCCTGGTGTCTATTTTATGAGTCCGGTGGTAGGCCAGGGTTAAGGCCTCGGCAAAACGTTTGGCCTCGTCGTAAACACCGCGCGGACCAACGCAGTTGACGTTGCCCCAGTAGCTTTCTTTCTGCGGGTTAACCAGCGGGTCCCCGTAAACCTCCGATGTGGAGGCCAGCAGGAATTTCGCTTTTTTTGCCTTGGCCAGGCCCAAGGCATTATGCGTACCTAAAGAACCGACCTTTAAAGTCTGAATCGGATAGACTTGATAGTCTATGGGCGAAGCCGGTGAGGCAAAATGTAACACAAAGTCCAGCCCCTGGCTGAGATCGATGTACTTTGAGACATCATGCTGGATGAATCTGAAATTTGGCTGATTAATCAGCGGTCCGATATTCTCTCTCTTGCCGGTAATCAGATTATCCATGCAAATAACCCGAAATCCTTCGGCCAGTAGTCTGGCGCCTAAATGCGAACCGAGAAATCCGGCCCCTCCGGTAATTAGAACGTTTTTCATCTCTGGCCCTCAAAGAATTGAAACATTGCCTGGACAACGTAATCTATTTCTTTTTTCATTAATTCCGGATAAAACGGAAAAGTGGCTATCTCTCTGGCGGCCAGTTCGCTCCTGGGAAAGTCGCCTCGACGGTAACCCAGGTGTTTATAGACCCGCTGCAAATGCAGCGGAATCGGATAGTGGTAGGAGGTGCTAATGCCGCGGCTCTTCAAGAAGTCTTTTAGTCGACTTCTGTTCTTGACCCGGAGGATATAAAGATGATAGACGTGCTTGGTGTCCTGCTGCTCCCGGGGACGGATGATATAGCCCTGCTCTTCCAATGCGCCTAAGCGCTGATTATAGTATCCGGCCTTGTCGCGGCGGGCCTGGTTCCACTTATCCAGTTGTCTAAGTTTAACGCGTAAGATAGCCGCCTGCAATTCATCCAGCCGGCTGTTATAACCGTGGGCAACGTGATCATATTTGCTTCTACTGCCGTGAATCCTAAGACGTCTGGCCCGTTGCGCAATCTGCTTGTTATTCGTTACGATCATCCCGCCATCGCCGCAGCCGCCCAAGTTCTTTGTGGGAAAGAAACTGAAGCAACCAACATCGCCTAAACTGCCTACCTTCTTGCCTCGATATTCCGCACCGGTAGCCTGAGCGCAATCCTCGATTATTTTTAAGTTATATTTGCGGGCCAGTTTAGTCAGCGCCCGCATATTACAAGGCTGGCCGTAGAGATGTACGCAAAGTATGGCCTTGGTCTTTTTGGTTATTTTCTTTTCCAGCTCCCGGGGATCGAAACAATAGGAAGCCAAGTCGATATCGGCAAAGACTATTCTTGCCCCGACATTATCAATGGCCTCGGTTGTGGCCACGAAGGTAAACGGCGTGGTGATTACCTCCTGATCCGGCTTGATCCCGCAGGCGCGCAGGGCGATCTTTAAGGCATCGGTCCCGGAACCTACGCCGATAGCGTATTTGGCCCCGCAATATTCGGCAAACTCTTGCTCAAAAGAGGAAACGTTTTTACCTAAGATGTATGAACCTGTGCCCAAGACCTCTTGCGCTGAGTTCAAGACTTCCTTTTTAATCCCTCGGAATTGCCGCTTTAAATCAAATACCGGTATATTCTGCTTGATGCTCATTAAACCACCCCACTGTGCTTTTTAAGCCTGTCCTGAAGTCCACTTTTACTTTTAAGTTCAGCAGTCTTTGGGCCTTAGAAATATCGGCTAAGGTCCGCGGCACATCACCGGCGCGCGGAGGAATAAATTTGGGCGCCAGAGTCTTACCGATCAGGCTGTTTAACTCATCGACTAACTCTAAAATCGAGTGCTCACGGCCGCAAGCGATATTAAATACCTCACCCGAAACGCCGCAAGCTTTCGCGGCCTGAATATTTGCCTCGACGACATTATCGACATAGGTAAAATCCCGGGACTGCTCGCCATCACCATGGATCGGCGCAGGCCGATTATTGAGTAAGTTAATAATAAATCTGGGCACAACTACCGCATATTCAGACTCCAGGCTCTGCCTGGGCCCAAAGACATTAAAATAGCGTAAGCATACAGTCTCTAAGCCATAAATCTTACTAAACACATGGCAATAATGCTCGCCGCATAACTTGGAGGCCGCATACGGAGAAACCGGAAAAGTAAGTTGAGTCTCTTTTTCCGGAAAGCTTTCCGCTTCGCCGTAAACGGAACTCGAAGAGGCAAACACCACCCGTTTTACCTTGGCTTGCCGTGCGGCCAAGAGCACGTTTAAAGTCCCGCCGACATTAACCTGATTATAAGCGGCAGGATTATCCACCGACTTAGGCACAGAGCGCAGCGCCGCCTGATGCAGGATAAAGTCCACTCCAGGACAAATCTTCTGCAGTAACTCCAGATCCCTGATATCCCCTTCGATTAATTCAATTTTATCTAATACCGCGGTTAAATTTTCTCTTTTGCCCGCTGAAAAATTATCAATTACCTTAACCTGATCCCCCTGTTTAACCAAGGCCTCGACAATGTTGGAACCAATAAACCCGGCTCCCCCGGTAACTAAATATCTGCTCATAGTTTGATCACCTGGCCCTTTTTGCCTTTAATGTTTTGAAACACATTGCGGGTATCTATTATTAAGGAAGAATGCTTTAAGACAAATCGATAGTCCACGTTAGTATGGCCGGTGAGAACTACTACACAATCTTGTTTACTAAAACTGGCCCGGGCGAATTTTACGCTTTTCAAATCTATCTGATCTATCTTTAAATAAGGCAGGTAGGGGTCATAATATGAGACCTGGGCCTTGAGGCTTTGCAGCGTATTGATAATCTCAATGGCCGGGGACTCTCTTAAGTCTTTGACGTCTTTCTTGTAAGCGCAGCCTAAGATCAGAATCTTACTGCCCGCCAGCGATCTTTTATGTTCATTCAGGGCCCGGACTATCCTTTCGACCACATAGCGGGGCATCTGCGAGTTGATATACGAAGCCAATTCAATGAATCGGGCCTCAAAACCGTAGCCCCGGGCCTTCCAGGAAAGATAAATCGGGTCAATCGGAATACAGTGGCCGCCTACTCCGGGTCCGGGATAAAACGGCATAAACCCAAATGGTTTGGTCTTGGCCGCGGCGATCACTTCCCAAATGTCGATCTCTAATTTATCGCACAACAGCATCAATTCGTTGACCAGGCCGATGTTGACAATTCTAAAAGTATTTTCCAAAAGCTTGGTCATCTCCGCTACTTTGGCCGAAGATGCGGCAATGACCTTGTTGATGACTTGAGAATATAATAGTTTGGCCATTCTGCTGGACTCCGGGGAAATGCCGCCGATAATCTTTGGTGTATTTTGGGTCTTATACTTAGAATTACCCGGATCAACTCTTTCCGGAGAAAAGGCCAGATAGAAATCGCGGCCTTCCTTAAATTTTTCCGATTCCAGCATCGGCAGGATTACCTCTTCTGTTGTGCCCGGATAAGTGGTACTCTCCAAGACCACAATTTGGCCCTTTTGGATAAACTTCTTGATGTTTTCCACCGCGGAAATGATATGCGAGACATCGGGCTCAGTCCTTTCTTTTAAAGGCGTAGGCACGCAAATAATAATCGCCTCTAAGCCGCTGATCAGGCTGAAATCATCCGTAACTTGTAATTTCTTCTCCGAAATTACCTTCTTTAATTGCTGGCTAGGTACATCCGAGATATAAGAACGACCGGCTTTGACCCTTTTGAGGCGCTTCTGATTTATATCGAAGCCAAAGACCGGAAAACCTTTTTGGGCAAAAAGCAAGGCCAAAGGTAAACCGACATAACCTAAGCCGATTACTCCGATTTTGGCCCGCTTCTTGATTAGTTTATTTTTCAATCCTATTTCTTTCATTGAGATACTCCTTTAAGGCTTCCGGCCAGGGTCTTAATTCACCGCAAGTTTGGCGAAAACGCATGTTTTCTAGTATCGACATCCGCGGTCTTCTGGCTGGACGCAGATATTGTTCTGAACTGACCGGGGCAATCTCTATTCTTAAGCCGAGTGACTCTTTTATTGCTTGGGCCAACTGATACCAGGAACAGTTACCGGAATTAGTAATATGATAAATGCCTGCTGCCGCAGCGTCTTGAGCGATTAACCTGGTTATCCCTTGCGCTAAATCCTGCGTATAGGTAGGTGAACCAAACTGGTCATTAACCACTTTTAAGTTGCGTTGTTGTTGAGCCTGGTTGATGATACTTTCCACAAAATTGCCCCCGCCTGGCCCGAATAGCCAGCTGGACCTGATAATCACGTATTTATTTAGATTTGACTGGATATATCTTTCGCCGGCCAGCTTAGATCGACCATAGCTATTGATTGGATTAGTCCGGTCTGACTCAAGATACGCTGTTTTTTTCTCACCGTCAAACACATAATCACTGCCTAAGTAATAAACCACCGCACCAGCGTCCTGAGCAGCTAAGACTACATTCTCTGTACCCTGCGCATTTACCTGGTCAGCCCGCGCCGAATCTGACTCACAGCCATCGACATCAGTATAAGCCGCGCAATGGATTACTAGGTCGGGATGAGCTTCAGTAATTATGCTAATTGTTTTTTGTTTATCAGTAATATCACATTGGACGAAAGCTGAGAGCTGAGAGCTGAAAGCTAAAAGCTGTTTCAAATCCATTCCGGTAACTTCGTGTTTACCGGACAATTCCCGGCAGAGCGCCAGACCCAACATCCCGCTTGAACCAGTAATCAGTATTTTCATTTTTTAAGCGGTTGCCACCACTGTTCGTTATTACGGTACCAATCTATGGTTTCTTTTAAAGCCTGCTCAAAATTATGCTTAGGGCGCCAACCCAGCTTAGTCAACTTGGAGTTATCCAGGGCATAGCGTCGATCGTGCCCGGGCCGATCGGCCACGAACTTAATTAAATCCTCGCCCCTACCCATAAATTTTAAAATCAGGCGAGTTAAATCCATGTTGTTTAGCTGATTGTTTCCGGCTACATTGTAAATCTCACCGGCCCGGCCATGATGGATGATAAAATCTATGGCCGCGCAATTATCCAACACATATAGCCAATCGCGCACGTTCTGGCCATCTCCATATACCGGGAGTTTTTCTCCTGATACGGCATTGGTAACAAAAAGCGGAATTATCTTTTCCGGAAACTGATAAGGCCCAAAATTATTAGTCGGGCGGATAATTATCACCGGCAGCTGATAGGTAGTATAATAAGAATGGGCCAGGTGATCGGCGGCGGCCTTGCTCGCCGAGTAGGGACTGCTGGGGGTGAGTAAATCCTGTTCTTTAAAATATCCTTCTACCCTGCTGCCGTAAACTTCATCCGTGCTAATCTGGCAAAACAAGGGAATCTGGTGTTCTTTAGCCGCCGCTAAAAGTGTATATGTACCGTAGACGTTGGTGTTGATGAACTCGCTGGCATCGACAATTGAGCGGTCGACATGAGACTCAGCGGCAAAATTAATCACCAGATCACAGCCTGAGATAGCTTTGTTCACGGTGTTTAGATCGCCGATATCTCCCTGGATAAATTTATAACGCTGGTGATCTCTTAAGTCTTTTAGGTTTTCTTTTCTGCCGGCATAGGTCAGCTTATCCAGATTGACCACTGAATAGTCGCTATATTTATTTAACAGCTGGCGGATAAAATTAGAGCCGATAAACCCCGCCCCTCCGGTAATCAATATCTTTTTACTCATTTCTTTTTCCTGCTAATCTTTTTTGCCGCTAAGTTATTAGCCCGTAAAAGCGAATCGAATGTGCCGGCGTCGGTCCACCAGCCTTTTAAAATATCGTAACAAAGTTCTCCTTGTTTAAGGTAGGCATTATTGACATCAGTTATCTCCAGCTCGCCGCGGGCGGAGGGCGCCAGCGTCTTGACAATCTCAAACACCCGGGCATCATACATATAAATTCCGGTAACCGCATAACCGGTTTTCGCTGTTTTGGGCTTCTCCTCTATCGAGGTAATCTTCTGACCCTTAAGCCCGACTACACCAAAACGCTCAGGATCATTTACTTGCTTAATCAAGATTCTGGCCCCTTTCTTCTGGGCCTTAAATTTCTGCACATATTTTTTAATTGAACCTTCGATAATGTTATCGCCGAGAATCACCACCGTCTTCTGGCCTTCGGCAAAATGCTCAGCCAAGCGCAGGGCATCGGCAATGCCGCCTTCGCCCTCCTGATAGGTATAGCTAATCCTTTTTAAGCCAAATTCCTGCCCATCGCCTAACAGCCGCAAAAATTCTCCGGCGTGATTACCTCCGGTGACCACAAGGATATCCCTGATCCCGGCCTCAACTAATGTCTGAATCGGATAGTAGATCATCGGCCGTGAGAAAATTGGCAGTAAATGCTTATTGGTAATCTTTGTCAGGGGCCAGAGCCTTTTGCCCAGGCCGCCAGCCAAAACA
This sequence comes from Candidatus Omnitrophota bacterium, assembly GCA_042571705.1. Classification (GTDB taxonomy): domain Bacteria; phylum Omnitrophota; class Gorgyraeia; order JAFGHF01; family JAFGHF01; genus JBHPFV01. The sequence continues at coordinate 7,634 of JBHPFV010000020.1, forward strand.
ATACCTTTTAAATTACTCATTTATTTTCTCCAGTCGTAAGGAATGTCATTTTCGTAAGCGTCTACTCGATGTTCATCGGGTTCAGCGTGATTATAGGCCCGTGTAGGCGTATTAATTACTACTGCCTCACTCTCGCTGATACACTTGAAACCATGATAAACATTGGCCGGGATCTGCACCAGCAGCGGATTTTCTAAATCAATAATAAATTCCTGAACCTGTTTGCAGGTGGCTGAGTCTGCTCTGGGGTCATAAAGCGCCAGTCTCATCTTCCCGTGTACGCAAGTAAAGTTGTCTGTTTGCAGCCGGTGAAAATGCCAGGCTTTAACTACGCCCGGCTTAGCCGTAGTCATATACACCTGGCCAAACTGATCAAAGAGCTGCTCATCGCAACGTAAGATCTCCATTAATCTGCCGCGCTGATCGGGAATGACTTTTAGCTGTTTAACTTTTACGCCCTCAATCATCATGACGCCTCCCAATGCTTAAGTAGTGAAAGCCCATTTTCTTCATCTTTCCAGGATCAAACAGATTGCGGCCATCGATAATGATCGGCTGCTTCAGCAGCTGCTTTATCTTTTTAAAGTCGATCCGCTTAAACTGCTCCCATTCCGTAATCACTACCAGACAATCGCTCCCCTTTGCCAACTGATAGACATCCTGAGCAAATTTAACATCTTTATTAAATATCTTGCGCGCCTCCGGCATCGCCTGCGGATCATAGGCATAGATCTTGGCGCCGGCTGACTGTAATTTGGCGATAATGTCAATCGATGGCGCAAAGCGCAAATCATCTGTGCCCGGCTTAAATGAAAGACCCAATATGCCAACCTTTTTATCCTTTAAATTCCAGAGCGCGCTTTCAGTCTTTTTGACCATTAAATCCTTTTGCTCTTCATTAATCGCCCGGACTGCCTTGAGTAGTTGAAAATCATACCCTTTATTTTCGGCAATCCGGATAAAGGCCTCCAGATCCTTAGGAAAACAAAACCCACCGTAGCCGCAACCAGCCTGTAAGAATTGTTTGCCGATCCGTTTATCCGCGCCTACGCCTTCGGCTACTTTAGCCACGTCCGCGCCGACCCGCTCACAAATATTCGCGATGGCGTTAATAAATGAGATCTTAGCGGCCAGGAACGAATTGGAGGCGTGTTTAATAATCTCCGCGCTCTTAATATCAGTAATAATCAGCGGGGCCTTTAAAGGGCGATAAAGTTCGGTTAAAATGCTTTGAGCCTTTTTGCTTTCTACTCCCAGGACTATTCTATCCGGGCACATAAAGTCTTCAATCGCCGCGCCTTCTCTTAAGAATTCGGGATTAGAGGCCACATCAAATTTTTTGCGGCCATGAATATTTATCTTGATAGTGTGCGCGACCCACTGGCCTGTTTCTACCGGGACAGTGCTCTTTTCCACGATTAAGCGATAGCTGGGCATATACTCGGCGATGTTCTGGGCCACCCGCTCAATATCGGTAAGGTCGGCCTCGCCATTTTCCTTAGGCGGAGTGCCCACAGCGAGAAAGATTACGCTGGATTTCTGGACCGCTTCTTTTAAGTCAGTAGTAAAGCTTAAACGTTTGGCCTTGACGTTTTTGACCACTATCTCTTTTAAGCCGGGCTCATAAAAAGGCATCAGCGCCTTTTTTAAGCCACTGACCTTATGCTTATCATTATCGACGCAAATTACACGATTACCTATCTCGGCAAAACAGGCCGCGGTAACTAAGCCGACATGTCCTGCCCCAACTATACAAACATTCATTTTTTTTACCCTCTTTTCCCCTGCCTACTTATCTAATCGGATTCTGCGAACCCGGTTTAGGCGCGTGATAACTCTTGCCAAATTCCAACGGCATCTCCGGGAAAGCCTTTAAACGGAAAACCAGATAGACGCTTTCGCCCTCTCCTCTGGATATAGTATAGAGGATCTCTGAAGTCCAGCAATGTAAATCTCGTGTGATTCTGTATTCCTGCTCTCTTAAATCATAGATCTTTTTTATGGCATTAGGATAACCTTTAAACATAAACCGTTCATAGATGCCAATCTTCCATAACGGAGTGGGCTTAAAGGACAGCTCAAAGGTAGCTTCGCTATGGTCCTCATGGGCATAGCGATATCCAAAGCCGCAGAGCCAGTCGTCGTCTTGATCAGCGTAGATATCAAGATTATAGGTGGTGAACCTGTCTTGCCGGTGGTCGTAGCTGGTGTCAAACTCCAAGGTCAACCAGCTAAACGGGGTGAATTCAAAATCAAAATTCACATTAGTAAACCTGCTGCCTCCGGGGCGCCTGTGCAAATAATTTGTGCTGATCATCAAACGGGCCAAATCCACGGGCTGATCGCCTCTTTTAGTCTGCAGTTTATTCTCCAAAGAAAGAACGAATTCGTCCCTGCGGTTAATGGCGTCTAAGGCATCGAACTGGACAAGTTTCTCCGGGAGGATTGTCGGCGTGTGCTGATAATGATAGCCTACGTTGGGAGTAATTACATGCCTTAAATTATTTATAGCCAAATCCCATTTGTTAATGTTGACATTGAATATCCTGTAGAATTTAGTCTCTACATCTACGCCCGTATAGAGCGCCCCCCGCCACCAATCGCCTTCCCCATACCGGTCTTTGGTATAATAGGTCTGGCGACCGCCCACATAAGGAGTAATGTTCAGAAAAGCTAATTTAGAAATACGTTTGATCTGATTGTAACTGTCGAATCTTACTGTATCTTGATCAATATCGCTGGGGTGGGCAAGTTTTCTGCTGATATTGGCAAAAGAATTATCCGATCTCCAATAAAATCTTGAGGAGCTGGGGCCGATTTGTAAATTGGGAATGTTGAGTTCTAGCTCCGGTTGATACTCTAAACGTTGAAATATTTTATTAAATCTCCGCTGCGCGAGCAAGCTGACGGTGTAACGAGGTTGGGTCCGGATTACCGAGACAAAAGACAAAGGCTGAGGTTGTCTTCTGAAGTCTTCACGGTAAAAGTAATCCTTTAACATAGTTGTGTCGCTTAAGTTCCAATATTCTAATTCCAGGTCTGTATCTTGATCGATATCCCAACTATGGCGCTGATGAATCATATAGCGTTCGCGCTCATGCGTAATTCGCGGATCTTTCCAAAGATTCTTCGACTCTAAGTCTCTTTCGTTCATGTAGTAAGTTTTGATGAAACCGCTGCCGAACTGATCGCTGGTATAATAGTTCTCGAAACCGCTGGCAAAATCTTTTCTTTCCCGATAATCTAACCGCAAGATGCCTTTTAAGTACTGGTTCAGCTCATAACGCCAGGCGGTCAACAGATAAAACCCCCAGTCTTTATCTTTACCGGGGAGCAAGCTTACCTTAGCCCGCTCCGGCTTCAACGAATAGCTGTAGTATGGCAGATAGAACGCGGGCAAGTCAAACATGTAAACAATAACATGGCGCATCACTACTTTGTCTTCAAGATAAATCTTGGCTGTCCGGGAATGAATCCGGTAGTGCGGCTTGGCTAAATCGCAAGTAGTCATATAGCTATGCGGCATGGTGATGATATCCGGCCCTTCTTTGATTGCCTTGGGGCCATGACCGTAAATTGCTTCCGAAGCAAATTTTCCCTGATAAAGCTGGCCTTTTTGAGTATCAAAATTGTATTCAAATTTGTCTGCCGTTAAGATCGTGTCTTTCTGATAGACGACCACATCTCCGGTAGCTACCCCATCTTTGGTATCTACGGCAATGCTGATCTGATCGCAGGTTATCCTGAGGTCCTCATAAATTACCAGGACATTGCCGGTAGCTTCCAGCCGCTGCTGGTTTTCTAAAAACTCAACCTGATCGCCCTCGCAGACAATCGGCTGTTTCTCACCCTGATCAGGTTCCCCGGCAACAGCTAAGTCCGTATCCTGGCTAAATCCCGGATCTTGCCGGATGAAACAAGCTGTAAACATCAACACTATGAAGAAAATACCCTTAAGCCTCAATATCGTCCCCCTTATAGTCTGCTAATATAGAGTATTATAATACCCTAAAAGCCCAAACATTTCAATCCCTTTTTTCCCCTATACGCCGTGAGGAACTGTTCCTCCAAATTATTAGCCCAATCACAGGAACTGTTCCCACTTAAAGCTAAGCGGCCGTCAACAGCTTAAACCAAAAAGGATCTCGAGCGCGTTTGCCGCTCGCTGTCAATTAAGCTTTCGCTGCGTATTTTTGCCGCTCGCCTGTCATTTATCTTTGCTTCGTACTACAAGACCGTTTCTCAAGCCAATCGGAGAAGTGTCCTAAAATCAATCGGAGAAGTGTACCCTAGCTGGCGAGGGGTGGCGAGGGTGCTGAGCTTTCGGCGCGCAACGAGAGAAAACACAGATAGTATAAGTTTCTTCTCTGCCTTCGGCAGCCAGGGGCTGTAATCTAGGGCCCTTGTCTAAAGGAAGGTAAGGCCCACCCCTTTAGGGGAGTGAGCACCGAAAGCGCACCCGAGACAGGACCCCGAGCCTAGTAGAGTACGGAATGAGAGTTAGGCGAGGCAGACGCGGTTGCGGCCCTCTTCTTTGGCGCGATAAAGGGCCTGATCGGCAAGGTCGATCAACCGCTGCAACTGGGTAGCATTTCCGGGAAAGCTGGCCACGCCGATACTAACCGCGGTCTTGATCTGCTCATCATAAACGCTGAACTGGTGCTCGGCGATGCTGGCGCGAATCCTCTCGGCCACGTACTTAGCCCCCGGCTTATCCGTATCCGGAAGCAGCACGGAGAACTCCTCTCCGCCAAACCGGCCGACTAAATCTATCTCGCGCACGGAAGATTTAATCTTGGCCGCGACTTCCTTTAAGACCACGTCTCCGGTTAGATGGCCAAAGGTGTCGTTGCATTGCTTGAAATGATCAATATCGATCATCAAAAAGGAAAGACTCAGGCTGTGCCGGCTGCTTCTTTCTAATTCTTCGGTTAATCGCTCTAAAAAATGGCGGCGGGTAAAAAGATTGGTCAGGCCGTCTGTAGTGGCCAATTCCTGGACCTTCTGATATAGTTTAACCCTTCTAAATTCTAAACAAAATTGATTAAACAAAATTGAAAAATGATCAAAGGCCTCTGCCGGCAAACCCTCAACTGATAACACCCCCAGAAATCTATTGTCGACCAATAAAGGCGCTAAAGCCAACGACTGCTCTTCAACATAGATCGTCTTTTGGGTCTGCAGGCCCTGCTCAAGATACAACTCATCCTGAGCGTCTTTAGAGACCGCCTCAGCCTGAGTCTGTCCGTGAGTTAATTTAAGCACTAGTTTAATCGCCAGCGACTCTGTCTGTTCATCCAATAAAATCATCCGGCACTGTTTAAATTGAAAGCGCTTGATAAAGTTTTTGCCTAAAACGGCGAAGATTTGCTCAAACTCCAAGCCTTGCGCCATCTCTTTGGTTACTTTATAAAGCTCCTCGATTTTAGAAATCTCCATCCGCAACTGCTGATTAGATTGATCGATCAGCGTATGTTCTTTACGCATCTTCTCCAGGGCATCTTTTGAAACCCGCTGCTGCTCCTTTAAAATCAGATCTTTGTTTTGCAAGATAGTTTTATAACGCAGAGTTACCAAAGGCGTAAGTGTAAACACGCCAATGACAAATAAAATAGCGGTTAACTCCATCCCTGTGTAAATAAAAGTCGCCGCGGCTAGACTGCAAAGCAGTGCAATTAAATATGAAAATTCCACGCTCAGATATAGACAAGTTAAGATAATCGTAATGCTAAAAATACTTAAGATGAACATATCTTGTTTTTCCCCTGCGACTTCGCTCGATATAACTCCCGATCAGCCAGTTGAATTAAATTTTCTTTGACCCGGCTCTCGCCTGGAAAGAAAGCTAATCCCCCGCAAATAGTTACCCTGCTTTCTTCCCGGCGCAGGATGAACCTCTTTTGCTCGACCTTGACCCTGATCTCCTCGGCTAATCTCTTTGCTTCTGCGGGCGATGAATCCACTAAAAGCATGGCAAATTCTTCTCCTCCGTATCTGGCCACGATGTCCCCCGGATTAACTGCGTCCCTGATCAAGCCGGCAATCTGTTTTAAAATAATGTCTCCGGCGATGTGTCCGTATGTATCATTGTAGCTTTTGAAATTATCTATATCGACCATTAACAGGGCGAATCCGGAATTGGTCCATAATGCCCGGGCGATTTCCTGATCAAAACGCTCCTGAAAGTACCTGTGCAGGAATAGCTCGGTTAGCCCGTCAGTAATAGCTAACTTTTGGGTCTCTTGATAAAGCAAGGCGTTTTCTACCGCCACCGCGGCCAAATCTGAGATGATGTTTAACAACCGTAAATCATCTACGCTGTATGAATCGGGTTTAATATTTTCTAAGCGCAAGATGCCTAAGAGCCTATTTTTGCGCACCAAGGGTACGCTGATTAAGGAACGCATCCCGCCTAACGCCTCTGCCTGAGCGGAGATATTAAATCTAAAATCTTTTTTCGTGTCGGCAACTAAAAGTGGTACGCGCTGCTTAAACACCCAATGATCAAACAGGTCGGCTGCTTTCTGTTTTGCCCAGGCTGGTTCAACTCCAGAGGCTAAAGCAGCGGCCTCAGAAATAAACTGTACGCCGGCTAAGCTTAATTCCTGTTTTTCCGGCATAATTAAATAAAGAAAACTGCTATAAGACTTACTAACCAATTTTAGGCTCTCGGCGGTAATTAAGGAAATAATTTTATCCCGGGAAAGAGTGGAGCTTAACGCCTCACTCAGCCATTTTAAGGCAATGTATCGCTGCAATTTCAGCCTCAGCGCCTGGCCTTCCTGGCGCAGATGCCCCAACTCTACTGTCAAAATATTGTTCTGCTCCTCCAGGTTGCCTAGCTCAACGGAAACCTTGCGCAGCCTTTGGTTGGCCTTGAAGGCATAAAGATAATATATTCCGATTGTGGCGGATAATAAAATCAGCGGCAGGGTTAACCATTGAGAAATCAACAGGCTGCGTAAGAGCGTAATCAAAATTCCTATGCCGCCAAAGGCCAACAAACCTGTCCGGCCAAAAAGAACAGCGCCGATTAAAACTAGAAAATTTAGGAATAGAAACAGAAAGGGTTGGTAAGGCAACAGCTGCTCTGGGGGGTTGAGGATCAGCAGGCTCAGGCTTGCGAATAAGGCTAGGCTTAATAGTCTCACAGTAAACGTTCTCAAAATCAGACGATAGTTTTTTCGGTATTTTTGTCGAAGAAATGAACCTTACTCATATCAAACACTAAATTTAAATCCTGATTAATGCCTGGTTTATAGTGTCCGCCGACCTTGGCAATAAAAGTATGTTTCTTGCTGATGCTCTTTAGATGTAAATATACCTCCGCGCCCAAAGGCTCGATAATCTCACAAGTAGCCACAACGCAATTTTCCTCCGGGGCATCCTGGACAAACAACTTATCATAAATATCTTCCGGGCGAATACCGAAAACAACCTCTTGATTTTCATAGCCGGCAATTTTATCAAACATCTCATCGACCAGCTTGAGCTTAAAGCTGCCCTCATCAACATAAAATTTGTTTTCGATCTTGCGGATTACGCCCAGAATAAAATTCATTGGCGGTGAACCGATAAAACCGGCCACAAATTTGTTGAGCGGATTATCGTAGAGATCGGTCGGTTCTGCGATTTGTTGAATCAGACCGTCTTTCATTACCACAATCCGATCGCCCATGGTCATCGCCTCAACCTGATCGTGGGTAACATAAATCATCGTGGTCTGCAGCCTGATATGCAGTTTACTGATTTCGGTGCGCATCTGCACGCGAAATTTGGCATCCAGATTACTTAAAGGCTCATCGAATAAAAAGACCATCGGCTTGCGCACAATCGCCCGGCCGACCGCTACCCTTTGCCTTTGCCCGCCGGAAAGCGCACGCGGTTTCCTTTCTAAAAGATGCTCAATCCCTAAAATCTGGGCGGTCTCAATGACCCGCTTTTTAATCTCAACCTGGGAATATTTGCGCAGCTTCAGGCCAAAGGCCATATTTTCATATACACTCATGTGCGGATAGAAGGCATAATTCTGAAAGACCATGGCGATGTCCCTGTCTTTTGCCGGGACGTCGTTAACTTTGGTGTCGCCAATAAAAATTTCGCCTTGCGTGGCCTTTTCCAGACCGGCGATCATCCGTAAGGTAGTGGACTTGCCGCAACCGGAGGGGCCGACCAAGACCAGCAATTCCTTGCTCTCTACTCCTAACGTTACGTCTTTGACCGCGACAATATTGGGAGGAAAAATTTTGCTCACCCTTAGCAAACTAACTTGCGCCATTTTTCCGCCTCTTAACTTAAATAGTCCAATAATAAAGCTAGTGTGTTTTTTAGGTCTTTGCGCGAGACGATCTTGTCAATTAAACCGTGTTCGAGTAAAAATTCCGAACTTTGGAACCCTTCCGGTAATTTCTGCTTAATAGTCTGCTCAATCACCCGCGGTCCGGTAAAACCGATTAAGGCCTTGGGCTCGGCAATAATCACGTCACCCAAAGAAGCGAAGCTGGCTAAGATACCGGCCATGGTCGGATTAGTCAATACAGAGACAAACAAGTATCCCTTCTGGTGATGCCGGGATAAAGCCGCCGAGGTCTTAGCCATCTGCATCAAGGATAACATCCCCTCTTGCATCCGCGCCCCGCCTCCGGAACCGGAAACAATCACCATCGGCAACTTACTGCTGGTGGCCAACTCAATCGCCCGGGTCAATTTTTCACCCAGCACCGAACCCATTGAACCCATCATGAACCGCGAATCAGTCACACCCAGAATTAGTTTTTTGCCGTTTAGGCGTCCCTGGCCGACTACGCAGGCATCAGTTGAGTCGGTGCGCGCTTGTTCTTCGGCCAGCTTTTCTTTGTAGCTTTTCGGCCCCTGGAAACTTAAGGGATCCGTCGGCTTAAGCTGGGCCTCTAATTCCTCAAAGTCGCCCTTATCGATCAGTAAAGAAATCCTTTCTTCAACACTCAAGGTAAAATGATAATTGCATTTTTGGCAGACCCTTAAATTCTCTTTTAAGGACTTATTATAGATCAGCTCCCCGCAGTCAGGACATTTAGTCCAAAGCCCATGCGGGATATCCTTCTTTTTAACTAGTTTGACAAAAGTAAATTTGCCTTTTCCAAATAACGCCACGTTAAAGCTCCCTTAAAGTTTATTGATCACCAGTCCGGTTAATGCCTTAGGGTAAAAATAGGTGGACTTATGCGGCATCTTCTCACCCGCCTGAGCGGTCTTTTGCACTTGCCTGACCGTAGTCGGACGCAGCAAGAAGGTTAAGTTATATTTGCCGCAGTCAACCAATTTAATCGCCTCTTGGGCATCCCTGGTATAATAAATCTTTTCCTCAGCGGATCTGATGCCTAAGAGCCGCTCAATAATCACACTATGCAGAATGGTCACATCTAAGTTTCGCCGGCGGTTTTTGCCTTGTTTGCCCAGGAGCTGGCTAGCCGCCTTTAGCTGCTTTAACCTTAAGCCGTAAAACTTATTTTTGCCAAAATAGACGCCGAAGACATAACTGCTCATCCGGGCGCCGCGCATATATGAAAATAACTGTTTAGAATTGGAAAACTTAGTCTGCTCAAAAACCTGGCTTAAATTACGGATGGCCTGGTTCAAATCAACCTTAGGCTTGACCTTGATCACTCGGTGCGTCGGTAAGATTGTTAAGCCGGGATTGTTGGTGGGCACTAAATAGGCCATGACATGATTGGCGGGGTTCGTTGCCGAAGATGGGCTTTTTTTAGTTTGCCTGCGGATCTTATAATTCAGCGCCGCTTCATAGCGGTGGTGGCCGTCGGCAATAAAGATCTGTTGATTTTTTAATAACCGGCGGATGCGCGCGATTTTTCTCTTATCGCTCATCCGCCAGATCTTATGTAAGACGCCGTCTTTTTTCAGAGTCAGATAAGGCTGGTGACTGCTTTTGAATTGGTTTAAGATTTGATTAACTTTACGCTGACTGTCGCAAAATAAAGCGAAGATCGGACTAAAATTCGCTTGGCAAGTCTCCAGCAGCTGGAGCCGGTCTTCGACTGCGTGCGAGAAGGTGTTTTCATGCGGTAAGACCGCGTTTTTAGCGAAATCTTCCAGCTTCAGCAAAACCACAAAGCCCGTACGGGTCTTTTTGCTATGTTGATGCGCAAAGCCCTGAGAATAGATGTAGATACTAGCCTGGGTATCCTGCAATAAGATCTTCTGCTTTTGCCAATCAACGAAAAAGTCAAACGCCCTGGTATATTGATTATGCTGATGGTTATCCCGCCGGTTACGCTTGCCTAAAATCAAGCGAACGATATTATAGGGATCGGCTTGGTAATAGAGCTGCTGCTGTCGCGGGCTGATTACATCGTAAGGCTCAGTAACAACAAGGCTTAAGTCTGTAATTTTATGCGGATTATAAAGCACTCCCTTAAAGGCACGAATATCCGGCATATCAGCTCCTGATGATTAAATGGCCCAGACAGGCGCCCAAACCGTCAGCCAAGACATCAAACAGGTCGGCTTGGCGGCCAGGGACAAAAGACTGGTGAAATTCATCGCTGAGCCCATAAACAAAAGCAAACATCACCGCCAAGAGACGAAAATGCAGTTTTAGCTTTAAAGACGATGAATTAAACGCTCCCCGGGCAACTAAGTAACTTAGTATAGCATATTCCAGGACATGAAGCAACTTATCTCCGTGCAGCATTCTTGGCGCCAAACTCAACTGCGCCTGCGCAGAATAGGCAAAAATTAAACCCGCATATAAATATACGGGCAGCCAAAATTTCAAAAAATGGATATATTTAGTCCGATTGATCATTTTTATTAAGCGGTATCTTCCCTTATACCAAAAATTTACCCAAAAAGCAACTAAATTAGGCCGGCACGCTCAGCCAACTTCGGGATGATCTTCTCCATCCCTATCCGCACCATTTCCCTCGCTCTTTCAGGAGAATCGGCGATAGCGTAATTCCTGAATTCCGGCGCGTTTCCAGATGGCCGCAGATGCGATATCTCACCATTATCAAAAAGTATTCTGACGCCATCTGTATAATTTACATGCTCGACTTTTCCAAAACCATCATCATTAAGAAATACTTCTTCGATTCTCTTTTTAATTTTCTCCATCTGATTTCTATCATTGAAATCTTGAGGGGTTAAATAACTGATTATAGCCTGAGCTTTTTCCAGAGGAAATGTTTTTTTCCTATCCGCATGTGTGAACCTTTTGGGGAGTGTTTTTAAAAATTGCGAAACATTCTTGCCGCTTGTGACGATCAAATGTATAACACTTAAAAGTGGCAGTACCGCATCTCTGGTAGGTAGGGCCCGCAGGGTCTTATCTCCAATCGCAAGATCGGTTCCGGTTAAAAAACCACCATTCGATTCCCATGAAAACACATTCCATGCGCCCGGGTGACTCTCGATAGAATCATTCATTGCCGCAATAACAAAAGGAGACCCGATCTTGGTCTGGGTCAATTCTATGCCTTTGTCTTGACAAATCCTGATAATAGCATCATTGGCGCTAACCGGGACGCACACGGCATCGACCTTTATATTTAAATTTTGCAAACCCAATATGGCAAGTAATCCTAAAATATCTCCGGTGATATATTTTACAAAGTCCTGCGGTTGGCCTCCCTGGTATTCCCGGTAAACCAGAAGCGGTCGATCCGAATCACCGTCTAATGTTATTCCGATATCCAGATCATTATCCGCCAGAACCCGCTTAAAGATGCCTAAAGTCTCGTCAGTTACACTTTCAGTGTCAACCGGAACAAACCGATCACTTCTTAAAGGTTGCTTGTCTATCTCAATATCAGGCGCGAAGATCTCAGCGCCTAAACTTTCAAAGATCTTTTTTACGATGTCTCGGCCTACGGCAGAATGTTGATACAGAAATATCTTTGTCCCTTGAGGAAAAAATTCATTCCCGAAGACGCTTCTATACCTATCTATATACATTGCCGCAGACTCACCTGTATGAGATTCAGCTTTTAAGAGCTGCTTAAGCTTTTGCTCAAATGCTGGCTTAAAACTTCCCTTTTGATCAAAAATTGAATCGGCAATAGAATCAACTTTTGCCCTTTCTGTTCTTACATTTTCCAAAATACCTGACTCATCCGATTTTAATATCTCACCCGTTCGCTTGGTAAACTTTATCCCATTCCTATCCTCCGGGATGTGACTGCCGGTAACCATAATACTGGCTATTCTTTTGCAGATTGCATAATTTGCTAGAGCCGGACTCAGGACCTGCCCTTGATCGTCGACTTTACCGCCAGAATCGAAAATAGCAGCGGCCACAGCCCTTTTTATCTTATACGTACTAGGCCTTCTATCTCCGGCCAACGCTACGCTATCACCTTTTTTAAATTCTCCGCACTGCTTAAGATAGGCAATAAAGCCTCTGGCATTAACGTAACATTCCCGATCAGTCATATTAACGACTGTATCTCTTAATCCGCTGGTACCGAACATTAATGCTCTCATAATAAGAATATAATAAGAGGGACAGGCACTTTTAAAGGCGTCTGTCCCTAATTTTATGTCCCTAGTTTTGAAGTTACTTACACCGTGCCTCTGCGCGCTTCGAGTTGCCTGCGGATTTCCTCGGCTTTTTGTTTTGTTATAGGTACGCGTAAAACAAAAATCATAGCGACAATCAGACCTAAGACCGGCAAGGAGGCCAGGCCGAATCGAAGCCCAAAGATGGTCTCAGGCGCCTGGACCTGAAGTTCCCAGGTAAACCCGGACCAGGCAATAATAAAACCGCAAAGAGTAGTTCCTATCGCATTGCCAAACTTAAGAATATAAGAACCACAGGCGGTAAAAGATCCTTCCCTTCTGGTTCCTGTATTAAGTTCATCGTAGTCCTGGATATCCGCTCCAATTGCGGCATGTAACATCCACAGAGATGCCGCAGCCATCCCGATCAAACCCGAAGATACTGTTTGCAGCCACTGAATGTGCGGCGTATATAAAAACCAGGAGCCGCCGTATCCACATATACCTACTACGCAAGCTACTACCGCCGCTCTACGCTTCCCGATTCGATGCGCTAAAGCCGCATGAATGGGAACTCCTATAACACCGCCGATCATAAAGGCCAGCCCCATCCAAGTCTGCCAACTATTTCCGGCAATCTCGTTCCCGCCCGCTACATAAAAACGCGTGACATAGTAACCCAGTGCCCCGACCATGCTCGTACCGAAAGTAAAAGCAAATCCCATGATCAGGATATAGCGAAACGGCTTACACTTAAGGGTTTCTCCTAGGGAACTTAATATTGAGATCTTCTTCTTAACTTTAACAACTACCTTTTCATAGTATCGTTCTTTAACTCTAAAGAAAATGATTATGGCGAAAACAGCCATGATCAGACCTAGCACCGATGTATACACCCGCATTGCCAGAAGAGTATTCTGTTTCCCTGTTCCCGGAATAAGAAACCAGGCCAAAGTAGTAAATTTAAAAGCAAAAAAATTACCTACTTCTGAAACCTTTTGGGCCACGCTGCGAAAGGACATAATCGAAGTACGTTCTTCATAATCAGGAGTCATTTCATTACCCAAGCTATAGTAAGGTATTGTAAACGCGCTAATTATAGGAATATATAAAAAGTTGGAAGCTATCATGTACCAAAATACAACAGAGATTCCAAGAAATTCAATTTCTACCCAGGATGGGGACATTAAAAATAAAACAGGCAAGCAAAGACCGCTTAAAATACCGGCGATTAAGATAAAAGGACGTCTGCGGCCGTGTCGGGAACGTAAATTATCGGACACCCACCCTACAACAGGATCAACAATAAGATCCCAGAATCGAACCGATCCAACGACTATACCTACCCATATTGGGTTAAGACCTAAATACAAGTTAAAAACCATATAAGAAACCGCGGGGTACAACCAGAGGCCCCACATATCAACTGCGGTGCCCAGAGAATAGGACGCCTTGGTCAGAAATGGCAGACGATCGCGCAGGGGTTTGTTGCCACTAACAGCATTCACTTCTGGCATTCTTTTTTCTCCTTCCCTTCTTTTAGAAACTAACGCAGACCGTGATATCTCTTGCCGGCATGACAGGCTTCCAGAAGCCGCTCTACGCTGGTGATCGCCACGCATTGGACCGTATCCGCGCCGCCGTAATAAAGTTTAACCTCGCCGTCATCTTCGGTCACCGCCCCGCAGGTAAACACCACGCTGGGGGTTTGTCCGGCAAGTTCGTATTGCTCCTCGGGAATCAAGATCGCGTCTTCAGACATATGCTTGACTTTTGAAGGGTCCTCTAAATCCAAAAGACAAACGCCTAACTGATAAACAAAATGCGCTCTGCATTGAGTGCGCACTCCGTGAAAAATATTTAACCAGCCTTCAGGGGTCTTAATCGGTACGGCCCCGGGTCCGATCTTGGTCCAGGCCCAGCGAATCCCCTCCCAGGTCCTGAACACGCATTCACTCTGTCCCCAAAACAGCAAATCCGGAGAGTAAGAAACCCAGATATCACCGGTATTGTTTCCGGTATTGGGCCGGTCCAGGCGCGCGTATAATCCGTTGATTTTCTCCGGGAAAAGCACCCCGTTGCGGTTATCGGTTTCAGAAATAAACCCCAGCCATTCAAATTTATCAAAGTCCACTGTCTTCATCAGGCTTAAGCGGCAGGTGTGGCCGGAGTGCGCGGCATGGACCATATAATAGGCATCCTCGATTTTGGTCACCCGCGGATCATAAACCATCGATTCGGCATACTTCTTAAACAGCGGATTGTCATAGGGCAACTCTATCGGCCTTGGCCGCGGCTTAAAATGATAACCATCGGTACTTTCGGCAATCCAAAAGCAGTCAAACAAAGCGGAATTCTCCACCCGGCAAACCATCATATAAATACCATTGTGTTTCACGATGCCGGAATTAAAAACATTTTTAATATCGGCCTCAACGGGAAAATCCTTGCCGGTCAAAATGGGATTACCCTTATACCGCTTGCAGATAGGATATTTGTACTTGCTCACGCTTAACCTCCGATCTCAGTTAATGGCCTGACAACTTTGTGTTAGTATAGCATATTCCGGGACATCAAGCAACTTATCTCGCAAAGAATTTAATGGGTATATTTAGGCCGCTTAATCATTTTTATTTTGCGGGCATTTTTTGCAACTGTCTGTCTGAGCCGCTCCCGGGCAAGACGGTTTTGGCCCGGCGGCTTCCTCTTTCTTCTTTTTTTGATACTCCTTACTGCGGTAGTCGGTACTGTAGAATCCGGAGCCTTTAAAGATGAATCCTGCGCCGCTACTAATTAAGCGCTGGACCATTCCCTTGCATTTAGGGCAACTGTTAAGCGCGGCTGCGGTTATTTTTTGAAAGGCCTCAAATTTATGGCCGCATTTTTTGCATTGATATTCATACGTCGGCATTTCGCCACCTAATCATTTAAATAATCTTCTGACTTTATCCATAAACAAGCTGGTTAAAGGATGGACATTTTCGCCGCAAGCCGCGGCAAACTCCTGGAGCAGCTTTCTTTGTTTGGCGTTGAGTCCGGTGGGCGTCTCCACCTTGACTTGGACTAACTCATCTCCGCGGCCATAGCCGTGCACATCCGGCACGCCTTTGCCCCTGATTCGGAAGATCTTGCCGCTCTGAGTACCCGCCGGCACACGCATCTTGACCCGGCCGTTTAATGTCGGCACCTCGATCTCGGCGCCAAGTGAGGCCTGGGTAAAGCTAATCGGAACCGAGCACAACAGGTCATTGCCGTGGCGTTCAAAGATATCGTCCGGTTTTACATAAATGGCAATATACAGATCTCCGGCCGGCGCGCCTTTTGTCCCGGCCTCGCCCTGGCCTTGCAATCTTATCCTTGAGCCGGTATCTACCCCCGCGGGGATCTTCAGATTAATCTTTTTCTCAACCTGGACCCGGCCGCGGCCAGCACAAGCCTGGCAAGGGGTCTTGATAATCTGTCCCTGACCACCGCAACGGGCGCAAGTCCGGGCAATAGAGAAAAAACCGCCCATGGTCTGGACCTGGCCGCTGCCCCGGCACTCCGGGCAGGTACTTTTTTTTGTTCCCGGTTTGGCCCCTTCACCGCGGCAGGTAGAGCAAACTTCTCTACGCGGCACGTGAATCACCTTCTCTGTCCCTTTGCCGGCCTCATGTAAAGTTATCTCCACGGCCGCTTCTAAATGTGAACCGCGCCGGCTGCCGCCTCTTGAGAAACCGCCAAAACCGCCTAAATTTATCCCGAAACTACTGAAGATATCGCCAAAGTTGCCGAAGATATCCTCTAAGTCGCCGTAATGGGTAAAGTCAGACCAATCAAATCCGCCGCCTTTAAACGCGCTGCGTAACCCTTCGTGGCCAAACTGGTCATAAGTCTGCCTTTTTTGCGCATCACTTAAGACCTCATAGGCCTCGCAGATTTCCTTAAATTTTTCTTCGGCCTGTTTCTGGTCTTCGGGATTGCGGTCAGGGTGATATTTCAGGGCCAAACGACGATAGGCCCGTTTGATTTCATCAACGCTGGCATTTTTCTCGATGCCCAGCGCTTGGTAATAATCCCGTTTAGCCATTATTTCTTATTTTTGTCCTCATCTTCAACGGTAAAATCGGCATCAACAATGTCTTCGTCTTTCTTCCCACCAGCTTCTGGTGTTGGGCCTTGCGGGCCGGCTTGCGGGCCAGGGCCTGGTTGCGGGCCAGGGCCTGGTTGCGGGCCAGGGCCTGGTTTTTGTTTGGCTTGAGCTTGTTTGTAAATCTCCTCGGCCAATTTATGTGAGGTCTTCGTTAGCTCTTCCATGGTGGTCTTAATCTTATTGGTATCACTGCCTTTTAAGGCCTCTTTTAACTCATTAAGTTTTTTCTCGATTTTTTCCTTCTCATCTTTACCTACCTTATCGCCGAAATCTTTGAGCGATTTCTCGGTGCTGTAGACTAAGGTATCGGCCTGGTTGCGCACCTCTACTTCTTCTTTCTTCTTTTTGTCATCATCGGCGTATTTTTCCGCTTCATTGACCATCTTATCTATTTCCTCTTTGGAAAGCTTCTTGGGAGCGGTAATTTGAATCGACTGCTCTTTACCGGTGCCTAAATCCTTGGCGTGGACATGGACAATACCGTTGCGGTCAATATCAAAAGTGACCTCAATTTGCGGTACGCCTCTTGGCGCGGCCGGGATACCCACTAAATCAAACCGACCCAGCTCTACGTTATCGTTAGCCATCTGGCGTTCACCTTGAAGTACGCGAATCGTTACCGCGGTCTGATTGTCCGCGGCAGTGGAAAAGGTTTGGCTTTTTTTCGAAGGAATCGTGGTGTTGCGCTCAATTAAACTGGTGCTCACACTACCTAAGGTCTCGATTCCCAAAGAAAGCGGAGTCACATCAAGCAGAGTTACTTCCTTAATATCGCCCTGGATAATCGCCGCCTGGATCGCCGCGCCCATGGCCACGCATTCCATCGGGTCAACCCCACGCTCAATCTTCTTACCTATATAATCCTCGACAAATTTTTGCATAATCGGCATTCTGGTCGGACCGCCAACCATGATAATTTTATCGATCTCACTAGGACTAAGCTTGGAGTCGTTTAAGGCCTTCTCCATCGGACCCCGGCACTGATCAATAATCGGGCTGACCAATTCTTCCAATTTTGCCCGGGTAATCGACATGGTTAAGTGTTTCGGTCCCGAAGCATCAGCGGTAACAAAGGGCAGGTTAATGTCTGTGGTCAAGGTGCTGGAGAGTTCGATCTTAGCCTTTTCAGCGGCCTCTTTTAAGCGCTGAGTGGCCATTTTGTCATTTCTTAAATCTATGCCGCTTTCTTTCTGAAATTCAGCGGCGATGTGATCGATCAGCAGATTATCCATATCGGTACCGCCCAGCTGGGTATCGCCGCTGGTGGAGCGAACCTCAAAACCGGATCCGCCTTCTTTGTCATGCCACATCTCCATCACTGTCACATCTAAAGTACCCCCGCCGAAGTCAAAGACCATAATCTTCTGCTCTTTGCCGGCTTTATCCAACCCGTAGGCCAGACAAGCGGCGGTAGGCTCATTAATGATCCTGGAGACCTTCAGTCCGGCGATTTCACCGGCATCTTTAGTCGCGGTGCGCTGGTTATCATCGAAATAAGCCGGACAGGTAATTACCGCTTCGTTAATCTCTTCGCCCAGATGGGCCTCGGCATCCTGCTTAATCTTCTGCAAAATAAAAGCCGAAATCTGCTGCGGGGTAAACTCTTTGTCGAAAACCTTAAACTTATAGTCCTGGCCCATTTTTCTTTTGGCGGCCACAATAGTGCCTCCGGGGTTAATCGCGGCCTGCCTGCGGGCCGGCTCACCCACCAGGCGCTGACCATCCTTAGTAAAGGCCACATACGACGGAAAGGCCTTGCCTCCGCCTACGGTGGTGCCTTCGGCGCTGGGAATAATGGTCGGTCTCTTGCCTTCCATTATCGCCGCCGCCGAATTAGATGTCCCTAAATCAATACCAATTATTTTTGCCATTTAATTTCCCTCCTATTTTCCTTTCTTTTGTGGTTTTTTGGCTACCTTGACCACTGCCGGACGCAGCAGCCGCTCTTGTAACATATAACCTTTTTGCACTTCTTCAACAACGGTGTTTTCCGGATATTTATTGGTCTCTACTTCAGCCACGGCCTCCTGCTGCGCCGGATTAAATGCCTGACCAACAGACTCAATTTTTTTCACGCCGTTTTTATCTAACAGCTGGTGAAATTGTTTCAAGATCATCTCCACCCCCAGGTGCAACGATTTAAAATCATTCATCTTATTGGCCGATGCAAAGGCCAATTCAAAATTATCCAGGACGCTGATCAATTCATAAATTAGGCCTTCCGTGGCAAACTTAAAATACTGTTCTTTATCCTTGAGGTTGCGCTTTTTAAAATTCTCAAAATCGGCATGCAGGCGCAATAACTTATCAAGATATTCCTGCTGCTGGGCTGAGCTATCAATCAGCCGCTGATACTCCTCAGCCGAAATGACCAGCTCGCCTTGCGGCGGTTTAGCTTTTTCTTTTTTCTCTTTCATTCCTGGATCCCGAAATCAACTGATCTTTTATCTAAAAGCTGGGCCATATAGTTAACGGTAGCAATTACTCGAGCGTAAGGCATCCGCCGCGGCCCGATAATCCCTAAACTGCCCATATTCTTGTCATTGATCTTGAAATTAGAGATAACCAGACTGCATTCCTGAATATTCTGACAAGAATTCTCTTTGCCAATATGAACTTTAATGCCGTCTGGGCTTAAGTCTTCTTTCATAATATCCAATAGCGGATCGGTCTGCTCAAAGGTCTTAAATATTGCCCGCAGCGCCTCGGCATTTTGAAATTCCGGCTGCTCGACAATGTAGCTGGTGCCCTCAAGATATAGTTTATCTTTGGCGAAACTGATAAAAGACAACTCTAAGATCTGCAGCGCTTTTTTAAGCAGCTGGTAAACAATGTCTCTAGTCGCCAACAGCCGGCGCTTCAGCCGCTGTTGGATCTCATCTAAAGTCAGACCGGAAAATTCAGCGTTTAATAATTTGACAATCTTGGCTAATTCCGGCTGTGCTATTTCCTCAGGCAGCTGAACTACGGCGGTCTTGACCAATCCAGTCTGGCTGATTAAGACTACCAGGATGCCTTTTGCGTGCAGAGGCACCAGCTCCAATCTCTTCAGCAGAATCCTTTTTAGGCCCGAAGAAAAAGCCAGGGCCGTATATCCGCTAAAATCAGAGAGGATCTGTAAGATTTCAGTTAACAGTTGATCAAAGGCCTCGTTGCGCAACAGGCAACGTTTTTGAATTAGCTTTCTTTCCCGCTCCAGCAACTGCTCTTGCGCTAACAGCAAATCGATATAGTAGCGGTAGCCAACATCCGTAGGAATCCTTCCGGCTGAAGTATGTGGCTGCCAAATCAAGCCCAACTCATCCAATTCGGCCATTACATTGCGCACGGTAGCCGCGCTTAAACGCGGACGCAGTTTCCGAGCCACGACCAAAGAACTAACCGCAGTAGCGCTCTCAATGTAAACCTGGACAATCGCCTGCAGAACTTTGTTTCTTCTTGTGTCTGTTGGAGTTATGAACATTATTTTCTCCTCTTTAGCACTCTGGCCAGTTGAGTGCTAAGGAGAACATTTTAACATAATTTTATTACTTGTCAAATACTTTATCAAATAATTTTTTTGCAAGCTACTAATAGTCTTTTGATATCGGGAGTATCGTTTTCAGTGACTGGAAAAAAAGACAATTCCGTCTTGTATTTCGTCTTCTTGATCAATTTATTAATTTCATTTTTTGTAAAGGAACAAAGGTGTTCTCTGATGTGGCGAGGATACAGGCAATCATCAGGCACTGAAATAAGACACCAGCCCCCTGCTTTAACGACTCTGAGCAGCTCCTTGATAGCCGGGAGAGGTTTTCTTAAATGTTCTAACAGCTGAATAGCCACCACCACATCAAAGCTTTCCGTAGGCAGCTGAAGAGGGGGAATCTTCTGAACCGCCCCGTCTATTCCTTTTGCTTTTATAGTCTCAATTGCCTTTTTTGAAATGTCCACTCCAAAGACCTGGCATTTCTTTTCTCTTTTTATCCTTTCCAAAAACACACCAATGCCACAGCCAACATCAACTAATTTACAACCTTCCGGGACCAAGGAAAATACCTTGTCGTATAACTTATATAATTTCAATCTGCTGCTCATTTCCAGCTCTTTTTTCCAGGCCCGATCCCAATACTCCTGATTGTTTAGGTCAAATAATGAATTCTTACACCTATAAATCGGCATTAACATCTTCGCCGCTATTTTCCGAACCAGACTACCTGGTTTAAAAATCAAATTTAAAATCCTTTTCATTCCTGCTCCTTTAACAAATTCTCTATCTTGGCCTTCAGACTAACCGGGACCCGGGCCTGAATATGCACTTGATTGTTTTGATGGTCCTGTTTAAAAACTTGGCCCTGGCGATGAACCATATTGAGCAAGTCCATCTGCTCTTGAGGAATAAACAGGTCCAAATCAACCATTAAACCGGATAACTGATGACTGAGTTGTTCTAATAATTGCTCAAGATTAGTCCCTTTTAAAGCCGAGATCGCCACGCTATTTTTAAAATCTCTCAAGTAACGCTTCAAGGCAAATTCATCGCCAACCAGATCTGATTTATTCAAGGCCAGCACCATCGGTTTGTTTTGGGCCGTAAGTTCCGCCAGGACCTGATCCACGGCTTGATTCTGCTCATACACTAAAGGAGAGCTGGCATCCAGGACATGCAGCAATACATCGGCTTGCTGAACTTCTTCCAGGGTAGCTTTAAAGGCCTCAATCAGATGGTGCGGCAACCGGTGCAGAAATCCCACGGTATCGGAAAATAAGACCCTTTGCTTGTTAGGCAAGGTAAATTTGCGGGCCACTGAATCCAGCGTACTGAACAAGCTGTTCCTGATGAGCTGGCCGGCGCCGGTTAAGCGGTTAATCAGTGTAGACTTTCCGGCATTGGTGTAACCAATAATCGCTATCGTCGGCAGGCCGAGTTTTCTGCGATGTTCGCGCAATGAGTTACGCCGCTGGCTTAAACTACGCAAATCCTTTTTTAACTTCACAATCCGTTTGCTGATTCTCCTTCTATCTACCTCCAGCTTCTTTTCACCCGGACCGCGGGTACCAATGCCTCCACCTAAACGCGAAAGCAGGATGCCCTGGCCGGCTAAGCGGGGCAGCAGATACTCTAACTGAGCTAATTCTACCTGGACCTTGCCTTCTATGCTTTTAGCCCGCTGGGAAAATATATCTAAGATCAGCTGGGTCCGATCCAGGGTCTTCAGAGCAATCACTTCCTCTAAATTTCTCTGCTGAGTGCTGTTTAAATCTTCGTTAAAAATTACCACATCCGCGCCTAAGCCCTGTGCTACCCCGGAGATCTCTTCAGTCTTGCCTTTGCCGATCAAATAGGCCGGAGTCGGTTGCGCCCGGTGGCAAAATATCGTTTTTATAACTTCCACCCCGCTGGACTCAGCCAAGACCTTTAATTCACCCGCCGCATCATCCACAGGCCAGCTCTTTTGGCCGGCGATATCTACGCTGACTAAAACCGCCTTTTCCTTCTTATTCCTTCCAGTCTCCCACATTAGAATTAATCCTTTTGGCTACGGCCGCAGGGCTATCCCCGAAGCCGATCTCAATCCAATGTACATTTTTCTGTTTGCGGAACCAGGTTAGTTGGCGT
>JBHPFV010000021.1:0-29009 GCA_042571705.1 Candidatus Omnitrophota bacterium
TAATTGCTCAACAAGAAGATTTAGTCAAGGCCCAGGATTCCTTGCGTCGGGCGATCTCCCAGATTAATCATACAGCTAGAGTTGCCTTTGCCGAAACTTTCCAGAACGTCCAGAACAATTTTAAAGAATATTTCCGTCTTTTGTTTAACGGTGGCGATGCCCGGCTGATCCTATTGGACGAAAACAATATCTTAGAAAGCGGCATTGAAATCGTGGCCCGGCCACCGGGAAAGAAATTGCAGAATATTTCTCTGCTTTCCGGAGGTGAGAAAGCAATGACGGCGATTGCCTTGCTGTTTTCTATATTTAAAGTCAAGCCGTCTCCTTTCTGCATTTTAGATGAAGTAGACGCCCCCCTAGATGAGGCCAATGTTGGCCGGTTTACCAATCTTTTATCGGAGTTTATCCACAACTCCCAGTTCATTATGGTGACCCACAATAAAAAGACCATTAATATGGCCGATGTAATGTACGGCATCACCATGGAAAAATCCGGGGTTTCTAAGATCGTCTCGGTCAAGTTTGGCGAGAAAGAGAAGCCTCCCGCCCAGGAAGAAGAAGTCGCTCAAGTATAAGTGATGAACAGAAAAAAACCTATTAAATTACCAGTTATTGTATTAATCGCTGGGGTCTGGGGCCTGACTCTCTCTTGTTTTGCCGCGACCATTACTCTGAAAACCGGATCAAAATTTACCGCTCAGATACTTGAGCGCACGGATCGCTACATCGTGGTCGACTTTTACGGAACAGCGGTTAATTATAATATGTATGAGATTGAAGAGATTAGCGAAGAAGAAACAGCCGAACTGCCCACTGTAACGCCGCAACCAACGCGGCCCGAGCCGCAAAGCATGCTGGACTGGAATCGCTGGTATAATGACACCAAGGTGACTAATTATTTATACAACGTGGATAGCTTGATGATCAAAAATAAAAAAAGCGAGATCAATTTACAGCGACAGCTCAGCCGGGCAGAAAGCACAAAAGACATAGAATTAGCCGATCGCATCGTTAAAAGAGCAGTTGAACAGGCCGCGGAAATAATTGGGCAGCTTTCGGGATTAGCTCAGCCGCCCGAGTTTAACCAGTATCACCAAACGCTGATTGCAGCTTATCAAAATCAAAAATCAGCCCAGCAAGCGATATTGCAGCAAGATTTTAATACCGCCTTCGCTTACGAAGAATCAGCCATCGCCGCATTTATTAAAGCCGCCGAGGAATTAAAAAATATCTTCATTGGGCACGGAGCGCCGCAACAGGCGATTAGCGCATTAGATCTGGCTATTGAGGGTTTCAGGAGGCAGCTTCCTTAAGGCAAGATATGGGTAAGCTGTTGTAGTTAACGTTCGACGTTGCCCGAATAGATGTGGGTTCTATTCTTGCCCGCCTTTTTGGCCTGATAAAGGGCCTTGTCGGTCTTAACAATCAGCTCATCTTTGATTTTGGCATCTTCAGGGAAAGAAGCCAGGCCCAGGCTGATGGTCAAATTCTTACTAGGTTGGACTTCTTGATTAGGAAACTTGGTTTCTTCAATCGCTTGCCTTAATCTTTCGGCCAGTCCCCAGGCCGATTCTTTATTTGTATCCGGCAGCACGACCACGAATTCCTCTCCGCCATAACGGCCCACAATATCTGTGGAACGGCAAGTCCTTTTTAAAATCCTGGCGATATTGATCAGGACCTTATCCCCGGCCGGATGGCCCAAGGTATCGTTGAAATGCTTAAAATAGTCGATGTCGATTATGATCAGAGAAAGCGGCCGTTTAGTTTTTGCCGATAATTGCACATTTCTACTGAGCAGGTATTGAAACCGGCCGTGATTAACCAAGCCGGTTAAAGAATCGGAATGTGAAAGACTGACTGTCTTTTCATAGAGATGAGAATTCTCAATTGCCAGGCCGGCCTGGTTGGCAAACATAGTCAAGATGCGAATATCGTCTTTAGTGATCGGCTTGCCGGTAAAGATGTTGTCCACCAGGATTACGCCGATGGTCTTGTCTTTTGCCTTTAAAGGGACAGTGACAAAATGCTTGGTTTTTAAAAGGGCGCAAATCTGATCCTTGACTTTTTTACTTATGGCGTCGGTAGTAATCTCAAAAGTCATCCCCTCCATCACAGTTAAGGCCAGGATCCCCGCGCTTTCTCTTAAAGGCACCTTGATCGATTTGACCAGCTTATCTAACCGCGAGGCCTTTTTCTTGATAAAAGACTTATGGGCGCTGATTAACTCTCTGAGCGTGGTCTTTTCGGATTCAATCTTCTTCCAGATTTTATCGGCCTGTTCGGCTGTGTCCGGGCCAATACCCATCTTGCCTTCCAGGCTCTTTTTGCGCTCGTTAACCAAAAAGAGCATCGCCCGATTAAACCCTAAACCCTCATGCGAGGTCACGCAAGTCAGGATGATATAGAGGATTTCATCGAGTTTTAAGGTAGTCCGCATCAGGTTGCCGATTTCATAAAACATCCACAACTCCGAGCGCGATTTCTCTAGTTCTTTATTCAGTTCGTGTTTATCCATAACAGGTGGTAGTATAGCAAAAAGAGGGACATTGTCAAGTGGAAAACAGCTATTTTTTATCTTGCCAATACTGACCAAAAAAGGTAATATAAAAGCGGTCTAAAAACCACTTTTAAAACAATGAACAAAGTTACTATTAAGCAAAAAATAATACTGATAATTTTCGGGCTATTCTTGGGCATAGTTTTGCTTGAGTTGGGCTTGAGGGTTGCCGGATTAACCTATTTATCTCTACAAGAATATAAAAACATAATTTCGCTTAGACAAAAGGATAGTTGTCGGATCCTCTGTTTAGGCGAATCGACTACCTTTCTTGGAGGTAAAAATTCCTATCCGCATCAACTCGAGAAAATTTTGAATCAACAGGATGTAGGGTTAAAATTTAACGTAATAAATAAAGGCGTACCGGGGATAGACTCAGGATATATTGCTTCACGTCTAGAAGGTAATTTAGACAAATATAGCCCAGATATAGTTGTTACGATGATGGGCGTAAACGACAGATGGCCAAAAGAAGATATGCCCGAGAGAGATGCCGTGGTTATTAAACTCAGACTATTTTTTAACTCATTGAGAGTATGCAAAGTGGCAAAAATTATCCAGCAACGCATCATAAATAAAGCTAGAGAACAAAATGCTGCCGTTGTATCCAATGATCCGATCCAACTTAGTAACGTCAGTGTAGGTCAAGGGTTTGCCTTTAAAAAGGCCGCTGAGATAGCTGAACAAAACAGAGCTACGCTCGAGGACTTTTTGGAACACTATAGCACCCAGCAAAGATATGAGCAAGCCGAAGCAATGTTTGACCAGGCTATGAAGCAGCAGGCGAAAAACGTAAAAACATTTAAACAGTTAGGAGGTTATTATAGCACCCAGCAAAGATATGAGCAAGCCGAAGCAATGTTTAAAAAGGCCGCTGAGATAGCTGAACAAAACAGAGCTACGCTCGAGGAGTTTTTGGAACACTATAGCACCCAGCAAAGACATGAGCAAGCCGAAGCAATGTTTAAAAAGGCCGCTGAGATAGCTGAACAAAACAGAGCTACGCTCGAGGAGTTTTTGGAACACTATAGCACCCAGCAAAGATATGAGCAAGCCGAAGCAATGTTTGATCAGGCTATGAAGCAGCAGGCCCAAGCGAGAAAAGCAAAAATTGGGTTACGGGAACTTTACCACACCCAGCAAAGATATGAGCAAGCCGAAGCAATGTTTAAAAAAGCCCTGGAAAACATCTCAAGGGAACCAGAAAAAGAAGAAGAGCTAGGAGGAGAGTTTAGCATGCAGCAAAGAGAAAAATACAACCCAGTAACACAACATAATTATCGGAAACTCAAAGATCTTGTAATCAAAAGAGGCATAATTTTAATCTGTTTGCAGTATCCTATGTGTAGTGTGCAACCCTTAAAGAAAGTGCTAGGTTCGGATCCAGGCCTTCTTTTTGTAGACAATGAAACTATTTTTAAACAAACTGTGCAACAAGAAGGATATCAAGAATATTTTGAAGATAACTTTGGCGGAGAATTCGGTCATTGTACAGCAAAAGGCAACAGACTCATGGCCGAAAATGTCGCTAAAGTCATATTACAGGAAATTGGCATTGTCAAGTAGTCTTTAGTTCGAAAATAATAAAATGAAAAATATAAAAAAATATATTATTCGGGCTATCCTCGTATTTAGTCCGCTAATCTTGTTTTTTTCAGCTGAGTTAATATTGGAGGTATCCGATCTCTATTTTACTAAACCAATCAGAATAGCTTCTTTTTGGGATGACGATTTACGAGAACATCATATGTTTACTGACCGTGATTTTATTCCTGATCCATGGTTTTTCTGGAAGATTGATCCTGCAAATAAATTAACTAATTCTAAGGGGTTTTTAGGACCGGAGTTTAGCGAGAATAAGCCAGAGAATACTTTTAGGATTTTTTGTCTTGGGGATTCTAACACAATGGGGTCCCGAGATTCGAGTTATCCCCGGGAACTCTACAGGTCATTTCAAACAAGCCCACTTTATAATGCACAATTTGAAGTGATTAATGCCGGGGTGTCTGGCTACACTTCTTTGCAAGGTTTAAGGATGTGTTCTGAGGTCATGAAATATAATCCTGACTTGATCACCATATGTTTTGGATGGAATGATAGCTGTCTTACCGACCGCAGGCCAGATAAGTACTTTCAGCCAGTAAATAGATATTTACTAAATTTGGAAAGGTTTCTTTACCGGTTTCGCATCTATGAATTTTTAAAATATGGTTATTATCATTTGAAATACAATCATTTTAACGCCCAGCAATCGCCTCCTTTGCAATGCAGAGTAAATTTAAGTGATTACGAAGCTAATCTACTGGCCATGGCAACTCTTGCTAAAAAAAATGGAAGTAGGGTGTTATTTATAACTCGTCCTTTTATGCTTAGGCTAGAACCGTGGATGGCTAACTTTACTGAAGATGCAAAGATATATAATTCTGCAATGAGAAAAGCTGCTGCAAAGATCAAAGTCGACCTGCTTGATGCTGAAAAGATATTCTCAGAACACCCCGAACAATTTATAGATAGTTGTCATTTTAGTGAAGACGGAAAAGAACTGCTGGCAAAAGAGATTTATAATTACTTAAAAACTAATTTCGTCCTTGACAATTGAGGCAGGGGTGGTATAATGTCTTTCGTCTTCGGGGCAGGGTGCCCTGCCTGCCAGGCACAAAACAGGCAGGCAGGAATTCCCGACCGGCGGTTCACCCCGTTACAAACGGGGTAAAAGTCCGCGAATTCCAAAGAGGAATAGAGCTGGTGTGAATCCAGCACCGATAGTATAGTCTAGATGAGAGAAGACAGTTTATAGTTGATAGTGTATAGGATACCCCCGAAGATCACTGCGGGGGTTTTTTGTTGGTTGCTTAAGCGTTGCCTTAAGGAACTGTTCCTCCAAATTATTAGCCCAATCACAGGAACTGTTCCCAGCAGCACTGGGCGCGTTGCCAGCGGCTCAAGCTAAAAAAGATGAAAAATTTTAATTCAATTCCAGAGATACTTGCCGATTTAAAACAAGGCCAGATGGTTGTAGTGCTCGATGACCAGCAGCGGGAGAATGAAGGCGACCTAATTTTACCGGCCAGCTTCGCTACGCCGCAAGCAGTCAACTTTATGGCTAAACACGGCCGGGGCCTAATCTGCATGCCCATGGAAGCTGAAAGGTTGGATCAGTTAGGACTGCAGCCGATGGCCAATGAAAAAAAAGATCCCTATCAAACCGCCTGGGCAATGTCTGTTGATGCCAAAGATGGCGTGAGCACAGGCATTTCTGCGGCTGATCGAGCCAGGACAATCAAGGCCTTAATTGACCCAGCCACCGGCCCTGAGGATTTGCTCAAGCCCGGACATATTTTTCCTTTACGGGCCCAAAAAGGCGGGGTGCTCGCCCGGGCCGGACATACTGAAGCTTGTGTAGATTTGATGCAGTTGTCCGGACTTTATCCAGCCGGGGTGATTTGTGAGATTATGAACGAAGACGGCAGCATGGCCAGAACAGCTGAGTTGTTAGAATTTGCTCAGTTGCATCAGCTCAAAATTTGTACTGTTTGTGATTTGATTGAGTACAGAAGAAAGCAGACGCAATTAATTAAGAGGCTCTCGACCACCAGCCTGCCTACTGAATACGGGACTTTCAATCTTATTGTTTATGAATCCAAGGTCGATGATTTACATCATTTAGCTTTGGTTTTGGGAGATGTCCGGGAAAAACAGCCTGTTTTGGTCCGTGTACATTCTCAGTGCATGACCGGAGATGTGTTTGGTTCTCAGCGTTGTGATTGCGGAAGACAACTGACCCAGGCCATGGAGTTGATTCAAAAGGAAAAAAAAGGTGTGTTGCTGTATATGCGTCAGGAGGGTCGGGGTATTGGCCTGGCCAATAAGATTGAGGCCTATGCCCTGCAGGAAAAAGGGTTAGATACCGTAGAGGCTAATCACGCCTTAGGATTTGCCGCTGATTTAAGAGATTATGGCATCGGAGCGCAAATCTTGGCTGATTTAGGGCTGCACAGTATTAGGCTGCTGACTAACAATCCTAAAAAAATTGTGGGTTTAGAAGGATATGGCTTAACAGTCAGCGAGTCCGTTTCGTTAGAAACAAAGCCGCATCTGATGAATGTCAATTACCTGAAGACAAAGAAAAATAAGCTAGGCCACATCTTAAGACAGGTATGAAACCGCAGCCAAAACCTAACACCGTTGCCCCGAACGGGACAGTTTTTCAAATCAAACTGTCCCTCGGGGTTGCACAGATGAGCTAAGTAACAGCTCAACCAAAAAGGGAGGTATAACCATGAAGACGATTGAGGGTCAATTGATTGCCAAGGGCAAGAGGTTTGCTTTGATTGTTTCCCGGTTCAATGATTTTATCAGTAAGCGGCTTTTAGACGCGGCCGTGGATACATTAGTCCGCCATGGAGCCAAAGATACTGATTTAGAGGTAGTTTGGGTCCCGGGCGCCTTTGAGATCCCCGCGGTAGCCAACCGCCTGGCTAAAGGCAAAAGGCATGATGCCTTGATTTGTCTGGGAGCTATAATTAGAGGGGCCACGCCGCACTTTGACTATGTAGCCAGTGAAGCCGCTAAGGGTATCGCCGCGGTAAGTCTTTCCGGTGATAAGCCCGTAGCTTTCGGCATTGTTACTGCCGATAATATTGAACAGGCAATAGAGCGCGCCGGTACCAAGCAAGGCAACAAAGGTAAAGACGCCGCTTTAACGGCAATAGAAATGGTCAACTTAATAGGCCAGCTGTAACCACGAGCAGGTACCATTATGCGCAAGCGAACCAAAGCCAGGGAATTAACGCTAAAATTCCTTTACCAAATTGATATCACCAAAGAAGAATTGTCAATAGCGGTTGATCAATTTTGGCAAGAGCAGTCGGCCTCAACACAAATAAAGGAGTTTGCCCAGCAGCTGATTCAGGGCACCTTGAAACATCTTGCCAAAATCGACAACACTGTGACAGCATACGCTGAAAATTGGCAGTTGAAGAGAATGGCAGTGATTGACCGCAATATTTTACGCCTGGCTACCTTTGAGCTCCTTTTCTTAGAGGATATCCCGCCTAAAGTAACCATCAATGAGGCCGTAGAATTAGCCAAGCGGTATGGTGACGTCGAATCCGGAAAGTTTGTTAATGGTATTTTAGATAAGATTAACAAAGAGGAAACAGTCAAAAGCTAATGAAGTTTGCCGACCTGCATATTCACACTAACTGCTCTGACGGAGAGCATACACCCGAAGAGGTAATTAAGCTAGCTTGCCAGCGCGACTTATCTTGTGTCGCGATTACTGATCACGATACAATTTACGCCATTGAGCCGGCAATAAAGGCGGCGCAAGAGCTGAATCTGGAGGTTATCCCTGGTGTTGAGCTTTCGGTTGAGCAGGATCAGCACGAAATTCACATCTTAGGTTATTTCATTGATTGGCAGGCCAGCTGGTTTCAAGAAAAACTCAAGCAGATCCGCCAAGAGCGGCAAAGACGGGCCTGGGCCATTGTCGATAAATTAAAAGAACAGGGAATATCTTTAGATGCAGCTGAGCTTAAAGATCGGACCGCCTCAGAGGCCATTGGCAGGCTACATATCGCCAAAATGCTTAAAAAACAAGGTCAGGTTGGTTCAATTAAAGAGGCCTTCAACAAATATCTTGGCAATAATTCCTGTTGCTATGTTAAAAAGTTTAAGCTCACAGCGGCTGAGGCGATCGATATAATTGCTAGATTGGGCGGTCTTTCTGTCTTGGCCCATCCTTTTGTCATGGATAGTGATGAACTTATTGTTGAGTTTGTGCAGTTGGGTCTAAAAGGGATTGAGATTTACTATCCCGAACACGACCAGGCCAAGATAGCGCATTATTTAAGTCTGGCTGAGAGATACGGACTACTAGTCACCGGTGGTTCTGATTGCCATGGTCTAGGTAAGCAAAAAGCAACAATAGGTGACGTTAAACTGCCCTATAAATTAATAGTCGCGATGAAAAAAGAATTAGGAGCTAACCCAGATGAACAAAAGCAAAGTTAATCACGAAAAATTTATGCGCTTAGCCTTAAAGTTGGCAGTCAGGGCCAAGGGGCTGACTAACCCCAATCCCTTAGTCGGAGCAGTAGTGGTAAAAAATAACAAGATAGTTGGCCAGGGCTATCACCGGCGGGCCGGCGCAGCTCATGCGGAGGTTGTGGCCTTAGACCAAGCCGGTCGCGCTGCTGGCGCCAGCCGGCTTTATGTGACCTTGGAGCCTTGCGGTCATATTGGCCGCACCGCGCCTTGCGTGGAAAAAATTGTGGCCAGCGGCGTCAAAGAAGTAATTATGGCTATGTCTGATCCTAATCCATTGAATAATGGAAAAGGCGAGCAATTTTTACGCCGGCGGGGAATTAAGGTCACCTCCGGAGTTTTAGAAAAAGAGGCCCAGGATATTAATCAGGTATTTATTAAATATATTACTAAACACCTGCCATTTGTGACGGTTAAGTTGGCCCAAAGCTTAGATGGTAAAATTGCCACATCTACAGGAGATTCGCGCTGGATCAGTTCTGAGTCCAGCCGTAAATATGTACACAAGCTGCGCAGTCAGGTAGATGCGATTTTAGTAGGGAAGAATACTGTGCTCAAAGATGACCCCTTATTGAGTTCCCGATCCAAGACACAGTTGTCTCAGAAACAGCCGCAGAAGATTGTTGTGGACAGCAAATTAAGGCTCAGGAACAACCTGAAGATATTTTCTGCGGCATCTCCGGCGCCGGTAATTTTGGCTACTACCCGGCTGGCCTCGGGTGAAAGAATCGCTGCTTTTAGAAAGAAGGCCCAGGTTATTATCGCCAGAGATAAAGATAAGAGAGTGGACCTGCGCGATTTATTGCATAAATTGGCCAAGCAGGAAATTGCCCATGTGTTGATTGAAGGCGGTTCTGAGATAGTGGCTTCGGCGCTCAAAGAGAAATTAGTCGATCAGTTGATTCTGTTTATTGCTCCTAAAATTGTCGGTGGCCGTGCTGCCCCTACTGCCGTTGCTGGAAAAGGGGTCAGCACAATCAGACAGGCCAGTTTATTGAAAGATATCCAATTTAAAAAGATTGATACTGATTTAGTGGTGGAAGGAAGGTTGAGCTGATTTGTTTACCGGGATTATCGAAGAGTTGGGTACAGTTAAGTCGCTAGATAGCTCTGGTGCAATATGTCAGTTACAAGTTTTGGCTCCCAAGATAGCTGGCGGCACTGAACTTGGGCAGAGTATATCCGTAAACGGTATTTGCTTGACCGTAGTCAGAAACCAAAGACAGCAGCTTAGCTTTGAGGTGATGCCGGAGACGTTGAATACTACTAATTTGGGCCAGTTACGCACCCCGGATCAAGTCAATTTAGAGCGGGCATTAAGGGTTCAGGGCCGCCTTGATGGCCACTTTGTTACCGGCCACATTGATGGCCCGGCAGAAGTGGTTGAGCTTGTCCGCCAAGGGGCTGATGTAGAAATGAAGATCAAGGCCTCAACTCAAATTATGCGCTATATTACCCCAAAAGGCTCAATAGCTGTGGATGGAGTCAGTTTGACGGTTTCTTCCTGTGGGACCGAGGCCTTCGGCTCCGGGGCCTTTGGTGTGCATCTAATTCCTTACACCTTGCAACACACTACGTTAGGACAGCGTAAGGTTGGCCAGAGAGTTAATCTGGAAGCCGACATTTTGGCCAAGTATATAGATAGATTGAGCTTCGCTAAACAACCTGCCAATTCGAAGATCACTGCAAATTTTCTCCAGCAGCATGGCTTCGACTCTTGAATTTCCCTAACAGATGTGATATACTTTTTTTGTACAATTGAATAGTAGACGATAATGGCAAACCATCCGAAAGGATGGGACAGCCCGCCTGCCAAGATAGCGATAGGCAGGTGGGACGCTCGCCATAAATATGGCGGGCAGGCAAAGCTTCAGGCCTAACCTCCGAAAGAGTATGGTAGCTGGGTTACCGAACCTAAGCATAAAAATCCTACTCCTTGATGGAGTAGGTTTTTTATTGGCTGCTAAAACCTATGCCTTATGTAACCTGTTCCCGAAGGGAACTGGTTCAAGCAGCACAGTTAAGCCAGGCCAGGTTAGTAGCGCCAAAAAGGAAAAAATCGAAAGGAGAGGGGGTGTAAGAACAATGCGTAGTTTGATCTATTTGACGATTATGTTAGCAATTGTTCTTTTGGCAGTTGCTCCATGCTTTGCCGAGAACGCATTAGATAAGTTAGGTAGAGGTCTGATTAACGGTGCCACGGGCTGGGTAGAATATCCTAAACAAATAGTGGAGGTGTCCAAAGAACATAATGTCGCCGTTGGCCTAAGCTATGGGCAGGTAAAGGGTGTGGCAATGGCATTACAGAGGACTGGTTTGGGTAGCTATGATACCGGCTCTTTCTTTTTGCCACGTTATGATTCGCCAACCCTAGACCCCAAGACCCTGTTGGAATAGGCCAGGGGTTAGACAAGTTCCAAACACAGGGGCCCAGATTGCTCAATACGAGCGATCCGGGCCCTTTGCTTTTTTAGGTAAGCGGGCTGTCAATTTTTACAGCTTTTGTTTGGTATTATTGCTTCGCTCAGCCTTGGGGCCGCCATTAATTCAGACACCCTTGTAACTTAAACAGTTATAAAAAGTCAAATAAAGTAACCCAAAATCCCATAACCCACTGCGACTAAATAAGTGGCAGTGGGTTATTTGTGTGCATTTATTTGTTAATTGACCGCAATTCTATAGCAGTGTATAATAAGTACGAGACTTTATCTGTTATGCGGGAAGGGCCGAAGGTGTGCTGTATGAAAATGGTAATATCGCCTTGTGTGAACAAGGAAACCCAGCAGGAAACATCAGAGATGTCAGTTATCAACATTGACTCAAGCCACGGGGAGTCAATATTAGGGATATAATGATGGGTTCAAAATCTTATGAATGTTGCATAATCGGGGCTGGCCCAGCAGGACTGGGGGCGGCATTAGAGTTGGTTAAGCACGGTGTTAGCAATATTCTGATTATCGAGCGCAATAAAATAGTTGGCGGTTTAGCAAGGACCGAAGTTTACGACGGGGCAAGGTTTGATATTGGGCCTCACCGGTTTTTCACCAAAAGCAAAAAAATAAACAAAATATGGCACGATACCTTAGGGGAAGACTTTCGATCCGTTTCGCGTCTAACACGCATAAGTTACAGAAATCAATATATTAGTTATCCAATAAAGCTCTATGAGGTATTAGCAAGTTTAGGCCCAATGGAATTATTAAAGGCCATGTTTTCTTTTATCTTAGCGCAAGCGGATAAAAAAAAGCAAGCTATCACCTTTGAAGACTGGACAATCCAGAAATTCGGCCGTAAGTTGTATGAGACTTTCTTTAAAGCATATACAGAGAAAGTGTGGGGCATTGCGTGCAATCAGATTAGCGCAGAGTGGGCTAGCCAAAGGATCAAAGGCTTAGATGTGCTGCAGGTGCTTAAAAATTCTTTGCTGGGGGCTCAGAACAACAAGATTAGAACTTTAGCTAAGCAGTTTGATTATCCTCTCTTAGGCGCGGGGCAGATGTATCAGGCCATCTCTGACCAAGTAGCATCACGAGGCGTTGAAGTGATGCTGAATACCAAGGTGGTCAGCATTAATTGCCAAGATAGCACTGTAGCGTCTGTAGATATCGTTAATTCTGATAATGAAAAAATAAACATTGCGGCTAAACAATTCTTCAGCAGCATTCCCTTGGCGCATTTCTTCAATATGCTTAATTCATCCGAATCAGCCAGTATTAAAAAGTCTGTAGAGGCAGTTCAATACCGCGGTCACATTACCGTAAATTTGTTGGTGGGTGGTAAAAAATTATTTCCAGATCAATGGATATACTTACCTTCCCCGGATATCCAAATGGCACGATTAGCCAGTTATAATAATTTTTCTGAAGCGATGGCCGGAGGTAAGAATAAAACTGCTTTAAGTGCCGAATATTTTGCTTTTCGGAATAAAGGGCTTTGGAATGAATCTGATCAATCTTTAAAAAATTTGGCAATTGCTGAACTAAAGAGCATGGATTTAGTAAAAAGGTCTGCGGTAGAGAATTCATGGGTCGTGCGAGAGGCCCAAGCTTACCCTGTAAACTATGTTGGCTTTCAAGAGCATTATGACATTTTGAAGTCAAGAATGGATCAATTCGCTAATCTGTATTCCATTGGCCGCGCCGGCACGCATAAGTATAACAATCAGGACCATTCAATTATGAGTGGTATCTTAGCCGCGCACAACTACTTACGGCTTCCCGGCAGCCCCTACAGCCTATGGGATATTAATACCAATGATGAATATTATGAAAGTGCTATGAGGGATACAACCTTATGATTCAGAGCTGGTTTATTTTGAGTGTTATTTTTTGCGCAGGCATTATCTGTACAATTCTGATAGCCATAAAAATACACAAAACCTGGCTTGGCAAAAAAGACAAATATAAATGGTGTATAATTTTAATCTTTGTAATGGCGGCAATATTAAGAATGAGCCTATCTATTGTTAACCAAGATGCATATGACAACCATTTTGAAGTTATAGACATAATTAAAGACGAGGACAGGCTGCCAACATTGGAGGATTGCCATCAATGTTATCACCCTAAATTGTATCATGCTACCGTAGCCGCTATTTTAGAATTTTTCCCTTTAAGGAACCATCGCATTAAATTAATTTTAGCGCAATTGCTAAATTCTCTGGCAGGTTTACTGACTATTTACATAGTCTGGATTTTTTTAAATAATAGTCTTTTAGCTGATAGAGTAAAACTAATCAGCTTTTCTCTGGTTGCTTTAAATCCTAAGCTAATTGGGGTTAATGCTATGGTAAGCAATGACTCTTTTGTTATTTTTTTCTCGACTCTGGCGATGTATCTTCTTCATTGTTTCTTTGCCAGCAAAAGACCCAAATATTTTCTCGCCTTGCTTATTTCTACAATACTTGCAGGATTGACTAAGGCTAACGGGCTTGTTTTGTTTGCAGCAATTTTGTTGATTTTTGTATTAATAATAATTAAAGATGCCAAATTTTCGCTCAATCCCAAGAAAGGTTATTTAGCCTATTTACTCATTTTTCTTTTTACATTTTTATTAATTGTTCCTAAGTTAGGCCAATATGATAAGGTAGCCTCCCAAGGAGGTACGTTGATATTTAACTATCATCCGAGAGCGCCCTTTCCTAATTTTTTTAAAGATGCTACTACTGATAACGACGATGAGCCGGAAATAACCTCTATTAAAAGCGGTTATTTTACTTTCAGATTATTTGGTTTGCTCAAACATCCCAAAAATCAAGGTGAGTCATCTATGCCTACCGATTTACATGAAATTTCTCTTTGGTCGCAGCTATATGCACAAACCCACGATATAAACTTTGATTACTCTTCAGGATCATGGCAAACGGACAACAAAGTAATTTTAAATATGTCTAGAGCAATCTTTGTGCTAGCGCTCTTGCCAACTTTTTTTCTCTTGGTGGAGATTGGTAAACGACTAAAAATTTGGTTCGGGGCAACTATTAAACGAGAATTCGATTTTATTAGAAGAGATAATGATTGGATCTTTGATATTCTTTTTATTGGCTACATTGCCGCTATAATTTTTTATACTTTAATGTTCAGAAATAATGATTGCATGAAGGCGATGTACATCTTCCCAGCGCTAATAGCGGTCGTGAGTCTAGTTTCTAAGGGGCTTGAGCGAATTTATCGTTTATTTGAACAAAGAAACAAACTAGCGCTTCTATTTGATGCAGGATTTAGTTTACTGTTTTTATTGTATGTCGTTACAACCGCAAGCTTAATTTATAGATTATTGAATAGTTAGAGAAAACCTTGCAACTTGTTCATGATTGTGTTAGAATTGCGGTGTTATGAAGCAAGACCTGGTTATTTTGGGCCTGCTCAAGGAAGGGCCCAAGCACGGATACGAAATCAAAAAGACAATTGTTGAGGTGCTCAGCACCTTTACCAACGTCGATTCGACCTCGATCTACTATCCTTTGAATAGGCTGGAGAAAAAAGGGTTAGTGGAGAAGAAATCCGGACGCAAAGGCAAACGGCCGGAAAAATTTATCTACAAAATCACCAAAGAGGGAGAAGCGATATTTGAACAACTGGTTAACGAGAATTTTCTGACCTTTCAAAGACCCGCCTTTAATGTCGATCTTTCGCTTTACTTCTTGCCTTTGGTCCGCACCGGGCTGGCCCAGACCCGTTTGCGCTCCCGGCTCAGAGGAATGAAGAAGATCATGCGCTGGCTGAAGCAAAGAAAGCTGAGCCTGGAGAAGCAAAAGCAGTCTTATTATTTGCTGGCCATTATTGAGCACCAGCTGGAGTTGACCAGAGCGGATATAAAGTTTACCCAGGGGTTAATTAGTAAGCTTAAACCCCATAAGTAAGATACAAATAAAGCCTCATTTCCTGTCATTCTCCCGCCCCCTGAATCAATTATTTTTTTCTTGACACTCAGTTCCATTTGTGTCAAAATAGCAAATAATAAAATTTTACTATTTGAATTTCTTCATTAAAGATGGGAGAAATATGGATATAGCCAAAAAGTTCCGTCAGCTAGCCGAAAAAGACCCGCAAAAACCCTTTTTGATCTTTAGAGACCAGCCCATCAGCCACGCCGACTCGGTCAAGCAAATAAATAAATTAGCCAATGCCCTGAACAAACAAGGAGTGAAAAAAGGCGATAAGGTCGTGATCTATCTGCCCACTTCCCCAGAGTATGTGTTGAGTTATTTAGCGGTATTCAGCTTAGGGGCGGCCGCGGTCCCGCTGGATGTGCGCCTGACTAATGAGGAGCTAATCGGGGTGTTGAATCATTCCGAGGCCAGTCTATTTATTAGCAAACCATTAGAAAACATGCCTTTTTCTGAAATTGCCCAAAAAGCCCCCGGATTAAAAAATATCATTAAGTGTTATACTGAACAGCGAGATAGCTTCTTAAGCTGGAATCAAATTATACAGGAAGAGTCGGAGCAATTACCGCCGGCCGGCCCAGTCGATGAACAGGGTTTGGCGATTCTCTATTATACTTCGGGCACAACCGGAAAACCCAAGGCGGTAATGTCCAATTATCGCAGCCTGGATAATGCCGGAGAGACAATCAGGTATATTGGCTTAAACGAAGAAAACTCCGGTCAGGTCTCAATCTGCGCGCTGCCGCTTTCACATTTAGGAGGTTTTGTTTATATTCAATTTGCCCTGGAACTATCGATGACCATTGTGGTCATGGAGCGGTTTATGCCTCTTGAGTTTTTGAGAAATATAGAAAAATACAAGGTAACCTGGTTTCACCTGGTACCGCCGATGTTTAACGCCATCCTGCAATTGAAAGAATTTGAGAAATTTGATTTAACCAGCTTAAAAGGCGTGGACATCTTTGGCGCGCCCAGCCACCCTAGCCTGATTCAGCGCTTCGGAAAATATTGCCCCAACGCCATACTTTGGCATGGTTGGGGCATGACCGAGACCGCCGCGCCCAACACAGTCACCGGTCCGGAACGCCTGGGCAGCATCGGCAAAAACCCGCCCTGGTTTGAAGTCAAGATATTTGATCACAATGATCAGGAGCTAGCTCAGGGTGAGATCGGTGAGATTGTCTGCCGGGGTTGGCCGGTAATGATGGGATATTATAAAGAGCCGGAGCTGACCGCTGAAATCATGCGCAATGGCTGGCTGCATACCGGTGATTTAGGCAATATTGACCAGGATGGCTATATTTATATTAAAGGAAGAAAAAAAGATATGATTATTGTCGGCGGCCTCAATGTCTATTCACCGGAAGTAGAGCATGTGATTGCCGAACACCCTCAGGTCCAAGAGGTCGGGGTAGTGGGGGTTCCGGATAAAATCCGCGGTGAGGCAGTCAAGGCGGTAGTAGTGGTCAAGGAAGGCGAACAGCTGGAAGATAAAGATATCAAGGCCTTCTGCCGGGAACGGTTGGTTAACTATAAAGTGCCGCAGATAGTGGAATTCAGATCAAGCTTGCCGAAGACGCGCAGCGGTAAAATCGAGAAACAGGCCTTAAAAAAGAATTCGGAGCTAGTCGAAGATAAAGCTTAGGACATGAGAATATTTGCTATTAGATTTGCTAATACTGTGATTAAATACAGATCGCTATTTATAGCGATCTTTATTTTTGTATCGGCATTTTTCTTCTATGTGATTAAAGACATCGATGTCGAGACTAATATCGATGATTTTTATCCGCAAAGGCACCCCTTTGTCACCGTGCAAAATAAACTGACCAAAATCTTCGGGGGATTGAATCAGGTCTCGATCGCGATTACCGTTAAGGATGGCGATATCTTTAATCCGGATACGCTGGGTAAAGTAATTAGTATTACCAATCAACTGTATTTGATGGATGGGATCAATGCCGGAAGAAT
Organism: Candidatus Omnitrophota bacterium; assembly: GCA_042571705.1. Lineage (GTDB taxonomy): Bacteria > Omnitrophota > Gorgyraeia > JAFGHF01 > JAFGHF01 > JBHPFV01. The sequence goes on from JBHPFV010000021.1 coordinate 16,968, forward strand.
TACTTCTTTGTCGGCGCGGAAGATTAAATTTATCAGGGCCAACGAAGAAGGGTTCTTTGTTGAACGGGTGTTACGCGATGTCCCTGAGAATGACCGGCAAATGATGGCCTTGAGGGATAGGATTGTCTTAAGTCCCAATGTCTATATCCGGATGGTCTCGCGAGACTTCAAAAGCACTTTAATTCAAGCTGATTTTCAACGCGGGATCTCATCACGCCATATTTTTAGCATGTTAAGAACGATCGCGGCCAGAGAGTCAGACGCTAACACTAAAGTATATATTGCCGGCCGGCCGATTTTAGAAGGCTATCTTGATTTATATCTGCCCAAGATGCTGAAGATCTTGCTGTTTACGCTGCTGGTAGTCTCGTTCATCTTGTTCCTGACCTTCCGTTCTAAGCGCGGAGTAATCCTGCCGTTATTAGATTCTTCGATGGCCACCCTCTGGGGTTTAGGGATGATGAAATTATTCGGATTTCACCTGGACCCGACCACGATCTTAGTGCCTTTTCTGATTCTTTCTTTAGGCATCAGCCACTCGATCCACTTTATGAAGCATTATTATGAGGAGATGAAAGATAAAACCAAGACCTCTCAGGACGCCGTGAAAAGGACCCTGGGGATGCTTTTTGTCCCGGGGCTGACCGCTGTAATCACCGATGGTTTTGGGTTTTTGTCATTGATTTTAATTCCCTTGGGCACGATTCGCAGTATGGCCTTGGCCGCCGGATGCGGGATATTCAGTAATTTCCTGACTTCATTTATCTTTACACCTTGCTTAATCTCCTTTATGAAGCATCCCAAGGTCTTGGAAGTACGCCGGGAAGAGAAACACATCATCGTAGACAGGTTATTGGGCCGGCTGGTCCATCTTTCTACACATAAAAAGACCCGGCTAGCGTTAATCAGCGTATTTATTATCATCGCCTTGTTTTCAATCTCAGGGATCAGCCGGATTGTGGTCGGCGATAATTCCTTTGGCTCCAGCCATCTTTATCCCTGGAGTGACTATAATCAAGCCGAGAAGTTCATCAACGAGAATTTTGGCGGCACCAACTCTTATTACATCTTAGTTGACGGCGAAGCAGAAGACTCCCTGATTGATTCAAAGGCGCTGAATAAAATTGATTCCCTGCAAAGATACTTAAAGGACAATGTCGATCAGGTTGGGCATGCCACTTCAGTGACCGATTATGTCAAGGGCCTGAACTTTGCCATGTTTTCAGGGGACAGAAACCATTTTGTGATTCCTGATAACAACCGGACTATCGCCGAATATCTATTTTTGTATGAAATCTCTACTTATCCTGGAGATTTTGAGCCGGTGATTACCTTAGATTACGCCCAGGCCAATATCAAGGTAGATTTGAAAGACCATCAATCAAGCACGATCAATAATATTTTGCTCAAGACCAGGCAATGGCTCAAGGACAATATCACTGAAAAAGATGGCCTGAAGTTTATGTTTGCCGGTGGCGATATTGGGATGCTGGCGGCAATTAATGATATCATCGCCAGGAGCATAATTCCTAACATCCTGTTTATCTCTGCGCTGATATTTGTGTATATCTATTTTGTTTTTGGTTCTTTTGCGGCCGGGGCGCTTTTACTTGTGCCTCTGTTATTTAGCGTTTTGGTTGTGTTTGGCGTTTTTGGCCTGACCGGAGTACCCTTAACCGCGGAGACCATTCCCCTGGCCGCGCTCAGTGAGGGCTTGGGTGTCAATTACGGGATTTATGTGCTGACCCGGTTATATCAGGAAGCCAAGCGGCACGACCACCCAAGCTACAAAGAGGCCTTGCGGGCTACACTGATTACTGCGGGCAAGGCGGTATTTTTTAGCGGGATGATTGTCTCCGTGGGGGTGTTCGTTTGGTTATTCTCGGACATTAGACTGCAGGCGCGTTTAGGAGTTACCCTGGGTCTGACCTTAATTATTAATATGGTCGCGGCCTTGGTGCTTTTGCCGGTCTTAGTCTCAATTTTTAAGCCGAAATTTATCTACGGTAAAAAAGAGTGAAAGGAGGAAAAGATTTATTAAAATAAGTAAAAAATTAAATGAAAAATAAACGATTGTTCAAAAATAAAATCAGGAGAAAAAACGTGAAGAAAATAACCTTAATACTTTTAGCTGTGGCGAGCTTTTGGCTGGCCTCTGGTGTGGTGAGTTTGTACGCCTTAGAACTTCAGTCGCATCAGGTTTATGACCTTAAGTCGGGAATGAGCGCCGATGATATTATGCAGCTGCAGTACTTTATTCAGTACACCAAGTTTGCCTATGATTACCAATCAACCGGATATGTCTATCTGATTGAGAAAAGCGGGGCCATGCGCAAAAGGACATTCTTGCGCCAGCGGATAATCTTAGGCACGGACGAAATGGATTATAAAGACGTCACCCAGTTTACCGGCCCAACCTCAGTCAAAGGATTGGGGATATTGAGTTGGACATACAGTGAATTCAACCGTGATCCGGACCAATGGCTCTGGCTGCCTTCTTTAAAGAAGATCCGCAAGATCTCTGCTTCTTCCGATGATGACTCTTTCTTAGGGTCTGATTTTACAACCGAGGAAATTACTACCAGGAAATTTGAAGATGAGACTTATACTCTGTTACGTGAAGAGAAATTCGCAGGGTACACTGCCGAGTTTAACGGACAAGCCTATGCTAAAGGCGCTGATTGTTATGTAATTGAAGCCGAGCCCAAAAGGAGCCCCTGGTATTACTCTAAAAGGGTGGTCTGGGTAGATAAAAAAACCGGCGGTGATGTTTATCAAGAGATCTATGACGCAACAGGAAAAAAATATAAAATAATTTTTAAAAATTATGAGATGAAAGAAGTAGACGGCAAAGGCTATTCAACGCAGACACTCCTGGAGTGCATTGATCATCGCAGCGGGCATCGGACAGTAATTGAAATGAAAGATATCAAGTTCGATCAGGGTTTAGAAGAGAGTCAATTTAGCGAACGGATTTTGCGCCGGTTAAAATGGTAAGGAGGGATGAAATGAGTAAGTCGAGAATATTTGTAGTTGCAGCCTTAGGATTATTTTTACTGTTGGGCCGGGGCGCTAATGCGTTTGCAGATGTCGATGATAAAAGCATCGTTTACAAATTTTGGCAGAAGATCTTACCGATCCCGGATGATCGCCTGGACTTAGGCGGCTATGTCAAGAATGAGACCTCAGTGCGCATGGCCCATGGCTTCGATGAGTTTATGAAAATACGTAATGAAATAGGCATGAAAGTCGATTATGAGATTACCGATTCGGTGGAGTTGTTTACTTACTACCGTTGGTTTTGGGACGGGGTGTATACGGTTGAAGATAGAATATATCGCGATGTAAGCTTTGAAGATATAAATAGAAAATTAAGGATGCCGGAAAAACTACAGTGGTTACGAGAATGTTACATAGACATTTACACCGATAGGTTAGATGTCAGGGCGGGTAAGCAACAGGTAGTTTGGGGAACAGCCGATGGCGTGCGGATTTTGGATATGGTTAACCCTTTGGACTATCGCGAATGGACCTTAAAGAGTTATGCCGATACCAGGATACCACTCTGGATGATTAATATCGAAGGTGAACTAATGTTGGATGGGCACTTGCAACTTTTACTTATTCCCGACTATGAACCTAACTATTATGCTCCGCCTGGATCACCGTTTACTTTACGTACTGTAGATCTTGGGAATAAGGGCGTAAATACTTTGAGTAGATTCGGAATTACCACAACTAGTGTAGATGAAAGCCCAGCTAAACAGTTTAAAAATACCAAGATTGGTGTGCGTTGGCAGAACGTGATTGGCGGTTGGGATTACACCTTAAATTATCTGCACACCTATGATTTTGCTTCAGCTGCTTACACTGTCTGGAATCTTAGAGGTGGACAATTTGCTCTAGAAAGAAGATCAGAACAAATAGATGTTTTTGGCCTGTCTTTCTCTAAGACCCTCACCGAAGGCTTCTTGCCTAACTTGTTTAAAGGCTGGACGCTAAGGGGTGAATTTGCCTATATTAAAGGTGGGGCAATGAATTATGGATATGATGAGACAATAGAAAACACGGTTGATGTAGACCAATATAACTATTGCCTTGGTTTTGACCGCACCTTTTGGACCAATTGGTTGTTTAGTTATCAGTTTATTCAGTTCATCGCAGACAAAAAGGAAGATTTTCCTCAATATTACACTAGCCCTTTTACTGGACCAACTACTATAGAAAATACGCTTCTTTTTGGACCGACAAGGGGCGGGTTAGATACAATTACTACAATGATGACATTAAAACTTTCCACTGACTTTATGTATGAGCGGCTTAAGCCAGAGGTTTTGATTATATATGGATTTGATAGTGACTGGCGGGTCAGCCCCAAATGCAGCTATGAGATTAGCGATGAATGGATGATTACCGGAGGGATGCATGTCTTCAGTGGAGATGAACAAGGCCTAAATGGACAATTTGACAAAAACGACCAGGTGTTTGTGGAAACCACCTATAACTGGTAACAGGCTAGCTTTTTGGCAAGACTAGACTGACAACACTTAACTGTGCTGCTTGGACCTGTTCCCTTCGGGAACAGGTCACATAAGGCATTGGTTGAGCAACCATTCAGGGGCAGCGTATTAGCGCTGCCCCTTTTCATTTGACTAAAATGGCTCAAAGTGATAAACTATTATATTACATATCCTGAAGAAATTACTTCAGTTACAGGAAAATGCGTTAGGAGCTTAACAGTATTTTGTGGCTGGGGGCGTCCCCCGTTCCAAAATACTGCCAAGCTTTAACTTTTAGCTTAACTAGTGCCATATGGCAATAGTTTACTTTTAATATCAACCGTTATTAGTATTTTGGAACGGGGCGTAGCGCAGCTTGGTTAGCGCGCAACGTTCGGGACGTTGAGGTCGGCGGTTCGAATCCGCCCGCCCCGACCATTTTAGTCCACAGTCCACAGTGTGGAGGAATTGTTAATTTAAGATGGCTGAAGTGTTGCAGAGTAATAAGAAGGCGATTGTGATTGGGGCCAGTTCCGGTATCGGCCGGGCCGTGGCTGGTGTCTTAGCGGAAAATGGATATACGGTGGGCTTGACCGCAAGGCGGACGAAGCTGCTAGAGCAACTGCAAAAAGAGATTTCCACCAAGACTTATGTTAAGTGGATAGACATTTCCAAGCAACAACAGGCGATGGGTATTTTAACCGAGTTGATTGCTGAAATGGGCGGGATGGATTTGATAGTGATTAACTCAGGGATCAATACCCATAACATCGCTCTTGATTGGCAGGGTGAAATCGACACTATCGATGTGAATACTGCCGGCTTTGCGGCAATGGCCAATGTGGCCTTAAAACACTTTTTGGCCCAGAAGTCCGGCCATCTGGTGGGGGTATCTTCCATAGCGGGTTTAAGAAGCAGCCCTAACTGTTCCTACAGCGCCTCCAAGGCCTTTGTTTCTAACTATCTGCGTGGCTTAAGATATAGATTGGCCGGGAGCAATATTGCTGTTACTGACCTTTGCCCGGGGTTTGTAGATACAGAGATGATTAAAGATCAGAAGTTTTTATTTTGGGTGGCTTCTCCTGAAGGAGCAGCGCGTCAGATCTTGCGTGCGATCCAGAAGAAGAAAAGTTTCGCTTTTATTACCCGGCGCTGGAGGATTATTGCCGGATTAGTTAATTTTGTTCCCGAATCAATCTACGGCTGGGTCTACAAAAAAATTGAGAATATAAACAGATATGACTAAAGGGGATAAGCGGGTTCAGGTTTATTATAGCGGCCGGGTCCAGGGGGTTGGTTTTAGATTTACTGCCGAACGTTTAGCCACTGATTTGGGCTTAAACGGTTGGGTCAAGAATTTAGCCGACGGCAGGGTGGAACTGGTTGGCGAAGGCACAGAACAGCAATTGATCAGATTATTAACCAAAATCGATCAGCAGTTAGCCGGATATATCAACGAGAAGAAACTTAATTGGCTTCCGGCTAACGGCGAGTGTTCAGATTTCAAAATAAGGTTTTTTTAATATGCGTTGGGGAATTTTTGCTGATGTTCACGGTAATTTAGAGGCCTGGCAAGCGGTCAGGAAGGCCTACAAAAAAGAAGGCATCGATCAGTATATTTGCCTGGGTGATTTGGTTGGTTACGGAGCAAATCCCGCTGAGTGTATTGCTGAAATAAGAAAGATATCCTCGGTGATAATAGCCGGCAATCATGATTGGGCCGCGGTCGATTTATTCGACGCAGATTATTTCAATCCTCAGGCAAAACAGGCGGTAGTCTGGACCGGACAAAATTTATCTGCTGAGGATAAACAGTTTCTCAAAGGGTTAAGACTGGTCTATCAACAAGAAGAATTGACCTTGGTGCATGGGAGTTTGAGCAATTGCGCCCAATTTGAATATATTATGGATGTTGCTTCTGCTGCTGAGACTTTTGCAATTTTAAAGAGCCAGATTTGCTTTATTGGCCACTCGCATGTCCCGGTTGTGTTTATCAAACAAGGCCAAGATTTGTCTCATAGTTTAGATCCTAAGATTAAGTTGGAATCCGCAAAAACCTATATCGTAAATGTGGGCAGCGTTGGTCAGCCTCGGGACGCAAATCCTCAGGCGGCCTATGCGGTCTATGACAGCGAAAATAAAACTTTAGAAATCAAAAGAACCCCTTACAACATCAAAAAGGCCCAGGAGAAGATTGTCCGGGCCGGTTTGCCTCAAATTCTAGCCGAACGATTAGCAATCGGAAGATGAGCGGGATAGAAAAAATCAAAAATGAGATTGAGGGCTTAAAAGAGCAAATCCGCCATCACGACCACCGCTATTATGTATTAAACCATCCGGAAATCTCCGACCGTGAATACGACCGTTTGATCAGGCATTTAGCGCAGCTGGAGACTGTCCACCCTGAGTTGGCCAGCGCCGATTCACCAACCCAAAGAGTCAGTGGGCAGCCGCTGGAAGGATTTAAACAGCTTAGCCACAAAGTGCCGATGCTTTCATTGGATAATGCCTACTCTTTTGAAGAAGTAAAGGCCTGGGAGCAGAGGGTGATTAAAGGTTTGGGGCCGGATCAGCAACCGGAATATGTTACCGAGTTAAAATTTGACGGCACCAGCGCTTCTTTTACTTATCAGGACGGCAGTTTCGTTTTTGGCGCCAGCCGCGGCGATGGACAGACAGGAGATGATATTACCGCCAATCTTAAAACTATTCGGTCCGTGGCCTTGAGGTTAATCTCAAGTCCTGAGCATCCCTTGCCGCAGACATTAGAGGTGCGCGGAGAAGTCTATATGGAGCGTAAAGATTTTGCCAAGTTGAATCAACAGCGTCAGAAAAACAACGAACCATTATTTGTCAATCCCCGCAATGCCGCGGCCGGTTCTTTGAAATTGTTAGATCCAAAAATTACTGCCTCGCGGCGGCTGAAGTGCTATATTCATTCTTTTGGGTTATTAGAGCGAGGTAAGCAATTCGCCAGCCACTGGGAATTTGTCCAGACTGCCCAGGCCTGGGGCTTACGGGTTAGCCCAGATAGCAAACTGTGCAAAGATTTAGATCAGGTGATTGCCGAATGCAAGCGCTGGCAGGAAAAAAGAGACCGGCTGCCTTACGAAGTTGACGGCCTGGTGATTAAGGTCAATTCCTTAGCCCAGCAACGCCGGCTGGGTCAGACCTTAAAAAGTCCGCGTTGGGCCCTGGCTTATAAGTTTCCGGCGCAACAGGCCACCACCACAATTAGGCAGATCAAGGTCCAAGTTGGTCGTACCGGAGTCCTGACTCCGGTAGCTATTTTAAAACCAGTGCAATGTGGCGGAGTTACTATTTCGCGGGCAACGTTACATAATTTTGATGAAATTGCCCGTTTAGATGCGCGTGTTGGCGATCGGGTAGTGATCGAGCGAGCCGGAGAGGTAATCCCTAAAATCATCCAGACTATTAAGAGTGTGCGCAAAGGTGAACAAAAGGCGCCTCGGGCACCTTTGCATTGTCCGATCTGTCAAAGTAAGATTGTCAAGGAAAAGGAAGCTGAAGTAGCTTATCGTTGCCCTAATTCTATTTGTCCGGCGCAATTAGAAAAAGGCCTGATTCATTTTGCTTCTCGCGGGGCAATGGATATAGAGGGGATGGGCCAAAGCGTAGTTGAACAATTGGTCCAGCAAAAGCTGGTGCGGGACGTTGCCGAGATCTATTCACTAAACAAGGATAAGTTGCTCAGATTAGAGCTTTTTGCCGATAAAAAAGCCGAAAATTTACTGCAAGCGATAGAAAAGAGCAAACAGCAGGATTTAGCCCGTCTTTTATATGCCTTGGGGATCCGTCATGTTGGCGAGAAGGCGGCTTTTGTTTTAGCTAATAAATTTGGCCGGATTGACCAACTGGCCCAAGCTGTTGAGGAAGAGTTGCGGGATATCCCTGAAGTAGGACCGGTGGTAGCGGCCTCAATTGTGGACTTTTTCAAAAATCCTCAAGCGAAAGAAGTGCTAGTCAAGCTTAAACAGGCGAAGTTAACAATGATCCAACCCAAGAGCAAAACAGCCAGCCTGCCCTTAGCCGGCCGGACATTTGTCTTTACAGGAGAATTGCAGAGTTTCACGCGTAACCAGGCCCAAAGATTAGTCCAGGAACTGGGGGGGAGTTTTTCTTCCGCTGTCAGCCAAAACACCGATTTTCTGGTTGCCGGCGCCAGATCAGGATCAAAATATAAAAAGGCTCAACAGTTGCATGTAAAGGTGATCAATGAATCCGAATTCAAGAGGATGATCAAATGAAAGCTAAAACTTATCTTTTACTTATTGCTTATAGCTTGCAGCTTGTAGCCTTATCCGGATGTGAAGCGTTTCGCAAGAAATTTGTCCGTGAGCCTAAGCAGAAAAAAGAAATTAGGGCCGTGACCCAAACCGTAGATTATGCATCCGACCTGACCACTGAGCAGGCCTACAAGAACTATTATTTGTTTTGGAGTAGCTGGCATGAAGAATTAATCGTTTTAGTCAATGATCAAGATAGCAATCGCAAAAAACAGCTTTATGCAGCCAGGATGATTGTTGAGCATTTAACCCAGATGCGCAAGCTGCTGGTGCCGGCGAAACAAGAAAAGCTGGATGTTTTGATAACCCAACAAGAAGATATTATTAAAAAATTAGATAAATTCCAGATCAACCACCTGGAAATGTTAAGAATTAAATCTAGCTTAGCCAGGCAGAAGAAGCAGATCCAGAAAGAATTTGATTATCGCTCTATTCAGGAAAATTTGGCCCAATGATGAAAATAGAAAAGATAGCGGTTGGCCCAATGCAGGCCAACTGTTATATAGTAGCATGTCCTGAAACTAATCAAGCCTTAGTCTTGGACCCCGGTGATCAGCCGGAGAAGATTAAAAACCGCTTAAGCAGTTTGGGGCTTAAGCTTAACTTTATTGTCAATACCCATGGCCATATTGATCATATCGCAGCCAATGTCGCCTTAAAGGTGCCGGTATATATCCACCAGTTAGATGCTGTTTTTTTGAAAGACGCCCAGCTTAACCTTTCCGCTATGTTTGGCCAGAAGCTGGATCAGCCGGCTGAAGTCCTCACTTTGCAAGATGGCCAGAAATTAAAGCTGGGCCAATTATTTTTAGAAGTCATCCATACACCTGGACATACTCCCGGAGGTATTTGCTTAAAAGCAAATCAGGCCCTATTTACCGGAGACACCTTGTTTGCCCAAAGTATTGGCCGCTGCGATTTTCCTTATGCCAGCGAACAGACCCTGCTTGATTCAATTCGCCAGAAGCTGCTTAAGTTTCCGGATGAGTTGGTGATTTACCCCGGGCACGGACCGTCTTCTACCCTTGGTGAGGAAAGGCGCAGCAACCCCTTCTTGTTACTATGAAAAATCTTGTAGAAGAGTTCTTAAGCTACCTTTCAGTAGAAAGAGGTTTGGCCGAGAATACTATCAGTGCCTACCGCAGAGATCTGTCTAAATATAGCCAATACGTGGAAAAAAACAATAAGGGTTCTTTGAACAATATTAATCGCCGGGATATTACCAATTTCATGCTTTATTTAAAGGATCAGGGCTTAGGCAGTAATTCGATTGCCCGTTGCTTAGTTGCCGTCAAGGTATTGCACAGGTTTTTGGCCAATGAAAAGTATTTAAAAGAAGACATTACCCGGATCATAAATTTACCCAAACTGTGGAAAACATTGCCTGAGGTCTTAACTCATCAGGAGGTGGAAAGATTGCTGCGTACCCCGAACCTAAAGTCAAAGTTAGGTCTGCGCGATAAGGCCTTTTTGGAATTAATCTATGCCACCGGCATGCGGGTTTCTGAAATCGTCAATTTGAAATTAAACGATCTAAATTTAGATATGAATTTTGTTAAATGCATAGGTAAGGGCCAGAAAGAAAGGATTATCCCATTGGGCAAGTTTGCCCAGCAGTCCCTGAGCAGGTATACCGCCCGGGCTCGCCCTGAGCTCAGTAAACAGATCGATCAGCCCTATCTGTTTATCTCCCGGTTGGGCAAAAAGATTTCTCGCCAGACCTTCTGGAAAATTATTAAGGCTTACTCAGAAAAGGCAAAGATCAAAAAAGAGATTACTCCCCACACCTTGCGCCATTCTTTTGCCACTCATCTTCTAGAAAGAGGCGCAGATTTACGCACCGTACAGGAGATGCTGGGGCACAGTGATATCTCGACAACCCAAATTTACACTCATATCAATAAAGAGCGATTAAGACAAATCCATCGTAAATACCATCCCCGACCATGAAAACAAACCAGCGGCATAAAAACATCAGCGAACTTCTCAAACAGAATCTACCCCCGCGAATTATTAGTTTGATTCGTAAAATAGGCGCCATCGGCCAGGATCACGGTTTTCCTGCTTATCTAGTCGGCGGCTTTATTCGCGACCTGCTTTTAGGGGCAGATAACCTGGATTTAGATATTGTAGTTGAGGGTGATGGTTTGCGCTTTGCCAGCCTTTTACAAGAAAGAATAGTTTTAAAAGTGACCGGACACAAAAGGTTTGGCACGGCCACGATTACTTTGCCTAGCGGGTTTAAAATTGATCTGGCCAGCGCGCGCCGAGAAAGCTATGCTCACCCCGCGGCCTTACCATCGGTGAGTCAAAGCTCGATTAAAGAAGATCTTTTCCGTAGAGATTTTACCATTAATGCCTTAGCCATGGCGATTAACCGTGATGACTTCGGCAGGCTCCTCGACCTGCTGGCCGGCCAGCAAGACTTAATCAAGAAAAAGATTAGGGTCTTACATGATCGCAGTTTTATCGATGACCCGACCAGGATTATCCGGGCGATTCGCTTTGCCCAAAGGTATAATTTTAGCCTGGAAGCCAAAACTTTGAAATTACTCCGCCAGGCTATCGCCGCCGGCCTTTTGAAAAAATTGAGCCGTTTTCGCTTGGGCCGGGAATTTATTTTGTTATTAAAAGAGCAAAGGCCTCAAGCCGCCATCTTGCGCTTTGATCAGTTGTGCGGCTTAAAGATAATTCATCCTTTAATTAAGCTGGACAAAGCAGCCCAAGCCAGGCTTAAAGCGGCTGATCCGCGAGATGACTGGTTGGTTTATTTTGCGCTGTTAACCAGAAAATTAGATCACCAGCAGCTGGATGCGCTTTGTTGCGATTTTTCTTTAACTAAAAAAGATAAACGCAGAATAATAATCTTAAGATGACTATCGGGTTGTTGCAATTAAGCCTGTTTATCCCTGGAGTCAATTCTTTGAAGTCGAAGCGGCAGATCATAAAAAGCTTGAAAGATAAGATTCGCCATAAGTTTAATGTTTCTATTGCCGAAGCGTCCGAGACCCAAGATAAGTGGCAACGCCAGGACATCTTCGTGGCCTGCATTAATAGCGATCAGCGGTTACTGAATTCGCTGTTAGCCAAGATCGTGAATTTGGTCGAGGCCCATCCGGCAGTGGAGATCATCGACCACACCATCGAGATGTACTAGCCTATTTTTGCTCAGTGTTTTTGATCTTTGTTGAATGCTGGTGTGCGTCTCGCGGCCTGCAATTTTTTGCCGAGTTGTG
>JBHPFV010000022.1:0-28297 GCA_042571705.1 Candidatus Omnitrophota bacterium
GAAGCTGGTCAATCGAGTAATCCCAGTCGCCCAGCGCATTCAGATATACCTGCTGATTGCCTAGCGAGGTGACTACCTGTTCATTTTTATATCCTAAGATTACTGCTTCTTTGGGATCATTAAGTTTGGCTGCCCGGCCATATAACCCCATAAAGAAAGCATTTGCATCCGCTGTAAGATAAAAACCGTGGTTGAATAAGGCGCCATTAACCAGGCCTCTAGAAACCTTTTGGCCAGATTTGGCAGACCTCAGTAGCTTTCCAACATCCACAGCAGAGTTATCCTTGATACTAAAGTTGACAAAGGAAGATTTCACTTGATCCGTGGTTGTGTTGTATCGAAGCTGGGATTCCAGTCCTAATAAGGCGTCTAGACCGGAAGTGCCCCATTTTATCCAGTCTATTTCTTTGGTCTCTTCGGTCATGACCAGATAATAGAACAGCTCTTTGGCAAAAGGCAATCCGCGCTCTCTGAGTAATTTCACTATATTCTCTAATGCGCCTGTCTGCTTAAGCTCTTCTCTAAGCTTAGAAAAATCCTCTTGACCTGAGAGACCGTGTACTGGGGATATAACACAAGATTCAAATTCAGGAATAAATTTGAAATAAACTAAAGCAAATCCATATTCATCCGCTGCCTTAGATGTTGCATCGACGAAGGGGTTAGGTTTGGTAAACTCTTTTAAATTTCTCTTGGTCAGAGCAGGGCCAAGCTCCAGCTTTCCATTAAACAGTCTCGCCCAGAATGGGAAAATGAAGCTGCGGTGTTCTTGCTCTTCTTCCCATTCAGGTTTAAAGGCCCCCTGAGGATCAGGCTTGGCTGGGTCGTATTGCATTCTAAAGACTGTAGCCGCATTTAGGTTCAACTGCAGAATGTCTTCGGCAGAGGCCTCACCCATCTTTGTAAGCAAGTCCTGGTTTTTGGCCACAATAAGCATCTCCCATATTTGCTCTTTTTGTGCATTCTTCTCGCCCTCGTCTAGGGCGTCTATAACCATAAACGGTACCGGGGCAAGTGGGGCCTCTGGGATTGACCAATATGCGGCTCGGCGCGCCCATCTATATAGTTCTTCAAAGAGCTTCTTGTCCTTTTCGGCCTGTTTGTTTATCTTCTGCTGATATTCGGCATTGAACTCAAGGGCCTGTTCAAACTCTATGCTGGCATGCTTATAATATTCGAGCCCGTAATAAAGCAGACCTAACAGATAGTGTTTGTTGATGCTGGCGGCATCATATAAGTCATCTTTAGTTCTTTCAATCTCAGCCAGAGCTTCTTCCAGGGCTTGTTTTTGTATGGTAGCTACGATTTTGTGGGAGTTTTGCTTGTTCCTGCCTAATTTGAAATCAATTCCTTTTCCTCTCAATATGTCAAACGGAGTCTTAAAGATTTCCCAGGCTGATCCTACTCCCAAGTCGAGTATTTGCCTAAGAGGATCGTTTTGCCATTTCTTTTCGCCATGGATTTCTTTAGATTTATCTTCGGGTAATTCTACCCGGGGCTTAACTTTTGTCAGCTCAACTGGTTCAGTCGTTTCCACTGGTTCAGTCTCTTCGGGTTCAATTTCGCTTGACTGAACAGGTGCGGGCTGCTGAGGTGTTGGTTGGTCCTCGGTGAGCTTTTCCGCTTCTTGAGCGGCAGCGACAACCAGGCGTTCTGTGTCTACTCTTTCTGCTTCTGTTTTGCGTATTTTTTCTGATGGTTGTTCGGCTACTGGTTCTTCCGCTTCTTTTGTCTTAGCTTCTAAGGCCTTGATCTGATCTTCGTCCTCTTTTATTTCTTCCGCTGATTGGTTAAACTTCTTACGTAGTTCTAATTTAGCTTTTAGGTAGGCAAGGTCTGCACGATCTTTGTTGTCTTGTTCCAGCTGGGTTGTGTCTGTTGGAGCAGGTATGGCGGCCTCTGGCTCTTGCTGCTGGCTTGGCTGCTCAACCGGCTCAGTTTCGACATCATGCCTAACTATTTCCATGCTTGTTAACCGGTATTTCTTACTTTCACTGTGGTTTAGCATGGTTGCGATCTCTGTATCATCAAACTCGCCATCATTGTTAGTATCAACTCTGAATTTAAAAGAGTAAGTATTCGGCTCTATCTTTCCATCCTCTGAAGGCACAAGCTCTCTGCTTATAATTCGGGCGGTTACTGTGGTATCCCCTTCTGTCTCAATGCCTCTCAACCAGGGACCCCAGAGCCTTACTTTTGCGCCAATCTTAAGTTCCTCTAGATCAACAGCTTTTGGCTGCTGTGGGAGAGCTGGTGCAGCAGGTGCGGGTGCAGCTTCAGCCGAACTTTCCTCATCTGGCTGCTGTGAAGTTGTGTCGATATTTGAATCGGTGGCGCCTTCGGCAATCTTTTCTCCTACCGAGGCGGCGGTGGCAGAATCAGATTGTTCAGATTGTTCTGTTCCGTCAGCGCCACCAATTATAGGCTCTGGCTCTTGTTCTGGTTGCTGCTGCGCAACGGCTGGCTCAGGCTGAGCTTCTTTTTCAATCGCATCATATACTCTGGTAAAATCTTCTTCTATATAAGGTGGAATGGGTTTTTCTTGTATTTTGTATTGTTCAAGCCACTCACCTACTTTGTTAATTAACTCTGTGGCTTTCTCAATGTCTCCATTTTTGATCAGCTCCCTATAAGCCCTGTTAATCTGGTCATGGATTGTTTTCAGATCAACAACTAGTTCTGGCAGCTTCGGGGTGGCGGGTGCTGTAACTACAGATGCAGGCGCTACTACTTCAGCTGGTTTGGGCTGTTGGATAGACTGTGGCTTCTGCGCAGCAGTCAGGCTAGGCCGAACACCTTCTGCTCTTGCAATCGCCCTCTCTACCATAGCATATAGATTTTCTATATTAGGCGGGATGATTTCTCCTTGTTTTTTGCGTTGTTCAATCCATTCTTTCGCTTGGCTCATTAACGCCTTGGCTGCCTCAATGTCGTTATTTATTCTCAGCTCCCTATAAGCCTCGTTAATAGTTATATTTAACTTTACCAGAGAAGCTTTAGGAGCCATTGATGTAAGCTCAGAATAAGAAACAACCTTAGATAGACCTTTATTTCCTATCCTTGCAGCTGCTCTGACAGCACGGTCTTTTGCTATGTCAATCTCTCTTTGAGTAACACGATTGCTATCCTTTATATAAGACTCCAAGCCCTTCGTTGGATCGGTTTTAGTAGTAACTCTAGGTAGTGCAACATGCCTGGGATCAGCTTTCCCCTTCTCATTAGTATAAGATTTAAGTTCCCTTCCCTTAGGCTTGGCGGCTCCGGAATTCCCAGTAAAGGCTATTCTGGCTGAAGCTAATCCAGCAATAGGACGCTCAAGTGCAACCGGAGCGATTCTTCCTCCCCTAAGTATCCTAACACGTCCTAACACGCCATTGGCGTCGTTGAGGGTCTTTTGATTCAGAATAATATACATATTGTTGTCGCCATATTCGCCGTCTCTATTCTCATCTAAGGCAATGGTAACCTGGTAGGTGTCTTTGAATAATTCCGGTTGGCTGGACCTAACTGGCGTCTTTTCTGTGATCCGGCCGGTTTTAGTTACGCGCCGATATAGACCCGTACTCCTATCAGGTGTGTTAAGCTCAAACTGGATTTCTGTTCCGCCTTTTCCGTCTTCTTCGCCTATAAGATCATCAATGTTAACCGGTTGCTCCAGTTTGCTCGGGACTGCTGCCGCAATAACCGGACCTATTAACGCTGCCATATTAGTGGGCCCATTGCCGATGAATATTCCTCCGGCATTGCCCGCATTGGCAGCGGCATTAGCTCCAATTGACTCTGCTGGAGAAGGCACAACTTTGCTGGATGATTTTTCATCTTGTGTATTTGTAACTTCTTTCGGATCATCAGTAGCAGGCGTTCTCTTCACCCCGTAGCCTGGTAACCGAGGAACTTCAGGTGTCCTGTTGCGGGCATTCTTATTAGAATCCCCAAAAATCCAGCCCAATCTGAATAAGAAGCCTTCATCAAGCGGTTCTCCCAATAGAAAGCCTTCTGTTTTATAACCTACTCCTAGAACCAAATAACCTCTATCTGACAACTGTTTAGTAAGTTGTATGCCCCCTGCGAGTCCCGATCCACCTTGTTTCCAAAAATCTATATTAGCGTCAAGAGATAAGTCATCTGTTAACTTTATATTTCCGACCCGGCATCCTGCTCCAGTAAAATCTCCTTTGGGTCCATCGCCCCATCTTCCATACATATCGTAGAAAAGCTGATCTGTATAATAAAGTAAGCCGAGAGAGTACTCAGGGCCAAGGTAAGTGAGAGCAGCTCCGGTGTATGGTAAAGGATTGGGCAGGCGAAAATCTTCTTCGCCGGTTAGGATATAGTTAATCGCATGGTATCCGGATAGCGCCAAGGTGGGATCTAATAGGTTCCAGACCGCTACTTCTTTCGCGTCTTCTCTTAGCTCGCCAACTGAGAATCCGGGGCCGCCATGGAGTTCTTGCATATTCAATAGATATTTGGCAAAATCTCTACCCTGATTAGATAAATCTTCAAGCTCATCAGACGCAAAGGACTCTCTATGAGTCTGTCTAGTAAAGTCGCCTTTACTTAAAACATAAAGAATGCCACGGTGTACATCCGCACCTTGAGTGAACATGTTGGTTAGGATGACGTGAGATAAAACCTGCGTAGCTTCCGTGCCGCCGGCAGACCATAATACTCGTTCTTCAGCCGTTAAATTCTGATCATCCTCTAAGCGATGAGATCCTTTACTGACCCCAAACGGATAAGCTATGTGTATTCTGGATGAGGTTGAAGCCCCAGCCTCTCTTGCCCGAACATCGTGCCCAAAGAGCTCATGCTGGGCGATTACTGCAGGTATGCCTAACTGGACATCTAAGAAATACAATCTGGCAGCCCTGCTTACGACAGCGGCCCAGGAAGGCAACTCCTCCTCTAAAGGATCGGATATATAAGTAGTCCCTAAAATGTTAGCTAAGGTATAGGCGGCATCAAGATTATGACCACCTGTCTCCATCCGCCGCCAATCATGGTCCCAACTAAACTGAATGCCCTTCCGTGCGAAATCAGTATCAACTTCCTGTGCTTGATCAGCAATCTGAGTTGTATCATCCGCTCCCTGATTCTCAGCCAGCGCAAAGTTAGGCGAGGCAGATTCGGCGGTGATAGAGGTAGGAGGTTCCATCTGCATAACGGTAGGCTCATCAAAGGTCATAGTTTCAGTGTTCTCAACCTCAGCCGGAGGAGCCCTGGCTGGCTGGACTATTTCCTCAACATCAGTTGTTTCAATTTGAGTGGTCAATTCTAGTTGTTGGATGTCGGCATTGTTTTCTGCGCCTACTTGCTCATCGGGCTGGGCTTTGGGCTGTGTATCCTGGGTTTGAGCTTCGGCCAGCTCCTGCTCTTCTTCGGTATTATCCTGCGTATCTTCCTGTTCCTCTGTCTCTGTATTGGCTGTATCGTCATCTAGGGCACCCAGTTCATTAAGTAAATATTCGACCTGGTCGATGCTTAAAGGTACCGGCTGATACAACATCGCCAAGCCTTGCCAGATATCCGTATTGAAGTTTGCCAGAGCAGGCGCAACGCCATTGCTACTGGATATGGAATCGCCACTAAAATCATCTGCGCTGGTTATGCCACTGAAAGCTACAAGCGCGCCAACAGCTACTAGGACAACTCCTAAAGTACCTGCTTTGGAGAGCGTTCCAATGCTAACCGGCTGAGCTTGTTGAGGTTCTAGTGCAGGTAAGACCTGTTTTAGCTTCTTTAAGGCCTCTTGGAACCTCGATGCGTATCCTCTGATGAGCTCTACGGCATCTTTTGAAATCTTACGTAGTTCTGCTTTTGATGATGCCTCCTTTGTCCTTATGGCTAACTGGTGTCTAAGACGGATGTCAGCTAAAATAGGGGTAATTATGCTTCTTCTAACCCGTTTTATGCGAGCTGGCTGTTCTTCCGGGTTAACTTTTCCTTCGTAGGCAGTGGATAATAAGTCGGTGATCAGATCGAGGTTTAAGAGCTCCTGGCAAGATCTGGCTAGGGCCATGAGATCTAGCTCCTCTACTTCAGCTAAGGTCTGGTGTTGGCCCTTGGCCTCATTAAGTGCGGCCTCAAATAAAGGACCACTGAATAATACTAATTTAGCGATCCGGGCTTCTCTTTGATCTAGATCTGGGTTTTTGCCTTTGTGATCAATCAGGTATTGTCCGGCCCATTCAGAGTATTGCTGGATTACGCTATAAGTCAGTTGATCCTCAAAAGAAACCGGAGTGCGTGCCTTTTGTAACTGTTCGGCATTCTTTCTAGTTTCAAGCTCTACAAGTTTGGCTATGCCCTCTAAGATATCGATCTCATGCTTAATGATGTTGATAACTTCGGCTCTCTTTTCATCTGTATTCATAACGCCGTCAAAACTAACTTTCCTCAGTAAGTTGCTCGGAAGCCCAAGGAAGATTTCTGTCTGTTTAGCTTCTTTGATATCTTTGATATCTTCAGGATCTTTCGCCTTTTCACTAAGTTTATTGAGAATGTTTGTTAATAATCTCAACTGCTCGTGATAGCCCTTGAATTCGGCATAGTCTAGGGTCCAGGCATCTTTAATTTCGAGTTTAGTCTGGGAGACAACCTCAGGTTTAAGGGTCTTATTTATTTCAGCGATTTCTTTAGTAATTACTTTGACAACTTTGGCCTTATTCTGGAGTTCTCCAGTTTCACTGTCCCAACTGGCCTCCTGCTGAACTACCTCAGGGAGCTGTGAAAACAGGATCTTAAGGTTATCCTCTTGATCAGCGAGCTGATCCAGGCATCCTCTGAGTAGTGCAATCTTCTCTATAGTCTTCTGGTATTTTCTACTCAGGGCGTGCTCTCTTCCGGCAAATTCTGCTTCAATAGGCCGAATTTGCTCTATCTCATCAATTAATTCTTGATATGGCGCCCTGATCTCATCTTCATATTCCGCCGCCCAGTTTTCCAGTACTTTTCGATTGTGCTTGCTGATGCTTAGTGAGTAGATGATTGCAGCAGCACCGACAGTGACTACAGCTAAAGAGGCCAAGCCGAATATGCTCCAGCCCCAGCTTAGGTTGGCTACCGGCATCACCCAGGCTATCGGTAAGAGGCCTTTTACCTTGTTGCTGGCTCTACTATGGTGATCATCAGACAGTATTTGCCTTATATCTTTTAT
The DNA here is from genome assembly GCA_042571705.1 of Candidatus Omnitrophota bacterium. Lineage (GTDB taxonomy): Bacteria > Omnitrophota > Gorgyraeia > JAFGHF01 > JAFGHF01 > JBHPFV01. Next base: position 7,160 of record JBHPFV010000022.1, read on the forward strand.
AGTCTCACTAAGCGTAAATCTGACTGTATTATTTGGAAACAGAATCTTGATTAGCCCCACGAAGACCAGGACAGCTACCGCTAACGCTACTGCCAGATTGAATATGCCTCTCAGGCTAAATATTGCGGCCAAGAAACCTGCAGGGAATACCGGTAGCCAGGCCTGGGCGCTGCCACCACTCTTTTCGTTGGCATTAACTGAAGCTAAGGCTGCCGTTGCGCAGCTCAAAGGTCGGGACTTGTCGTACCCGGCCAAGCGCCTGGCGGATGTCTTTAGCCAGTTGGGTCGGGAGTTGAACGAATCTTCCTCCTTCGTAACTTTCGACTGAACCGTCTCTGTAAACTCTGAGATTCCGGGTCCTGCCGCCAACGTTAACGCAGACAAACTTGTATTGATGCGCGTCAATAATGTGATTAAACACCATTCTTTCCATATCAGCCCGTGACATTCTAACCATCTCCTTTCTATTTCTTTTAATTTTCTCCATAAGTTTGCAACGGTGGCGCCTGCTCCTACCGAGGCGGCGGCGAAGGTAGTAGCGTGGCTACTGCCAGCGCCACCCTTTGCAAATTTCCAATTTAACATTCCTATCGCTAAAGCAGCAACCAAGGCTGCAACCAAAACAGCGGGCCCGATGCCACCCAAGGCAAACCCTATGGGAGCGAATGCTGCTGAAGTTTGCGCGGGAACATCAATTACTTTCGCAGTATTGCCTGTGGCCGGACCGGCAAAGCGTAAGGATATGTATACTTCTTTACCTTCCTCAGCTATCAATTGATGTAGCTGAACTAACGCTGTCTCTTTTTGTATACCATTATCCCATTGACCGTCTTCACCTACCTTAATGTCTATAGTTAAGTCAGATCTGTTTTTAATGCGGTTAGTTATGAAATTCAAATCTATTAAATTAAGCGGGTGATCCGGGCCCATCAATATGGCCTCTCCCCTTCCCATCTCATCATCGGCTATCCAATTGAATATTCTCGTTCCTAATCCCTGCCCCTGGAATCTTTCTCTGATCAAGATGCTATAGGAAACCTTATCCCTGGATTCATGGCACAGCTCTACGTCCCCTTTGTCCCCACCATATCTTCCTTGGCCTGTACCAAGACGCACTATGTAGTGGTTTCCGGGCCGACGATGTAGCTGCAGGTCTCCTGTCTCTTTTTCGCTTCCATGCCCCGATCTTTTGTCCTCTACTGCTATTTGCTGATCCGGGTCTATTGATATCTGCTCTAGAAAGTCTTTTTCTTGATCTGCTCTTACTTCAGCCTGCTCCAACATATAAGCAAGAGTCGAGCCAAAAGGTCCACCAGCTCTATCTTTTAATTTGTTTCTAAAAGGCATCTTTACTTCAAGCTCACAGATAAGCTCATACAATTCTTTGTCTGTTACATGTTCCTTGAGCCCTTCGTCATAACGCAGCCCTGGTCCTTCTTTGATAATATTAGCTAAGACATGCAGTTTGCGACTGTACCATCTACGAAGATGAGTAAAATCAATATCCTCATGCTTCCGATCAATTTTGAAGAATTTAGCAATAGCATTCTTCTCCCATAACTCAAGTTCGCCAAGATCAGACTGAACAACTTCCTTAGGATCAGGGACATTTGCTAACGCCTCAACTATTTTTCTGGCCTTCGTTATTTTTGACATGGGCAACAATCCTACTGCCCGAACACAGGAATTATGCCTTTTGCAACGCGTTTCTATATCGCTGGCCTCAGGGAAATCTCTCCTAATAAGTTCAATTAAAGTATCCAGTATCCACTCTTGCATATCTTCATGGCCTAATTCAGTGCACAATTCAGCAATCAATCTCGGAGCCAGGTCCTCTTTAAGTTCTTTAAATGGGATTTCTACAAGGCCAAGCATCCATGTTCGCATAAAGTCTTTCGCTAATAATTCTCTTTTTGCGTCTGCTGACAATGTTTCTAAATGCCTCTTAACTGCTGCTACTGATAATGGCCCACCTTGTAAACTGTTAACAATTTCTTCAATGCTTTTAACCAGCCTCTTTACATCACTGTTGCTTTTTAGCTTTTCATCCAAGTTGTCCAGAAACGCTATCAGGCCTTGTTGCTCATCTTCAAACTTTTCGATCCATTTTCCAGCTTCTTCTCCGGCTGATTCGGTAAAAATGTGGTCAGTTGAATGCGTCATATTAACTATTCGAATGACTTCTTCTTCCATAAAAGCACCGACACAATCAACCATCTCTTGAACTCCATCTAAAAGTGCCGTTTCGTTACCTGGATATATATCTTTGATAAATTTGGACACCATATTAATCCTAATCCAAGCAGGTAACCCACGATTATACCCTTGAATACGTACAGGAGAACATCCTGTAAATAAGCTGGCGTCATCGCTATTACTTAGCCCACCGATCGCAGCCATGGCCAGAACCACTTTCGAGGCGGCGATCGGGGCCCCGGCGCTCTGGCTGCTTTCGATAATTCCAGGAACAAAAATACCCATAATTATAGCGATAGCGCTGATTATAGCGGCAGCTCTAAGTATGGGCCTGAGATTCTTTCTATAAAGGGCTATTGCCCGAGCAGGAGGAGCATGCCGCATTATGGCTGCGGCTAAACTGAATAGAATAACTCCAACAACCAAAGCCCTAAGCGAGGTGCCCCCCACTGAAGCAACGGCGAGGGCAACACCTGCAGGGATAAACGCATTGGCCGTTCCGCCTACGCTTGCTTCTACTTTGGCTTCTTCGGCTGCTTCCGTTTGCGCGTTATTTTTTAAGGCCAAGAAAATTGCGGAAAGTGTCATTATTGCCGTAAAGACCGCCGTAACTACCCTTCTATGTTTATTGGCCCCGTCTAGCGTCATCAAAACCACTGCCAATCCGACAACAACCGCTACTGTCAATACCGGCAATAGTAGTACATCAAAGCCCAAGCCTAACACCATCGGAGCCACAAAAGCCTTGGTGGTGCTGCTACGCCTTTGTTGTGCCCCTCTTTTAGGCTGTTTCTTACTTTTTATCTCACTAATGGAAAAATGAATCTTTCTTCTCCGTCCTTTTCCTTCATGCAAGCTTACTGCTATTAAATGAACTATGTCTCTTACCTCACGTTCCGTTTGTGTTCCTTTTCTATCTCTATGTCCATTTTCATAATATGATATGCATATTTTCTCTGCGGCTTCTGCTACTCTTTGGGCACTCACGTGTTTATATTCATACCTTTCTGCTGCTATCTTATGCAAACTCAATAATGCAACTAGTAGCAACTCGCGATCTTTCTTCTTGCCCTGTCGATAAGCAGCCTTCATAACTTTAAAAATCCGCCAAGCCTTCTCCTGATTATGCCTCAACATCTCTCTTACCGGAGCGTTGCTAAGAGCAAGCAGTAGAATACCTGCAGCAACAATAATCAGCGGGGTTAGCGGGCCTCTCCAAAGACGAGGCTGCGGCACAAAGGTAAGGCGGCGGAAATCAAGCTGGCTTCTATTCACCCTAAAGCTCATCCGGAAAATGAAGCCTTGTTTTGCAATACGATCTTCAGTAGGCTCGGGCTTGGATAGGTTGGTAAGGGTGAGACCTTTACCATTAGAAAGTATACAGGCATTCTCTCCATCGAACACTTTGTTTGCGCCGAATATATAGCTGAGAAGGAGGAATACTCCTCTTCCACCCGTTTTCTTAAGACGCCTGCCAGTAGCTTCTCTGACCTTATCTAAAACTGCTCCTAAATCACATCCTCCTCCGTTATCTTGAGCGAAAATAGTTAGCCTTAACCTGCCCACCTCTTCAGCAATCCGTACCCCCACCACACCAAACACATCTCTATCTTCAGTCAGTTTTTTTCTTGCGTACTTGACAATATTCCCTCCCAGCTCTTCCATAAACAGCAGTCCAATAAGAACAGCCTGGTCATCACTTACTCCCAATTTAGTCAAATGTTCCTTCACCTCATTGGCAAATGTTGAGACCTTCTTCTTTTCGCTATTCTTTAACTGTTCTTCTACTGGGCTGACGATGAGTATTGTCCTTGTGTGTTTAAAGTTGCGGTTCATTCGCTTGATTAAGCTCTTGGCATTTTTCCGCTCGCCATTTTCAACCAGCGAGCGCAATTGATTGTCAGCTTCTGACAATTTTCTCCTTGTGCGCACCTGGAAAACCGCTACTAAAATAGCAAAAAGCACCGCAACCGCAAGCGCCAATGACGTCAAACCAGTCAGCGCCACCGGCACAAAGGCGATGCCGTTGGCGGTGAATGTGGAAGTAGCGGTCAGGGCAGGCTCCGAGGCGGCGGAGAAGTTCCCGCCCTGACTGCCATCAACAAAAACGCCCATAATCACAGCTGCGCCAATTAAAATGGCAACAACTTTAACCATGGGCTTGTGGGCAATCCATCTATAAAGCGCTCTGGCCAAGTCAGAGGCGCGGATCTTAATCGCCGTGCCGATGCCGATCTTCCTCATGATCGCAACTGCGATTAGGCCTAAGAGTGCGGCAGAAATCGCGATGCTGAGCGTACCGACATCTGTATTGGCCAACGCAGCACCGGCCGCGCCGTTGGTAAATAATTTTGAGACAAACAACAAGCCTAATGCTGGCGCGATGCTGCAGCGGAGGGTTTGAGTTGCCGAACCACAGCCACTTCCAATGCTAACCTCCTTAACTATTGAACGATCCAACTGCATCCCTTCCAAATATGCAGGCTGTATTTCCCTGACAACCTGACTATCAGGAAAAATAAGATATTCTGACGAAATTTCTTCAGCCACTATTGAATTTCTTGATATGTGGTCTTGATGGAACAAATACATTTCGGGATCAAAAGTCTTCGGGCCATCCATATAATACCGGATATAATCCTCTCGGCTTTTTAGAATTTTTTCCTTGGTTGATACATCTAAGACAGATCCTTTTATGCCGACTACTGTGGGCTGCAAATTATCCATAAACGACTTGTACTTATAATAGACGCCGATCAATCTCTGGCGTTGTTCATCGCAAAAAATATCTGCCCTTAAGCTGGCAACCTGCCTTAAAACTTCAAGAAACGGACATATCTCTCTTCCATAAATTAGATGTAGAATCTCAGGACCTCTTGATGCGTAACTGGCCACACGGAGAGGATTAGAATCCAAAAATACTCCTTTGTCCCTTAATCTGCCTTTATAAGCTACTTCAATACCCCTTATTCCTATTGCATTATAGGCTATCACTGCTAGTTTCAAGTCAGCATCAAACTCTTGGGAAGCCACTCCAAATGGCGGAAGATAAAAACCAAGCCCTTTTTCTCTAATGCTATCCAGATTAGCCATATCTGTTCCGTGGAAGAAAGAAGGCCCTATCCTAATTTTATCCCAGCTTAACCATGCAACAGCATAATGCAGGACATCTTCGGGTGTTTTAAATCTTTTTGACCTGAGATCAACTGTCTCATTAATGCCCATTACAAAAGACTTAGCCTGGCTTATTTTATCTCTATCAGACATCCTAGAATTATTCTGTAGCCAATCCTGATCTCTTTTACGTCCGGCCTCCATTATGCGATCAATATGAGAAGTAATCTCTTGTGCTTTACGGGCACTCTCCGGATCAACCTTAGCAAATGACCTCTGAATGACCTCTCTCCAAAATTCTCGCTTAAGTTTGGTTTCATTTGAAAAAGAAGAGCCTTTATTATCAAAGAAGGCTGAATCAACTTCTGTTCCATCTTTATAAGAAACAACTTTTCTTTTAGCTATGCCAACTATTCCACCAATGCCGACCCAGGCAAGACCGTCAGCGGCGGCGGCAACCAGCCCCTGACCCTGAGTGCTTGCAAAAATTCCGGGAACAAAAAGACCTATAGCCACCATGGCACCCACGGCCCCTATAATAGAGACTAGGGGATGAGCTCTGAGCCAATCCCTAATCTGCTTCCAATCAAATAAACTAACCACAACCGCGCCCATAACCAAAGCTAAAACAACGGGCATGTTGCCAAAGGCAACAGGAATAAAGGCATAAGTTTGATCAGTGTCAGGGGCATCCGTAGAGCCTCCCTCAATTAAGTCTACATCAAACAATGCAGCTACTTGGTTGGCTGATGGTTCTAGTTTAGAATCTAACTTTATTGACTGTATTAAATCGATCTTTCCTTGCTGATCATTACCTTGCATAAGATGAACAGTTCCACGGTTGTAATAGGCGTCGGCATAACTGGGGTTCAAGTTGATGGCTTTGGTAAAGTCGATAATGGCTTTAGTCAAATTATTTAACTTAACATGGGCAGTTCCGCGGTTGTAATAGACCGTGGCATTATTGGGGTTCAAGTGGATGGCTTTGGTAAAGTCATCAATAGCCTTATTAAAATTACCTAAGTTAGCATAGGCAGTTCCGCGGTTGTAATAGACCGTGGCATTATTGGGGTTCAAGTGGATGGCTTTGGTAAAGTCACCAATAGCCTTATCAAAATTACCTAAGCTAGCATAGATATTTCCGCGGTTGCATAAGCAAATGTCTTCGATCTCATTGTGACCCATCTTGATGACTTTGGTATAAGACTCAATAGCCTCACTTAACCTGCCCGCTTGCTCTAATTCTACCCCCTGCATCCAGTGCTTTACAGCTTGCTGATTACCGTCTTTATGTTCTTCCGGCCATCCAGAAATGAAACCTATAGCCAAGTACGGTGATGTTGCAACCAGGGCTAAAGGCAAGGAGGCGGCGGCAACCAGCCCCTGACCCTGAGTGCTTAAGAGGTATAACCCGCCTATCGTAGCTACGGCAAAGAATATAACTTTGGCTATTTTAGATGTTCTTAAACGTTTTGCAAGGTTCGTAGTGGTGCCACCCACGGCGGCAAGGGCCGGAATTGCAAAGGCCTGGGTTCTGTTGTTGGATGGAGAATCAAACGGTTTTTTAGCCCTAATATAGTTAATGCCCTCTATTAGTTCTATTGATTCTATTGATATAGGAAAGCCTGTCCCTTCAAACATATCATGTACTTCTGTATATATATCATCATCTTCGGAAATAGAAACGTTGTCCACCAAGTCGTGAAATGCTAGGATATAGAAATAAATTTCTCCTCCTGGCTTTAAAATCTTGAAGGCTGTTCTTGCGAATTCAGTTTCATGGCCGCTATTTGGGCATATAGTAGTAACCACATCCACCGTGTTTTTGGGAATTGCAATGTCTTCAACATCCATAAAGAACACGGGAATGCCATTTTTCTGCGCCCCTATTGCTATATGCATTATGAATTCGCTTCCGAAAACAATTACGTCTTTGCCATATTGAACCTCCAACCTACTTTTAATATCTGCTAGCGCTCCTCTACCTCGAGTCCACTGTGTTCCCTTCATGTAACCATCGCCCGAACCACTAGCCAAATCAAAAACTTTAACAGAATCTTCTGGTGCATAACTGAATGGATTTTCGTATAATGATACTAGTTTTAGAAGTTCGGAAAAAGATTTTACATTCAGATCGAAGTACGCAAGCAATGCTTGCCTTACAAATTCAACTATAAAGGCATCTTCGCGAACGGTTTCAGGTGAAACAGATTTTCTATTAACTATTACGCGCAATCTATTTCTTAACGCTATCGGTTCAAGTAAACTATCATCTGCTGCAATCATTGAGAGAAATTCCTTTTGCCGATGATACGTTGTAATATCATCAATGGTGTCATTTATTTTACTTAACTCTTGGGATAATTGGCCCCATCCTTCCTTCGTCCCGTAAAATGGAGTTGCAAGATTATCATCTTCTGTATCTGTCCCCGTTAGTGTATTTACCTTGCTATCTTCTGACACAGCGGAGAATGAAACCGCACCCAAGACCAAAGGCAAAGTGGCGGCGGCCAGGACGAGCTCCGAGGCGGCGGAGAAGTTCCCGCCCTGACTGCCATCAACAAAAACGCCCATAATCACAGCTGCGCCAAGTAATATGGCAGCAACTTTAACCATGGGCTTACGGGTAATCAATCTATAAAGCGCTCTGGCCCAAGCAGGAGGAGCGTGCAGCATTCTGGAAACCGCTAAAATGGCCAAGATAACTAAGCCGATTAATCCGGCTACTATGCCTAGCTGGGGTAAGTCTGATATATTCATTTGACTGAAGATCAAGCCTAAGAATAATCCGGGAACAAAGCTATAAGTCCTGTTGCTTCCTCTGCTACGAGGCTTAATTGGATGTCTGGAGCGTTTCTTTTTGTCTGTGTCTGCTTTTTTATCAACTAATTTTATACTTGCAGGTTTATTATGTTTGAAACGCCAGAGCGCGAAAACACCTAATAGCAATAATAGTCCTGCAACGCCAATAATGATTGGCGCCAAGTTTCTATCTTGGTGTTCCTCCGTCCATTGCTTAACTGTTTCCAGGGAGCCCCTTTCACGCGCCAATATTACCTTAAGATCGGCAACGATATTGGCTGGAATCTCATTATCATTAACGACTTTCTCTACCACATTAATTGAGCGACTAAAGGCCTCTACCTCGTGCTCTAATGCCGGAAGCACGCCTTTTTCTTCGCTGGTTCCTATAATACCTTCTATTTCGTGTGCCAAGCCCCAAATGAGATGAGCCATGCTTGAGAATACCTTCTGATCCAAGCAAGTAACATAAATAAATTTATTCTGGTTATCTTTCAACGGATAAATATGAGTAATTGCCAATGGCGCCATCTTGGCTCTAACATCAGCCGGGTAGTCGGCAGCATGTTTGTCAAGGTCTGAGGCAACCACTTCGGCCAAATCGCTTACTACTGCAAAAGTTACTTTCTTCTCAGGCCCATAAAGCACTTTTTGCACAGCTGGTGAATGTTTGGCCAGGGCATTAGTAGCCATTTTAATGGTGTGCCTAAAGAATTGGGGAACACCTTCATCAAAATCAGCATTAAACTTAGGAATTTCATTTTGAGCCTGAACTGTTGAAGTTGTTTCAGTTCCTTGCTCCGGACCTGAAATTGGCTGAGCTTGGACGCTTACAACTTGAACAGAAATAGCCATGATCACCCCGACTGCGACTAATGCTAATTTCTTGATGAGCTCCTTACCAAATAAACCAACCACAACCGCACCCACAACCAAAGCAACGAGCAAGGTGCCACCCAACATGGCGGCGTTGAGAGCGGCACCGGCTGTGCCGTTGCATAAGAAAGCTAAGAAAAGACCTGGTACAACCGCATTGACTGTTTGAGGTACAGTAGCTGGCTTACTATTCTCAGAATTCAGCTTTTCGTGATAAGCGCTTCCTATTCTCACTTCTTCAATTTCGTCAACAATCCAAATATCCATACCTCTCCTGCGCAAGGTAACTCCATTGTCAAAGGTCTCTCCACTGCCCTTTGGCAATATTACTGGTTCAACTCGCAGCACAAATACATTAACACCGTCCTTAGAATTGCCGGTATAGCGTATTTTAGTATCAACACCATTTGAATAAACTGGCTTCAATACATTGAAGGAAACGTCTGATTTGAGTAGATTCTCTTTAAAGGTTAAACTCTTTGTAAACACCATTATCTCATCGAGACCGAGAGAGATTACATTGAATTTGGCGGATAAATCTTCATGTGGATCACGCCGAGAAACGACACGCTCTACGAAATTTTTGCCTTCGCTACCATTTGTACGATCAGGTACTCCCGGAGCAAACTCCAGCCCTTTCTCTTCATCTGCAAGTTGCACCCACACTCTATTATTTTCTCTATAGAAGGTTGTTCCGTCAATGACCTGCTCTTCGCCGTAAGATAACACAACTGGTTCGGTGTGTATTCGATATATCTGAGTTCTGCGGGTTGCCTCATCTAGCGAATACCATAATCCTGTATCTTCGCCATTATGGAATAACGGGATCAGCTCTTCCAGAGGGGGCACAGATACAACTTCTTCAAATGATTTGGGTTCGATTGGCCTATCTTCAGCTAACTCTTCATCAGCTTGAACTTCCTCAGGATGTCTTGGCCTTGGCTTTGTCTGCCAATAGCTAGCTCCGTACTCTGATTGCTTCAAGCGTGCAGCAGCAGTTCCCTCAACAACAATTTTACCCGCATCTACTATTGGAGCTATTATAGTGGGGTCAAATACAAACCATTGCCCTTCAATTTCCACATAAGTATATCTATGCAGGCCTCCTGAAGTATCTACACTCATAGCTACAGCTTCTAAATCTACATAACGCTGAAAGATAAATGTAAAATGGGCCAATACGTTACAAATCGAATTGAAGCGTTCATTTTCATCTAATGTATCCTCCAGGAACTCCATCCAGGTCTGGCTGCCTAGATATACTATTTTATGCATATCATATCCAAAGTAATTCCAGAGTATATCTTCAATCGCTCTGAGTTTTTCCGCATCAGAAGCATGCTTTACTGCATCTAGCTCTGCTCTAATTACCGGTGGAATAGTATCAAATTCTTTTTGCAAGCTTTCAGTTACAGGAAAACCTTGTTCTGCCTCAATGCTGCTGTTTTGAGTAGTCTTTTTGAAGGTATAGGTTATGACTGCTGTTGGCGTACCTTCTGTTGCGACTAGATTGAAGCCGTCTAACTCTACCTTTCCTTCCAGGTTGCCCAAATCTACATCAGTAATCTGTGCATTTACAGGCACCTGCAAGAAGACGCTATTACCTACTCCTAAGGCGGGCACGCTAGCAGTTACCCTGGTCCATTCATCCGTAAGCTCGCCTTGAGAAATAAGAGTAATCCGCCCAATCTTGGCTAATTTTGAGCCCCTTACGCTGTTGTATATCCCTTTAATAACATCACCGGGCATGGATCCTTCATATGCGCCTGGGCCTAACTTAATACTCATATCATTTCCACTGTGTCCTGACCTAGCCTGCTCTGGCAAGCTACCCAAAGCGTTGCTATTTCCTAGCCCAGGCGCAGCTAAATTTCCTTCTACAATGGGGTTTTCGTTGTCCTCATAAATTGATTCTACCTGCTGAGTAGGTGGGGTAGTTGGGGTTGTTGGCTGGTCGGCATCTTTCAGTAATTTCCGTAGCTGTATTACTCCAACTATAAAGATTACAATTATTAATAATAAGGCAACGAGATCCTGGAGTTTGCGAAGTACATTATCTGATGACCATCTTGCAGTTAGGCTAGCATCGGACTTTGTTTGTCTTTGATCATCTTGACTAGCATTTGAGGCTTGATTCTCGGCTTCTTGCGCAAGAATTTCTAAATCACGTCCGTGGATTACATTATGGGCTCTCCCTTTTAACTCTGCTGAGACTCTTTGAGCTGCCGCTGCTGCGTCCGGGCTGACCTTACGGAATAAGCGAATATTTTCTGTTTCGAAGGGAGGAGATACGAAAATATCTGTGGGTCGAATAAATGCAGAGGCTCGAAACTGAGAAAGACGAGAAAGCATGCTTCTAATATTTTCAGGGTCTTTTCTAAGTATTTTTCTCTCAAGCTTTTTCTCTAGCGAAATTAACTCCTGACGATTAATAGGGCGATTGGTTAAGGCATGGGCTAATGATATAAACGCCTTGGCCAAATATAGAGGGTCATGGGCCTGAGTATCATATGCATTTCTGAAAAACTTAGCCAATAATGAGTTGGGCCCGGCTCTTAGCCTGCCCTCTTTAGCCCATCTTAAAGCTTCTGCTTCTTTTTTCCTTCCTTCTCCCGCCAAAAATTCACTTGTCAATTCCAGATTTATAGCTATTTCCAGATCGAATAAACGCTTATGTACGCCTTTATATATGCTCTTTCCACCAGCACCCAGGACCAAAGGCAAGGAGGCGGCGGCAACCAGCCCCTGACCCTGACTGCTTAAGAGGTATAACCCGCCTATCGTTACTACGGCTAATACTGTAGAGATTTCGGGATGAGCTCTGAGCCAATCCCTAATCTGCTTCCAACCAAACAAACCAAACACTAAAGCAGCAACGAGCAAGGTGCCACCCAACATGGCGGCGTTGAGAGTGGCACTTGCTTGGCCGTTGCTTAATAAACTGACTATAGGTGTTACTGCGGCCAGGGACAAGACCTTAGAAGCGGCGGCAACTTCAGTCCTGTCCTCCTGACCGCGTGATATGTCAATTACTTCATTTTCATTAGAGTTAAGTATAGCCTGTCTGGCTTCATCGGTAGGATGCGTATTTAAGCCCTTAAACGGATGATCCTCAGGCAAGGCCTCTATTAATCCTAACTGGTATGCTTCTCTGGTTAAGCTTCTCAGCATGCCCACAGTTCTGGCTACGGCTATCTTGGCTTCTTTCGTATTTCCACCAAAGAAAGCACGGCCAACTAATTCTACAGCCAAAGCATCAGCATCTAACTCCTGTTGCTGCAGCTCTTTCGCTATCTGGATAATTTTCCACTCTGTTGCCTGGTCTATATCCTCTGCTAATTTTTTAGCCTTTGCGCCATGCCCTAATAAGTGGTGAGCTAATTCATGTGCAAAGAGGCATTTTAGGTCCATCCAGGTAATTACACCGTCCCGGATCCACTGCAAGAATACTTTCAGGTATAATATTTCACCGTTGTACACAGAAATTAAATTATAATGTCTATATATATTGGCTAAATATACATTTTCAGAATTTATTTGAGAGGCGGCCAATAGTTGATCAAAGGCGTCTTGAGCAATTACATGTAAGGTCTGCTCTTGCGCAGATGATAAAGGCCTTGGTTCAGCTGCGAAATGGGTAGGTGCGGAAACATCCTGATCCAACGCGGCGATAGAATTGAAGATGGGCAGGGTAGCTAACTTTTTGTCGTTTGCAGGAGGACCGCGCCGCACTATGGAAAAGGCTAAAATAGCCAAGATAACTAAAACAGGCAATCCAAAGAATAATCCTGGCGTAAAGGCAGCGGCGTTTGAGTTCGGGGCCAGAGGCATTGAGGACGGCATATGCTCTGACCTTGTCCCCAGCCCTAGGGTCTTTTTTACGTATGGCTCTACGTATGGCCATAAGATAACTCCACCAACCACCGAGAACATTCTCAAGGCAGGTACCAACAAGCCAATAACAAGCATCGCCGGCGCAATCACAAACTTGGTGGCCTGAACCAAAAGTCTGGTTGCCTTCTCAAAGCTGGTAATTTTGAAGATGGTCAAGATATCGCGCCAGATTCTTGCTGAATCCATTGGGAAGGCCGGCACCAGAAGGTTAAACAGGCCCAGCATTAAGTTAATCATAACTAACAGCTTAACAATTAAAAGAGGTGTGCTTAAGTAGCCGTTAAATAACAACTCGAGAATGCCAAGACAGGGAACGAATACAGGCAAGACCAAAGCCGCTATTCCTACTATTGCCAGGTTAAACATCGGGCCAGCCAAAGCAATAATAAGTTCTTTGCCGGGAGTACCGGGCAAGGCGATGCTTGCTTCTCCACCATAAGGATAGAGGATAATCTTCTCCGCGCTGTGGCCAAGTGCCTTAGCGACTAAAGCGTGCGCCAGCTCATGCAGCAATACAAATACGGGCAGGACTAATCCTCCTACAGCGGCTCCCAATAACGCCCCGTCTAAAGTTCCAAAATATTTATAGCCAACCCCAGCAGCGTATAACGGTAAAATGAAGAACGAGGAGTGCAAGCCAAGCGGAATGCCGAACATTCTACCCACTGAGATAGTAGAAGGCATGTTTAGATTGTCTTTTGTTGCGGTATCGGCCTGCTCTTTTGCCTCAGCGGCAACAGGCGCTGTAATTAAGGCCTTATTGGATTTAATGAGAATAGTTAAAGCAGCCAGGCCCCAAAGAACAAGTACGGCAAATGCGCTATAAGAAAAGATTGGAAAGACATTCAGGCCAATGGCCGCAACAGTCAATCCTAATATATTGTAGGCTAAATGGGTCATTACGGCCGTCCAGATTGAGCCGCTGAATTCATAAGCTAAACCACAGGCAATACCTGCAATTAACAAAATAGCAATCAAGGCCGGGGTTAATTGGTCTCCATATGCGCTATAGTGAATAAGGCTAAACCCGACACTAGTGACTGCGATAGCAACCAGGCGGCCGAACCGGCCACGAAGCCCAAGTTTTTTCAGCGCATTTTGGAAACCTCCGCGGAAGGCAAATTCCTCTTGTAGCGGCACGGTAAGCATTAAAATAAACGCGGCAGATAAAGTCAACGCGCCGCTGCCCAATTGCTGAATCAGAAAATGTTCAGGTGCTGAGGGGGCAATCATGCTAATCAGTAAGCTTGATGCCAAAGCTAGCGTACTCCAGACAATAATATGCTGCCAGATAGGTAATGCGCGTGTTGGTTGGGTCATTTCCTTGCCCTTGATGCGGTTCATTGCCCAAGGAGCAACAACAATCACGGCGAACAGAGCTAGGCCTATCCACATTGCAACCTGAACACCTTGAGCAGAAAGCAAAGTAGTAACTAGTTTATCCCAATCCAAGGCCGAGGTAATGGCCTTGATGCCTGATCCGGCACTTGCGCCGCCTAAGCCCTTAAGCAAATTCTGCATAAAGAACCAACTGGCAATCGAAACAGCACTAAAGATGAGCGTAGCTACAGCCTGGCCAACCTTACCCGCCCCTAAATTCTCAGCAACTATACCACCGTCTATTTTAGGGATAGGCAACATATTCCAAGCAAACAGAAGCAGGTTAACATAAGCAAACCAGGAAAGCAGGTTTATGCCAGGGAATATCTGGCTTAAGCCCAGGGCCACCCCGGCCAAAACCAGGTTAGTTAAGGGGCCGGCTAAGGTCCTTAAGATTATACCAGCGGGGCGGGTAAAGTGTGTTGCGCCACCGTGCCATTTAAAGGTAATACTGTCCGGCGCTGCGCCTTGCAGCTTACCAACTACAAAGTGACCCAATTCGTGGGCGAAAATCGAGACCGGCACAACTGCTAATCCTACCGCTGCGGCCAACCACAGATTATGCGTGTACAGATACACGGCGACAATTGATCCTATCGGCTGCGCCAAGGCATCCCATCCAGCCTTAACCGGCGCCCCGGCAATATGAAACAGGGTCACTTGTTTAGCGCCCGCTCTGACAAAAATTGCTTGCACTGGTACGCCAATACCAATAAAGGTCTTTTGTAGTCCTCTCTGCGCTAAATTAGGACTAAAGACGCTTCTGAACATGTAGGAATTAATCATCGAGCTGATAAAGATCAGTACTGGCACAAGCCATAATTGGCCAAAGGCAATAGCGACTAATTCTAATGCCGCGGTAGTCAGGCTTAAGCCAAACCGGGCCTTGGCTAACTCGCTGTTATCATTCCTTAACGCTAATCCTGTTAGAATTGGAGATACGGCAATGAATCCAGGAAAGGCGTATTTAAAGTACGTTGAGCTAGTATTAGCAAAAGTGATATATAAGCTACTGGCGATGGCGCCAAATGTACCTAATGCGGCTGTTTTTACAGCATCTACTCTGGTCTTTCCTCTTTGTATTAAAGTGGACGTGGGATTGGCCAGGCGCGCTGCATCTTTAACCGCTAAACCTATTTTCTCTAATAGTTCTTTTGTGGCCTGTAAAGATTCGATGATCTTATCCACGCCTTGCGCCAGGGTCTGGGCAGCGGCAAATACAGCCTGACTGCCATCCAGGGCTAAGGCTTCAGTACTGGCGGCCGCGGTTACTACTCGTTCGTCTGTTTCCAACATTGGAGATAATCCAGGTATCCATTCATTAGCAATAAACAGCGCGTGCACCCCATCCAGCTGGTTAGCAAAGAAGATGTATTGCTTAAACTGCTCCAGGCTGATAGTTGAGAGTTCTTTTTTGCCGTTTATTTCTTCGACAATTAATACGTGCTCAGGACCAATGATGCATTGCGTAAAGTGGTTCTTTCCTGGTAAATATACACCTAAGCGCTTACCTCTTAGCTGCTTCAGGCTGCGCTGAAATTCGTGCGGATTAAGTCTATACCGGCGAGATGGCTTTCCTTTGGCCATTAACTCTAATTGGACATCTCTATCTGTATTAGCCAGCGGAAAGCCCTCTTGGCCTTTTACTTTCCTGTGAATAATCCGACCGGCAAAATTCTTTTCTAATCCATCTTGCTGCTCAGCGCTAGAGTCATCGGGTTTATCCATTAAGCCCCGTGCTGTCTGAACAGCACAATCTCCAGGAGCATATACATCTTCACTGTTTTGATCTTGAGCGTTATTTTTATCAAAGGCATCAGCAATTTCTATGAGTTGATCACGGCTGGCCTCAGCCAAATCCTTTCGATAATGCTCAGAGCTTGTGCCTAACAGCAATAGCTCTAATTCTTCCTGGTTGAAATCATCCTGGGCGGTTAATTGCATCAATCTAATGATATCTTTTCTGGTCTCCTGGAAGATTTTAGCAAGTTTGCTCTCTTTGGCCTCTTCCTCGGTCTTTTCTTTGGCCTCTTCCTCGGTATTCTCCGCTGTTTGGGAAGCAGTCACTTCCTCTGCTGCCTGCTCGATATCTTTTAATTTCGCCGGGAGCAGTAACTCATCGCGGACTTGTTCCAGTATCGGGGTTAATCGCTCGGCTGATTTTTCCGCTAACTCTAATTTTCGCTTAGCGTCTTTCTTTTTCTGTTCAATTTCTTCAGCGGTTGGCTGAGGTTTTTGCTCTTGCTGAGGAGGCGTTTGATTTTGAGCTGTTTCCTCTTGCTTGTCATTGCCCTTTTCTGCCTGCTCTAATTCTTGCTTAGCCTGCTCAACTATCCCTTCATTCAAATAGGCCAATTCATTCCATTTATCTTCTATTGCCCGGAAGCGATGATATATTGATTTATCTTGCTTTGACCTATCTATATCCTCAATAGTCTGCCAGGCCTCTAAATATATTTTTGCGCTGGTTTTAAGGAAATCTTGATCCGCTTCAGTCATTTTAATTAAGAATTGCCCATCTTCACCTTCTAAGTCTAGCGGCTGGCAAGCGGAAGGATAATAAGAAATAACGATCATGAAATCATCAGTCTCAATAACCTCATGTTGCAACTTCTCAGATAGGAGAATGTTATTAGTGTTCTCAAATATTGCTCCCTGGCCATTCTTACCTTTAATAACCATCCGCACAAGGTTGTGCCTGTGGGCCATATATCTTAATTCAGCAGCTATCTTTTGTGCTAATTTCTCCATTCCTGCCCGTTGCGCTGGAATAGCTTTACCATAAGCCCTGATGCCACGAGCCAAGGCCTCTAAGAACAATTTCTTTTCGGAATCTGTCATATGGTCCCAAATATTATAATTAAACTCATCTACCCAAAACTGACCGCGCAGACGAGCATAATGGAAACGCACACCAAATTTAGCTTCGACTTCACTAATTAATTGAATGTCTCTTTGTTCTCTTGCTTGCTGAATTGCCCTTTTTCGCTGGATCTTCTTATCCCCTTTGATCCCCTTGGCCCGGGCCTGTTGCGCGTCTATCTTTTCTTGCGCCTTTTGTTGGGCTTGTTCTTGCTCATCCTCACGTCTTTTGGCGCTTGCCTTGGCCTCTTTTTTTGCTGCTTTTTCCTGTGCTATTGTCCTCTTCCTTTGTTGTCTTCTGGCTTCTCTTCTTTGACGCCTCTCTTTAGCCTGGGCTGCTATTTCTGCTGCTGCTTTTGCAGCTTCACGTGCTTCATTGGCTGCTTCTGCATCTTTTTCGTTAACTTCGGCTTGAGCCTCTCTCTTATCGTTAAGTTTTTTAGCTTGTTTCTTTTCATCTTTTGATCTTTGGGCAAGTCCATCCTGAGCCTCTTGTTCCTCATCTGCTCTATCTTGTTTGGCTTTTAATCTGGCAATAGCTCTTTTGGCCACGCCTGTTGCGTCTAATAGTTCACCCTCGGCTTCTTCTTCAATTACGTCTCTTTGGTCTTTAGAAAGGCTATCTTCTTTTCTCATGCCTGTGAGTCTTTTGAATTCTTCTTCGGCTTCGGCTACTTTTTGGTTGTGTTTGGCTCGTCTTTGCCGCTCTCGTACAACAGTAGTTATAATTACCCAACTAAAGCTGCTTTCTCTATTAGCAATTCTCCTGCCAACTTCTCGCTCAATGGCATCTGTTACACTTCCTAGCTTAGCTTTAATTTCTGCAATAGCCTGGTTAATTTCTTGCTCTAATCTTTGTTCTTCGCTGCTATTCGTAAGCTTATTGATTTCTGTAATTAATATATTCTTGTCGCCTTCACTAATTACGTTATTCGATCTCGCAGTTCGAATATCTTTTTCTAATTGGCGGGCTCTAAAATCAACCTCTTTGCCGGCTGTTTTATCTGTCCTTAATGTCGCTAAAACACTGTTAATTCTATTTAGTCTTGCTGTTCTGGCTTCCTCTTTTTCTTGCCTTTCCTTATTCTGGGCCTGCTGATTAATTTCTTTCTTTTGGCTCTTGATGTAGATTAAGCCTCTTGAGGAAGCAATCAAGACAGTAGCAGCTACGGCTAACGGTAATGATAGTGCTAAGAAAGCAGCCACTGCCGGAGCAATGAACAATGTTTCTCTCCCAGCCAATAATATCGCCCTGGCGATGACTAAAGAAAGGTCCTCTCTCGTCTTCTGTTGGTTCCAACTGGTTTTTTCAGGGCCAAATTTTTTGGTTTTACCGCGAATCTCAGGAATCCTGGCTGCCGGATCCAGCGGTTCTTCAGTTGTGGTTTGGCTATTTGTTGAAGGAGTAACCGGCTGAACTGGTTTTGCTTCATCAACAGTAGCTGGTTCATTGTCTGCTGCTAATAAATCGAGTTGGGCTTTGATACCGGCCTCGTGGTCGAGTTGCTCCTCATGAGCCTTGATTTGCTCATGCGCAAAACCTTTTAAATGTCCTAAGCCCTTCGCGTCCAGGGCTCTATCAACTTGACCAAGTAATTCAGCTGGATTGTTCAACCAACCATCGCGGTCAACATTTACCCTTCGCTTCTTAAAGGCTTTGGCAACTTGAATTGCTTTGTCTAATCCCTCGATAAGTTCCGGATGCTTCTTCTTTTCGGTCTCAAACTCATCTTCTGTGGGGAATCCGTGATTCTCGGGGGATCCTTTATTGCGTCGAGCGCTTCTAAACGTATTGTAAGTATTATCTCGGTCTTGAATCTCCATCTCGTTAGCTATCTGCCAGGGCATGAAATTAAGCTTCCTAGCTAAGTCTCTAGGTGTCGGCTCAGGCAGTTGCTTTTCCTTGTTATCTTCTGATGCTGAATTTCCAGGGCTATCTCCACCGGCATAATCTCCGGCGTTCTTCTTGATTGCGGAGACGATGTATTCTCCTTCCCTATAGCCGGTAACTAAATTGATAATTTCTCTTTTGGCGGGCTTACCCTCTTGATTGTTTTGAGTCAAGATGGCCCAGCCGTCTGTTAAAGCCTGGACATCGACTAAATTCCAATTGGCGATAGGGTTGTCGCTACTTAAATGTAACAGCCGAGCGAAGAAATACTTCTGCTCAACTGAGGCATCATATCCCGGACCAACAATACTAGCGATAAAGTTATTCAAGGCTAGATTAAGCGGATCCTGAGACCTTGCGTTGCTTTCATCCTGGTTCATAAATGTTTCCGGGAATAGGCCAGGCTTGCCTTTGGTCTGTTCCGGAAGTTTTTCATCCTTAGCTAATTGAACCTGAGCGGAAAGCTCAGTTAAGGCATCAGTGCCCGCTACATCGGCTTGGACCTCTGCGGTTATTTGGTTAATTTGTCTAGAAATATGAAATCTAGTCAGGCCGAGTTTGTTTTCCCGGTCAGTTTTTAGCTGCCTTTTCTTCTTTTTCTCATCCCTAGCGATCCAGGGCCTTAAAGGCCAGATGCACCCGGCGTATGTATTCCAGTTATCCGGCCTTAATAACTTTTTGGCTTTACCAAAGCGCATATTTTCTATTGCCGCCTCTACTTGCTCCTGTTTCCTGGCCTGCCAGAACCTCTGCCAACGGCCTCTGAGACTGCGATCCTGGTCTAATTCCGGATGCGCTGCGGGGAGCAAGGACCACATATTGACCGATAGTTTTTCTAAGCTGGTCGCCTGGGTATGCGCAGAAGAAGGACTAAGCAAGTAAGCAAGCCTCCAACCCTCAGGCGCCTGTTCTAATATTTGATCATCAACTAAATCCTGTCCGATACTTCTGAGTTCTCTTTGTTTTGTCCTTTCCACAGCTCTTTGATATCTGGCCACTCTACCTAGAACAGGTGTACCTAAGCGCAAGGCCCATATGGCCCCTAAGACTCTAGCGCCAAACCCGTCCTGTTGATCTAAGTCATACCATTTTTGCATGGCTTCTCTTTGACCGGTATACAATCTGGATAACTTCCCAAGTAAGGCGTTGATACGATCGTAGGCGAAACCACTACGCTTATCTGCCAACATCTGCTCCAATACAGCAATGCTCGCCGCATGTAAATTATCATGATACACATATGGTAATTGCGCGCTGATAGTCATAAGAGTGACTCGACTCCGCGGATCAGCTTGTAGCCCTAAGTCGGAAGCCATAGCCGCCAGATTCAACGCTAAGCCCAAATCAAAGTATGGATCAAGGCCATCATTAACCATGGCTACGGCTGCTTTTGCCGCTGAGGGCACATCTAAACGCTGAGCAACGCCGTCTCCCTGCTCATTGGTAAGTACCGCTCCGGTGCTTAAATCAGCGGCTACATCTGCGGGAAGAATGGTTTTTAAATCATCCTGCCTTTGTTCATCTAATTTGGTGAGTGAGCCTAGGCTTAAGCCAATGGCCTGCCCGGTAGGAGTTAACAGATCGCCGTTTTTCTCTTTATCTTTCGCATGCCAAACCAGCCCTTGAGCAGTGGAAGATAAATCAACTGTGTGCTGCGCTCCGCAACCAAAACGCTGTTGTTTAAAGTCTTCACTGGCGGCCTGTTGACGCTCTTTAGCGGTATCCTGATTATAACCGACTTGCACCAAGGTGCCATCGGCATCCGCGCTGCGCATCAAGTCCGCGGTAGTCCTTAATTGAGCTACTTCTCGACGCGGGTTACCGCCGGTAAATCTGACAAAATCATCTGCCGTATATAGCTGGCCAACTATCTCAATAAAGTCTCTGGGGTTGGTGGCATCTTTTAATGAAGGCCTATGATCGTCATCGCTAGAAGCTCTGAGTTGATCTCCTCTTAAAACAAGAGTAAGCTTAAGGTCGACTACCCCATCCGGACGGATGAAGACATTGTTGATTATTGAGGTCAGCTCTCCTGGATTTAAGTTATTATCGCCGCTTTGCTCAAATTCCTCTAATCTGCGGTATAAATCTTTACGCCTTCCACCGGGAATGCCGAATTTTTC